>NZ_JAHLEF010000008.1 GCF_018861755.1 Clostridium sp. CF012 | reverse complement strand
ACTAGTAAGATAAGAAATAAAAGTGAGAATATTAAAGTTGAGCTTTCAGATGTTGGATTATAATTTTCTGTAGTAGATAGCATTATTATTAAACGTTACAATCTAAGGTTTGTGACGTTTTTATTTTGTTATGAATTAACAAATTATACTGAAGCAACTAAAATAATATATGGTACAATGCTAAATACTATTTGGGGAGGTGTTGTAATATCCGAAATAGAGGATTTATTTAAAGATGTAGAAATTTTAAAAGAAAGTTATTTTTTTAATCGAAGATAAAAAAGGTAATTTAGTTGATTCAGAGGTAGTGAATATAAGTAAAATTTTAAATGCATCATTAAATCAATATAATAAGGTTTTAGAAGAGAAATTAAATAGATAGAACTAACTGAGGCAGTTGAAAGAGTGCATTTAATACTATATTAAATTACAATTATTTTATCTTATTTTTCCTATACATTATATCCCTTTTTTCGCTACAATTAGCAATGGAAGGAGGGGTATTATGCCATCAATAGAAATAATATATAGAATTGAAAAACTTAGAGCTTTGATGTATAAGCTAATGAACGAAAAAGAAAAGCTAACTGACCCCGAATTAGTAGCACTTAGCCAAAGGCTAGATGATCTACTAAATGAATACGATAAATTGTTAGAGGAAAGTTAATAATTTATCGTATCAAATTAATAGACACAAAAACTAAGAGGACTTTCATAGTCCTCTTTTTGATGTCTAAAAATATAAAAAGGTAGGTGAAGTAAAAATGAATAGCGAAACTATAGAATTAAAAATAAATGAACATGCTGAAACTTTAAAAGAACACAGTAGGGAAATAGATAATTTAAAACAAGATGGTAGGGAATTTAAAACAGAGATAAAAAATCTATGTGAAAATATTAAGAGTTTAACATCAACGATGAAATGGTTTATGGGGATTTGGGTAACAAGCTTACTTGGGTTCTTTTTTTATGCAATCCAAAGTGGATTATTTTAGAATTTAGGGAGGGATATATAAATGATTATTTCATATGATTATCGTCATGGAACAGGAAATGACAGAGGTGCAAGTGGTTATGTTATAGAAGAAACAGTAGTGAGAGAGTATGGAAATATATGCGTAAATGAACTTATAAGAAATGGTCATACATTAGTGAATTGCACTCCGAGTGGAAATATGACGTTACAAGAATCTTTATCTTATAGAGTGAAAAAATCTGATGCTAGTGGAGCAGCATTACATTTATGTTTTCATGCAAATGCATTTAAAAGTACAAATGATGCAATGGGTTCAGAAATGGAAGTAGCCAGTGATGCAGGTGCAAAATATGGACAATCCATTTTAACAGAAGTATGTAAATTAGGTTTTAAATCAAGAGGAGTAAAAAGACCTTCATTATATGTAACTGGTCATACTAAAGCAATTTGTGTGCTATTAGAACCGTTTTTTGTAGATAGTAAAGCAGATTGCAATTTATATAATCCTAATAGTATGGGATTTGCAATAGCAAAGGGTGTAATTCATATCATAGGTGGAACAGTTAAAGTGGAGACTAAGCCTATTATAAATAGGATACTTGAATTACAGAAGGTTTGTAATCGAGTAGGGATAAGAGGTGCTGACGATAAGGCATTAATAGAAGATGGACTTGATGGATTAAATACTCAGAGTGCTAAGAGTAAATTAAAAATATACATAGACAATATATTGTCGTAGGAGGTTTATTAAAATGGACAAGAGCAAATTAAAAAATGTAGGACTTTGGGTTTCAATATTTGCATTTATCGGATTAATTTTAGGTAATTACGGATTATATGCAGTTATAGGATTAACAGCAGTTTCTTATAAAATGTTAGTAGATGCTTTATTAGGTATATTAACACTTGCAGGAATATTAAGTAATCCTAACACAGAAAATAAAGGATATTTAGATGATAAATAATAATTAATAAGGTATCGGGATTTTTCCTTATACCTTATTTTTTTTGTATTTAGATTAATGTATATATGAGCATAGATATTACTAGAATTAAGATTAAGATTAATGTATATATTAATGTAGATTTTTGAAATTAAAATAATGCAATGTATACCATCATGAAACAGTTGATTTCAGCCGATTTATAATGGTATACTATGATTACATGATGGTTTATGTATGTATTCCATAATGGTATATATCAATTAATAAGGCTTACAATGATACCAGATAACATGATACCTGTTAGCTTAGAAGGCGCAGGTAAGGTACAAAGGCTTATAGATATGCTTGAAGATGATGACGATGTACAAGACGTTTATCATAATGCAGAGTTCCCTGAGGAATTTGAGGGATAAGTAAGCGATTTCAATGGTTTAGAAGAAATTTGGATTGATTAAAAGATGAGGTTTGACTACGACATATGTACAAAAACTCATTAGACTATGACAAATGTTAAATAGTCAATCCTCTACACGATGATATACGTAAAATCACTCTTAAAGTTGTATGAAAACAACAATAGGGGTGATTTTTTTATGCAATTAAATGATGTATTGAAAGAATTTTTATTTGAAATTAAGATTAGGAACTATTCACCAAAGATACAGAAGGGATACAAAAATAATAATGCACTATTTCACACTTGGGTAGACCATGAGTACAAAATACTAGAACTTGAAGATGTTACACATCTGCACATCAAACAATATGTCACATATAAGATGAAAGTTTACAAAATAGATGAAGCAGTTAATAGAATGACATTAACGCCTATTAATTTAGGTGTTTTTATTTTTCTTTTGGAATTGATTTACAAAGGATAAGACTTCCTTATATAGAATTATGTAGTGTATATGCAGTTTTATAGAGGGGAGGCGAAAATATGGATGAAGAATATTTGAAGGAAATTACAATAGCAGCAATAGAAAATGGATTGATTAAAAATAAAGCAAATAGTGAAGAAATGGCAATAGAAATAGCTAAGTTTATAAACACGCTTAGAAATGAATGTAACAAATAAGATGGTAATAGTATTATGATAGTAATTTTTAGAAAGTATCCATTAACTTGGGTGCTTTTTATTTTGTGAAAGTATTAGAGGATTTTAATTCTAAGGATTGGATAAGGGTTAGAGATAGTTTGATTGTTAGTTGTTATGGTATGGATATCGTTGAGTATTATAGGACAGGTTTAGTAACACAAGGTTATACTGTTCATCATATAATTGAGCTAAGTATCCCCCTATAATAAGGTTTTTGTTGATTTAAAAAGGTCGCGGTGATTAAGGGCACGTAAGTAATGTCAGAGGCTATGAAAGAAAAAACTAGTGAAGTGACAGACGAAACATTTTATATATATCTGGAAGTGTTTTTTTATTAGAATTAAAAGATATTTAAAAAGAATCCTTAAACAAATGCTCAGAGAAATATCGTGAATTGTAGTCTGCTACTTAACCTTGGAGCTAGAGTTTTGTGTTCCAAGGTTTATTATATTCCTATTAAGTACTTACGTAATTACTTTGCAAAATTTTCATAATATATATTAAAGTATGGCATAATAAATGTATAAAGATTAGGGTTCAAACTGAAGAAGGTATCCCAAGAGAGGTTTAAAAAAATATATAAATAAAAGGTGTGTGAAAAATGAATAAATTAGAAAAACTAATAGATGAAGGATATAAGGTAAAAATCGAATCAAGTTCTAAATTTTGTTTAATTTTAAATGATGAAGTACCATACATGCGTTTTAATTCGGATAGCATAGAGGAAGCTATTGATTTAGCTTATGATTTTGTAAAAGAAGAGAAAAAAGTAGCAGATAAAACTAAACTAGAAAAGCAAATAACAGATTATAAAATTATAATTGATGTACCAGAAACACAAGAATTAAAAATTAATGAAGATATTCTTAACGGAGAATTTAAGACTACGACTACTATTAGATTGTATACAGATGTTTTGGGACAGTTTAAAGATTTCTCAGAGAAATATAAAGAGTATAAGAGCATGGATTTGATTAGCATGGCACTTTTAGAATATATTGAGAAATACAAATAAAAATAAAAGTCTATACTAATAGAAAATAGCAGATATTTTACAAAAGAGCAGTATGATATTTGAAAAAGAATTATGGATATTCAAGTAAATTCAACTGATGGATCTGAAATGATAAACGTATTCTTTTGTTGCTGTTGGAATTAAAAATCAGAGCAAAATACCGATAAAATTTGAAGGTGAAAATTTTAATAAAATATAATAAGGTTGTCTGTAGTATAAAAGATAAATCATAAGGACATAATTTAAAAGCAATTACTCTGAAGGGAAGGATGACCTTATGATGTTCAACAAAGTAGAAATATGTGGAGTAAATACCTCGAAATTGCCTGTTTTAAAGGAAAAAGAAAAGAAAGAGTTACTACTAAGGATACAAAATGGCGAGTATGAGTGTAGAGAAAAATTTATTGAAGGGAATTTAAGGTTGGTCTTAAGTGTGATAAAGCGCTTCAATAATAGAGGAGAAAACGTAGATGATTTATTTCAAGTAGGCTGTATTGGGTTAATGAAATCCATTGATAACTTCGATTTAAGTCTAAACCTTAGATTTTCAACATATGCAGTACCCATGATTATAGGGGAAATAAGAAGATACTTAAGAGATAATAACTCTATAAGAGTTAGTAGGTCATTAAGGGATATTGCATATAGAGCATTACAAGTTAGAGATAGATTGGTAAATCAAGACAACAAGGAACCAACTATATCTCAAATAGCTAAAGAATTACAATTACCAAGGGAGGACGTAGTATTTGCACTAGATGCTATACAAGATCCAGTATCCTTATTTCAACCAATTTATCATGATGGTGGAGATGAAATCTATGTGATGGATCAAATAAGCGACACTAAAAACTCAGATGATAGTTGGCTTGAAAATATATCAATTAATGAGGGAATGAAAAAATTAAAAGATCGAGAAAAGTTAATTTTAAATCTGAGGTTCTTCGATGGAAAAACTCAAATGGAAGTAGCTGATGAAATAGGTATATCACAAGCACAGGTATCTAGAGTAGAAAAAAACGCATTAAAGCATATGAGAAAGTATGTATAGGGTCCTTAAGTGGGACCCTTTTTTTGTAGAACTGTTTATGCAAAGGAAAACACTTCTTTACTAATTTAAGGATATATTTTGAACAGCACAGGTGAGATACCTGTGTTGTTTTACCTCAAGTTACAATTTTGATACATCTTATTCTATTTAACAATGGTAAAATCATAGTAGGAATAATATGAGGAGAAGATTATGATGAATAATGAAAAATACGGAGTGGTTTTAGGTGGCGGAGGTGCTAAAGGAGCATATGAAATAGGAGTTTGGAAAGCTTTGAATGAATTGGACATTCATGTGGAAGTAGTTGTAGGCACCTCTGTGGGGGCTTTAAATGGAGCTATAATGGTGCAAGGAGATTATGATATAGCTTATAACCTTTGGAATGATTTGACCATGAGCAAAATTATTAATTTTGGACAAGAAAAGGATATATTAACACAAAAAAACTTAAGCTTAGCGTCAATTATTAATACTATAAAAAATTCATTTTTATTAGGGGGTATGGATGTCACTCCATTAAAAGAACTATTATTCAAAGTGATTGATGAAAAGAAAATAAGAGAATCAAAAATTGATTTTGGCATTGTCACGTTTTCTTTAACAGATTTTAAACCAATAAATATTTTTATAAAAGATATTCCTGAAGGTAAGCTTATAGAATATTTGCTTGCAAGTTCATGTTTTCCTACGTTCAAACCTCAAATTATTGATAAGAAAAGATATGTAGATGGAGGGATATATGATAATATACCTATTTCATTAATATTTGAGAAAAGTAAAAACATCATCCTAGTAGATGTTTCTGGTCTAGGTAGGATAAAGAAGGTTGATACAAGCAATAATAAAATTATCTATATTAAGAATTCTGAATACCTTGGAAGAACACTTCAGTTTAATATAGAAAACTCTAAAAACAATATAGAAATTGGTTATTTTGATACTCTCAGGGCGTTTGGGAGGACAATTGGAAAACAGTACTACATTGTAAATTCTGATACTTGTAATGAGAGTAAGAATGAATATGTTAAGGATTTACAATTAAGAGAAATCGAAAAAATATATGCATTCTATGGAGTAAATATAAATGAAAGTACTTCTAATATTGTAAGTAGCATTAAATTTAGACTACTAAGAAAAATAAGAAAATATGTAACGGGTGAATTAAATGCACAAAGTGTCATTATTTCTATGGCCGAAATATGTTCAGAATGTTTAGGAATACATAGAATACAGCTATACAGTTTAGAGCAACTAATTGATGAAATTATGAAAGAATATGAAAATTATAAAAAAGTAACATTAGAAGCAAATAATATCCTTTTAATAAGTAAAGTTGACAATCTCAATAAGGCTCTGGTATTTTATGAACCAAATATAAATGAAATATCCCCCCTTATAATTAAAACAAGAAGTTTTATTGCCTTAAGTCAACCTAAATATGCAATAGCAAATTTATTTTTTTCATTATTACTAAGTAGAAAATCAGATTCGCTAAAACAGTAGGAAAGTAATTCTAGAATCTATTGAAAATGAACTAAAAGCCAGTAAATCAAAATAAATAAAGAATAATAACACTTAGATTTTTTTAGTGTTATTATTCTTCATTTATATTATAAAGTCCAGGGTATATTCTGTATTCAAAGTATTATACTTTTCTACAAGATCTTGTAGTGTAACAGCATCCATAACTTTATTAACTTGCTCATTAACCTTTTGCCATACCATGGTGTTTATGCAAACTTTTATTGTTTTATCAATTCCTAATGCCCCATCATCATCGCCAGTAATACTTAAATCACCTTCAAGAATTCTTAAAACTTCTCCTACAGTGATTTTTGAGGCTTCTTTTGCTAGGGTATAACCACCCTGTGATCCCCTTGCACTTTTTACAAGCTTAGCCTTTCTAAGTACTGAGAACACTTGCTCTAGGTAATTTTCTGATATGTCTTGTCTTTCAGCGATAACCTTTAGGGGAATATAGTTTCCCAATGAATTCACAGCGATATCAACCATTGCCCTTAAACCGTATCTTCCTTTTGTAGAAATATTCATGGTGTGTTAATTCTCCTTATCTATTTAAAATATACAAATAACGCATAATGTAATATTTATTCACTAAAAAAATCATACTATATTGAAAAGAATAAGTCAAATTCAGGTCCATCTAAATAATTACTCCACATAGGCTTTTAACATATCTAATTTTTTTATCATAAGTAGCTTATTACCTTTATGGCTTATAATACCTAATTCTTCAAATATACTAAGCTTCCTACTTATGGTTTCCCTTGTTACTCCCACGTAGCTTGCCATTTCTTCTTTACTAATAGGTAGTTTAACTTGCAATCCTTCTGGAGTGGTCACCCCATATTTTTCTGTAAACTCTAAAAGCATATAGGCTATTCGAATTTCAGCATCGTTAGTAGCCAGATTCTGAGCTAGATTTTCAGTGTCACTGAGACGTTTCGTGATTACCTGTAGAAGCTTTAAAGCTATTTGCGGATTATCCTTAAGAATTTCATCCATGTTTTGTTTTGTTAGTGTACATATCTTTGTGTCTGATATAGCATAAACGTCAAAATTATAGGTTTCATTATTGTTGAAAAGACTCAATTCTCCAAAAAAATCTCCACTAGTTAAGATATGAACAATTTGCTCTTTACCGTCCTTGGTGAGCTTTGAGATCTTTACTCCACCTTCATTGATTATAAATAAGGTATCAGATTTCTCACCCTCGTGGCATAGTATAGATCCTTTCTTGTAAGATTTATGCCCAGTCATATCCACTATTTTTTTTAGTTCCTCATCAGACAGGAAAGAAAATATGGGTACTTTTTTAGCGCAAAGAGTAGTATTACAATTTGTACAATTACACTGTTCCATGTATATATCACCTACCAAATGTATTTTTAATTTTTATTTAACTTATTTTATAATAACATTTTTAGCTTAAACTGCCTAATCATTATTAAACAGAGTTTATACTTTTTTTATATTTTGATTTAAATCATATTTAATAAAGATAAAAGATTGTAAGATAAGAATATAGAAAGAAAGCTAAGCCAGGATAAATAAAATTTAGGAGGGAAATATAATGGAAAATAATATAATGTTAAATAAAGATATATTTTGGGTAGGGAAGGTCGATGATAGAGATGTACCATTTCATAGATTAACACTTACCAAGGGAACCACTTATAATAGTTATTTATTAATGACTGAAAAGCCTACAATAATTGACACTGTTGATATGAAATTTGGAAGAGAGTTTGTAGAAAACTTAAAAAATATAATAGATCTTGAAAAGATAGCGTACATTGTAATAAACCACACAGAGCCAGATCATTCTGGTGCACTTGGAAGTTTAGCTACATTTGCCAAAAACGCTGTAATTGTATGTTCAAAGCTTGCGGTAATTGAACTTAAGGAAATGTATAAGCTTCATAAAAGGGAGTTTATAGTTGTAGGAGATGGGGATACTCTTGATATAGGAGGTAAGACTCTTAGTTTTATAGAAACACCATATCTTCATACTGCAGAAACCATGGTAACCTATTGCGTAGAAGATAAAATTTTATTTTCTTGTGATATATTTAGTACTCATATAGCAAACTATGAATATTTTAATGATAGTGCAAAAGAAGATATTAAAAATGATTATATTGGTTATTACAATTTAATAATGCATCCTCATAGAAGGTATGTTCAAAACATGATTGAAAAAATTAAACCACTGGATATAAAGATGATAGCCCCCTCCCATGGATTTATTCTTAGAGAGGATGTAAAAAGCTATATAGATATTTATGACACTATGAGTAAAAACACAAATATAAGCAAAAAAGCACTAGTTTTATACTCCTCAATGACAGGTAGAACAAAGAAAATCGCCTCATTTATAGTGGAAAAATTTCAAGAACAATGTATAGTTTCAGAAGCTATAGATATTAATAGTGCGCCAAGGGAAGAAGTTATACACGCTATTAGTGAAGCTCAAGCAATTTTCTTTGGAACTTCTACAAAATATGCAGATATGATTGGCAATATGGAAGAGCTCCTAAAAAGTCTTAGTACAATAAATCTAGAAAATAAGTTAGGAGCTGTTTTTGGATCTTATGGCTGGAGTGGAGAGGCTATAGAAGTAGTTCAAGACTATCTAAAACAAGCCAACATTAAATTATTAAACACTTCTGATATAATAAAGGAGACTGGAATGATTGATATACAGTTACCTATAAGGATTAGGTTTGCACCCACTGAGGAAGATTTAAAGAATATTGAAAGGGCTGTTATATATACTACTGACTTATTGCTAAGTACAATTTAAATATAGGCCCATGATATTCATGGGCTTTTATTTAAATTGATTTATTGACCCTTTAAAACTATAAATTTTCAAATTCATTTAATGTTTTTAACTTGTTCTCAACTTTCATTTTCTCAACTCTTATACTATCTAATTGCTGCATTAGTTTTTTGTTTTCAACTTTTAAGGTTTTGCTAGAAGTGTGCTGTAGGCCAGTCTCTGCGAGGTCTAATGAATATTGCAGTTCTTGTTCAAGTTTGCTTTTATAAGTTTCTTCGAATTCTTTTTCCACCTGAGTTAGCTCTTCATTTAGAGTTGTTTTCATACTGTCAATAACCTGCCTAGATACTTCTGACTTGATTTGTTCTTCAGTTTTCATATTAGTTTATCTCCTTATAGTTTATTGATTTAACGGTTTTATCTATACTATTAGGGTGCTCATTAATTTTTTTAGTATTCTTTAAAAGAGTAGTTAATGTGCCTTCATTGGATATTTTAAATTCCCTATGAATATAAGTTATACTATATTCCACTCTTCTATAAGGAATCTTCAAAAAAAGGTATTAATTTCACAATATAAGGCAAAATAAAGAAAATGAAACTAATAGTATAATGATATAAACGAAGGGGAGAGTTGTGTGAAAAATGAACAGTGCATAAAGATTATTCCACTAGGTGGACTTGGAGAAATAGGTAAAAATATAACGGCTTTTGAATATCAGGAGGAAATTATTGTTATAGACTGTGGTATATCCTTTCCAGATGAGGAAATGTATGGTGTGGATTTAGTAATTCCGGATATATCTTATTTAAAAAATAATGCAGAAAAAGTTAAAGGTATTTTTTTAACTCATGGACATGAGGATCATATAGGAGCATTACCCTACATTTTAAAGCAATTAAATGTACCTGTTTATGGCACAAAGCTCACATTAGGTATTGTAGAAAATAAGTTAAAAGAACACAATATGTTAACTGGTTGTGAACTACATAATGTAAATGCTGGAGATATAATAGACCTAAAAAATTTTAAAATAGAATTTATAAGGGTCACTCACAGCATAGCTGACTCCTGTGCTATTGCTATTCACACACCACTGGGTGTTATATTACATACTGGTGACTTCAAAATTGATTTTACCCCCATTGATGGATTAGTCATGGATCTAGAACGTATTTCGAATTTAGGTAAAGAGGGCGTAATGCTTCTTATGGCGGATAGCACAAATGTAGAACGGGAAGGCCATACAATTTCAGAAAAAGCCATAGGAAAGACTTTAACTAGAATACTTTCTAATGCTGAGGGAAGAGTTATTGTAGCCACATTTGCCTCAAACATTCATAGAATGCAGCAGATAGCAGATGCCTCTGTAATGTATGATAGGAAAATTGTTTTTAGTGGAAGGAGTATGGAGAACATCTCGCAAGTTGCTATGGACCTAGGATATCTTCATATACCAGAAGGTTTTATTATAAGAATGGATGATATGAGAAATTACAACAATAAAAACATTACAATAATAACTACTGGAAGTCAAGGAGAACCAATGGCAGGCCTTGCTAGAATAGCTTTTGCTACCCATAGAAAAATTGCCATTGAACCAGAGGACTTGTATATTATTTCTGCATCTCCAATTCCTGGAAATGAGAAACTTATATCTAGAGTAATTAATGAATTATTCAAAAAAGGGGCAGAGGTAATTTATGAGGATTTAGAAGAAGTGCATGTATCCGGTCATGCCTATCAAGAGGAATTAAAATTAATTCATGCCTTAGTTCATCCTAAATATTTTATGCCAGTTCATGGCGAATACAGACATATAAGGCAGCATGCTAAATTAGCACAACAATTGGGTATGCAATCCGAAGATACATTTACTATGGAAACCGGGCAAGTATTAGAAATTACAGAGGATGAAGCTAGAGTAGCAGGGCGAGTACAGACTGGCTCTGTATTTGTAGATGGTTTAGGGGTGGGGGACGTAGGAAGTATTGTGCTTAGAGATAGAAAGCACTTAGCAGAAGATGGAATGCTCACAATAGTAGTTACCTTAGAAAGGGAATCTTATAGTATTATTGCAGGTCCAGATATAATCACTCGTGGATTTATATATGCAAAAGAATCAGATGAATTAATTAGTGAAGTAAAAGAAATTGTTAGGATTGAACTTAATAAATGCTTAGATAATAAAATTATTGAATGGTATGTATTAAAATCTAATATGAAAAAATCCGTAGAGCGCTATTTATACCAACAAACAAATCGTAGACCAATTATTTTCCCTATTATTATGGAAATTTAAGAAATACCCACATGGCAATTGGGATATAATTGGTGGCATCAAATATTAAAAGCTGAAGGTTTAATGACCCTCAGCTTTTAATGTTTTTTATTAATAATGAACTCTAACTAACCAAAATTTAATGCTTTTATCGCTCCATCCAAGATCCCAAGGTACTTTATTTCTATCTGAATTATGACAACTAACCAAGGAGTATCCTTTTGAATCAGCACCAGTCACAACAGAAATATGAGTAATGTCATTTTTCTTTTCATAGGCAACAAAATCCCCTGGAAGTAGTTTATAGCTAGCTTTGTATACTTTCTCGTAGCTACCATATGCAATTACTGATGCTCTACCACTATTTGTCATGTATCTTTTAAACCCATCTGCGTTGAGCCAACCACTTGTTGCTCCATTTTTATCATAGTTCCAAGCAGAATTTTGTCTGAACTTTCCACCTTCAAAAAGAATTTGTGATGCAAAGTTTGCACAATCACCACCCTCAGGATTATAGTCTCTATATTTTTTATTGTACTTATATTCAAATTCTGCGGTACTTGCAGCACCACAATATTTATCAGCATATTCTATTGCTTTGGTTCTTCGCTTGTCTATTGTAGATAAATCTCTTGCAGTTTGAGATAATATATATTGTTGTATAGAATCTGCCTTAATATTATCTAAATTTAATGAATCGCCAAATGGATCTTTATACCATTCTTTAGAAATTATCCAAGAATCATCTTTACTAGTAAGTTTTAAAATGTGATAGGTTCCAATTCTCGAGGTGTTTTCTAATTCTGGCTGATTTATATATACATACTTATATTCTGTGGAACACAATAGGTAAATAGAAAAATTATCAATATTACCTTTAATAGTTTTTATAATTATAGTTGGCGTAATATCTGTAAACTTAACTCCTTGTTTTTGTGCCCAATTGTTAATATAATTCATCTTTCTTTTTTCATATTCATAGGCCCAGGTTCCATATTTTGTGTTCATGTTATAAATTGATTTTACTAATTCTAAATTACCACTTAATATAGCTTTATTTCTCCTTTGAAAAATTTGATCTATATAACTAGTAACCTCTTTCTTTTCTTCATCTGTGGCAGCATAGGTGTGGTTAGGAGCACATAGCTGTATGAACAAAAGAAGCATTATAAATATAAGCATTCTAATTTTGGACCATTGTAAATTTTCTCCTTTAAAAAAATTCATAATTTTGTACTCCTATTATTTTATTAATGCATCAATTTTTTCTATAGCATTTTTTATAGCCAATTGTTGTAATGGTGCACCTTCATACCATGATTTTGTTGAATCCATAATATTTGTAAAGTAGCGTGCCTTTAAAATTATTTCAGGCCTATACTCAAAATGTAGGATATCAAAGTGCGACCATTTACCGCCCCAAACAAAGCCGTTGTTTTCAAAAGTTTCTACAAGTTCACTGGCATAGGAAGCTAATCTTTTTTCTCCTGCTTCTTTAGAAGCCCATTTCCAATAATCTCTTTTATCACTAGCAAGATCTATAGCAATTCCAAAAGCATGAGGACTTAATCTGTTTGTCCCTGAGATTACGCGGTAATTAAAAGTACCGCTGCAGGGAAGAAGGCATTTTCTCACATTTTGGTTTGTTTGTGAAAGGGGAAGTAATTCTTTCATAACAACTTGCAGTGAACTCGCTGCACTATTACTCCCATTGAATTGATAATTACTGTATCCAATCTTAACTTTTGTAAGTCTAGATTCTATATCTTTTTTAGAAGACCCATATACTTCAGTTAATAATCCATAAGACCGCCCACGACCAGGGTCGTAATCTGTCCTCATAATACTTCTAATTGGTGAAAGGGGATAAAGTTGTTCTAGAGTATCTTGAAGATCAGGGCTTATTAGTTTTTCTTGTGAGTTTTTCCTTATTTTATCATCGTAAACTAACTTTTTCCCTGACTTCAGCACTAAATACATATTTCCATTTTTCTCTTCAATATTTGTGATATATTCAGGATAAGCTATCATTAGGCATAGAAGGTCTTGCTTCATTGTTACCTTATATATATTAGTATTTTCTTCAGTGAAAATAGTATTTGCAACAGGTGATATTGTTATATTTACTATGTTGCATACTAAACAAGCAACAAAGATTAAAGCAGAGTGTTTCTTCATAATAATATCTCCTTTATAAAAATACTTTTGCTATATATAATTGCCTATAGATTATTATTATATGTGTGGATAAACATGCCAGGTGACACTCACATAACATGTGGCAAGAGACATGTTATGTGGGTGTCACTAGCCATTTATTACCACACCACCATTGACATGGATAGTTTCACCACTTATATAGGAAGCACCTTCGGAAGCTAAAAATACGTAAGTTTCAGCAAGTTCCACAGGTTGACCTGGCCTTCCCATGGGAGTTTTACTTCCAAATTTACCAACCTCACTGGCACTAAAGGATGCGGGTATAAGAGGCGTCCATATAGGGCCTGGAGCAACGGCATTAACACGTATTTTTTTACTTGCCAGGGAAAGAGCTAAAGAACGAGTAAATGTAACTATTGCTCCCTTAGTTGAGGAGTAATCAATTAGTGTTTTGTGGCCTTCATAGGCTGTAACTGAGGAAGTATTTATAATTGTAGCACCTTCTTTTAAATGAGGTAATGTAGCTTTCACCATATAAAACATGGAAAAGATATTGGTTTTAAAGGTTTTTTCTAGTTGCTCCACTGTAATATCTTCAATACTATTTTGAGGATGTTGCTCTGCAGCGTTGTTCACAAGGATGTCTATTTTACCAAGCTCACTTATTGTTTTATTAACAGCCTCATTGCAAAAAGTGTCTTTTCCTATATCCCCAGGGATTAAAATACACTTTCTGCCCTTTATTTCAATAAGTTTTTTTGTACCTTCTGCATCCTCATGCTCATCAAGATATACTATGGCAATATCTGCGCCTTCTCTGGCATAAGACAAAGCAACTGCTTTTCCAATTCCACTATCTCCACCTGTAATTAAGGCAACTTTATTCATTAATTTGCCAGAGCCTATACAATTTGCATTTTCAAAAATAGGCTTTGGATTCATAAGTGACTCGAGTCCTGGTTGTTTATCTTGTTTTTGCTCAGGTACTGTCATAGGATAATTAAAATTTTCATTCATAAGAGTAGCTCCTTCTTTTAATAAAATATATTTTGTAAACATAGTTTATGATAAATCATCATTTATATTCACTTCAGCTACAATCTATACAATCCACTATAAGAATAGAAGAATAGCAAGAAGAGCGAAAATATGTTATAATTAGAAAGTGTGAGTACAATGAACATTTAAATTAAAATAAATATAAAATTGAAGTTGATATAAGTGAAACAAATTTATTTATACATAAAGACATATAAAGTCAAAGTTAAAATGAAGATTAATCAGCCTAAATATACTCATATCACTAATAAATGGTGGTTTCTTAGATGCAATATAATCATGTAAGAAAGTTGTTGTTTCCAATTTTCAAGAAGATTCATAATAGGATATCAGTGATTTGCGACATTTAAAGTTCAAGACAGCCACTTCCAAAGGAGAAAATAATGTTATTCGAAAACTTAAATCTCATTACGCCAATAAAAAAAGCACTAGTAACTGAAGGCTACGTAGAAGCTACACCTATACAGGAAGCAGCAATTCCTAGTATATTGAAAGGTAGAGACTTTCTAGGTTGTGCTCAAACAGGTACCGGAAAGACGGCAGCTTTTGCTATTCCTATACTTCAAATTCTTTGTGGAAAGCAAAAGGTTATAAAAGGACCTAAAAATATAAAGGCCCTAATCCTGGCACCAACTAGGGAACTAGCAATCCAAATTGGAGAAAGCTTTGATGCCTACAGCACACATATGAATCTGACTAGTGCAGTTATTTTCGGAGGTGTATCACAAAAAAATCAAACTGATGCACTAAGAGGCGGAGTAGATATTTTAATTGCAACTACCGGTAGATTACTTGATTTAATGCAACAGAAATTTATAAACATACATCATGTGGAAATGTTTGTACTTGATGAGGCAGACCGTATGCTTGATATGGGCTTCTTGCGCGACGTAAAAAAAGTTATAGCGCAACTACCTAAAATCAGGCAAACCATGCTATTTTCAGCAACTATGCCACCAGAAATCTCAAAACTAGTGGATTCTATTCTTGTGGATCCAGTAAGGGTAGCGGTGACACCTGTTTCCTCGACTATTGAACTTATTAATCAATCAGTGTATTTTGTAGATAAAAAAGATAAAAAACCTCTACTTATTCATTTACTACAAGATAAGTCCATAGCCTCTGCTTTGGTATTCTCAAGAACAAAGCATGGTGCAAATAAAATCACTAAAGACCTTAACAATTCAGGTATAGAAGCTCAAGCTATTCACGGAAATAAATCACAAAGTGCTAGGCAACTTGCCTTAAATAATTTCAAGGCTGGTATTACAAGAGTACTCGTGGCAACAGATATAGCAGCAAGAGGTATCGATGTTGAGGAATTATCTCATGTAATCAATTTTGATTTGCCAAATATACCAGAGACCTATGTACATAGAATAGGGAGAACTGGCAGGGCAGGACTTGGTGGAGTTGCATTATCCTTTTGTGATGACGAAGAAAAGCCATTTCTTAAAGATATTCAGAAGCTTATTGCAAAATCAATACCAGTAATAGAAGAGCATCCTTATCCTGCAAGCAATTTACCAATAGTTGTTAGTAATGATAACACAAAAAAAGCTTCAACTGCAAAGTCAGGAGCAAACGGTTATGCTAGGAGAAATGAAAGAAATCACTCAGCAAGACAACAACCTAGAAACGCTAGAGCAACAACTAGAGCCGCAAAATAAAATAATAAAAATGCATAAAGCCAATGATTATTTTAAATAATCATTGGCTTTACTAATCCATATTTTAAATTACATATGGATTTACTTAGTAATCTCCGTTTTTAGCCTTAGCAATACTGCCTACGCTTAAAACTATAAATCTATTGATTAACATAACTAACATCTCCCCACTATGTGATTAATGTTGGCTAGTTGACTACAGTAATAGTATATCCGAGGCTTAAAAATATATACATAAAATTAAAACAAAATTTATATTTTAAATTAGCAATTTCTATGGCTTTAGAACTTTGCAGAAATTTCACAAATATGGTAAAATACATTTATGAATTATTGGCTTTAAAATGGAAAAGAGGTAGTAACAATGATGGTAGATGATAATGAAACTTACAATGCTACTGTAATGGAATTTCAATTAAGCAGCGATATTTTAGAAGAGATGAAATGTGAAGTTCAAAATTTAACTAAATCTAGAAATGCTATATGTAATCTTTTAAAGATACCTGTATTTGACACTGAAGCTTTAGATGGATATAAGAAAGAGTTTATTAGAAATATAGATATAAATAAATCAAAGATAAAAGACTCCGAGAAAAAACAAATAGAGCTAAAAAATAAAATCAAACATTGCAAGCAGGAGATTAAGCTGATTAAGCTCCATATGAATAAATTAGAAAATAAAATAGTACAAGAGAGAGCGCAAAGTAAAGAGTATAATGAAGCTCTTCGGATTTTTCTAAAAAGTGAAAAATTTAAATTTATTAAGAAAATATTTTTAAGAAGCTATAGAAGAGTATTTTTGACATATTCTAATGAATTGAGTATAAAAACTAAAATTATACAATGTAATAATAGAAAAGGAACAATCAGGCAGGATATGCAATATGATAACAATAATATAGAAAAATATAAAAGAAAGATAATCGTGGATAAAGTATCCTTAGCTAAAATGCGAAAAAACATTGTAAATATGGAAAAGGGGATCGACATTTTTCTTATAAGGCTTCACAGTTTGGGGGAATATAAAGAAATTGAAAAGAAGTTTAGACTAGAATTACAATATTACGAAAAAATGAGGTATCTAAAAAAAAATAACTAGTCTAATTGCTAGTTTATTTTTTTAGATGCCTAATATATAGTTTTCTATTTTAATGCCATTTCAAATACTTTACTAACAATATTCTTAGAGGCGGCTCCTTCGTGAACTTTTACACCATCTACATAATAGGTAGGTACATAGTAGTAAGTGTATTGTTTTGCTATATCAGGTTGAAGTTCTTCATCAATTATTTTAATTTCAATATCAGCGTATTCTGGGTTTTGTTTTTTTATATCATCCATCCAAGTAAGTGCCTTTTTGCAATATGGACACCATTCAGTTACAAACATCATTACTGGTTTCATTTAATATCACCACCAAACTTTCAAATTAATATATATATTAATAGTATACACTATTTTTCTCATTCTTCAGCTATTATAATAATAATTATTTATAGAAATCAGTTAAATGATTTGATATAATGAAATAGTTAAAAATAAATAAAAGAAATAAAGGAGCATCTTGAATGCAAACAGTTAAACAGTTATTTCAGAGAGAAACAGTAATAAAAATAATATTATTAGCTACCTTAGTGTTATTTGCATATTTAATAAGATCCATTATCAATTTAGTTTTATTAACTTTTATGATTACATATTTAGCAAATAGTTTACAATGTTTATTAGTTAAGCAAATGAACAAAGTTATAAAAGTAAATCCAACTATTATTACTATAATTATATATATGTTTATGGCAGTAACTATAGTTCTTCTATTAGTTAAGTATATACCTATTGCTATTTCAGAAAGTATATTTATCCTAGATAAAATGGAGTATATTAAATTTCCAAAGACTACTAGTGGGATAATGGTTTATTTCACACCCATATTAGAGCAAATTGACATAGCCAGTTATGCAAAATCTGGTATCCAAAGTATTATGCTTTTTGTAACTGATTTTGGGAAATGGAGTTTGAATTTTTTTATGGCACTTTTAATAAGCTTCATATTTATATTAGAGAAAGACAGTATCTTAAAATTTGTATATAAATTTAAACATAGCAAAATATCAGTGGAATATAACTACATTAGCTATTTTGGTACTAACTTTTTAAATTCTTTCGGTAAAGTAATACAGGCTCAAATAATGATAGCTATTACAAACACGGTATTATCAATTATTGGACTTACTATAATGGGATTTCCTCAATTACTAGCACTTGCATTTATGATATTTATTTTAAGTCTTGTACCAGTAGCTGGAGTATTTATTTCATTAATCCCACTATGTTTAATTGCATTTAAAATAGGTGGATTAATTAAAGTAGTTTTTGTGCTCATCATGATTTTTTTAATTCATGCTATTGAAAGTTATGTTTTGAACCCGAAGCTTATGTCTGACACCACCCATCTTCCAATATTTTTTACGTTTGTTACATTAATAGTGTCAGAACACTTTATGGGCATTTGGGGACTACTTCTTGGAATACCAATATTTATATTCTTATTAGATATAATTGGAGTGGATTTGAGCGAAAAAAAATCACGTTAAAAGAATTGAATTTAATATAAGGGAAAGTAAATTTATGTCTCATATTGCAGGGAACTCATTATATGAAAGTTTGGAACAAAGAATAAAATTAGGGATAGTATAAAAAATGGTTTTAAGGAAGGCAGTGATTTTGTGACAACAGAAAATATGGAATCTATATTAAAATGTCCTGTTTGTAATTTGTGTCTAAAAAAACATGAAAAGCAATATATATGTACAAATAATCATAATTACGATATAGCAAGCATTGGATATATTAATCTTTTGCTAGCTAACCAAAAGAACACAAAAGAACCAGGAGACAGTAAAGAAATGATGGAAGGTCGTAGAGACTTTTTAAATAAAGGATATTATCACATCTTTTCTGAAAAATTGAATGAGATAATAATATCAAATATAAGTGGAAATACTGTAAATATACTTGATGCTGGTTGTGGAGAAGGGTACTTTTTATGTAGGTTAAAGGAAGCTATTTATGAAAGTGAATCTAACCACACTCAAAATAGTAAAATCAATTTTTTCGGTGTAGATATTTCAAAAGCCGCAGTTACTTATGCTACTAAAAGAGATAAAAAAATCAACTTTATTGTTGGAAGTAATTTCAACTTACCTATAATGACAAATACCATAGATATTATTATTAGAAACTTTGCACCATCTGATGAGACAGAGCTTAAGAGGGTTCTAGTGGATAATGGCAAGCTAATTGTTATAACACCTGGCATTCAACATTTATATGGATTAAAAGAAATATTATATGTAAACCCTAGAAAACATGAGGAAAAAGAAATTTCCTTTGAGGGCTTTAAGTTAATTGACAGAGCAGAAGTTAAGTACGATATTCATGTAGATGATGGGGACAATGTAAGGAATCTTATTTCAATGACTCCTTACTATTGGACTTTTGATAATTGTATGAGAGAAAAAGCGAGTGGCACTTCTAAACTTTCGACTCTGCTCCATTTTAATATTAATGTATATGAAAAGTGTTAATAATATACTTAAGTGCATTAGCATATTATATTAATTAGGGGGAAATCATGAATCTTAAAAAAGACGACTTCTTAAGCAAAACTCATATTGATGAAGATGATATTATTAAAAATGAAATTGATTGGGCGGTATTAAATGAAATATATACTGACTTTGATAGCTATAGGAGTAGTTATGAAAGTCAGGCTGGATTTATAGCAGATACACTAAGAACACATAAAAAAATACATTCAGTAAAGTCTAGAGTTAAAGAACCAGATAGGTTAATAGAAAAGATAATTAGAAAAACGCCTGGACGAAAAGAAAAGTATGGCTTAGAATTTCAATTTTCCATCGACAACTATAAAGAAGAAATAAATGATTTAATAGGGGTTAGAGCAATACATATTTTTAAAGAAGATTGGGAAGAAATACATAATTTTATTTATAATACTTGGAAAGTAATTGAAATAACTGCTAATGTTCGTGAAGGCGATGATACTAAAAGGTTTGATGAACTTAATATTCAAATTCATTCTAGAAAATCAGGATACCGTTCTGTACACTATTTGATAGAATTTTTCCCCACCAGTCAAAAGGTTATAGCAGAGATTCAGGTGAGAACAATCTTTGAGGAAGGCTATGGTGAAATTGACCATCAGCTAAGATATTCTCATAATAAAATTCCAGAAGTGCTTGCACTTAATTTATTACTATTTAATCGTATAGCAGGTAGTTCCGATGAAATGGCTTCTCTAATAAATCTACTAAATAAAAATTGGACTGAAATGGAAGAAAAATATGAAAAGATAATTGAGATAAAGGACAAGGAAATAAAGGAGCTTAAAGGAGAAAACTAAATTTAAAAAAGAAGGAGGTTTGTAATGAAAAAAATATTTAATGCAATAGTAAAAGGCATTGTGAGCAGTATTAATAGATTTCCACAAACGATTGGTATATCAACGGCCTGTGTTATACTTCTTATCTATATATCAGAAATAGCACCACAAGCAAATGGCGATTTTATTGAAACTCTTGGTAGAATAACTATGGTACTTGCCCTTGGGGTTCCACTTTCACTGTGTATTAATCTTTACTTTGAAGGATTAGAGAAGTGCAAAAAGGTCTCCCTATATGTGTCTTATTTAGGAGGTACTGTTTTACTAATCATTTATTATTACCTCTTCCTAAAGGAGATTGGGATGATAAGGATGGTTGCAATGTCAAGATATATTGCATTTAGCCTTATTCTTTATTTGATTTTTCTTATAATATCATATCTCCCAGACCGCCCGGACTTTGAGATTTTTGTTGTAAGGGTTTTCACTAGATTTTTTACTACAGTTTTATACTCCTTAGTTTTATATCTTGGGCTTTCGGCAATTCTTTTTACAATTGATAAACTTCTAGGAATTAATATAAAAGGTGAACTTTACTATTACACTTTCCTTATTGTTGCTGGTACATTTGCACCATCATTTTTTCTTGCAGGGATTCCTACAAAAAATGAAAAGTTAACTTTAAACGACTACTCTCGTCTTTTGAATGTACTTGTGCTATATATAATAATGCCACTTATTTCAGTATATACAATAATCCTATATATATATTTTGGAAAGATAATCATTACAAGACAGTGGCCAGAAGGACTTGTATCTAATCTCGTGCTTTGGTATTCTGTGATAAGTGCAGCGGTTTTATTTTTCATATCGCCATTACTCAATGAAAAGACCTGGACTAAAAAGTATATGAAGTATTTCCCAAAGGCAATCCTCCCACTAATAGTCATGATGTTTATTTCTATAGGAATAAGAATTAACGCATATGGTGTAACTGAAAATAGATACTTTGTTGTAGCACTTGGTATATGGGTATTTTTAATTATGATTTACTTTGCGGCTACAAAAAAACTAAGAAATATACTCCTCCCACTATCCCTAGTAGCAATAACTACTATATCTGTATTTGGTCCTTTTAGTAGTTATTCAGTTTCAAAATACAGCCAAAATAAGAGGCTAGATAAGATATTTATTGCAAACCATATGATTAAAGATAGCAGTGTAATTAAAGCAAGTGCTGCGGTTTCTAACGAGGATTCTAGGCAGATATCCAGTATTCTTAATTACTTTCAAAGAAATCACAGTCTAAAAGATGTCAAAAGCTTGCCACAGGACTTTAAAAATTCTGATATGGAAAGAGTTTTAGGCGTAAAATATACAGATGAATATAATACAGGCAACAATGGATATTTTTATTTTAATTCATCAGGTCCATTAAAACCAATTGATATACGAGGATATGACTATTTCTTTGATTCAAGAACTAATGGACAGCAGGTTAGTAACACAAGCTTTAGCATAGATTTTGATTATAAATCAAGCACATTAGAAATAACTCAAGATGCTAAAGCTATTTATAAAAAGAATTTGCAGGATTTCACAAATTTATTGATGGACAAATATGGTAGTAACCAAGATCAGAAAAATATTCCTTCAGAGGAAATGTCTTTTGAAGATGAAAATGGCAAAGTAAAAATTAAGATTCAATTCTCTAGTATATCTGGAAATAAGAATAATTCAAGTGGTAAAATAGAATCGAAGAATTTTGAATTTTATGTTCTTGTGAAATTAGAATAACAATAAGGGGGAACTTATATGAAGTTTTATATTCGAGAAAAAATATTTTCTATAGGTGATAAGTTTAGCATTCAAGACGTTTCAGGTAATGATGTGTTCAATGTAGAAGGAAAGGTTTTTTCCATAGGAAATAAGCTTAAAATTTACGATATGGGTAATAATGAAATTGTCTATATTGAGCAAAAGTTATTTAAGCTACTCCCGGAATACAATATATACTTAAATGGAAACTATGCTGCAAGAGTGAAAAAAGAATTTACTTTCTTTAGCAATAGGTTTGATATAGATAGCAATATGGGTGATTACGAGATTGAAGGGGATTTTTTTGCTCATGACTTTTCAATTACAAAAAATGGTATCTCTATAGCGGAAGTAAACAAAAAATGGTTATCTTGGGGAGATACTTATGAGATTAATATCAATGAACAAGAAAATCATGCATTTATATTAGCAATGGTAATTGTAGTAGATCAAGTACTACATGATAACAAAAACAAAAATAATGGATAAATGCTACTAAAATATTGAATTATCTAATAAAATTTTATTAATTTATGTATAATGATTTATTCATGCTCTTTAAGATGTTATAATGTATTAGATAAATAAGAGATTAGAGGTGCATATATGACTAATGATGAGATATATAAACGTATAATGATTATGGCTAGTGTTAAAGCTGCAAAAAGCTTTGTTAAAACTTGTGAGATAAGTAAGGGTGATTTAGGTAAGCTTTGCAAGAGATATAACATATTTGTAGAAGGTAAAGCTACTAAGGAAGATATAATTGATAGATTTGTAAATGAGACACTTGGCATAAAATTAAGGAATAAGGTAATCAATAAATACAATATTAGATAAGAATTATTTATTTACTAAGAGCGATTTAATATAGGGAGAATGATACATTTATATTGTATCATTTTCCCTATATTTTGGTTATAAT
Organism: Clostridium sp. CF012; assembly: GCF_018861755.1. Taxonomy (GTDB): domain Bacteria; phylum Bacillota; class Clostridia; order Clostridiales; family Clostridiaceae; genus Clostridium_AD. The sequence goes on along the minus strand of NZ_JAHLEF010000008.1, from coordinate 154,648 downwards.
GATAAATAGAAAGCTAGCAGGAGCAAGAATTATTGTGTACTTATAAGGAATAATGAATAAGGAGGCTAGAAAATGATTTATGATTTTAATGAAATTGTTAATAGGTTTAATACAGAATCTATTAAGTGGGACATAGTTAAAGAAAAATTTGGAGATAGTGATGTAATCCCAATGTGGGTAGCAGACATGGACTTTGAAGTAGCAAAACCTATATCAGAAGCAATAAGGAAGAGGGCTTGTCATGAGATATATGGGTACACTTTAAAAGGTGAATCATATTATAAAGCGGTAATTAATTGGATGGATAAGCAGCATAATTGGAACATAGAAAAAGAATGGATAATTTATACTCCAGGAATAGTCCCCGCTCTAAATTATATAATTAGAACTTATGCAAATTCAGGAGATGAAATTATAATCCAAACACCAGTTTACCATCCTTTTTATAGTTCTGTAAAAAACAATGGTTGTATAATTGTTGAAAATCCACTAATTTATGAAAAAGGCTGTTATAAAATGGATTTTGAAGATTTAAAGGAAAAAATCACTAATAGAACAAAAATGCTTATATTATGTAATCCACATAATCCTGTAGGCAGAGTATGGTCTAGATCGGAACTTATAGAACTTGGACAAATATGTATAGATAACAATATCCTTGTAATATCTGATGAAATTCATTTTGATCTTATTTACAAGGGAAATGAGCATACTGTATTTGCTTCCATATCAAAAGAATTTGCTGAGAACTCTGTTATATGTACGGCCCCAAGTAAGACTTTTAATATGGCAGGTCTTCAAGTATCAAATATAATTATTCCCAATGAAAAGTTAAGGAATTTGTACAAAATCACTTTAGAGAATAATGCTTCAACTGAAATAAACTCTTTTGCAACTGTAGCGTTAGAAGCCGCCTATAATGAAGGTGACGAGTGGCTCCAGCAATTAATGCAATACTTAGAAGAAAACTTAAATTTCCTAATGGCATATATTAAAGAGCGTATACCTAAACTTAAAGTAATAATACCAGAGGGCACATATCTTGTATGGATTGACTGCGCAGCACTCAATATGTCCTCACAGGAGCTCCAAGATTTTTTTGTAAAAAGTGTTAAAGTAGGATTTAATGATGGAATATTATTTGGGATAGAGGGCGCTATGTTTCAAAGAATTAATATCGCATGTGCTAGAAGTGTATTAGAAGAAGCCCTTGGAAGAGTGGAAAAATCAGTTAATAAATTCTTTTATAAAGATCATTGACTTTTATATTGTTTTTCTTAGCCATGGATTTACATCCTGCATTTCCAGCAGATTTAAATATATAAAGGCTTATAGTAGGTTTAACTAAAGCCTTTATTTTATTGTATATTTGAAGGTATTATTTTATAATTTTAAATTCATATCCATTTGTTTTTAGATAGTCTATAATTTCAGGTAATGCTTTTGAAGTCTCTTCCTTACCATAGGTATCGTGCATTAATACTACTATCTTTTCTTGTGTACCTACAGATTGTTTAAATGCCTCTACTAATTCGGGTGCAGTTTTCTTTTCACCCTCAGCATCGAAAATATATGCATTCCAATCTATACTATACAGGTCTTTTTCTTTTAACTTAGCATTCAATTCAATCAAACTAGGATCCTTGTAATACAATCTAGACATATAACCACCTGGCATTCTTATTGCTCGGGCATTAAAAGCTTGTCCTAAAATATCTTTTAAGATATTGTTATTTTTTTCGAGTTCAGTCATAAAAGCATTTACATCAAGTTTGTTATGAGGATATAGTCTTTTCATTTCATGACTATAACTATGATTTCCTATAGCATGTCCTTCTTCGAAGATTCTTTTTATAAGATCCTTACTTGAATTATTAGATTCTATAAGTTTTCCAACAGTAAAGAAGGTTGCTTTTATGTTATTATTTTTCAATACATCTAATATTTGGGGTGTTACAGTAGTAGACGGACCATCATCAAAAGTAAGAAATGCTATTTTTTTACCATCTTTCTCTCCTTTGTAGTCAGCTATAGCCGATATTTTTTGTATATCATAAGCATCAACATGTGAAGTATCATTGGCTTTAGTACTTAAATCTTTAGCTTTCTTATATTCTTTAGCTTTTTCCTTTATTTCCTGTGCCTTAGCCTGTAATACCTGATTTTCCTTGGCTTGAACATCCGCTTTAGAAAAATATGTATAGCCTGTAAAAACTAAACTGCATAATACAATAAAAAATACTATAATTACAGTGTTTCTTATTGTATTAAATTTATTCCTCTTTCTTCTCATAATTTTTATCTCCTTTGTTATATTTAAACATTAATTTTAATACTTTAACTCTTGCCCTAAGATCTAGCTTATTATCAGAGGTCCAGGATACTTCATCGGTAGTTCTTGTATATAATACCTTAATTCCGTCCCTTTCCAAAAGTGCGCCTACTTTAAGAGCAATTTTTAATGTTACATTCTTTTCAAAAATATTTGATGAGTTTTTAGCACCGATATCATATCCGCCATGGCCCGCATCAATACAAACTGTAAAATTAGAAATATTAATAGGTTGTAATGAATAAGAATAAAAAGAGTGCTTTTATACTTATTTTCAACAAATTTTTTTCAAAGATTTTCACCTTCTTTCTACATTGTTTTTGCTTTTTATCGTTTATCTGATATATTTAATTATAATAGGAGAATATATCAGAAGTTTTTAATAGTTGTAAAGTATATGTAAAGAAAAGAATTATCTAGTTCTAAAAAAATACTCACTTTTAACAAAATAAGATTTTGTTAAAAGTGAGTATTATAATTTTCTTCCATTTGTTTATTCTTTTACCAACTAGGATTAGATTGAATTACCTCCATTACTCCTATTGAGAAACTGTATATTTTTTTAGTGCTTCCATCAATAACAATCATTACTTTATTACTAGCTACGTCAGCATCCTCGTATAGTAAACTGTATCCAACTTCCGATTTTACGCTTTTCGGATTTTGATTAACTAACTTTATATTTTTAATATTACCAATATTATTTTTTAGAATAAATTCTTTTGCTATTTTTTTTGCTTCGTTTATATCAATTATATCAATACTACTGTTTGAAGAAGATATAACCTTAGTATCATAACTGCTAAAATATATACATTCTCCTGTTTTTGAATCTATTTTCATAGAAAAGTATGCGTAATTTGTATCTTGTGCTTGCTTTTCTACTCTTGTAAAAAAGTCTACCGCATAAAAACCGTTTTCTAACACAGATTTACTATATTCCAATTGCGTTTTTGAATAACTACTTGGATTTATCGGCCCTAACTCTTTTTTTAACATTGATGAATTAATGAACTGAACGTCACTCCCAACCTCTGTCAGGTAAAGTTTCACATTAAAATATTTTTCTAAAATTTCTAGAGCTTTTAATTTTGCTCCTTCATCTGTTAAGATTTTTTTCCCATTCGCAACATCTGAAGTAGATATAGTATTTTTATCAAGCTTTACAACTACCAGTTGATTTTTTTTTATGTTACTAAAATCACCACAGGAAGTTAAAAAAATACTCGAAATCAATAATATGAGAAGTATTATTTTATGCTTCATTGAAGGAGTCACCACCTTTACAATTATTAAATATTAATTTAATTGATGTTCCCTTATCTATTTCACTTTCAACTACAAAGCATCCACTATGAATATCCAATATCTTTTTACATATTGATAAACCTAATCCGGCACCATTACTTGCCCTAGTTCTTGCTTTATCAACCATATAGAAGGGTTCAAAGATCTTATCTATATGATCCTTAGCAATCCCTATGCCATGATCTTTTATTTCAACTTCATATTTATATTTGTTAATACCAATGTTAATTTCTGATTTAACCTTGGAAGCTTTTATAGCATTGTCTATAAGATTGGATAGTAATACCTTCATTAAATCACGTTGCATCATCATTTCAAAATCATTATCCTCTATTACTAAGTTTATGTTTTTTTCAATGAGTTTTGGAAGCAATGACCCTTTTACTTCAAGAGCAATGTTTTTTATGCTTTCATTTTGTAGCTTAAACTCTTCTTTTCTTAATAGTATTAAGTCCATTAGCCTAAAAGATAATTCCTCTAAACGCTTTCCTTCTCTGTATATATAACCAAGACCGTCTATGAAAATTTCCTCGTTATATTTGGTGGTACGAAGTAAATTTGCATACCCTATTATAGAAGTTAATGGTGTTTTTAATTCATGGGCCAAGTTATCGATAAACCTCTGTTTTTCACTATTATTTCTTTCTAATTCATTTATTTTTTCATCAACAACCTCAGCCATTATATTGAAATTCTCTGCCAGCTCAGCAAATTCATCCCTAGATTTTATTGCTACCTTTTCTGAAAAGTTTCCTTTAACTATTCTTTTAGTAGCTCCTATAAGATTCAGGATTGGTTTTGTTATATATTTACTTGCGAAATACATAAACACCATGAAAACTAAAGATACTGCTACGTCCAGTTTAAAAAAGAAAACATACTGATTTTTTCTTCCTTCATAAATTCCTGATATATTTCGTGAATAAGTAAATTTATAGGATTTATTGTTTATATTTATCAAGTTTGATATGAATATATAGGATTTATCATCTATATCCTTTATTATATATTGTCTTTTATCTGGTTGAAGTGATTTGATTTCTTCTCTTTTAGAAGGCATTTTAAAATTTATATTACTAAATACACTCTTATTTTTTGCATCTAAAATCTCTACATAAACATTTTTATCATTGTATTCTTTATAATAATCATTGATGGCATTAGATAAAATTTCATCATCAGAGCTGATATTACGGGAATACCTTCTTAAAGTGCCGTACACAGGAATACTTAAACTCACCCCTGAATAAATACTTAAATGCTCACTTAAACATCTATCTACTTCTCTTTTTAATGTTTCGTTATGAATCTTTTCTATTATTAAAATTCCTGCAAAGTTAAATGTTAAAATAAATAAAGTCAAAAATAAAATATATACTCTTTGCCAAAATTTCATCTATTATTCCTCCAACCTATATCCAATTTTATAAACCGTCTTAATATTATCATTTAGGTCTAATTTTTTTCTAATTGAACCTATGTGCATATCAACAGTCCTAGTTCCTCCAAAGTAATCAAATTTCCATACTTTTTCTAACAGTGTATCTCTAGTTAAGGCTATATTTTTATTTTTCACTAATATACATAATAGCTCAAATTCCTTAAGAGTTAAATCAACTATTTGACCACTCTTTTTTACTATTCTCTCTTTTAAATATATTTTAATATCTTTAAATTCCAAAGCGTCATTAGCTTTTCCATATCTTCTAAGAACAGTTTCAATTCTTGCTAACAGTTCTAGAGACTCAAAGGGCTTTACAATATAATCTTCTGCTCCTGATTTTAATCCAGTTACTTTATCAATAACTGAGTTTTTAGCGGTAAGAAATATAACAGGAATATCTAAGTATCTTATTTTATCCATTATAGTAAAACCATCAGCACTTGGAAGCATAACATCCAGTAGTATTAAATCAAAAGGTTCATTTTCAATTATATTAATTGCTTCTAAGCCATCATAAACTTCTTTAGTTTCATAATTTGCTATATTTAAATTTAATCTGATTAAGTTTGATATTGCTAAATCATCTTCTACTATTAGAATCTTTTGTTTCAAACATATCGCCTCCAGTAATATTATTGCTATATTTATTCAAAGCTATTAATATAAATAATTAGCATTTTTAATTATAAACTATTTATATATGAGAAGATTATCATAAATGTAAAGTTGTTGTAAAGTTTTAGATTCTTACCCAATAATGGAGCATGACTTGGACTTGCTATTTGTGCTGAAATCTTCAATCTTCATAAAGTAGAGTACTGATAAATAATAATTTTCACTGATCAATAATTGAATATTTTACTTAATATTCACTATCAAGAAAAAGAAGCATTGTTAATCCATACGAGATATGGTAACATAACCATAAGTTTCAGTTATTAGAAAGTGTATGAGGATAAATCATGTTTATTTCTACATAAGCAACTGAAATGTAATCTTATTAATAAATTTTAAGGAGGCTGTTTATGGATAAATATGTTTGTACAGTGTGCGGTTACATTTATGACCCAGCAGTAGGGGATGATGATGGTGGAATTAACCCAGGAACTAAGTTTTCAGATATACCTGAAGATTGGGTTTGCCCACTATGTGGAGTTAGTAAATCAGAGTTCGAAAAAGTAGAATAGTAATATAATTAAATCAGCCTAAAGATTTATATCTTTAGGCTGATTTGTTTTTTATCTATAGCTAGGTTTATTGCTCTACAACAATATCTTCAAATCTTACAATTCCTAGAGGATTTAGTCTTGCGCCTAATATACCAGCATTAGTAGCTACACCTACTTGAGGATGATATAAGAAAATCCATGGACTTTCATTAATAATTTCCTTTTGAATATCTTCATACACCTTAGTTCGCTTAACTGGATTTAATATTTCTTTAGCACTATTCATCATTTCTAGTACGTCATCATTTTTATATCCTGTAAAATCCGTATAATTTGTATGATTAAAATTAGGTTGAAGGAAATTATCAGCGTCACCAGTATCGGCAATCCATCTACTTATAAATAAATCACTATGAGGTATACTCGCAAAATACTTATCAGAGGCCACCTTTTCAACATTACACTCAATTCCTACTTTCTTTAAGTCTTCAAGGATGTATTGTGCAATTTTATTAAATACAGTATCAGGACTTCCATCTCTCATTAGTAATTTAAGTTTTAGCGAAGATCCTAATCTTTTTTTAGCTATTAAATCCTTAACCATAGTAGGATTGTAATCAAAAGCTGGTAAATACTTATTATCTATTATGCTAGGTGGGAAAGGACCCTTTGATTCTATGGCCATGCCACCTAAAACTTCTTTGATAATTCTTTTTCTGTCAATAGCATGATTTAATGCCCTTCTTATTTGTTCATCTTGAATCAGTGGAGAATTACTTTTTAAATTGAAGCCAGCATAATAAGTTCCCATAACATCCTTCATATTGATTGAGGAGGATTCTGAATTTTTCAAACTTTCCATAAGGGGTTTATTGTCTACTGTAATAAAATTATAATCTTTATTTAAAAACTTTTCTGCAGGATTTTCAGGGTTAAACTCAATGTTGATTTTGTCTGCATAAGGAGCACCACCAAAGTAATCCTTAAATGCTGTAAGAGTACAACCATCAGGTTTTACATCTTCTAAAATAAAGGGACCACAACCAACAATCTTGCCCTTTAAAATTTCTTCATTTGCTATAATAGAACAACAATATTGTCCAAGATTCAATAAAAACCCAGTGTAGGGAACTGTAAGCTTTAGAGAAATTCTATATTTATCTAATACTCTTATTCCAACAACTTCTTTAACACGCCCTTGAAGATATTCAGTAGCACCTTCTATGTTTTCAAGAAACCAACTATTTGGTGATTTCAATGCAGGGCTTAAAATCCTTTCATAGGAATATTTAATATCAGTAGCTGTTAGGTCACGTCCATTTTGAAACTTTACACCTTTTCTTAAATTAAAAACCCAAGTTAAATGATCTTCTTCTACATACCAGCTTTTTGCTATGCCTGGAGAAACATCACCAGAAGAACCAATGCTGAGTAGTGCCGCATGTGCATTTACAATTACTTGCCCACTTTCTTGATCAATGGCAAGGGCTGGATCAAATCCAAGTGGTACACCATGCAGACAGGTTCTTAAAATAGAGTCCTCTTTAGTAGTTGCAGGAATTTCTTGGAGCAATTTATCGGATATATATTTTAAATCCTCTGAAACCTCCCATAGAATATTAAGAGAAGTCTTTGTATATTGTGTATTTAACGAAGCAGATTCTACAACTGATAATAATTTCTCGGAGGTGTGATTCATTTCTTCTGTAGAGCTTATAACACTTTCTAAATTTTCTGTTTGACTTACTAGTGCTATATTTATTTCTGCAGTTACATCAGTGCTAGTTTGTACTGCATTAATAATATTTTGGAAAACAGACATAGTATTTTGCGCTATGTCACTTCCTTCCTTTACTTTATCAGTAGTCTTATCCATAGCAGCAATTGTATGAGCGATACTATCATTTATTTCATTTATGGTCTTTGAAATAAATCCAGCAGACTCCACACTTCTTTCTGCTAATTTTTTAACTTCTTGAGCTACTACAGTAAAACCTCTACCAGCCTCTCCAGCTCTTGCTGCCTCGATAGAAGCATTTAAAGAAAGCAGGTTTGTATGATTAGCTATATCTTTAATAACATTAAGCATCTCATTAATATGTGCAGACTTTGTGTTAAGATCCATGACAACAGACTTTGCGTCGCTTACAGAAGATTCTATTTCACTCATGGCTTTAATAGAATTATCTACGGCCTTACGGCCTTCTTCTGCTATTTCCATTGTTTGTTCCGCTATTTGCTTTGAATTCTCAGTGCTTGCTAGCACTTCCTCCGCTAATGCAGAATAATTAGTGATTTCATTTACCAATTTGTCAATGGAACTCATCTGCACTTCCACATATTGATTAATATTGTCGGTAATACCAATTAAATTTTCTGTAGCAAAACCGGTTTCATCAATTTTGTTACTTAATTTATTAACAATACATTTTTGATTATGTTTCAAAACTGCAAGTTTATTTTGAGATGGTAGACACTCCATTTTATCATTTATTATGTTATTTTCTATAGCTGTTTCACTAGAGCTTGATTTTCGTAGCTTCCATTTTAACATTCTAATCCCCCTAATAGTAAAAAAAGTTTTTTGAAATAATCAGATATATACATTATTAGACAAAATAATCAAAACGTCAATATAATTATTGAATAATATAAGGAATTATTTAACTAAAAGTGCAATTTCAAAGGTTCTATTAAAATTCCCCTTTGTACCACTTGTAAAAAGTCTTCTCTAGAAATATAAACTGCACCTAAACTTTCCAAATGATTTGTATGAACTTGGCAGTCAATTAAAACAAAACCCTTTTCCGCGAGTACCTTGGTAAGAGTAATAAATGCCGACTTTGAGGCATTATCCATAGTTGAAAACATGGATTCACCAAAAAAACATTTACCAATACTTACGCCGTATAATCCGCCAACCAGTTTATCTTCATACCAGGCCTCTACAGAATGAGCGAGGCCAAGTTCATGTAGCTTGCAGTAAGCTTCAATCATTTCATTTGTAATCCATGTGCCTTCTTCTTTTCTCATATTAGAACAATTGGATATAACGTCTCTAAAACAAGTATCAAAGGAAACTCTATAGGTATTCTTTTTAAGTATTTTTTTCATAGATTTAGAAATTTTAATATCCTTTGGATAAAGAACGAATCTTGGATTTGGTGACCACCAAAGTATGGGCTCCTCCTCTGAAAACCATGGAAATATTCCATTTGAGTAGGCAAGAAGTAATCTCTCGGGAGATAGGTCTCCTTCTAGGGCTAAAAGACCATCGTCCTCTGAAAGAGATGGGTCAGGAAATACTAAATCATTTGATAATCTATAAATAGGCATAATACACTCCTTTCAAAATCTACTAATATAAAAGTATTAATTCTAGCCTACGTGCCTTGCAACCGAACTCCTGATAAAGTTCATATCAGCATTATTAATGCTTTCATTTGAAGATTACTTAACAATATTAACAAAACCAATCAATCGTAATAATATTAAATTTTTCAACATAAATTCTATTAAAGGAAGGTGATTTTATGTTTTTTGATGAAACTATCTATAAAGAGTACAAGCATGTTATTACAAAAGCTTACGAGATCCATGATTATGAGGCTCTTAAAAGACTTGCTATGTAAAAAAAAATGTTCCTACAGACATATATAATATGTTTTTATTAGAAACATTGCAATGGCAACTTTGTATTCTAACTTCTAAAAGACTTGATTTTAAAGATTGTCATTTAGAGTTAATATGTAGAGTTTTATCGGAAACCATAGGACGACTAGAAAATGAAACTAAAGTAGGATTAGGTCAATGTTACTGATTCTGGAAAAGGTCTAGATAAATAAAATAAATCTAATGAATAAATACCCCCCTGTATGGACATAATTTACAAATAAGGAGGGGTAATATGAAAAATAGAAAGTTTTTATACACAATTTTAGCTACCCTATTAATCATTTTTTCCATTGCTAGCTACTCACTTACTGATTACATTAACAATCACAATTTAGTTTTACAAGCCTCTGGCAAAATTCCATTTTTAAAACTAATTACCAAAAACACTAGTGATAAATCTGTGACTGCTAGTTTGCCTGTGGTAGCTGAAGACACAAAATTTATTTTTAAAATTAAATATAAAGATATCGAAGTAAGAAATAAGGTATTAGAGAAACATTTTAATGGTTCAACTCTACTAAATAGCAAGACACAAGCGCAACTTGATGGAATCTTTAAAAGCCAAGGTTACACAGTTTCAAATATGAGTGATCATGAGATTATTTTTGTTAATAATAGTGATAGGTACAGTTATAGTGCGAATAGATATTATTTAGGTGTATATAATAACCTTGTAACAATTTATAAAACAGATAATAATGGTGATATAACGTCTCACAAAATATTTAATTCTAATGTATATGCAGAAGATGGAAAACAGCGGGAATATAATTTTGAGACAAATGACAGTGGAGAATTACAATATATAAAAATAGATGACTTAAAAGAAAAAGACGGGTTAGTAGAAGACCTAGTTCACGGTAGAAAATATACAAAAGATAGTGATGCCAGCCAGGCTGTAGAAGTTGATGAAGAATATGAGAGTGGGGAATTCAAAACTCCAGAAAAAGCTTTTGATTATGCTAGGGGTTTACTAAAATCTTAATAATTTTATGTAAAATAAAAAAAACTACTATAACCTTAAGAAAAATATATTTCTTAAGGTTATTTTACTTATTTATAAACATTTCCATTCTTAATTATTGAATTAATAGCGGTTAGGTGGTAAAGTATTATATAGTCGCTATTTTCTGAGGGAGATAATGATTTTTCGTTTTTTCCCAAAGAGGACGCTAGGAGGAATATTGTGTACGAATATATAAAAGGAATTTTTATAGGTATTAATAAAGACTATATTGTAGTAGATAATAATGGTATGGGGTTCAAAATATACACCTCCGGAAGTACTATGGCGAAGATGCCTAAAACAAGCGAGCAAGTGTTATTATATATAAAGCAAATTGTTAGAGAAGATTTTATTGGACTATACGGATTTCTAACAAAAGACGAGATAGAGATGTTTACCCTAGTAATGGGGGTAAATGGAGTTGGTGCAAAAGCTGGCTTATCACTACTTTCTATTTGTAGTGTACAAAGCCTAAGATATGCTATTGTATCAGGAGACGAAAAAACGCTGCAAAGAGCACCTGGAATAGGAAAGAAAATTGCTCAAAGAGTAATTCTAGAGCTTAGAGAAAAAATTCATATTGAGCAGTCTGAAGTTAATAATTTTTCACAGAACTCAGGTGGCGATTTAGTAGAGGATAGAAAACTTATGGAGGTTTTAGGAGCTCTTATGTCACTTGGATATTCTGAAAAGGAAGCTGAAAGAGCATTAAAAGCAAGCGATAACAAACTATCCCTTGAAAATATGATTAAAGATTGTTTGAAATACTTAATGAACTAAGGTGGGAGTATATTATGGATGATATAGAGGAAAGAATTATTACTTCTTCTATCATTGAAGAAGATATGGAGGCAGAGTATTCCCTAAGACCACAAAGGCTTAGAGAGTATATTGGTCAACCAAAGATAAAAGAAAAACTAAATATATTCATTAAGGCAGCTCAAAACAGAGAAGAAGCTCTGGATCATGTGCTTTTATATGGCCCCCCTGGCCTTGGAAAGACAACCCTTGCTAACATTATTGCAAAGGAAATGAATGGAAACTTAAAAGTAACCTCGGGGCCCGCTATTGAAAGAGCAGGGGATTTGGCATCTATTTTAACTTCACTTAGTGATTATGATGTGCTTTTTATTGATGAAATACATAGGCTCAATAGAAATGTAGAAGAAATACTATATCCTGCAATGGAGGATTATGCATTAGATATTGTAATTGGAAAAGGCGCTTCAGCTAAATCTATAAGACTCGATTTACCAAAATTTACGCTCATTGGTGCAACTACTAGAATAGGACTCCTAACAGCGCCGCTTCGTGATAGATTTGGTGTACTAAGTGCTATGGAATATTATACGCAAGATGAGTTAAAGAAAATAGTAATTAGGTCTTCTGATATTTTAAATGTAGAAATTACTGAAGAAGCAGCTGTTGAAATTGCAAGGCGGTCAAGGGGTACACCTAGAATTGCTAATCGTTTGCTTAAGAGGGTTCGCGATTATTGTGATGTTAAGGGCAATGGAATCATTGATTTAAAAATAGCTACAGCGGCTTCCGAACTCCTTGAAATAGACAGTGAAGGTTTTGATAGAATAGATAATAAAATGCTAGAAGCTATTATAGATAATTTTAAGGGTGGACCGGTAGGGATAGAGACACTATCTTATTTTATAGGTGAAGAAATAGGGACTCTCGAGGATGTCTATGAACCTTATTTAATTCAAAAGGGATTCATAATAAGGACTCCACGAGGAAGGATAGCCTCTGAAAAGGCCTATGAACATTTAAATAGATCTATGAAAAGGCCAAAGGCACATAAAAACCTTAAACAATTTACAATTTTTGATGATGATAAAGAAATATAAACTATTTTCGCATAAAGAAAGGATGTAATTTTTTTGAAAGTAAAAGATTTTTATTTTGACTTACCAAAGGAGCTTATTGCACAACATCCACTCCAAAAAAGAGATGAGTCAAGACTTATGGTAGTTAATAAAACCAGTAGTGAAATACAACACAAAGTGTTCAAAGATATAATAGATTATTTAAACCCAGGAGATTGTTTAGTGTTAAATGACACGAGGGTTTTACCTGCAAGACTTATAGGTACAAAAGAAGATACAGGCGGTAAAATGGAATTTCTGCTTCTAAAGAGAATAGATGTGAATCAATGGGAGACTTTGGTTAAACCTGGAAAAAAAGCAAAGATTGGAACTAGGTTTGTTTTTGGAAATGGAGAATTAAGGGCCGAGGTTATAAGCATTTCTGAGGGTGGTAGTAGAATAGTAAAATTTGAATTCGTGGGAATCTTTGAAGAAGTTTTAGATAAACTTGGAGAGATGCCTCTACCGCCATATATAACTGAAAAATTAGAAGATAAAGAACGATATCAAACTGTGTTTTCAAAACAAATAGGGTCAGCAGCGGCTCCCACTGCAGGGCTTCATTTTACAGATGATTTGCTTGAACAAATTAAAGCAAAGGGTGTAAAACTTGCATTTGTAACATTACATATCGGGCTAGGTACTTTTAGACCTGTAAAAGCTGACCTAGTGGAAGAGCATGAAATGCATTCAGAGTATTATGTGCTAAATAGTGAAACAGCGGATGTAATTAATGATACAAAAGAAAACGGAGGTAGAGTAATTGCTGTAGGTACTACTTCCAATAGAACTCTAGAAAGCATAGCAAGTGAGAATGGGAGAGTAGAAGAAAAATCAGGTTGGACAGACATATTTATATATCCAGGCTATAAATTCAAAATTGTTGATGCATTAATAACCAATTTTCATTTACCAGAATCTACACTAATAATGCTAGTTAGCGCTTTTGCAGGACAGAATTTAGTTATGGGTGCTTATGATATTGCGGTAAAAGAAAAATATAGATTCTTCAGTTTTGGAGATGCAATGTTGTTATATTAGTGAATAATAAAGAGCTAACTCTTAATTATTGTAAGGAAAGAAGGGTAAAAATGTATAAATTACTTAAGAAAAGTGGTAAAGTAAGACGTGGAGAGTTTACAACTCCTCACGGCACAATTCAAACACCTGTTTTTATGAACGTAGGAACTCAAGGAGTTATTAAGGGTGCAGTTTCCAGCATGGATTTAAAAGAAATTAATTGCCAAGTTGAATTATCTAATACCTATCATTTGCATTTAAGGCCAACAGATAAGGTTGTAAGGCAGATGGGAGGACTTCATAAATTCATGAATTGGGATAGGCCTATTCTTACAGATTCAGGTGGATTTCAAGTGTTTTCACTTGCAGCTATGAGAAAAATTAAAGAAGAAGGCGTTTATTTTAATTCACATATTGATGGAAAGAAAATATTCATGGGCCCAGAAGAAAGTATGCAAATACAAAGCAACTTGGGATCTACCATTGCTATGGCTTTTGATGAATGCATACCTAACCCATCTACCAAAGAATATGTAGTTGATTCAGTAGCAAGAACTACAAGGTGGCTAGAGCGGTGTAAAATTGAAATGGATAGGCTGAATTCTCTTGATGACACTGTCAATAACAAACAAATATTATTTGGAATAAATCAAGGGGGAACATATGAGGATATCAGAATAGAACATGCTAAAACTATTACTAAGATGAACCTGGATGGCTATGCTATTGGAGGTCTTGCAGTGGGAGAGTCTCATGAAGACATGTATAGAATCATTGATGCCGTTGTTCCACACTTACCACAAGATAAACCAATATATCTTATGGGAGTAGGGTATCCAAGTAATATTTTAGAAGCTGTATCAAGAGGCGTAGACTTTTTTGATTGTGTTTTGCCTGCAAGAAATGGAAGGCATGGACATGTTTTTACGGGTGATGGTAAAATAAATATAATGAATGCTAAATTTGAACTAGATGCTGCTCCTATTGATGAGGGGTGCCAATGTCCTACTTGTATGAATTATACAAGAGCCTACATAAGACACTTATTTAAGGCAAAAGAGATGCTCGCCATGAGACTTTGTGTGCTTCATAATCTATATTTTTATAATAAACTTATGGAAGACATACGAACTGCCATTGATAATGATTGTTTTGAAGAATTTAAGGCTGAGAAACTAGCTCAGTGGAATGAAAACGCATAATTAATTGCTATAACATGATTACCCTATAAAAGTAATAATAAGTAAAGTTATTGATTTTTACAGGAGAATTATTTTATTATAATTTAAAAAATTATTGAAAGGAGGGGAATATAAATGAATCAAATAGTATCTTTATTACCTATAATATTAATGCTAGTAGTGTTTTATTTAGTAGTATTTATACCAGAAAACAAAAGAAAGAAAAAATATGCCGCACTTCTAAATAATTTAAAAGTAAATGATGAAGTAATGACTAAAGGCGGTATAATTGGAAAAATCGTCAATATCCAAGAAGAATTTGTTATCTTAGAAAGTGGTCCAGATAGAACTAAAATTAAATTAGCTAGAACCGGAATAGGTTCTGTTAGAAATTCAAGTAGTTCTGATGTGATACTAGAGAAAAAGTAAAAATTTAAGTAATAAAACCCCCTTTTTAATCATAATTAATATTATAGATTTCAACTAAATTTTTTTATTGAAATCCATAAAAAAGGGGGGGTTTACATGGAAAATAAAGTAAAATATTCTTGTGCTGCAGAAGGTGTATTTAGGGCTTCAATTTTAACCTTAATTGTATTGGTAGCTTATTCTATAATAACAAGCTATTTACCAGCTAGCATGAAGGTAACATCCGTTTTTTATATTATAATAACATTAGTTAGCGTGCTTTATGGATCGGTATATGCTGCAAAAAAAGCAGGTGAAAAGGGTTGGCTAATGGGCATTATGGTGGCGGCTATTTACATGGTAGTTTTATACTTAGTTAAAGTAGTTGGTGGTGGAAGCACTGCTATTGGTTTGAGAGAAGTAATAAGAACCGCTTTAGCACTGGGTATAGGTACACTTGCTGGAATGCTTGGAATAAATCTATAGAAATGCTTTATTTAGCCAAGATATTATGATATAATCATACCGAAACTTTACGAATGGAGGAATTGAAATGAAACATATAAAAACTATAAATAAAACAAGCATTAAAGAAAGTTTAAAAAAACCAGGATGCAAGGAATGTGCTAATTCATGTCAATCAGCATGCAAAACTTCTTGTACAGTGGCTAACTTAGCTTGTGAAAACTAATATTACTAATGTGGCAGTAACACTTAGGGTTACTGCTTTAAATTTGTTAGGAGGAAAATAACTTGTCATTAATTCATAAATATATACAAGACAGCGAGTATTATGTAATAGATGTAAATTCCGGATCACTTCACGTAATTGATGAAATAGTTTATGATCTTTTGGATGATAATTCCCTTAAAGAAAAACAAGAATTACTAGAAATATTTAAAGATAAATATATGGTAGAAGATATTGAAGAAGCCTACAGTGAAATTCTCAGCTTAATCAAGGAAGAAATGTTATACACAAAAGATATGTACAGAGAAATCGCTATGGACATTGGAGAAAAAGAGTCTTACATAAAGGCACTATGCCTAAATGTAATACATGATTGTAATTTAAGATGTAAATATTGTTTTGCTGACGAGGGTGAATATCATGGTGCTAGAAGCGTAATGCCAGCAGAAGTGGGAATGAAAGCAATAGATTTTGTTATAGAGAAATCTGGCCCAAGAAAAAACATTGAGGTTGATTTATTTGGTGGAGAGCCCCTTATGGCTTTTGATACAATAAAAGAAATAGTTGAACATGCTAAAGTTCAAGAAAAACTTCATAATAAATCTATAAGATTTACTATGACAACTAATGCTACATTACTCAATGACGAAATCATGAAATATATGGATGAAAATATGGGTAATATAGTACTCAGTATAGATGGTAGAAAATCTGTTAATGATAAAGTTAGAGTAAGGGCAGATGGAACTGGCTCTTATGATAGAATACTTCCTAATATTAAAAAAATGGTTGACATGAGAGATAAGTCGAAAGCTTATTATGCAAGAGGAACTTTCACTAGAGAAAATACTGACTTTTTCGAAGATATAAAACATATGGCAGATCTAGGTTTTAAAGAAATATCTATAGAACCAGTAGTACTTCCAAACGAACATGTTTTATCACTTAGAGAGGAAGATTTACCTATTATTTTTGAGCAATATGATAAATTATATAAGGATATGCTTCAAAGACATAAAGATGGAAATGAATTTAAATTTTATCATTTTAATATAGATCTTAAAGGTGGACCTTGCGTTTATAAGAGAATTTCTGGTTGTGGAGCAGGTCATGAATACATAGCAGTTACTCCTGATGGTGATATATACCCTTGTCATCAATTCGTTGGGAATAAAGATTTCCTAATGGGAGATATCTATAATGGAATGCATAATAAAAAAATGGAGCTAGAGTTTAAAGAAGCACACATTTACAACAAACCTAAATGTACTGATTGCTGGGCAAAGTTTTATTGTAGTGGGGGATGCCAGGCAAATAACTTTAATTTTAATGGAGATATGCATATTCCCTATGAAATTGGCTGCAAGATGCAAAAGAAAAGGATAGAGTGTGCTATAGCTTTAAAAGCAAAAACCATGGATAAATAAATTGTAAATTACCTAATATTGACTAATTTTGTTAATCATAATATAATTGTATTTATGATTAAGCAACAGAGGGGGATAAAGATGAAAAAGAAGAAAAGCATGTTTATGTTTTTGGCCAGTGTTTTAGTTGTTGGGATATTGGCATATTCAGGTTTTAAAGGATTTACAATCGGAGGTTATAGGTTTAAACCCTTTACTGAGACAATAAATAAAGGTTTAGATTTGCAAGGCGGAATTTCTGTCTTAGAAGAAGTTCAAGGTGGAAAGGTTGATCCAAAGACCTTAGACAGGGCAATTGAGCTTATTTCTATGAGAGTCAACAAAATGGGAGTTAGTGAAACACTAGTTGCCAAAGAAGGCAACAATAGAATTAGAATTGAAATACCGGGTATGTTCGATTCTAAAGTAGTTCTTGATACTGTTGCAAAATCAGGAGAGCTTACATTTGTTGGTCCGGATAAAGTTACAATTCTTACTGGTAAAGATGTAAAGGATGCTACTGCATACCCAGGTGAAGATAATAAACCTACTATAGGACTTGAGCTTAATGAAGCAGGTAAGAAAAAGTTCGCAGAAGCAACACAGAAATTTTTAGGAAAACCAATTACTATTTTTATGGATGGTGTGGAGTTAACTAGTCCTACAGTTCAAGCAGTTATTTCAGATGGTAAGGCAGTTATCACAGGAAGTAAAGATTTAGCCGAAGCTACAAGACAATCTCAAATTATTAAATCAGGAGCATTGCCTGTAACACTAAAAGCTGTTTCAGTTAAAACAGTTGGAGCTACATTAGGTGCAAATGCATTGCCATTAAGTATGAAGGCTGGAGCTATTGGAATATTAATTATACTTATATTTATGATGTTATATTATAGAGCGCCAGGTTTGATTGCAGATGTATCACTAATTTTATATGTGGTTTTGGTTCTTGGCGCATTCTCAGCCATTAATGCTACTTTGACACTGGCAGGTATAGCAGGATTCCTGCTTACGGTTGGTATGGCAGTAGATGCTAACGTGTTAATATTCGAAAGAATAAAAGAAGAACTTAGAACAGGAAAATCAGTAAAATCTTCTGTAGATGCTGGGTTTCATAGAGCATTGTCATCAATATTAGATTCAAATATTACAACTATAATTGCTGCTATAGTTCTTTACTCAATGGGCACAGGCGCAGTTAAAGGCTTTGCACTAACACTTATGATTGGTGTAACTATAAGTGTATTTACAGCACTTACTAGCACTAAATTCTTATTGAAATTAGCTGTCGAAATGGGACTTTTAAGTAAAACATCTCATTTTGGCGTGAAGAGGGGGTAAGCATATGCTAAAGATAGTTGAAAAAACTAAACTATGGTTTGCTATGTCTCTATTCATTATTGTAATAGGAATGGGATTCATGGTAACAAAAGGGTTAAACTTAGGTATAGATTTTAAAGGTGGTACAGTGCTTGAGATAAAGATGAATCAGGCTTTTGTAAAAGCCGATGTAGATAAAATAATAGACAAACACGCAAAGGATCAATATTTGTCAAAAACACTAGATGAAGGCAAGGATTTGGAAATAACCGTAAAAACTGATGCACTTACTGCTGATCAAATAGCAATCATGGTAAAAGAAATTAAGACGCAGTTTAAATCTAGTGAATTAATTTCAGAAAATACAATTGGAGCCTCTGTTGGTAGCGAATTAAAGACAAAAGCAATAGCTGGTTTGATTATTGCCATGCTTTGTATGCTAGTTTATATAGGTATAAGATTTGAATTTAAGTTCGGAGTTGCAGCAATAGTTTCATTAGTGCACGATATTCTAATTATGGTTGGGGTATACGCAATATTCCGAGTGCAAGTAAATGCAACTTTTATTGCGGCTATTCTGACTATTGTTGGTTACTCTATTAATGATACTATAGTAATATTTGATAGAATAAGAGAAAATCAAAAAAATATGAGAAAAGCATCTATAGAAGAGATTACTAATACAAGTGTTACACAAACTATGGCAAGATCAATAAATACAGTTGCTACAACACTATTTACTATAATTGCAGTATATGTATTTGTACCAGCTATAAGAGAGCTTAGTTTCCCATTAATAATAGGTATATTAGTTGGATGCTATTCGTCAATCTTCATAGCAAGTCCAGTTTGGGTATTGCTAAAAAAAAGAAATAGTAAAGCAACTTCGAAAGCAAGAGCATAGGAACCAATTGCCCTTGTTACACTTTGGCTCAAATAGTTAAAAATTAAAGACAAAGAAGTATGATGTATTAACTACTTCTTTGCCTTTTTTAATTTTGTTAAATAGGAAATTTTATAATTTAAGTGTTTTCTATTAACTTTGAGGAGTTTTTATGGTGGATTATCTTAAAAGCATGCAAGTGAATAATAATGACTTTATAGATTATAATATGTATAATCCATTTTTATTAAAAGGAATGGAGGATGCATTATATAGAATTGTCAAAGCCATAAATGAGAGAGAAAAAATTGTCCTTTATGGATTTTATGATGTGGATAGTATTACGGCAATTTCTTTATTGATGTTAGTTCTGAAGTTTCTAAATGCTGATGTTGAGTATTTTATACCAAGTGTGCGTAGCGAGAGCCGTGACTTACTTGAAAGTGATGTTATCAATCATATAAAATATTTAGGACCAGGACTTATAATAACATTAGGTTGTGGCATCAATTCTTTCAGTGAAATAGAACTATGCAAATACATGGGAATAGAGGTTATAATCACAGATTTTCATGAGCCTATAAATATAGCTCCAGACACCATTGTTGTGAATCCAAAACAAAAGGGGTGCAATTATCCATTCAAAGGATTATGCGCTGCTGGGGTGGCCTTTAAAGTAGCACAAGCAATATCATCCTATTACAAAATGAAATCCATAAACAAATATATGGATTTGGTAATGCTAGGTACTATTTCTAGTAAAACAAAGCTTGAGAGTGAAAATAGAATATTTGCGCAGGAAGGCATGAAGAAATTAAAAAACACAAATAATTATGGAATTTGTGCACTACTAAAAACTCATAACATTGTGGTTATTAATGAAGATACAGTATCAAAATTGGCATTAACAGTAATGCCTACCATTAATCCCGTTGGACGAATGGATAATGCTAAAATTGTTGTTGAGCTATTTATTACCTCTGACAGCAATAGAGCATTACAGATATCAAAGTACTTAGATAAAGAATTAAAAAACAGTCTCATAGTTAGGTGAGATACTACATAATCTTTGTGTTGCATAAATAACTCATTATAATATATAATGGGCAGTATAATAAGTAGTATTGATTAAAAACGAAAAATAATCAAATGCTTATGCATTTGTAAACTTTGATTTTATTTTTGGGGGGGATTATCGTGGATTTAAAAAATAATATTAGAATAATAGAGGAATTTCCAAAAAAAGGTATCAGTTTTAAAGATATAACTACCTTACTACAAGATCATAGTGCTCTTAAGTACACTATAGATGAAATGGTAGCATATTTAGAAGATAAGAAGATAGATGTTATAGTAGGACCAGAGGCAAGGGGATTTTTATTTGGTGTTCCAGTGGCCTATGCTCTTGGAGCAGGATTTGTACCAGTTAGAAAACCTGGTAAGTTGCCTTATGACACTATGGAAGTTGAGTACGACCTTGAATATGGTAGTGATAAACTAGAAATTCATAAAGATGCCATAAAGCCTGGACAAAAGGTAGCTATAGTAGACGATTTGCTTGCTACAGGTGGCACAGTAGCTGCAGTAACAAAGCTTATAGAGCAAATGGGTGGAGAGGTTGTTTCCTTAAACTTTGTAATTGAATTAACAGGACTTAATGGAAAAGACAAATTAAAGGGTTATGATATAATGTCTCTTGTAAAATACGATATTTAATTCTTATTTAATTTTATGTAGTAAATATTAAATTTAAATTGCAAAATTCTACATAAAACTATATAATATTAGTAAAAAGTATAGGCTGGTTAATTAAACCAGCCTTTGATTTTAGGAGTGTATAAGCCATGTTGGAAAAATTGTTATATAAGATTGAAAATAATTGTAATATTCTAGATAAAGATCTTATTGTTAAGGCCTTTAATTTTTCTTATGCCGCACATAAAGAGCAAAAGAGAGAATCAGGAGAGCCTTATATTGTTCACCCATTAGAAGTAGCCTGTATTTTGGCAGAAATGGGACTTGATACTAGCACAATTGTTGCGGGCTTACTTCATGATGTAATTGAAGACACCGTATATACTTATGAAGATATAAGCAGGGAATTTAGTATAGAGATAGCAAATTTAGTTGAGGGTGTAACAAAGCTCGGTCTCATAAAATATAAGACTAAGGAAGAGGAACAGGCAGATAATATTCGCAAAATGCTCTTAGCTATGGCAAAGGATATTAGGGTTATCCTTATTAAGCTCGCAGATAGGCTTCATAATATGCGTACGCTAAAATATATGCCTGTTGCGAAGCAAAAGCTAAAAGCAAAAGAAGTTTTGGATATTTATGCGCCCTTAGCACACAGACTAGGTATGTCTAAAATTAAATGGGAACTAGAAGACTTATCACTTAGATATTTAAACCCAAATGAATATTATAATTTAGTACGGAAAATTGCTGAAAAAAGAGTTGAGAGAGAAGATAATATTAGCAACATAATATCAGAATTGAAATTTAACTTAAATATTGTAGGAATAGAGGCTGACATCGATGGAAGGCCAAAGCATTTTTACAGCATTTATAGAAAAATGGTTTCCAAAAACAAAACTATAGATCAAGTATTCGATTTGACTGCAGTTAGAATTTTAGTAAATGATATTGGAAATTGTTATGCAGCTCTAGGGATTGTGCATACGGTTTATAAACCAATTCCGGGAAGATTTAAAGATTATATTGCAATGCCTAAACCCAACATGTATCAATCACTTCATTCAACAGTGATAGGACCACACGGAAAACCTTTTGAAATTCAAATTAGAACTTATGAGATGCATAAAACCGCGGAATATGGTATTGCTGCTCACTGGAAATATAAAGAGGGCACAGAGAGCAGTGATGATGAAAATTTCGATTCTAAATTTTCTTGGCTAAAAGATATTCTTGAATGGCAAGGGGAAACCTTTGATGCAGAAGAGTTTATGGAAGGGTTTAAAATTGATTTATTTTCAGATGAAGTTTTTGTCTTCACACCCAAGGGAGAAGTTATTAATTTACCCCTTGATGCAACACCAATTGATTTTGCGTACAGAATTCATACAGATATAGGTCATAGGTGCATGGGAGCAAAGGTAAATGGAAGAATGGTACCCCTGGAATATCACCTAAAAACTGGAGAAATAGTTGAAATTGTAACTTCGCCGTCACCTAAGGGTCCTAATATTGATTGGCTTAACATTACAAAGAGCAATCAAGCTAAAAGTAAAATTAAAGCTTGGTTTAAAAAAGCTAAAAGAGATGAGAGTATTGAGAAAGGTAAAGAAGTATTAGAAAGAGAATCCAAAAGACAAGGGCACAATTTTGGAGAAATTGCCAAGGGTGAAGCAATAGAAAAAATATACAAGAAATATAATTTTAAAATTCTAGATGATTTGTTTGCTTATGTTGGAGTAGGAGATATTATGCCTTCAACTGTAGTTAATAGGTTGAGAGAAGTTTTTGAAAATAAAAATAAAACAGAAAATTTGACAATTGAGGACATTGAACAAAAGATAACCAAGACTACAAGCAAAGAAGAGAAAAAGAAAATTGATTTTTCGGGGCTAGTAGTCAAAGGTGAGGGCAATGTACTTGTAAGGTTCGCAAAGTGTTGTAATCCAGTTCCAGGAGATGAAATAATAGGTTATATAACTAAGGGACGTGGAGTTTCTGTTCACCTAAAGGACTGTAAAAATGTTGAAGCCTTAATGAAAAATGAAATTAATAAAGTGGTTGAAGTAAGCTGGGGAGCTTCTGAGGGAAAAGGCTATATTACTGAGATTGAAATTAAAGCAGATGATAGATATGGGTTATTGTCGGACATAATGGAGGTAATAACAGTAACAAAGACTCAGTTATACTCAATTAACGCAAAAACACTAAAAAATAATGTGGCTTTAATAAATATAAAGTTAAGGGTTTCTGATACGGAGCATTTGAAGGAATTACAAAAGAAAATCACTAAATTGTCTGGTGTAATAGAAGTATACAGATTAAAAAACTAAGGGATATTTTTATTATTTAGGAGATGGATATTTATGAGAGCAGTAGTGCAAAGAGTAAAATCTTCAAGGGTTGAAGTAAATTGTGAATTAGTTAGTGAAATAGGGTTTGGGCTAAATATTCTCCTAGGAATTAGCGAGGATGACACGGAAGAGGATGTAAAATACCTAGTGGATAAGATATTAAATCTTAGGATTTTTGAAGAAGATGAAAAAATGACTAAATCTCTAATAGATGTAGGTGGGGAAATGCTTGTAGTTTCTCAATTTACACTATACGGTGATTGTAGAAAAGGCAGAAGACCTAATTTCATGAGAGCACTTGGTGGAGATGGAGCCCAAATATTATATTTAGAATTTGTTAAACAGTGCAAGGGAATATTAGGTGAAGTTAAAACTGGAGATTTTGGGGCGGATATGCAGGTTTTTATACAAAATGATGGACCGGTAACCTTACTTATTGAGAGCAAGAAAGATTTCTAGGAGGATTAATATGCAAATTAGAACACTTGTTACAGGAATATATGGATCAAATTGTTATGTTGTTATGGATGAGACTACAAAAGAAGCTATAGTGGTAGATCCAGGTGGAGACGTGGAGGAGATTGCTCGTGCTATAGATGCTATGGGCGCGAAAGTTTTGTATATCCTTTTGACTCACGGACATCTAGACCATACCACCGGTGTGGCTAAACTAAAGGAAATCACAAAGGCAACAGTCTGTATAAGCAAAGCAGACGACGACTTAATAACAAAGGGCGAGTATTTATTTGGTCCTCTTATTGAAGGTGGGGCAGACAAATTACTAAAGCAGTGGGACGTAATAAAAATTTCTAACTTAGAGTTTACTTGTTTAGACACACCAGGTCATACACCTGGTGGTATGTGCTTTAAAGTTGAAAACGCTGTTTTCACAGGAGATACTCTTTTTGCAGGTTCCATCGGAAGAACAGATTTTGTAGGAGGAGATTTCAATACTATAATTATGAGTATTAAATTGAAGCTTTTATGCCTTCCTGGAGATACTATAGTGTATCCTGGTCATGGATCAAGTAGTACAATAAATAATGAAAAATTGGGAAATCCTTTTTTAAAGGATTAATATAGTCTAAAATAGCACTAAAATTTTTATAAACTATAGTTAGTAAGGAGTTAAAATGATTAAGGTAAAATTAAATAATGAAAAATTTAATTATGACGTATATCAAATAATAAATTTATTCTTTTTATTTGCTGATATTAAATTTGTTGAAGAAAATTATGATTTTAATATTGAAATAATGGAAAATATAATAACAATACAAAAGGACTCTGAAAATTATGAATACAAGGTTGATAATTCCTATAAACTTAAGGATGAAGTAAAAAAAGCTGTTTTTTTATATTTTTCAAAAAGTACAGAAAATCAGCTACCTTGGGGTACTTTAATTGGAATTAGGCCGTCTAAAAAAGCTCTTGAACTGCTACAAGAGGGGTTTTCTGATGAGGCTATCATAGAACAGTTCAAAGAAAAACATGTTACAAGAGAAGATAAAGCACAACTTTGTATTGATGTTGCAAAGTTTGAGAGAAATATTGTTAATAGTGACAAGGATACTATAAGTGTTTATATTGGGATGCCCTTTTGTCCTACCCGTTGTCTATACTGTTCTTTTGCAGCGAGTCCTATAGAAAGTTGTAAAGACATAGTACAGCCATACCTTCACGCACTGGCTCATGAGATTAAAGAGATAAGTAACTATATTCAAGAAAAAAAGCTAAACATTGAATGTGTATATTTTGGAGGGGGTACACCCACTTCTGTAAATGATGAACAATTTGAATTTATAATGAAATATATTTATGAAGCCTTTATCGTGCATAATAATGTACGTGAATTTACTGTAGAATGCGGAAGACCTGACAGTATAACTTTTAATAAGTTAACTACTATGAAAAAATATGGAGTACATAGAATAAGCATTAATCCCCAAACAATGAATGATGATACCTTGAAATTAATTGGCAGAACTCATTCCGTAGATAGCGTTACCCAAAAATTTGATATGGCAAGGAAATTAGGTTTTGATAATATAAATATGGACTTAATAGTAGGACTGCCTGGGGAAAAGATTTCACATATAATAAAGACTTGTGATAAAATATTTGACATTAAACCTGACAGTATTACAATTCATGGTTTGTCCATAAAAAGAGCTTCTAAGCTCCATGAAAAGATGCTTAATAATTATAGGTTTGAAGTTCCCGGTCAAGAAGAATTAAATCAAATGTATGAGCATACTGTGGAATTATCTAAAAAACTTCATATGAAACCTTATTATATGTATAGGCAGAAAAACATGGTGGGTAATATGGAGAATATTGGATATAAAACACCGGGCAGTGAAGGAATATATAATATTCAAATGATTGAGGAAAAACAGACGATTATTGCACTTGGTGCAGATGCTGTATGTAAAGTTGTTTTTTTAGAAGAAAACAGGCATGAAAGGTTCGCAAATATTAAGGATGTTAGAGAGTACATAAAAAGGATAGATGAGATGATCCAAAAGAAAATTGAATTGCTAGAAACATTATATGGTTGCAATACTATTAAATTAAAAGACTAGTAAAAGGAGTGATAAAATGGATATTCAAGCACCTAAGGGTACTAAAGACATATTACCTGAAAACATTTATAAATGGCAATATGTAGAAAATCTATTTAGAAAATTATGCTGCGTATATGGTTGCCGTGAGATTAGAACACCTATGTTTGAACATACAGAATTGTTTAAAAGAGGAGTAGGGGAAACTACAGATGTAGTTCAAAAGGAAATGTATACTTTCGAAGATAAGGGTGGAAGAAGTATTACACTAAAACCTGAGGGCACAGCACCAGCAGTAAGGGCATTTATAGAAAATGGCTTATTTAATGAGGTGCAACCTACAAAATTATATTATTTTACTCCATGTTTCAGATATGAGAAAATGCAAAAGGGAAGATTTAGGGAACATCATCAGTTTGGTGTAGAAGTTTGCGGCTCCGTGGAAGCTTCCATTGATGCTGAAGTAATTAGCCTTGTTATGAGGGTATATAAAGAGCTTGGAATAGAAGGTGTTCAATTAAAAATCAACAGTATGGGATGTCCGAGTTGTAGAAAAAAATATAATTATGCATTAAAAGAATTTTTAAAAGATAAATATGAGGATCTTTGTGAAACTTGCAAAGGTAGATTTGAAAAAAACCCACTAAGGATTTTAGATTGTAAAGTGAATGGTTGCACAGGAATTGTTAGTGGCGCACCAATTATATCCAATTACATTTGCGAAGACTGTTCTACTCACTTTGAAAGCTTAAAAAATTACCTAGGAGTTATGGATATACACTTTGATGTGGATCCACTTATTGTAAGGGGACTTGATTATTACACCAAAACTGTATTTGAAGTGCTTGACAAAAATGGTCTTGCTCTCTGTGGTGGTGGAAGATATGATAATTTAATTAAACAAATAGGTGGCCCAGATGTTCCAGCTATGGGCTTTGGTATGGGAATAGAAAGACTATTAATGGCCCTGGAAGAAAATAATATAGAAGTACCTAAAGAAAAATACATGGAGCTTTATGTTGGTTCAATGAATGGTGAATCTAAATATGAAGCAATTAAAATTGTGAATTCCCTTAGAGAAAAGGGAATAAAATGTGAATGCGATCATATGGAAAAGAGCGTAAAAGCTCAAATGAAATATGCTAATAAGATTGGAGCATGCTATACAATTATTTTAGGTGAAGATGAAATCAAAACAAGAATTGCTAAAATAAAAAGAATGTCTGATGGACAGCAGTTTGAAATTAAATTAGATAATTTACAAGAAATTATTAATATAGTTAAAGCTTAATTCACAGTCAAGAGAGGAAGGGAACAAAATGGCAGAAGCATTAAACGGCTTAAAGAGAACCAATATGTGTGGTGATCTTCGTGAAACACATATATCAAATAAAACAACAGTAATGGGTTGGGTTCAAACAAAGAGAAACTTAGGAGGACTTGTTTTTATCGATTTAAGAGATAGAACAGGCCTACTTCAGGTAGTATTCGGAGAAGAAATAAACAAAGAAGCTTTTGAAAAGGCAGATTTAGTAAAGCCTGAGTACTGTATTGCTGTAACTGGTGAAATAATTAAAAGACAATCTACAAATGATAATATGCCAACAGGACAAGTAGAGCTTAAAGGCCAAAGTATAAAGATACTATCTCAATCAGAAACTCCACCTATATACATAAAAGAGGACTTAGATGCTTCAGAAAATGTACGTCTAAAATATAGATATCTTGATTTAAGAAGACCCGATATGCAGAAAATTCTTATGATACGTCATAAAACATCTAAGGTTATTCGCGACTTTTTAGATGAGAATGGCTTTATAGAAATAGAAACACCTATCCTTACAAAAAGTACACCTGAGGGCGCTCGGGACTATTTAGTTCCAAGTAGAAATTATCCAGGAAACTTTTATGCACTTCCGCAATCACCACAATTGTTTAAACAATTATTAATGGTATCTGGATATGATAAGTACTTCCAAATAGCAAGATGTTTTAGAGATGAAGATTTAAGATCCAATAGACAACCAGAATTTACACAAGTAGATATAGAGATGTCATTTGTAGAAGAAGACGATGTTATAGCTGTAAATGAAGCCCTGATTAAAAAAGTATTTAAAGAAGTAGTAAATGAAGATGTTATGCTTCCTATGAAAAGAATAACCTACAAAGAAGCTATGGATAAATATGGCTCAGATAAACCAGATTTAAGATTTGGTATGGAAATAGTTAATATCACAGAAGAATCACGTGATTGTGAATTTGTAGTATTTAAAAATGCCCTAGATAATGGTGGCTCAGTGAGAGCTATCAAAGTAACTAATTCTGCAGACATGGGAAGAAAGAAATTAGACAAATTAGGTGAGTTTGTTAAAACTTACAAAGCAAAAGGGCTTGCGTATATTGCTTATAAAGAAGATGAAATTAAATCCCCTATAGCTAAGTTCTTAAGTGACGAACAAATGAAAGCTATATTAAATAAGGTAGAAGCAAAGGCTGGAGATTTAGTACTTATTGTTGCAGATAAGGATAGCGTCGTTCTACAATCACTGGGCGCCTTAAGATTACAATTAGCTAAAGAACTAGAAATCTTAAAAGATAATAAGGAATTTAACTTTGTATGGGTTACAGAATTCCCACTAGTAGATTATAACGAAGAAGAAAATAGATACGTAGCAGCCCACCATCCTTTTACTATGCCTATGGATGAAGATCTTAAGTATTTAGAGTCAGAGCCAGGTAGAGTTAGGGCTAAAGCTTATGATATGGTATTAAACGGTGAAGAATTAGGTGGAGGAAGTATAAGAATACATGACTCTAGCCTACAAGAAACTATGTTTAAAGTTTTAGGCTTTACTCAGGAAAAAGCATGGGAAAGGTTTGGGTTCTTACTAGAGGCATTCAAATATGGACCACCACCACACGGCGGACTTGCTTTTGGACTAGATAGAATAACAATGTTCTTAGCCGGAACAGAAAACATTAAAGATGTAATAGCTTTCCCTAAAAATCAAAATGCTTTCTGTCCAATGACACAAGCGCCAAACATGGTTGATGACAAGCAACTTGAAGAACTTGGCATCACAAAAACAGCAGTAAAGCAATAGTACTATAATATAGTTGTGCAAAAACAGCATAATATGCAAATATTATGCTGTTTTTGCATTCATAATAAATGAATATGTGAAATTTATGTATTAATGTTTTAATTGCACGGTTATCTCTTGATTTGTATTAATCCTGATGCTATAATTGTAAATAGTACCTATACCGGGTATGATGATTATAAATATAATTAACTATGGTTAGTGTTTCACTATATTATGTATAGGAGTGGTAAAGTGACAACAGAAAAGGAGAAAGCAATGAATGATGAACTAGTCAGAGATATTCAAGTTAGACTAAGAAAAATCGAAGGACAGGTTAAAGGTATAGAAAAAATGGTTACCAGTGAAGTTTGCTGCAAAAACATACTGGTGCAAGTTGCTGCAGCTCGTGCCGCTATGAGTAAAGTTGGTGGCCTTGTTTTAGAGAGATATACAAAAAACTGTCTTATACGTGAAGATGACCCAATAGAAGAAGAGAAAATTCAAGAGCTAGTTTCAACTTTTCTTATGTTTTTAAAATAATAAAACAAAAAAATAAAGAAGTAAAATTTGCAAACAAATTTTACTTCTTTATTTTTTTGAAAATTGTACTTATGGAAGACACAAAAACTATTCCAATTGCGATTGCTCCTGCACTAAACAGGGTTACAACTCCTTTGGATAGCGATGCATCAAAATTTCCCTTTACTGCCTCAAGTGTGGCATAATACATTCCACCACCGGGAACAAGGGGTATAATTGCACAAATAATAAATATAGTCACAGGACTCTTATAAATTCTTGCCATTATTTCTGAGTAAATACTACCTACCAAGGAGGCAAGGAATAATGAAAAAACTAATGAAGGTTGTAGTCTTGCCGTAAGAAGATAAGTGAACCAACTAAGACCTCCTCCAAGTGATGCAATAATAAGGTTTTTACCTCTAATGTTAAATAGTACTCCAAAACCAAGAGAACTTAAAAAAGCATAAAATGAATTAAGAATCATATTAAACCACCCCCAAATAACAACACCCATATTTTAAAAACTATACTTGTGCCAGCAGCTATGGCAATGGCCACAAATAGAGCTTCTACTGACCTTGATACACCAGAAACTAAATCGCCAGCAATAGTATCCCGTATTGCATTTGTTATGGAAATACCCGGAACTAGTATCATTATAGAACCTATTATAATAGTATCCATATTACCAACTAGACCTAAAGAGGCAGCTATTAGGGCTATGCTTGCAGCAAGGGCGCCGCCAAGCGTATTTTTTAAAAAACTATTTACCTCTAATTTATCTAAATATCCACTTAAATAATTTATAAGAGCTCCAATTAAAAAGGCTATAAAAAAGTCTTTATAATTTCCACCAAAAAGCAAGGTGAAAAAACCTGAAGAGCCAGCAGCAAAAAATGTGGTAGTGATTTGAGAATAAGGTGGTATATTATTAATATATTCAATTTCCTTTCTCATTTCATAAGTAGATATAGGCTTCGTAACTATTTTTCTAGAGAGATTGTTAATCATATCAACCTTACGAAGATTTACTGTTCTATTATTTATTCGTCTAACTAATGAAATGGTCTTATTTTCACTGTTAGTTATAGAAACCATTATGCCTGTGGGAGTAACAAAACTTTCAGTATTTGGTATGCCATAGGACTTACATATCATAGTAATAGTTTGCTCAACTCTATAAGTTTCTCCACCATTTTCTAAAATGATTTTTCCAGCGTCAGTGGCTACATGAATAATATCATCAATATGCATTGGATCTCCTTTCAGTAAAAACTAATTTTAGATTTATATAGCTATTATTAAGCGTAAATATAAAGTTGCACATATTATATTATAATAAATTCGTACTATCATTATATACCATAAACCTAAAAAACTATTATTATTTGGAAAATTGAATTATTTGTTATTGTTTATACTCTGAAATATAGCCATACTTATAGTAATATGCTATAAAGTGTATTAAAATCCCATAACAAATATATTTCTCAAATAATTCAGAAAATTCGTGGAAAATTTCATCTTTAGGTTGATTAATAAGTTATTAAATTTTATAATGGGAGTATAATAAATAATTTCAAAAATTATTTAGTTTTAAAAATTTATTTAATTCTAGAAATATAAATTCAAAATAATCAATTAATCTAAAAAAGAGAGGAAGGGTACGTATATGATGGAATATTTAAAAAACAGTGATTTAAAAGTTTACGAAATTATTGAAGAGGAAAATGCAAGACAAGAGGATCATATTGAACTAATTGCTTCTGAAAATTTTGTTAGTAAAGCAGTAATGGAAGCAAATGGTTCTATATTAACTAATAAATATGCAGAAGGTTACCCTGCTAAAAGATATTATGGCGGTTGTGAAGTAGTTGATAAAGTCGAGAATTTAGCCCGCGATAGGATGAAAGAACTTTTCGGTGCAGAACATGCTAATGTGCAACCCCATTCAGGTTCACAAGCTAATATGGCTGTTTACTTTTCTGTGTTAAAACCAGGAGATACAGTACTAGGTATGAATCTGAGTCATGGTGGACATTTAACTCATGGAAGTAAAGTGAATTTTTCAGGAATTTTATATAACTTCATTCCTTATGGCGTTAATCTAGAAACAGAGACTATAGATTATGAAGAGGTGAGGACACTCGCTAAAGAACATAATCCTAAAATGATAGTTATTGGTGCCAGTGCTTACCCAAGATCTATAGATTTTGCAGCCTTTAGAGAAATCTGTGATGAAGTGGGAGCTTATATGTTTGTAGATATGGCGCATATCGCAGGGCTTGTTGCAACAGGAGCACATCAGTCTCCAGTGCCATATGCTGATTTTGTCACAACGACTACTCATAAAACACTCAGAGGACCTAGAGGTGGAGCAATTTTATGTAAAGAAAAATATGCAAAAATAATAGACAAGTCTATTTTCCCAGGTATGCAAGGTGGACCATTAATGCAGACTATAGCTGCGAAAGCTGTTTGTTTTGGAGAAGCTCTTAGGCCAGAATTCAAAGTTTACATTGAACAAGTAGTTAAAAATGCAAAAATACTTGGAGAAGAACTTTTAAAATACGGATTTAAATTGGTATCTGGCGGTACAGATAACCATCTTTTACTTATAGAATTAACAAACAAAAATATAACTGGAAAAGAAGCTGAAAAGCTATTAGACCTTGTGGGTATTACTGTAAATAAAAACACTGTACCAAACGAGACATTAAGTCCCTTTGTTACAAGTGGTATAAGAATCGGAACACCTGCAGTAACTACAAGAGGCTTTAAAGAAGCAGAAATGAAAATAATAGCACAGCTTATGAATGAAACTATAGAAAATAGAGAGGGTAATTTAGAAGGAATTAGAGAAAAAGTAGTTCAATTATGTAGTAAATTCCCATTATATTAAGAACTTGGGGAATTAAATAGGAGCCATATATAAAATAAATATTAAAAATAACATTGGTTCATTGCCGGTGTTATTTTTTTACATAATAAAATTCCATGTGGTATAATTAATTTAAATTGTAAATACTCCATTAGGGAGGGGTAATATGGATAGTAAAATTCCAAGCGCAGAAAAGATATTAGCATGCCTATTAGAAAATTTGGAGGAAGGAATTCAAGTAGTAGACAGTGATGGCAAGACTATATATTATAATAGTGCCATGGGAAAAGTCGAGGGTGTAGATCCTAGTGAAGTCTTAGGAAAAAAGGTTAGCGAGTATCTAGAAGATGTAAAAGATGATGATTCCACCATTATGAATGTATTAAAGACCGGTGAAAAAATTGTAGGTTTAATACAACATTATGGTAATGGATATAAGAAAAAAGTCACTACTATAAATACTACTGTTCCAGTAACTGTAGATAATAAAGTTATAGCGGTGATTGAAATAGCAAAAGACATGACTCAATTAAAAGAACTAACTGAGAACATTTGCAAATTGCAAAATTTGGATAAAAAAATTAATAGCCATTATACTTTTAGTGATATATATGGTGATAGTCCTACTATGAAAATCGCTATAGACAAAGCTAAAAAAGCTAGCATGTCAAGTTCCTCTGTATTATTATATGCAGAAACTGGATCAGGCAAAGAAGTTTTTTCTCAAAGTATTCATTATGGTGGGGTAAGAAAAGATAAGCCATTTATTCCTATAAATTGTGCAGCTATTCCTGCTCTATTACTAGAGGGAATGCTTTTTGGTACAGAAAAAGGTGGTTTTACAGGGGCTGAGAATAAAAAAGGATTATTTGAAGAAGCAAATCATGGAACTATTTTATTAGACGAGGTTAATTCACTAGAGCCATATCTTCAATCTAAACTACTAAGAGTACTTCAAGAGGGGTATATAAGGCCAATTGGAGGAACTAAAAGTATTGATATTGATGTAAGAATAATCGCTACCTTAAATGAAGACCCAGCAAAACTTATTGAAAGTGGAAAATTAAGAAAAGATTTTTATTATAGGTTATGTGTACTGAGAATAAATATACCTCCACTAAGAGATAGAAAAGACGATATCCCTATATTTGTGGACAAGTTAATTGAAAAATACAATAAAATTCTTTATAAAAATATAAGAGGCATTGATGAAGATATGATGAAAAAGCTTCTACAATATAATTGGCCAGGAAACATAAGAGAGCTAACAAATGTTATTGAATCTGCAATAAATATGGCAGACTATAATTCCATTTTAACAGAAAACTACTTTGATTTTAGAATAGCATATGATAATTGTACTAATGTTCATGACATTAATACAATAAATGATGGAAGCTTCCATTTAGAAAATTATATGAGCGGTATTGAAAAGAGCATAATAGAAAAAATACTAAAAAAGAATGATTTTAATGTTAGTAAAGCTGCTAGAGAACTTAGCATTTCAAGACAAAATCTTCAATATAAAATAAAAATACATAAAATAATAGAAGAATTCTAAGGAAGCAAGTTTTTTTGCTATGTATGCATAATTTTTTGCATGTACACCAAACCCTGTAAAAAGGTAGATAATTAGTAATTATTGATTTAAATTCAACAATTTTAAAAAATATATGCAGAATATTTTGCGAATAATAAACACATGTATTTAAGCAATGGCTTAAATACATGTGTTTTCTATTTGGCACAGAAATTGCTCTACAATTAAGAAAGTACTTTCAATAATATTTTAAAAAAGGGAGGTAAAAATAATGATAAAAAAAGGCACCTGGGTTGAAGTAGAAGAAACGGTTTTAACACCAGAAGATAGAGCTTCGAATATACCAGATGAGACAAAAAAAACTCCTCTTAAAAGCTGGACATGTGGAAAGTGCCTTAGTGATTGTGAACTTGGAGGACAAGTACAAGTTGAAACTAATATTGGCAGAATTGCTCAAGGCACAATTGTGGACATAGAGCCAGGCTATTATCATACCTATGGCAAATATGTTGAAGAAATAAGCAATATAGGAAAACAAGCTAGAGAAATAATAGCAAAATAATGAGTTTAATCATAGTTTTAAGAGGAGGTAATAAAGGGTGAATAAATATGAAGAGCTTATGGAGCGTAAGAATGAAATAATTCTTAAATCTATAGGAATAGATTATAGTAAATATGAAACTGGCAAGCTTTCCTTTGATTATGAAGGATTGATGAAAGATGTTGGATATTGCTTAGATGAAGTTAAAGAAATTCAAAATGAGGTAGGGGTAGGAAACACTCCACTAATAGAGCTAAAAAACATTACAAAACTTGCGAGAAAGACTTCTAAGACTGGACATGCAGCTAGAATATTTGTAAAGGATGAGAGCTGTAATCCTTCTGGAAGTTTTAAAGATAGAAGAGCATCTATATCTGTATTTGATGCGATGAACAGAGGATATAACGGTGTAGGCGCAGCTACTTCAGGTAATTACGGAGCTGCAGTTGCATCCCAAGCAAACATTAGAGGACTTAAATGTATAATAGCAAACGAATGTTATGATTCAAGAAAAGTTGGACAGCCTGAAATACTAGAAAAAGGAAGAAAATGTGAGGGTTTTGGAGCAGAAGTTATTAGACTCTCTGTAGGACCTGAATTATTTTATACATACCTTAAAATACTTGAAGATACAGGTTATTATAATGCCTCCTTATATTCCTCTTATGGAGTAGCAGGCATAGAAACACTAGGCTATGAAATAGCTGAGCAGTGTAGAGAAAAATTTGGTAAAGATCCTGAGGCAGTTATTATAACTCATGCAGGAGGTGGCAATGTTACTGGTACTGCTAGGGGACTTATAAAGGCCGGTGCTGTTAAAACGAAAATAATCGGAGCATCAGTTGATCTTTCAGGGCTGCATATGGCGTCTGATATAGACTTTAATAAGAAATCCTTTACAACAGGACATACAGGATTTGGCATTCCATTTTTGACAAATCCAGATAGATCCGATGTACCTAGAAGTGCAGCTAGGCCTCTGAGGTATTTGGATAGATATGTAACTACCACACAAGGTGATGTATTTTGGATGACTGAAATATTAGCTGTGCTTGAAGGACTAGAAAGAGGACCAGCAGGAAATACCTCCCTAGTAGCAGCCTTTTCAATTGCTCAAGAATACGAGGATGATGCCATAATAGTTGTACAAGAGACTGAATACACGGGAGCTGGAAAACATTTAATACCGCAGCTTAATTTTGCTAAAGATAACGGAATTAAAGTTTATGTAGGCGATCCAAAAGAGCAAGTACCAGGTGAAAATATAGTAATTCCATCTCATCCATCAAAGGTAACAGTTACAGATTTAGATATGGATGGGTTAAAAAATTCTTATATGAAAAATGTAGTAAATAAATTAGTAGATAATAAAGTTGAACAGGTAGATATTGAGTTTTTGTCCACAGAAACAAAACTGAGTAATAAAAAAGTAGTTGAAATATTAAAACAACATAATGTTGAAATATGTTAGGGGGAAATTAATTTATGAAAAGAGAAGATGATTTTGAAAAAAGAAGAGAACATTTAAAAAGCCTTACCGAGGATCAATTATATGACAGGTTTTGGAGCTTAACCGAGGAAATTGTAAAACCTATTGTTGATTTAGCCTATACTCATACGTCTCCAGCTATTGAGAGATCTGTAGTACTCAGAATGGGATTTTCAAGTTTGCAGGCGAAACCATTAATTGATTATGGTACAAAGTACAACTTACTTTCCAAAGGTATCGGAAATGTTATTTTAACTTATGCAAAGCTTCAGAACATGGATTACCTTAAAGCAGGAGAGGAATTGTCTATTGGAATAGGCTGGGATATCATCTCAGAAAAAATGAAGGGAAGTGACAAGTAATGGTAGAAAAGTTAGAAGAAAATGTAAAGCTTAATGTAGAAGAAATATTAAAAGACTTAGATAAATATGAACCTAAATGGAGAGGCTGGCACTGGAGAGAAGAAAATAAAGAAGGAAAAGTAGGGGAATTCACCTACCATGAAATATCAGCTCCACTTAAGAAAAGTCATGGCCTTCCTGCAGCAAGAAGTTTTGAAGGTATAGACCCGCAACCAAGACCTGTTATTACAACAGAAATAGCTTCAGGAAGATTTGAAGATGATATAAGAAGGATGAGAATGGCTGCATGGCATGGTGCGGATCATTTAATGGTTATAAGGACAATGGGACAAAGTCATTTTGATGGTTTATTAGAAGGAAGCCCTGAAGGTATAGGTGGAGTTCCAATAACTAGAAAAGAAGTTAGAGCAACAAGAAAAGCTATAGATTTAATAGAAGAAGAAGTAGGAAGAAGAATTAATTTCCACTCCTATGTATCTGGTGTGGCAGGTCCTGATGTAGCGGTTATGTTCGCAGAAGAAGGCGTTAACGGAGCTCATCAAGATCCACAATACAATGTACTTTATAGAAATATTAATATGTATAGATCTTTTGTAGATGCAGCAGTTGCAAAAGGTGTAATGTCCTGGGCAAATATCCTTCAAATAGATGGTGCACATAATGCAAATGCAACAGCTATGAAAGGTTATAAAGTAATGCCAGAGCTTATGGTACAACATGCTATAAATTCTTGTTTTTCAGAAATGGTAGGTATGAAGCCTGAAAATATTGCCCTTTCAACTGTGCCACCAACTTCAGCTCCAGCTCCATGTATGAGATATGATTTACCTTATGCAGTAGCACTTAGACATTTCTTTAAAAAATATAAAATGAGAGCTCAAATGAATACAAAATATGTAGAATCTTGTGAAAGAGAAGCTACAGTTGGTCATACATTAAATTTGTTAATTTCAGAATTAACTTCTGTTGATATCCAAAGTACTATAACTCCTGATGAAGGACGTAATGTTCCTTGGCATTATAATAATATACATGCTATAAACACTACAAAACAGTCCTTTTTAGGTATGGATGGTCTAATGGACATGATTGAACTTAAGAAGACTGGATATCTACCTGAAAAAGCTAGGGAACTAGAAGAAAGAGCTATAATGTTCCTTGAAGAAATGATAGAAGTAGGTGGATATTTTAAATCAGTTGATGCAGGATTCTTTATAGATTCAGGTGAGTATCCAGAAAGAAATGATGATGGTATTGCTAGAAAGATGGATGGTGGAGATGCTGTTGATACAATAGTTTTAAGAGACAGTGATTATTTTGCACCGGTTTGTGGTCATTTTGGATTTAATAATGTTCCAAGCGAATATAAAAAAGCTTGCGATCCAATAGATGAATGTACTTTATGTAGCCATTCAAAGATTCAATATATTGATGAATTAGACGAAAATGATAATGTATTTAAGAGAATGGAAAAAGTTAAAGAAGATGGCACTATCATTCCTGAAGTTCAATGGGCTAAAGATGGATATGTTAAGATTACCCTATTCATACCAGAAAATGAACAGATTAGTGAAGCAGCAGCCCTTGAAATGGGTAAAAGAATGAACCTTAAAAATGTCGAAGTTCTTCATAAACAAGTTCTACAAAAAGCTGAAGGTTGTCTTGTAGAAATTAAAGGTATTTGTGATTTTACACCTGTAAAGCGAGATGAGTTAGTACTTCCCAAGAGAAGAAAAGTACTTTCAAATCAAGTTATGAAGGATTACGTAAAAGAGCACCCAATAAAAGTTGCCGCAGCTACTGTAGGCGAGGATGAACATTCAGTAGGACTAAGAGAAGTTATAGATATAAAACATGGTGGAGTTGAAAGATTTGGTATAGAAGCACTTTACCTTGGAACCTCATGTCCAATAGAAAAATTAGTAGATGCTGCTATAGAATCAAAGGCTCAAGCAATATTATGTAGTACAATCATTTCCCATAATGATGTGCATATAAAGAACATGAGAAAGCTTAGTGATCTTTGCACCGAAAAGGGAGTAAGAGATAAAATTATACTTATTTCTGGTGGTACACAAGTAACAGATGATATAGCTAAAGCAAACGGTATGGATGTTGGCTTTGGACGTGGATCAAATGGTACATCTGTTGCATCTTTCATAATTAAAAGGTTAATGGGTATTCCTGATATAGAAGAAGAGTAAGAAGCGTAAAAGGGAGGAAATTCTTTTGAAGGTAGATTATCTAGTTGCTGAAATAGGCAGCACCACTACTTTAGTTACAGCTTTTAATGCCATCTATGACGATAGGGGCCGCGTTGTTGTAAATATACCTTTTCAAGGTAAAAGTTGTACTACGGTTTTAGACGGTGATGTAACTATAGGACTCAAAACTGCAGTAAAAGATGTAGAAAATCAAATTGGAGAATCACTTACCTGGGACTCAATGCTGGCAACTTCAAGTGCTGCAGGTGGGCTCAGAATAACTGTTCACGGGCTAATGGAACAGATGACTGTTAAAGCGGCTAGAGAAGCTGCTCTGGGCGCTGGAGGTATCATTAAAATGGTTACTGCTGGCAAGATGAGAAAAAGTGATTTAAAGAGAATCCATGATATAAACCCTAACATGATAATGATTGCTGGAGGTACTGATTATGGTGAAAGAGAAACAGCTCTTTATAATGCAGAACTTATAAGCACTGAAAAATTTAATATTCCTATTGTATATTGTGGAAACATCGAAAATCAAGAAGAAATAAAAAATATATTTAAGGGACAAGAACTTTATTTGATTGATAACGTTTATCCAATGGTAGATACCTTAAATGTGGAACCAGCAAGAAAAATAATACAACAAGCTTTTGAAAAGAATATTGTAAAAGCACCTGGAATGAATAAAATAAAAGAAATGGTAAACGGAAGCATAATGCCAACTCCAGGAGCAGTTATGGAAAGTTCAAAGGTTTTATACGACATCATAGGTGATTTAGTAGTTTTTGATGTAGGCGGTGCTACCACAGATGTACATTCTGTTACTGATGGAAGTACTGTAGTTTTAGATATGCTAGTAAATCCTGAACCAAAGGCTAAAAGAACTGTAGAAGGAGATCTTGGAGTTTTCATTAACAGTAAAAATGTAATAGATTTACTTGACCTGCGAGATTTAGGTGAATTTACTAAAGAACACATAACTCAGCACATAAAGCCAATACCCACAGAAGTGGAAGATATAAATGCAAGTAGCCTGCTAACTAAAAAAGCACTTGATGTTGCAATAAGTAGGCATGTAGGATTTATAAAAAGGAAATATGATGGGGAAAGCGGTTTTGTGGCTTATGGTAAGGATTTATCTGAGGTTAAATATATTATAGGAACTGGGGGTGCATTAACAAGACTTCCTAAAGGTGAAGACATGCTCCTAGGAATTAGATACTTAAAGGATGAAGTTACAATGCTACCTAAAAAAGGTGCCAAAGTGCTCCTAGACAAAAACTATATTATGGCCTGTGCGGGAGTTTTAAGTAGAGAAAATAAAAAAGTTGCCAAAGCACTATTACTTCAAAGTTTAGGCATAACAGTGGATATGATAATTAATGAAAATGTCAATCCAGTTTAGAAAAGGAGAGTATCTATATGAAAAAAGTTTATCCTTGTGTGGACGTAGATTTAGGAAAATTAACACAT
Organism: Clostridium sp. CF012; assembly: GCF_018861755.1. Lineage (GTDB taxonomy): Bacteria > Bacillota > Clostridia > Clostridiales > Clostridiaceae > Clostridium_AD. The sequence continues at coordinate 114,211 of NZ_JAHLEF010000008.1, read as the reverse complement.
AATGCAAAAACAATCTTAGACCTATGTAATAAAGTGCATATAGAGGTTGCCTCGGTAACTAAAGTGTTCTGCGCTCAAAGGCCCATTACAGAAGCTATACTAAAGTCTGGAATTAAAGGTGTTGCGGATTCTAGAATTTCAAATTTGAAAAATTCAAAAGACTTAGACTGCACCAAATTGATGATTAGGATTCCAATGATTAGCGAAGCTTATGAAATTGTTAGGTATAGCGATACAAGTTTAAATTCAGAACTTGCTACAATTAGGGCCTTATCAGTAGCTGCAAAAGATTTAAATAAAACTCACAATATTATTCTAATGGTAGATATTGGGGATTTAAGAGAAGGTGTCTTAATCCAGGATGCAATTTCCACTGTGGGAGAAATATTAAAATTAGATAACATTAATTTGCTTGGACTAGGCACCAATGTTACTTGCTATGGTGGGGTAATTCCTGATAGTGAAAATTTAGGCGTACTTATAGCCTTAAAAGTGGACTTAGAAAAAACCTTTGATATAAGTTTACCTTTAATTTCAGGAGGAAATTCTAGCAGCCTTTATATGGTTATTAATAATACTATGCCAAAAGAAATTACTCAGCTTAGAATTGGTGAATCAATTCTTCTTGGCAGAGAAACGGCTTATGGAGAAGGCGTGGAAAATTGCTATGAAGATGCTTTTATCTTGAAAGGTGAAATAGTTGAAATAAAGGATAAACCAACAATCCCAACAGGGAAAATAGGAGTGGACGCTTTTGGCAATATTCCTCATTTTGAAAATCTAGGGATAAGAAAAAGAGCTATTGTAGCCGTAGGAAGACAGGATATAAGACTTGAAGGTTTAGTTCCAGTGGATCCTGATATAAGTATTTTTGGTGCAAGCAGCGACCACCTTATTTTAGATATAACTGATTGTAAAAAAGAGCTATCAGTGGGGGATGTAGTGGATTTTAATGTAGATTATGGGTGCTTAATGGCAGCAATGACTTCTCCTTATGTTGAAAAATATTACAAAAATTAATTTAATCGTATAGCTATAATATAAAAATTGTTTAGGAGGAAAATATTATGAAAAACAAAATAAGAGTAGTAGTTTGGGGATTAGGTGTAATGGGTAGCGGTATTGCTTCAATGGTACTGGGTAAAAAAGGCTTTACTATAGTAGGCGCTATTGACATGGATCCTAGTAAAGTTGGCAAAAAACTTTATGAGGTATTAGGAGTAGACGCGAATGAAGATAATTCTTGTATAGTTACAAAAGATGCTGAGGATGTTATAAAGAAGGGTTATGCAGATGTTTGTCTTATGGCTACAGCTTCCTTTACAAAAATTGTATTCCCATTAATAAAAATGGCAGCAGAAGCTGGCATGGATATTGTGACAACAGCTGAAGAAATGTCCTACCCAAGAGCACTAGACCCAGAATTATCAGATGAAATGGATAGAATTGCTAAAGAAAATAATATTTCAATATTAGGGACTGGAGTAAATCCTGGATTTATAATGGACTTAGTTGCTATAATGCTTACTGGAGTTTCTGATACAGTAGAAAGCATAAATGCAACTAGAGTAAATGATCTAGCTTGCTTTGGTAAGGCTGTTATGGTTGAGCAAGGTATAGGACTTAAAAAAGAAGACTTTATACAAGGGGTTATTGATAACAAAATAGATGGACACGTTGGATTTTTACAGTCCTTTGGAATGTTTGAAGAAGCCTTTAACATAAAGTTAAGTAATATTAGACAAGAAAAATCACCAATTCTTACAACGATTCCGCGTAGCACAGATATTGTGAGCGTAAAGGCGGGAGACGTTGCTGGATGTAAACAATTAGGATTTGCAGATTTTAGAGATAAATTGTTTATCACAATGGAACATCCTCAACAAATCAAACCTGAAATGGAAAATATTGAAACTGGAGATTATATAACAATTAAAGGAGTACCAAACTTAAACCTTCAAATAAAACCAGAAATACCAGGTGGGATTGCTACAATAGCTATATGTGTTAATATGATTCCTCTAGTAATGAATTCAGAACCAGGTCTCAAAACAATGCTGGATTTACCAGTTCCACGAGCTATAATTGGAGATGTTAGGGATTTAATAAAGGAAAGAAAATAGTAATGGAGACGATTAAAGTTATCCTATGGGGACTTGGGGCAATGGGGACTGGTATTGGTAAAATGATCGTTACTAAGAAGGGGATAGAAATTGTAGGTGCCATAGATAAAGATCCTTCAAAATTAGCTAAAGATTTAGGAGAAGTTTTAAATATTGAAAATATAGGAGTACTTGTTAGTGATGATGTAGATACTTTAATGAGTGGAACAAAAGCGGACATAGTTATTGTTGCTATAGATTCTTTTGTTAAAGGTGTATATCCAGCTATAAGAGCAATAGTAGAAAGTGGGAAAAACTGTATTACAATTGCTGAAGAAATGGCTTATCCCTACATTGTTGAAAAAGAACTATCTATGGATTTGGATAGACTCGCAAAAGAAAATAATGTGACAATTTTAGGTACAGGGGTTAATCCAGGATTTGTTTTAGATACATTAATTATTACCTTATCTGCTACCTGTAAAAGCGTAATCTCTGTTAGAGCAGAAAGGATAAGTGATTTATCTCCCTTTGGTCCAACTGTACTGAGCACACAAGGTGTAGGTTTAGCTCTAGAAGAATTTGAAACAGGAATTGAAAACGGCACAATAGTTGGTCACGTAGGCTCTGCTCAATCTATACCAATGATTGCAAAAGCATTAGGGCTAGAGTATGACGAGATAACAGAAACTCTAGAACCAATAATATCAAATACTCATAGAGAAACCCCCTTTTCTAAGGTGGAACCAGGTATGGTAGCTGGGTGTAACCATATAGCTATAGCTACCAAAGACGGGAAACCAATTATAACTTTAGAACAGCAGCAACAAATACAACCAGAAAGTGAAGGCGTGGATACTGGCGATTATATAGACATAAAAGGCGATGCAGATCTGCATTTAGAAATAAAACCTGAAACGCCTGGTGGGATAGGAACTATAGCTATAGCTGTAAATATGATTCCACAAGTTATTGCTAGCAGATCAGGACTTAAAACAATGATGGATTTGCCACTCCCTCATAGCATAGAAAATAATTTTGCAGAGCAAGCTAATTATTACAAACAATAATTCATGGGGTTGTTCATAAATTATTATCATATTTGTCATATCAATGCCACATATATGGGCTATTATTAATGAATAGGCTCCCCCTATAATTTAGATATTTGCAAATAACACCGGACTTAAAACGGTGTTATTTTTTTGTTTTTTTGTAGGATAAAAGTTTGGGGTAATGTAACCTTATTATATTTTCTTACAAAACTTGTGATAAATTTAATGATTTCGGTTTCTTTTCCATTATTTTATGTTATATTATTTATATAAATAAATATTCCTAAATTTTATATATTTTGTATTTTTTTTGTTTTTAACAGGGAGTTTCTATATTAAATTCTAAAAATCATGATTTTTTAATGGTTTAAGGTACATTTGTATGTTCGAAGATATATCGCAAAATTTGTAAAATATTAATTATAATCTAAATAGGAGTGATAAAAAAATGAATAGAAGAGTTAAATTAGTAATATGTTTATTTCTTAGCATTTCTTGTACATTATCAATAGGATGTACTAATACTGATAAAAAGTCTAAAGTTGATAAAGAAACTTTAGAAAAAATAGCAATTTATAAGAATAAGAGTTATTCAACAGGGGAAAGAGTTAAAGACTTAATTGGTAGAATGCAGATGGATGAAAAAATCGGACAGATGATTCAAGTTGCAAGGGATTCTAAAGATGCAAGCGAGATTTCAAAATATAATATTGGCTCCATTTTAAGTGGAGGAGGTTCCACACCAAATGATAATTCTCCCAAGGGGTGGATTGAAATGATTAAAGGATATCAGCAGAGTGCAGCTGATACAAGATTAGGTATTCCAATAATATATGGAGTAGATGCAGTACATGGGCACGATATTGTAATGGATGCTGTTGTTTTTCCACACAACATTGGTTTAGGAGCTGCAAATAATACAGAATTAATGAAAAATATAGCAACAGTAACTGCTGAGGAAATGCTCTCTACAGGTATAACATATAATTTTGGACCATGTGTAGCCGTACCTAAGGATTTAAGATGGGGTAGATATTATGAGGGCTATAGTGAAAATCCAGAGCTTGTAAAAACCCTATCCTCAGTGTACATTAAACAACTTCAATCCTATGGTATTGCTGCAACAGCAAAACACTTTATCGCTGATGGGGCAACAATATGGGGAACTGGTGATAGTGGATATAAAATTGATCAAGGTAATACAATAATTGAAGGGGACAAGTTACTTAAAGAAGAACTATCACCCTACGAAGAAGCTGTAAAGTCAGGTGTAAAATCAGTAATGGTATCCTTTTCTAGTATAAATGGAATTAAAAATCATAGTAATAAGCATCTTATAACCGATATACTTAAAGAAGATCTAGGCTTTAAAGGAATTGTAATTTCTGATTGGGAAGGAGTTCATCAAATAAATGCCAGTAATTTTAATGATCAAGTTATTATCGCTATAAATGCTGGTATAGATATGATGATGGAGCAAAGCAAGTGGAAAGAAACATATGATGCATTGAAAGCTGGTGTGGAAGATGGAAAGATCTCAAAGGAAAGAATAGATGATGCGGTTACAAGGATATTAACAGTTAAATTTGACCTAGGACTTTTCGAAAATAATCTTGGTAATAGCAGTTTAATTAAGAATAATTTTAATTCCCCAGAGCATAGAAAAGTTGCAGAAACTGCTGTTACTGAATCTATGGTTCTTCTAAAAAATAATGGTATATTGCCCTTAAAGAAAAACTCCAAAATTTTCGTAACTGGTCCTGCTGCAAATAGTGTAGGTATACAATGTGGTGGATGGACCATTGATTGGCAAGGAAATCAAAGACAACCCTCTGGAGTAACCATATTGGAAGGCTTCGAGATGATTGCTAAAGAAAACGGTGGAACTATAATAACTGATATAACAAAAGCTAAGGAGGCAGATGTAACTGTTGTAGTTATAGGAGAGGAAAGCTATGCTGAAGGAAAGGGCGATGATGGAACTCTTGGACTCGGTGATGGCATGGCCTTAGAGGGGAATATAAAATCTTTAAATGTTGCTAAAAAGTTAAACAACCCAATTGTAACAATTATGGTATCAGGAAGACCAAGGATAATCAGTGATAATCTAAAGGAGTGGTCAGCCTTAGTTGAAGCCTGGCTCCCAGGTTCAGAAGGAGAAGGAGTAGCTAAAGTAATCTATGGTGAGGCAAACTTTAAAGGAAAGCTTCCAGTCACCTGGCCTAAAAGCAATAAAAATTTACCTATTAAAGAAGATAATATTTTGTTCCCCATAGGTTATGGACTTAAATACTAGAAGATCAGTGTGCGCTACACTCGATATAAAAGAAAGGAAGATTAATATGAGTATCCATTATGAAATTATTTCCAATGATAATATAATTTGTATTAAGGATCTATGCAATGAATTAATGTCTTATCAAAAAACTAAATCCTATATCCATTCTGAGTTGTTTGATAGCATGAGTTTTGAAACTAGAATGATTCCATCTGTTAAGAATGCTAATGCTAACTATATACTGGTAGCTAAAGATGATAATGAATTTATTGGATATGTGTATAGCAATATTTCCTTTAAGAAGTCATATTCTAATGAATTTGCTACTTTTTTTGACCTTGATTCGGTAGAAAATGATGAAGTAGGTTGTCTTTCTCAGTTTTATATAAAAGAGGGTTATCGTAATATTGGCATTGGTACCGTTTTGGTCGAAAAGTCTATGGAATGGTTAAATTCGTTTAGATCAGTAAATGATTTGTTTGTCTTTGTATCAAATGGAAACGATAACGCGTTAAAATTCTATCAAAGTAAAGGCTTCAAAATAAGTCATCAGATAATCGATGGGTTTATTACAGTCTTAAGAAATACTTAAACCTTGTGTAAATTTGTATTAAACAGGAGGAATTATAAATGGTTGATGATATATTTGAAATTATACTTGATATACTAGGAGAAGTATTAACATTTATTAAACGAAAAGATAAAGACATGAAAAACATTAACGTAAATAACAGCGATAATTTAAGACATAGCAATAAGATTAATTTTTTTAATAAGAAAATGGATTACTATAAAAAACATGAAAATGGAAGTCTAGATTACTCAGAAAAAACAAAAATAATAACAGAAATAGTAGGAGTAGATATAAAGAGAGGCATACTAGGTTATACAGAAAATGGAACTGGAAAATTAATTGAAATTAAAATCAGTAAAAATTTATACTAGGACAGTAAAAAATAATGGTGTATTATAAATTTGCTGTTTTTATTTTAAGTTTTTATCATATTAATTAATTTTACGATGGGGTGAAGTAATGAAGAAAATTAACAAAGAACAATCAGTATTTACATTATCAAAAGATCACAAACCAGTAGCATCAATAATATCAGGAGAGACTTTAATTTTTGAAACATCTGATTGTTTTAACAATGAACTTATAAGTGAAGCGCAATCTATCAGTGATGTTAAAAGTGAATTCATAAACCCAGCCACTGGTCCGCTCTATGTTCAAGATGCTGAAATAGGGGACATACTTAAAATTGAAATCATTGATATTAAAATCGATGATAACGGCACAATGACAGTACACTCAGGTGAGGGTTTACTTGGAGATGTTTACAAACTAGATAAAATAAAGATAGTTCCAATAAAAGATAACTTCGCCATTTTTAACGAGTTGATTAAAATACCGGTTAATCCTATGATAGGTGTAATAGGCGTTGCTCCTACTGATGGAGAAATTTCAACGTTTATACCTGGTAGTCATGGGGGTAACATGTATTGTAAAAGAATAACAAAAGGTGCAATTGTTTATCTTCCGGTTAATGTAAGCGGTGCGTTACTTGCTATGGGTGATTTACACGCAATTATGGGAGATGGAGAAACTGGAGGTTGTGGACTAGAGGTAAGTGGTGAAGTAACTGTTAAGGTTACTGTAGTCAAGAATAAGGTACTTCCTTTACCAATTGTCATTACAGACCATAGGTTAATGACAATATCTACAGAATCAACAATAGACAAAGCAAGTAAACAAGCAGTAATCAATATGCACCAATTTCTAGTCAGTGAACTTAAGATGGATTCACATGAAGTTGGACTTCTTATATCTTTGCTTGGTGACTTAAGAGTATGTCAAATAGTAAATCCATTATTGACAGCTAGAATGGAATTACCAATTGATATACTTGAAAAATATAATTATAAAATGGTTTAGTTGTATATGGAATTTATCCTTATTTATATATTTCTTAAAAATTAACATCGAAATATAAGGAACATTTAGCTCAAAAAAAGGAGAGGGATTTTAAAATGATAGATTTACATCTTCATACGACATCTTCTGATGGTTCAGATGAACCAGAAGTAATACTTACTAAAGCGCAGGAAGCAGGACTAAGCCATATATCTATTACAGATCATGACTCCATAAGTGCATATAAAAAGCTTGAAAAAGAAAAAGTACATAACTACTTCAGTGGTAAAATCATCCCAGGATGCGAATTTTCCGTTGCATATAAGGGGACCCCTATTGAAATACTAGCATACGATATAGATCTTGAAACTATTGAAGCAACAGGAATAGTTTCAGAAGAAAAATTTCTTGAAAGAGAAAACCAATATCTAAAAACAATGATGAATGTTTGTAAAAATCTAGGTATTAAATATGACAAAACCCTTTCAATCACAGGTGGCAAATACTTTGCAACACAAGTATTATTTTTTAATTTTAAGAAATATCCTGAAAACGAAAAACTTTTTTCTACAGACGTGTGGAAAGGCGTTAATGGTTTTTACAGAACCTGTGTTAATAATGAAAACAGTCCATTTTATCTAAACCAATTAAAGAATTATCTATCAATACAGGAAATCACTAAAATAATAAAGAAAGCAGGAGGAAAGGCATTTCTTGCCCATCTTTATGTCTATTATTCAGAGAATTATGAAGAATTTCTAAACTCAATAGTATCATTAAATGCAATTGATGGTATTGAATGTTATCATTCGCTTCACACAATGGATAAAACAAATTTCCTTCTTGATTATTGCAAAAGTCATAATCTTTATGTGTCAGGTGGAAGTGACTATCATGGTAAGATTAAACCTAAAGTTATATTGGGGGAGAGTATGCCTGGAATAAGGATACCTTACGCGCCTTCGGAAAAGTGGCTTTCAAGTTGTAGGGAATTTGATGGTGAGATTTTCTATTAATTCATACTTTGAACTTTAAAGTCAGAATCTGAATACTCATGCAATTATAATATACCTTTATACTGTCTCCATTTCTAAATTTAACATTAATTGTTATATCTCCCATAAGTTCATTACATTCTTGAAATCCTGATATATATTTTCAGTTTATTTTTTAAACCTATTGCCACCATTTGTGTATATAACAGTTAAAATATTTTTGATGAATATCCATTAGAGGGTGTAATTCAAAGTAAAACATAGTATACCCAAGCTTTTTTAGTATATCTATTTATACTGGGGTTAAATGAGCTTATATGATATACTAGAGGTATGTACGAACAATAAATCTAATTTAATAACTATAAGAGCATTTCATTTTTAGCTGCAACTAGGGTGAAATCTTATAAATTAAAAGATAATATAAAATAGTAAATATAATTTAGGAGGAGAAAATATGAATATATGTATTTTAGGTGGCGGGAATATAGGTACACTTGTAATGGGCGAACTGGGAAGGAAAGAAAATATTTCTGTCCGATTGTTGACTTCTAGACCACATGACTGGAACCATGATATTGAGGTGTGTGATAATGATGGCGTATTTAAGTACTCAGGAAGAGTGGATATAATATCAAATAATCCAGAAGAAGCAGTCAGTGATGCGGACATCATTATATCCACGCTTCCATCATATATGTTTAAGAAAACTATACAGAAGATAAAGCCTTTTCTTAAAGTAGGAGCATGGATCGGCTTGATGCCAGGTAATGGCGGTAGCGAATTCTATTGCAAAGAACTTATTGAAAGTGGCCACACAATATTTGGATTTCAGAGGGTTTATGGTATTGCTAGAATAAAGGAGTACGGAAAATCCGTGTATGACTTGGGTAAGAAAAAAGAACTTTTTATAGGAGCTATCCCTGCCGACAATTCAGAAAAAGTATGCAAGGTACTAGAGGATTTATTTGATATGAAGTGTAATCCGCTAGTAAATTATCTTCATGTTGCCCTTACACCAGCTAATCCAATTCTTCATACTTCAAGACTTTATGAAATGTTTCACAATTATAGCGAAGGAGTTTATTGGGAAAAGATGATTGGGTTTTATACTGAATGGACGGATGAAGCTTCTACAATGCTAATTGCTTGTGATGAAGAGGTACAGACATTGTGCCGTAGGTTGGATACAGTTGATTTGAAGAAGGTTGGGTTTGTAAAAGAGTATTTTGGGGCACAAACACCACAGCAGATGACTACGAAAATCAGCAATATTATTGCGCTTAAGAATATCCAGTCTCCAATGGTAATAACTGAGAAGGGCTATATTCCAGATTTTACGTCAAGATACTTTTTGGAAGATTTTCCATTTGGACTATGCATTATTAAGAGTTTTAGCGAAATAGTACAAATTCAAATTCCATTAATTGATAAAATTCTTATGTGGTTTGAGAAGGTTACTGGAGTTGAATATTATGTGGATGGCAAATTTGAAGGAAAAGATTTAAAAAATCTTCCAATACCCCAAAATTTCGGGTTGAATTCAGTAGAAGATATTACTGAATATTATAGATAAAAAAGGGGAAAAGTAAATGACCTTCTGTTGCAGAATATAAATGCAATAGGGGCTTTTTTTCTTTGGTTTCAAAGGTGCACATAAATAATGAGTAATTTATAAGAAATAAAGGAATCAATAGAATTATTCTTGTGAAAGTGGCTATAAGATAATGTAACCACCTTTAGTTTTTACTGGATTTATTGTAGAACAAGGAACGTTAACTAAGCATTTACCACAAATGTCTGCCTTAATATTTGAATGAAATTCAGCGTTACACATACACATTTTATAACACCCATGTCTGTCAAAATTATCAATCCTTAAAGATTTGTTTTCACATCTAACTATACATTTTTTGCAGGTTTTTCTAAGTTTATACAGACAATTCTCTGCATTTTTTCTTTCAGTAGGGTCTATCTTTAAGTCTGTTATAAAACTACCAATTCTACCACAACATCCACTATCTGTAATTAACATATTGTTTAATCCCAATGTTCCAAGTCCTGCTATAAACGCAACATGTCTATGAGACCAGTCACTAATTAATTTCTTAGGATCTAAATGTGATGCGGGTATAGTATTTGATTTATACCCTAATTTTTCTAATTCATTTTTAATGAAAATATTTATATCTAATATTAGTTGATTAGTTTCTAAATAGGCTTTTACCCAAATTTCCGAACATTCTTTTCCTTGGATATTACTTTTAACTACCCCTTCATCAAAAGGTATAAAATAAGTTACTACTGTTTTAGCTTCAGGTAAAATATCTACAGGTAGCGCATGTGAAGGACTAACCACATCCTTAAGATTATAAAACATTTCATTCTTAGCATCTGCATATGCTACTAAAGGTTCTCTCCATTTAGTTTGTACATCTCTAAAGTCTGAATAGTGTTTTACAAATTGCTGAATCATGATTTGAACTTCATTTTCCATTTCTACCCCCACAAACTTACTTAAATTATGCTAATCTAAACTACTTGGTAGACTTAACTCATATGCAAATTATAACATATAATTCTCCAATGTATAAACCCGCCAAAGCTAATTTGATAAATAACTTACATTAAAATTATACTATATTAAACATAAATAGTGATATTGTATATAAATTTCTAGGATTATGCTATAATAAGTCAAAATATACATTTATAAGATATTTGCATTAAAATTAGGGGGGCTGTTTAAAAAAACAATTAATATATAATTTAAAATTCAAGTAAAAAGGGGTATCGTAATGAAATTCAAAAAAAAAATTTTAACAGTAATGCTAGTAACAATGGGGCTAATTTTGCAAGGGTGTAGCCAAGGAGAAACTGATAAAAAAGTAGAGGCACCCACTAAAACAGTAGAAGAAAAAACTATTGTAGGGGAAGTCGACGGAAAGAGCATCACATTGGCTGATGTTTATGCAACAGATTTAAAAATTAAAATAAAAGAATTAAAAACTAAGTATGGTGAAGACTTTGCAACTACTCAAGATGCAGCTTCTAAAACAGAGTTTAATACTTCTAAAGAGCAATATTTAAATACCATAGTAGAAAAGTCAATTTTATTTAAAAAAGCAGCAGAGTTAAAGATTACACCTACAGAGGAAACTTTAACTAAAGCAGTAGATGCAAAAATCACAGCATCAAAAGCCAATTATCAAACTGAAGCAGAGTTCAATGCAGATATAGCGACTTATGGATATACCTTAGACACTTTAAAAGTAGCTTTTAGGGAACAAGAGATAGGACAGACAGTTGTAAAATATTTAACAAAAGATATAAAAATAACTGATGCAGCTATTAAAGAATATTATGCAGCAAACAAAGAAACTTTTGTAGACCCAGCAACGGTTATGACTAGGCATATATTATTCAAAACTGAAGCAGAATCAAAAACTGTAGATACTAAAATAAAAAATAAGACTGCAACTTTTGATACTCTATTTAAACAATATGAGGGTAACAAAGTAAAAGTAGAGGCAGCTACAGCTACTCCAGCAGATAAATTATTACCTATATCAGAAGATTTAGGAGAAATTGCTAAAACTAATACTAATTATGACCCGGATTTTATGGTGGGTTTAAATGTTTTAAAAACAGGACAAGTGTCTTCACCAGTTAAATCGTCATTTGGTTATCACATTATTGAAGCAAAGGCAATAAAAGCAGCAGTAAAGAGAACATTAGATACTGAAGTTATAGCTTCAATTAAAGCATATTTATTGGATGCGGAAAGTGAAAAAATATACAAAGCTAAAATGGTAGAATGGAAAAAAGAGTACAATGTTAAATTATTCTTGGACGTTCTAAATAAATAGATGATAAATATACACTTACGCTAATAAGTATGCGTATATTTAACTTGAAAATATTATATACATAGACTAATAGATTGGGAGATGTTTTTTAGAAACCATTATGAAAGGCAAGTTTGAGGATGATGTTATATTAGCTATTATAAAAAAATTATAAACGATAAGTTCCAGTGGGGGATAGCATATGACCAATATATTTAAGATAGCAATTGTACAGGAAAACCGAGATCCTTATGACAGCAAATGCAATACAGAAAAGGGATTAAGTATCGTCAAAAAAGCGAAAGAACGTGGTGCTGATATTGTTTTATTTCCTGAATGCTGGATTACAGGATATGAATTTCCAAGCGTAGATGAAACATTAACAGTTGAAGAAATTATGAAAACTTCACAGTTTAGAGAATGGAACGACTTAGCTATAGATGAGAACAGCCAATACATAAAAGCATTTTGCGGGATTGCGAAAGAACTAAGTATCGGTATTGTTATTACTGGATATACAAAAGGAATAAACAGACCGCAGAATTCAGCTTATACAATAAGTAAAAACGGAGAAATTCTTATGAAATACAGCAAAGTACATACTTGTGATTTTGCTGATGAACGAATGCTTGAATGTGGAAATGAATTTAAGGTGTGTGATTTTGAGGGTATAAAGATTGGAATAATGATATGCTACGATAGGGAGTATCCTGAAAGTGCGAGAATACTTATGCTAAAGGGAGCAGAAGTGATTTTACTTCCAAATGATTGTGGATCAATGCCCCCTCGAGTTCAAGTGCTGTCTACCAGAGCCTATGAAAATATGGTTGGAGTTGTTATGGCAAACCCGCCAGGAAAGAATGGGGGGTGCTCCTGTGCCTTTAGTCCAATCACTTGGGATAAAAAGGGGGTGCCTATTGATAATATAATTGTAATGGCAGACGCTGAAACACAGGATATATTCATGGCAGAATATGATATGAAAAAACTAAGAGATTATCGGAGTCAAGAAATGATGGGCAATACATTCCGTAAAGTAAAAGCATATTCTGATTTACTAAGCGATGAGATAAACGAACCATTTAAGCGCTAAAATAGACTAGCGCAGGCTCTTTTGCTGATATTGGTAAACCTGAACAAAAGGGGAAGTAGAGTACAAATAAATGAGTGATATAGCAAATTAAAAAATCCTGGACTGTTTAATTAGTCCAGGATTTTCTATACTTATAATTCTTTTAAATAAATTAAATTGGCTTTGTAAATGAACATTTCCTAATATTTAATAAGTCCTCTAAACGAATTCTTAAGTCTACCATCCATTCTGGTTCATTATTCCATTTTTCTCTTATAGAGAGTAGCAAACGAACATATCCATATAAATTAGCATATCTTCTGAACACAGGTAATAATTTAAGCATATCATCGGAAATATCATACTCGCAGCGGTAGCCTTTGATAAATTGATTTATTGAGGATTCTACTCGTTCTTCTTGCATATCTTCCTTCATACTGTCTAAGGATTGCTCAATATCCAATGCGTACCAATGATACATTGCATCATCAAAATCTATAGGATTATAGGTTTTTGAAATTTCATCATAAAATACGTTGTCAGTTTCAAAGTCATAGTGGATAAGTCCAAAATTCTCCTTTGTAACGGGCAAATTTGAAAAATAATTCTTAAGAATATATAGTTCACCTTTAGCCGCAATTTCATCTGGAAAATTTGATAATACGTCTTCCATCCACTCTATTGTTTCTTTCCAGTCATTACGTTTATCATTTACTGGTTTATATTCACTGCTTAGTTTATGCAATTTTCCTAATGCTTTACCTAATCCGGAGATAATATCATCTGTCAAAGATATTTCACTTATTTGTTTACCAGATGCTTTTTTAAATGCAACCGCATAGTATATTCCCCAAGGTGTATTTACTTCTTCAAGTTCATTACCAGCTTTAGATAATATAGTGTCTACTGCAGGATAACCATTATTTCTTAAAAATCTTAAAAAATCAAGTTCAGCAAGGATGCTTTCCTTGGATTTTTCTTCAGCAGATGCAAATCTAAGAAAAAAAGTATTACCTTGATTTCTACACCAATAAACTGCATTTGATGAAATCCTATAATAATTTAATAAATCAGAATCTACATTATCACTTTCCCAATTACTAAGTACCATATGGGCTAAATCTTTATTATTAAACAAATTTTTTAATTTTAACATTCAATATACCCTCTTTTCTTCTTTATTTTATTAAATCTATTTATTCTACTCTTGTCATAGCATTTCCTAGTAGCTTTTAGAGTTTTCAATTCATTCAATTGGCTTTTGTAACTATTGAATCTTTCAATAGTTACTTTCCCATCTTCAATGGCTGTTTTAATTGCGCAGCCAACTTCTTTATCATGTTTACAATCTCTATATCTACATTGCTCTGTTAAAGCATAGATATCATGAAAGCTTTCTGAAAGTATATCTTCATCAGCCCATAACTGTAGTTCCCTAATCCCTGGAGTATCTATAATTGTGCAGCCTGCTATATGTTGTAAAAGCTGAGAGCCTGTTGTAGTGTGCCTACCTTTCCCATTAGAACTGCTTATAGTATTTGTTTTTTGTATTTCACCACCGAAAAGATAATTAATAATAGTAGACTTGCCAACTCCAGAAGATCCAAGAAATACTATTGTCTCATTGCAACATAAAAATTTATCAAAGATGTTCATATTGATATTATTTAATACACTAATGGAATAAACAGATATACCACTCGCAATACTATCTATTTTTTCTATATAATCAGATATGTTATTACAAAGATCACATTTATTTAATAGTATAACTGGCTTTGCTCCGCTACTCCGAACTAAGGTAATATATCTTTCAATTCGACCTATATTAAAATTATCATCTAGACCACTTACAATAAATGCTGTATCTATATTTGAACCTATAATTTGTTCTTCTATATTTCCTCCAACTAATATACCATTTTTCATTTTTCTGCCACCTGATATAGCAAGTTTTCGAGCAAAGTAACTTTTTCTTGGTAATATAACGTATATAATAGCATCAGTATCATTGATTATTTTAATTGCCACCCAATCACCAACTGCAGGGTAATCTTTTTTTACATCTACATTATACATAAACTTGCCGCTCAATTTACCATTGAAATTTCCTTTTTCAGAACATACGATGTAGTTACCTTTGTGCTGAGTTATTACTCTTGCGGCACAGAACCCTTTGTCTAAATAGGGTTCAAAACTCTTTTCAAAATATTTATTCCATCCTAACTTTTCTAAACTCATAAAGTCTCCTTTTCTGTTGTAAGCCTTACGCTTACTAAAATTTTAAAGCCAAATGTGAGGTTCAAATAAAGTTATTATGAAGTTTTGAATAAATTTGCATAAGAAATATCTACATAAAAAAGAATATAAAAATACCACAGCAAGATCAACCTACTGTGGTATACCTAATATTTGGGCATAAAAAATACACGCTAACCCGTACCGTGCAAATTAATGCTAACTATTAAGTCTGAAAGGTTAAATCAAAGTTGCTCAAAAGGTATACTAAATAAAGGGTACACTAAGTACTCTTAAAAAACCTTTTGAACCTATATGCAATTAGTTCAAAATCACCTCATATAACTTTTGCATAAAATAATCCACTCCTTTCAACCAAAATTTACTATTAAACTTTAACCATAATATAACATATAGCCACTCTAAATACAATATTTAATTTTTATTAAATATTAAAATTAAGCTACATGTAAATTACAAGTATTTCTAAATTATAAAGGATATTAAACAAATTTGTAGAATAATGGTATTATGGAAAACCAACTGGCAAGGTGCATGTAAAATATAATGTGAAGCCAAACCCAACTACTAAAACAAACTAATTCAATTTAACAAGCAATTATAGGAGAATAAAAAGTATGACGATAGTAAATAAAGTTTGTGGTTATACGCTTTTGATAGCATTAAATACCATGTTGTAATATATGGACAAGACATAACACTTTTTTATACCAAAATTGAACCTCAATATTTTATTCCTATTCGTATTAAAAGAATACTTAAATCTGTTATGGATTTAGGAGATAGGATTTCTGATTACGATATAAACAATGGTACTATAACTCAAATAAAAAATGCTTGGGGAAACAATTAGGTGTATATGTATTGAAAAAGGATTAGTAAGCATAAGAAAGAATGATATCTTTCTATTCTGTAAGAAGCATTTTCAGATACAGTGGACTTAGAAATGTTAGAGAATTTATATAATTTTTATTTAAACAAGCAAAACGCAAAATTTCTAGAGGGTAATTTTAGAAAGAAACTATATTACTTTACTCTTAATATGATTCAAAGGTATTATTTAGAAAAGGAGTAACCTAAGTTTGCTTTGTCTATATTAGGGGCGATCCTATGCATTAGCCAAAACACATTCTTTTGCCTAGCTAAGAGCTAACATGGCTCAAGAACGTCTTTAATGAGACTATAGGGGGTGTCACCTATGTTGAAGGAGTTGATTTCCAAGTTAAATACCCGTGGTGCAAAAATTGTTTATCTGAGGGGGATTTTTTAATGAACGACATGCAAAATACAATTATTGATGAAGCCCTATCATATCTTACTACTAAATATAAAGTTGAAAATATTAAGCCTTTAATAAAAGGTTATTCTAATGATGAAAAATATTTGCTACAACTCAATAATAGGACTACAGTACTAATGAAAGTTTCTACCATAAAGGATTATAATAGAAAAAAACAAGAATTTAATTACTTAAATATTCATTAATATACAAATGATATAAGTGTACAGTTTTCAAAAGGCCAGATAGATGGTTATTTTAATGGCAATGTTACAGATATATTTTGGAGGAAGTATAATTTATTTGTTGCATTAAATTTTCATGCAAGTATGCTTGGTGGTCATTCATATAACCAGTTAGATAAAGTAAGGGAGAGACAAATTAAAATATTTAATACACATGATTTTGAAACCCATGCCGCTCCTGAATGGTACTTGAAATTAAATTAAAGAGAAAATAAAGAGAAAATAAAGGATATTCTAGTTGATTTTTTTTCTTAGTTAGATTTGAAGTCAATTAAGGATTTTTAAAGGGTGTAATTGATTATTTAGGGGGGCATTGTGAGGAAAATACTAAAAGATGGTCAAATATATTTATATGGATTGGTCGTATTTCAATAATTATATTATTATTGGTTATATTTAGACTGAAGCTTGGTTTTGAATTCCCATCAGAAACACAATATGAGTTAATGCTTACGAATATTAAATATATACTTTTAGTATTAGCACCTCTTTCGCTAATGATTGGATATGCAATTAAAAGTATATATATAGAAGCACTTAGGCTGTTTAGTAATTCAGATAACAAAACAAAGCATAAATAAATATGGGATATTAAGAGTAGTGTTTGACTGCCATATGTGGTGGTAAAACCGGTGGCTCATCTATCGGTATCAAAAAAAGTGTAAAACTTGATAGTGATAGTGCATATCAGTGATAGCTGAAGACATTGCTCAGTTAAAGGGTTATGTCAAACTTGCAATTAATGACGAAATAAATTAGGGGAGGATTATGATGAACATTTCCGTTGACGAACTATTAAACATTGAAGAATTAGATACAAGAGCCATATTTGAAGGGGTTAAGTACCCTTGGGAAGCCCTTACAAAAATTAAGAATTTCATTTTTGAATACGCAAAAAATCTGCCAGGCGATTTTGAAAGAATAGATGAATTTGTATGGGTTGGCAAAGGCACTACTATCGAAAAAAGTGTTCTTATAAAAGGCCCAGCGATTATCGGTTACAATTGCGAAATCAGGTATTCCGCTTACATTAGAGAAAATGTTATCATTGGTAATGATGTTGTAGTTGGAAACTCAACTGAAATTAAAAATTCAATCCTCTTTAATAAAGTGCAGGTTCCGCATTATAATTATGTTGGTGATTCAATATTAGGGTATAAAGCCCATTTGGGGGCAGGTGTAATAATCTCCAATTTAAAGTCCAATGGAACATTAGTAAAAGTAAAATATGGTACAGATAATATTGAAACTGGTTTAAGGAAATTTGGTGCAATTGTAGGCGATTTATCGGAAGTAGGATGTAATTCAGTTTTAAACCCAGGGACAATAATAGGAAAAGATAGTATTGTTTATCCATTAAGTTCTGTAAGAGGTTATATTCCAGAGAAGAGTATTTTGAAAAATAATGGTGAAATTGTAGAGAGAAAATAAAGTCAAGGAACCAGAATATCGTATTATTTCTGAAGTGAATTTTAATGTGTTTTAATTCGTATTTTTCATTTAAGGTGTCGTAACTGTAATTTATAACGAAGTAAAGAGCATTTATACTTTATGTATTTTGAAAGGAGAATTAGTATGTGGTTTATTTGGATAATAGTAGGCATTTTCTCAATTATCACTATGATTCTGTTGTGTGGTAAATGTTCTTTCTTAGTTGCGGGTTATAACATGATGAGTAAAGATGAGAAAGGGAAGTATAATGAGAAAAAGGTGTGTAAAGGTGCGGGGGTAACAATGTCATTGATTAATTTCCCATTAATTTTTATTGCTTTATATTTTCAATTATTCACTTCTGGCTACAAAACGGTGGGAACTTCAGATAGGTTTACTACAGCAATTGGATTATTATTTGCAATATATGTCGTCGTTGTTTGTGCGATAAGTGGCTCTAAAGGATTTAAAGGTTGTGAAAAAAAATAGTGATTATTAGAACAACCTATAGCTAAGTTAATTCACTATCATTCTGAGGTATGGGGAACTTCCTCTAACAAAATGAAAAATTTGAAGATGATATGACTTTATTTGATGATTTTAAGGGGTATAACAATTGATAATTGTTATGTGCTCCTAAAGAATACGAGGGGGAATAATTTATGTATGCCTATGCACTTGTAGGTTATTTAGACAATGAAACTGAATTATGTTTTAAAAAGTTATGGAATGAGTTAAGTGAAAATAATATTAAACAGCAATAGAAGATACAGTTGTTTTTTCAAAACAACTCAAATAATTTGTCACTATCAATTAGCTTAGCATGGATAATAATATTATAAATTATGGAGGTTATTATGACAATTAGAGAGAATATGAAAAATGGTATGTTGTATATAGATGTAGGAGAGGGTCTTGAAGAGGAGCGTAAAAGATGTAAAGAATTATTATATGATTATAACCATACACGTCCAAGTGAAGAAATAAAAAGGAAAGACTTACTGAAAGAATTGTTGGGCGATATGGGTGAGAATATTTGGATTGAACCACCAGTGCACATGGCATATGGTAGAAACGTTCATATTGGCGACTATTTTTATGCTAATTTTAATCTTGTAATCGTAGATGATATTGATGTTTATATAGGGCGAAATGTAATGATAGCACCTAATGTAACAATAACACCTACAGGGCATCCCGTTGACTCAGAACTTCGCAGACCAGGTACTCAGTTTTCAATTCCCGTAAGAATTGGTAATGATGTATGGATAGGTTCCAATGCAGTGATTTTACCAGGTATCACGATAGGGGATAATTCAGTTATAGGTGCTGGAAGTGTTGTTACTCATGATATTCCTGAGAATGTAATCGCTGTAGGAAATCCATGTCGTGTATTAAGGAAAATAAATGAACATGATAAAGAATATTATTATAAAAATAGAAGGGTCGAATAATTTTAATGTGATTAAAAATGAGTCGAGGGGGGGAGGAGTGCCATGGAAGTTTTTATTTTATTTGCACTTATGATTGGTTCTTGTATATGGTGGTATACAGATTTATACGACATTATTACTAATTTCAGTAATAATGTCATCGTTAAGACTAGGCTAATCACCATGTGTATTTCAACTATTGTTACTATTATTCTATTGCTTGTTATAATTGTCACAATTTTTAATCATTAAGTCTAACTAATATAATCTTTAACCAACTTAATGTACATTCTTCGTAAGATTATTTATATACGCTAATAAGGGACGAGGTGAATTATTTGATTAAAACTTTAATAATAATTGCTGGTATGCCTGCAACAGGAAAAACCACATTTGCAAACTATTTATCAGATAAAATGCAAGTACCTTTAGTTTGCAAAGATAAGCTTAAAGAAATAATATGGGATAAAGTTCATTATGATACAAATATCCGGATAGAATCTCAAAAATACGGGGGATTAGCGTACAACTTATCTTTTCACTTTTGTGAAATGCTTATGAAAACCAATCAGACATTTATTCTTGAAAGTAATTTTACAAATCCATGTCCCGATATATTAAATTCAAAAGTCAGAAAATACAAATACAGAGTAATTACGGTGTTATTTGACGGAGATGTTGCGGTTATACACAGGCGATTTTTGGCAAGAGATACCACGGAGGAAAGACATCAGGGTCTTGTTTCAATTAATTACTTTAGTGATTTTGAGTTTTTTAAGAAAGCCACTAAACCGTGCAGAGATTTTGACTATGGGGATATACGAATTATTGTAGATTCAACGGATTTTTCAAAAGTTTCATATGATTATATTATAGCAAAAATATTAGAAGCATAATTGACCTGTAAACTTATTACACAAGGTGCATTTACTATAATACTTAATAAAAATAGAGTGTTACTTTCTAAACGAAAAGGTATTCCAATATGGGATTTACCAGGAGGTGGAGTGGAAAAACATGAGATGCTAACTGATTGTGCGGTAAGGGAAGCATTTGAATAAACAGGAATTTGTTGAGGTGAAAATTATGAGTAAGATTTATATAATTGGAATAGTAGCAAGTGGCAAAACTACACTTGCTAAGAATCTATCAAGAGAATTGAACATTACATATTATGAATTAGATTGTATAGTTCATCATAAAACAGAAACAGGAAGATATAAACGAACTTCCGAACAACAATTAGAAGTTATTAAAGATATTGATAGTATCGGTGATTGGATTATTGAAGGCACTTATAGAGAAAGCTGCCATTATTTATTTGATATGGCTGATAAGATAATATTTCTTGATACACCACTTTGGAAGCGAAAATATCGTATTTTGTTACGTTATATCAAGCAACAACTTAGAATAGAAAAGTGCCACTACAAGTCAGATTTTAAAATGTTAAAGCAAATGTATCAGTGGACTAAGGATTTTGAAAACAATAGAACCGATTTTGAAAAAATGCTAAGGCAATATATAGATAAATTAATTGTTGTAAAAAATGCAAAGAATCTTAGACTGAACAGTTAAGCGTGATGTATAGTTTCAGTTAGTCATGAATGGTAGAATAGTACGTTTCAGTATTAAATAGTAAACTTCGATTATTATAAACAATATGGGAGGAATGTTATGAGATTATTAAGACCATCCATCGAATATAAACAACAGGTTTTAGAATACAAAAATGAATTTATGGAGAATGGTGATAATATGGCAGGCGCATCATATTTAGAAAAATATGATGTTTATGAAGAATGGATGAAATTTGTATCAGATAACGAAAAAGAGAGTACAAAACATACTGAAGTAACTGCAAGCGTGTTCTTAGCAATCAGGGAAGAAGATAATAAATTAGTTGGTATGATAAATATCAGGCATTCATTAAATGATTATTTATATAATTACGGAGGGCATATTGGATATAGTGTAAGAAGATTTGAACGCAGAAAAGGTTATGCTAAGGAAATGCTGATAATTGCATTGGCAGAATGTAGAAAATTGGAAATGAAAAAAGTATTAATTACATGTGACGCTGATAATCTTGCTTCTGCAAAGACCATAAAATTTTGTGCTGGAATATTGGAAAATGAAGTTCCTAATTTTGAGATATTAACTCAGCGATATTGGATTGAATTATAAGCATATATGAAATTGATTTAGTTCTCAATTTTCATAAAGGTTGTTATAACCGTGCTTTGTAATTATTGTAACCTTGTAATAAATGACATACTAATTGTTAAATTAGGGGGGGAATGGTGAATAGTATTTTACTAAACTTAGGGTAAGTAGTTGCTGTTAAGTCATAATCATTAGGAGAAAAATATATGTTTATAGAAACTAATCCAAAAGAAATGATTTATAAGGACTTAATAGATTTGGCTTTTGAAATTTGCAGTGAATTTGTATTAGTAGTAAGAAATGATATTGGTATAAATACTAATATTAATTACGTTTTAGAAAAATCACAACCATCATTAAATGAAGTAAAAGATCAATTTGAATGGCCAGGTACAGTATGTTTTGGTGAGTAACCTGCCTGAGGACTTGTCTTTTATAAAAAATCATAAGCCTTGGCTAATTAATACTTCACATGAATATGAAAGTTACATTGAAACTGAAGATGAACAAGAAATTGATAAAATTATAAAAATCAAAGGATTACAATTAAGGTTGTAGAATTGGATAGGTAGGTTGTGTCTATAATTGGAATTTGGGAAAACTTGTACTTAACAGATGAGTGTTGGAAATATCGTGGGGAGCTGAAAAATAATGTTTTATAAAGATCTTTGTGTGTTAGAAGAATAGCGGGAATATATCATGCTAGTAATTAAATTGCTAAAGTTTTATTCAGGAGATTATGAAGGAATTGAGGTAGTAGCAGTATTTTGTGGAGTATGTAAAGTTAATGCTGCTATTGCTACACAAATTAGTATATCTTTAAAATAAAAAGTGATTACAATATATAACCATATTTTACAATGTTCTTATCTTGCGTCACAACGGTATATTAATGCGAATTATTTTTAAAAATCACATTAAATGAGATATAAAAAGGAGTGTATATAGTGGATAATACATTAATTTATGTTACAGGTAACGATGTTAAATTTGATGTTGCTTTAAAGGCATTTACCAATACAGGAATAGTTCTTTTACAAAAAAAACTAGATACCCCTGAAATTCAAAGTAAAAGTGTACAAGAAGTAGCTATGTATTCAGCTAGTTGGGCAAGTAAACAGCTAAATCAACCCGTTTTAGTAACAGATGCTGGCTTTTTCATAGAGACATTGAATGGATTTCCTGGTCCCTTTATCAAATATGTGAATGAATGGTTTTCTTCGTATGATTTTATTAACTTAATGCAAGGCAAGACTAATCGTACTATTATTATTCAAGATTGTTTGGCATACTGCCGTCCAGGTGAAGAACCAGTTGTTTTCACTGGAGCATACCAAGGAAAATTAGCAAAACAACCTAGTGAGAAATGCGGTACTTCAATTGAACAGCTTTTTATTCCAGAAGGTTTCGATGTTCCTATTTCAGATATACCTGTCCAAAAAATGATTTCCTACTGGGGTAACGGTGAGATAGTGAGCAAATTTAAAGATTACATTTTATCTAAATTGGATTCTGTAAATGTAAAGTTATAATTCGCTTTCTTTATAAAATTCTTCATAAGCAGCTGTAATAATTAGTAAAGAAATCAGATGAATTGGGTAGGGGGTGTCTATACCCATTAGGCTAATAATGGGCAGTCGAAAAAATGAATACTTAATTGATGAGTGCAGTGAAAATGAATAACTTGGATATGGCGAATTAATTAAATGAGACGTACTAATTAAAAGTCAAATCAGAAGAATAATCTGTATTTATTGGAGAAGGAATATTATGAAGAAAAAAAATAAAGGAAATAATAATAATAATACAGTTTTTAATCATGTTATTTATCCGAAAGAATTAAGTGGATATATGCTAATAACCCTACTTGTATTAGCGATACCTATCATGTTCCTATATTTAGGAAACGCTATGCTATCCGAAAAAGTTAGCAGAAATGAAATGTTTTGGAATGTTACTGCTATTGTAATAATGTTTTTACCTAGTATTTACTTTGTTTTGAGTCTGTATAAGCTTTTATCTAAAAAGATATATATAGAAATTACTCAAGATTACATAAAAATAAAAAAAACCTTTAGGACACATATAGTTAAGATTTCTGAAATAGAATCCATAGAAGAAATAGTTGAATACAGAAGCCCTGCACAAATTTTTTTTGAAACAAAGCCAACAATTGATAGAAAAGAAAATATAACAATAAAGGTTCCAGTTTTTTGGTTTTCAAGTAATGATTTAGCTGATTTAATTTTTTTGTTAAGAAAAAGAAATAAAAATATATATTACAGCACTTATCTTGTCTATACATCTTCTGAGAAGAGAAAACCTTATACAAAGGATAAATCAAATAAATAAGTATACAATTTATCTCGCAGTTTTCTTTTATTGTACAACTATCGCAAAACTACGATTGATGAACACTTGTATATTATGTCGTCATAAATACTAAAGATGACAATTACCAAGTTTATATCCCAAGGATAATTTATAAAACATCTAAAAACAAAAACATTTTTGGGCTTTTCATCGTCTAATAGTATGAAGGGTTAATTAGAACAACATACCATAAGTATATTTTATTAGGAGGGAATAGTAAAATTATGAAAAAAGTTATTATAATTTTTTGTTCAGCAATTATTTTTATAGGATTATTTACTGCTTGTTCAAGTCCAAACGAACCCAATAATATAACTAAATACCAAAGAATTGATATTTATACTGCTAAAGATTTCAGTAAAGAAATAAATACCCCGATTCTATCTATTAATGACGAAAAAACGTTGAAGGAAATTTCAACAATCATAAGTAACTCTGAAAAAATGCCAGGAATTTTAGATGTAGCATCACCAGAGTATATATTTGAGATATATGATTTTAATAAAAGTATACAAACTGTATATTTGTGGATAGGAAAAGACAGTTCTAAGGGTATGTATATGTATAAAGATAATACTGAAACAGGATATTCTATCTCAAAAGATAACACTCAGAAACTAAGAAAAATAATAGTTGCTACAAATAATTAATTCATAATGTGCTGTAATTAAAGAGGGGGTTGTATATGAAAAAAATCATTTTCGTACTTGTTATTTGTTTAATATTTCTAATTGGCTGTGAGAGTAAGAATGTTGTGATTAACTATGAAGGTAAAAATCAAAATTGGTATGTATCTTATAAAATTGATGGAAATGAAGAATCACATGATGGTTATTACACATTTAAATTTATCGGAACTGATGATAAGCCAGTAGGTGAAATTAAATACTTGATTGATGGACCTAAAGAGGGAGAAGATGGTAAGTTTTTACTAAATAATACAAATGAATATACTGGTAAAATGAAAATAACTGGTGGAATACCAAGTATCTCAGATAGGGATATAAAAGTTAAGGTAGAGTGGAGTGGCAAAACAGAGATGGTAGTGTTAAGTAGGTCTAAATAAGAAGGCTACTACAGAATATTCATATTTTATGTCATAACTGTAGAAAAATACGCAGTAATAAATTAAGAAGGGGTATTCATGAATAATATTATTAGTATAAGAAATGAACATATAATGGTCTGCAAGTATCTTATTTAAGTGGTGGTGTTCATAGCTTCACAAATATAGGTGGAACATGGGGAATTAACTAAAAATTATGTATATTGTCAAAATATAAGTTATGAGGTGTTAATATGGATTATGATATATATAAACAATATTTAATCAAGGAATATAAGGACAAAGTGCAGAAAGTTCGGAATATTTCAGAAGTAATTGATTACCTAAATCATATTGTGAATCTCAATAAAATTGAACCTCCTTCAGAAGCAAGCCCAATTTTCTATAATATTACAAAATTTAATTTTTTAAATTGTACAAAAAATAAAGATTTAAATTTAACCATTGAAGAATTTGAGTTTGAAGCATACGAAGTCGTGCATGATGAAAAAAGTGAAAATTACTACGAAGAAAATAATAAAGTTAATAAAGGAAGTCCAATTATTGTCTTTGTAGAAAAGAGACTAGGAGCGATTACTTCAACTTGCGAACCCTTAAAGCAACAGCTACATATAGCTGAAGGAATTAGTGAATACCATATTGAAAATGAAACTCCAGAATTTTTTGATTATTTAATACTACTTGATATATTTAAAAAGAAGAAGATATAATAATCACCATTCTAATTGAAATAGAAGAATTTATTCAATTCTTCTGAAGAAAAAAGAATTAACTTTAAAATTAGGTTTTAGTTGTACTTTAAACCTTTAATTTAGAAAAGAACTAAGGAAGTTTTTAAAGGTGTATTAAATAGCTTTAAAAATACTTAATTCACATTATTCAAAGTGCGTCACACTGGTATAATATGACGAATTAATACTAACCAAAATAAATTACTATGGAGGGGAATATGGGAAAGAAAAATAGAGTAGTATTATGTTTGTTTTTACCTCTGCTCCTAATGTTAATATCTTGTTCTAACAATAGGACATTAAATTTAAGTATAAATAAAGGTGACTTTTCTAAATCAAAATCAGAAGTTGTGACAAGTAAATATGAAATTAAATCCACTGATGGATTTTTCTCAAGAATAGATTTTGATTTAAATGAAGGTAAAGTTGATTGGGAAATTACAGGTCCTAAAGGTGAGGCTGTATTTAAGGGGTATGCAAGTAATGAAAATGGTAAAACTTATAGGCAATTAACCTATCCACCAAATTTTTCAGGTTGGCAATTAACTGAGAAACTGGAGATTTTACCAGATAAAAATAGTGAAAATGGTATTAATAATAATCCTGATTTTGGTTATCTGCAATTTGATTCTGGGAGTCCTTTAGGTATATATACATTGAGCTTAAAACCTAAAAACGCTGAAGGTAAATATACTGTTATGTGGAGCGATGGAATTATGAAAAAATAACAAAAATGTACTTTCATATTTTTTCATGACACATTATTCTTAACGGACGACACAACCAACTGTTAGAATTACTAAAGTAATGGAGTAATTTTGCATTTTTTATATATTATTCAACTTCCCATTATTCTTATAATGTTTATAATGGGAAGTCCCAAAAATGTGAAATACTTTATAAGTGTAGGGCATATCAGATATATCTGAAGACATTTCTCACTTAAAGAGTTATGTCAAACTTGTAAAATAAGGCGAATTAAATGGAGGATATTATGGTAGGAAAGTATAAAGTAATAACTTTGTGCGGGAGTACGAGGTTTAAAGATGAGTTCTTGAAAGTACAAAAACAATTAACTTTAGAAGGGAATATAGTTATTTCAGTAGGATTGTTTGGACATGCTGATGGTGAGTTTAAAAATGTCATCACTCCTGAAATTAAAGTAATGCTTGACGATATACATAAAAGAAAAATTGATATGTCTGATGAAATTTATGTGATTAACAAAAACGGATATATAGGCGAAAGTACAAAAGGTGAAATAGAATACGCTATAAAGACTAGAAAAAGGGTTAATTATTTAGAGTGCCATAATACTTAGTCTGTTTCGCAATGTTCTTTAAGTCAGTGATAAACAATTGTAAGAACTACTAAAGAAATTAGATAAATTGGGCAGGTTACGTCTATATTGTGCAGTTGAGATGACAATAAGCACAAAACATAATGAGTGTACAAAACCTATACTTTGATCTGCTCTATATTATAGTATCTTTAGATTCATATTAATTTAATTCACATATAAAACTATTCTACATTGGTATTATATATGTTATTATTACTAAGGCGGTTAAAATAGCTAAATAGGCTATGCATTTTACTTCAACTGCTTTATGAGTGATTTCGACTACATATATAATAAATTAATGACAAAAGGAGACCTGGTAGCATGATAGATATAACAAAAGCATATCTTCAAAATAAGTATAAAATAAGTTCGAAAACCCTAGAATTATATGATATAGCAATACAAGATGTACAAAAGGAGTTTGAAATTCTTGATGAAATAAGAGAGTTTAATCAACTTAAGGTTTTGACAGCTTTACAAGACGAAAGAATTAGCGAATCTCATTTTACAAACTCAGCTGGATATGGTTATGGAGATATTGGACGTGATTCACTAGATAAAGTATATGCAAGGATTTTTAATTGTGAGAGTGCGTTGGTTAGACCACATTTCGTAAATGGAACACATGCCATAGGGGCAGCTTTATTTGGTAATTTAAGACCTAATGATACCATGATGTCGGTATGTGGAACACCTTACGATACACTTCTTAATATAATAGGAATAAATGTTACGGAAGATATAGGCTCATTAAAAGATTATGGTGTAAAATATAAACAATTAGAATTAAACCATAACTCTAAAGTTGATATTGACCTAATGAAAAAGAATCTAATAGAAGATAAGTCAATAAAGCTAGTTCATATTCAAAGATCTACAGGATATGGTTGGAGAAAAGCACTTTTAATTTGTGAAATAGAAGAGATTATAAACGCTGCAAAAGCTATAAATCCAAAGATTATTTGTTTTGTAGATAATTGTTATGGGGAGTTTATTGATGTTAAGGAACCTACAGATGTAGGTGCAGACTTAGTTGCTGGTTCACTTATAAAAAACATTGGCGGTGGGATAGCACCTACAGGTGGATATATTGCAGGTAAAGAGGAATATGTAGTGCAGGCGTCCTATAGACTAACAACTCCTGGTATAGGAGGGGAGTGTGGTTCTACTTTTGGAGTGATGCGTACTTTATTTCAAGGATTATTCCTAGCACCACATGTAACTATGGAAGCATTGAAGGGCGCTATTTTCTGTGCAAGAATTATGGAGCTTGCAGGGTTTGAGGTTCTTCCTAAATATACTGATAAAAGAAGCGATATAATACAGGCTATTAAATTTAATAATAAGGAAAAGGTGATTGATTTCTGTAGGGGTATACAAGAGGGTTCTCCCATTGATTCGTTTGTTCAATGTGAACCTTGGGATATGCCAGGATATGCAGATAAGGTAATAATGGCGGCAGGCGCATTTATTCAGGGCTCATCTATAGAGTTATCTGCAGATGCACCAATTAGAGAGCCTTATATAGCATATTTACAGGGCGGATTAACCTTTGATCATGCTAAGATTGGAATACTAATAGCGCTTTCAAAAGTTATTTAAAAGTATATAGGAAGTAAGGAAAAACAAAAACCTGCAAATATTATAAACATTGCAGGTTTTTTGTATACTAAATAATATTGTAACGCTTCTGGTGATGATTTAGTACTTTCTGTAAATACCAACAAGTACTCCCAAGATTGCACAGTCATCAATTATGATAGGGGACATAGTTGAATTTTCAGGTTGAAGTCTTATGTGACCTTTTTCTTTAAAAAATCTTTTAATAGTTGCTTCATTTTCAATAAGAGCTACAACTATGTCGCCATTTTTAGCGGTATTGATTTTTTCAATTATAGCTAGGTCTCCATTTAATATTCCTGCTTCAATCATACTGTTACCAGAAACTTTAAGCATAAACAATTCATTGTTGGTTTTAGTAAAATTCAATGGAATAGTAAAGGTGTCTTCAATATTTTCAACTGCCAAAATTGGTATTCCAGCTGTAATTTTTCCTATAATAGGGATATCTATTAGTTCTTTTCTAATGACACAATCCTTTAGTAATTCGATTGCGCGAGGTTTGGTAGGGTCCCTACGAATATATCCTTTTTTTTCTAATCTTTCTAAATGGCCATGTACAGTTGATGTAGATTTTAATCCTACAGCCTCGCATATTTCTCTTACTGACGGTGGATATCCTTTTAATTGAACCTGATCCTTTATGTAGTTATATATTTCACTTTGTTTATCTTTTTTTTGAGTTAACATAGAAACACCTCTCATTCGTATTAAAATTATACCATATATATGAAATAAAATCAAACCTATGTTCGGTTTTTTTGGCAATCTGTATAAGTGTATAATTACATACAATTAATGAAAAATATATAGAATTTATTCACCCAAATGAGTTATTTATTTGATTATTGAAGTCTTATTTGTTATAATTGTCTATTGTGAAGTATCTTAAATAAATGGAGCGTGGTGTTGTATGTCTAAAAATTGTATATTTAATGATAGGAAAATTTGTGATAGTTGTGGAGAATGTGAAGTCTGCGAATTAAATTCTAATAAAAAATGTAATAATTGTGGAAAATGCTTAGAACTGGAAGGCTACGATGTTAAAGCGATAAAAATTGATGAAGTCTTTGAGGCTGAAGAGTTACAAGAAGAATTAGAAGCCGATTTTTATGATAAGCATGAAATTAATTTACCAGAAACAGAAGAAAATAATAGTGTAAATGAAATTGATGAGCTACCAGAGCCAGAAGAACTAACAAAATTTGAAGAATATGATTCATTGTTAGCAGCGAGTGAACAATCTAACCTAGATAAGGATGATTTTATACCTGAAAACAATGAAGTTTGGGAATACATAGATGACATAGAAGGGGTTAAAGACCTACTTGAAAATGAAGAGGATAATTCTGGATTACTTCATGAGGAGTTCCCAGGGCTTATAACACTAAAAAAGTAATGGCTCTAATCCTTTAATAGGTTAAGAAAAGTATATACTACATAAAATTGCATTGGAGAGAGCCCCCAATTTTCTGAGAGTGGGGGATACTTTAGCAATTCTAGTAGTATATATTTTTTTATTCATCAGCAAGTGGGTTTGATTTAACTGCATTTCTTAATTTATCATTATCTACATGAGTATATATTTGAGTAGTAGATATATTTTCATGACCTAGAATTTCTTGAAGACTTCTAATATCAACATTTCCATACTTATACATAAGAGTAGCTGAAGTATGTCTTAACTTATGCGGAGTATATTTAGCTTTATTAAGGCCAGCATTGCCTATATGCTTTTTAACAATCCTTTCTACAGTTCTTTTGTTAATTCTTCCATATTTGCCACTGATAAAAAGGGCATCTTTATCTTCAACATGAATTTTTTCTTTAGCTTCATTTCTAACAGGTAAATACTCATAAATTGCCTTCAATGAAGCTTTGTTTAAATATATGGTTCGTTCTTTATTTCCTTTTCCAATAATAGATAGTGTATCACTTTTCATATCAGAGATATTTATACTACAAAGCTCCGATAGTCTGAGACCGCAATTCAAAAATAGCGTAATAATACTATGATCTCTAATGGAATGCTTATCTCTAGATGTTGTAGCATCTAATAGCGATTTGCTTTCATCTAAGGTTAAGAAAACGGGGCTTCGCTTGCCCAGTTTAGGTGACTCCAGATCTATTGTAGGGTCTGTAGTTAGCACTTTGGCTTTAGTGGTTAAATACTTAAATAGGGACTTTATAGCTGCGATTTTTCTTGCTTTAGCATAGTTCCCATTAGCTCTAGACTTTCCAAGATAGGATACAAAGGCATATAAGTCCTGCAAAGTAAGGGTTTTCAATGTATCTAGAGTTAGGTCCATAATGCTAATTTCCTCAATGTGCAGAGCTTTTTCTGAGGGTACTAAGCCTTTATACATTTTCAAAAACTTTAGTAACAAGGATAAGTCCGCAGTGTATGCAACAATAGTAGCGATAGAAGAACCTTTAATAGTAGCTAAATAATTAAAATAATCATTTAGAAACTGAGGCAATTCATTGTTATAAATATTATTTATATCAGATTTCATAGGTACCTCCAAAAAACATAATAATGTCGTGAAACTTACATTTCACGACATTATTATTCTACAAGAGGGGGTCAAAATCCTTCTTTTTATCAAAAGTAATTTAATTTATTTTTATATTATTATAAATTCATTTAATTTTAGCTATATTTTTCTGTTAAAATTATAGCTAAAATTAAGAAGCTACCAGTTTTAACTACTGATAGCTTCACATATTTTAATTTCTATTCTTTAAAGTTGTATCTCTTATCGATATCATTAATTATACGTTTATAGAAGTCTCTACTCCTATAGCATCTTTGTTAGCCTCTAATATTGGATTTACATATTCCTCTATAAAGTCTACAACTTGACTTGGAGCTCTACCTATAAATTTAATTGGGTCAATTACTGCTAGAATCTCTTCTTTTGACATCTTAAAGCTATCATCATTTATAATTCTTTCTATAAGATCATTGTTTAAGCCTTCTTCTTTAACACGCCTTGCTGCAGCCATTGAATGAACTCTAATGCTTTCATGAAGCTCTTGTCTGTCCCCGCCCCTCTTAACTGCTTCCATAAGAATATTTTCTGTAGCCATAAATGGAAGCTCACTGTTTACATGAGCAGTAATTACTTTTTCATATACTACCATATTCCCTGCTATATTCATATATAGATTCAGTACTCCATCAAGGGCGAGGAATGCTTCAGCTACGGATATTCTCTTATTAGCTGAATCATCTAAAGTTCTTTCAAACCATTGCGTTGAGGCCGTTATAGCTGGGTTTAATGCATCAATTATGATATATCTTGCCAGTGAGCTAATTCGCTCAGAACGCATAGGATTTCTTTTGTATGCCATTGCAGAGGATCCAATTTGACTCTTTTCAAAAGGCTCCTCTACTTCTTTCATACTTTGAAGTAATCTTAAATCATTACTAAATTTATAAGCACTTTGAGCTATTTCTGAAAGTGTATTTAATATTATAGAATCTACTTTTCTAGAATAGGTTTGACCAGTTACTGGGTATGTATTTTCAAAACCCATTTTATTTGCTACATATTTATCTAAGTCTTTTACTTTCTTCTCATCATTTTCAAATAAGTTCATAAAACTTGCCTGTGTTCCGGTTGTTCCTTTGACTCCTAACAGCTTAATCTTATCTATTACAAAGTCCAAATTCTCTAGGTCCATTACTAATTCTTGAATCCAAAGTGTTGCTCTTTTACCTACAGTAGTTAATTGAGCTGGTTGTAAATGGGTAAAACCCAAAGTAGGAACATCTTTATACTTTGTCGCAAATTTTGAGGATTTATTTATTACATTAATTAGTTTCTTTTTAATTAATAATAATGCAGTCTTCATTACTATTAAATCTGTGTTATCGCCCACATAGCAGCTCGTCGCCCCTAAATGAATAATTCCCTTAGCACTAGGACATTGAACCCCATATGCATATACATGGCTCATTACATCGTGTCTAATTTCTTTTTCCTTTTCTTCTGCAACTTCATAATTTACATTATCTACATTAGACCTAAGTTCTTCAACTTGAGCCTGCGTAATATTGACTCCTAATAGCCTTTCACCCTCAGCTAATGCAACCCAAAGCTTTCTCCAAGTTTTAAATTTCATGTCATCTGAAAATAAATAACTCATCTCTTTTGATGCATATCTACTGTTTAACGGTGTATTATAAGAATTTCTCATATTTTGCCTCCATACGTACGTATTAAATTATAAAACAAATTTCATTCACATTATAACATACAATATTGTTAATAGTAATGAAAATGTTCGTATATTTCATTTGTACATTCCTAAATATTTTTTAGTACATAAATTTATCTACCTTGATATTATATACGCTTTAAAGAAATTATTAAATAGTTCTAAAATAAAATATTTCTAATATAATTTAAACAAGTAGAACAATTATAAAAGTTTGGGGGGAATTATGTATAAACTTACTATGATAGACAAACTTTCATTTATATTTGTATTGATAGGAGCATTAAACTGGGGTCTTTTAGGATTATTGAATTTCAATTTAGTTAGTTTTATCTTTGGATCCGTACCATTCCTTGCTAGAGCAATATATATTTTAGTTGGATTATCTGCTGTGAATATTATTGTTTTCATATATAGGAATAAAAAAATTTAGATCTACCTTTTATAATATTATCTGTATTAGCATAATATTTATAGAAAAAATACTCCGTAAATTAT
The DNA here is from genome assembly GCF_018861755.1 of Clostridium sp. CF012. Taxonomy (GTDB): domain Bacteria; phylum Bacillota; class Clostridia; order Clostridiales; family Clostridiaceae; genus Clostridium_AD. Next base: position 80,276 of record NZ_JAHLEF010000008.1, on the reverse strand, counting down.
TATGGAGTATTTTTAATTATTTTATTCTAAGCTTTATGTTTAAATTCCGAACTCCATAAAGCTATTGTGCCCATGAGATTGAAATTCATTTAGATTTATAGTGTTATGGCTAGTGAATGCCACCCCTTCGCTTTCAAGAAGTTCCTTTTGTAAATTACGAGACTCATAATCCACTATGCTTATCTCCCCTTTTGAATTTATTACTCTATGCCAAGGTAGTTTATATTTTTCACTTAAGGTATGAAGCACTCTAACTACCTGCCTAGCTCCTCTGGGGCTTCCAGCTAGGGCTGCGATTTGACCGTATGTCATAACTTTACCTTCAGGTATCCCTTTTATAATTTCTACAACTCGTTCTGTAAAAGGTTCCATTTTAAGCCCCTTCCTACTAATATTATAAAGCTGATTTTGATTATTTGCACTCACTTGCCCACTTTTTACATCGTTCTATTCTCATACCATTATCTCCTTGTTCCTTGTCATATGCAAAACTATTTAATAAAGCACAGGGGAAAGTCTCGCATACACCACAATGCAGTAATTCTTTACTTTCACAACATGACTTTACAGGGCATTTTTCTCCCCAAAAGGGCTTTTCTATATTAACGCAACCCACACAGCCAGTAGATTCTTTGTATTCACATCCTGAGCAATCAATACCACATCTTGATTCTATCATTTTAATTCCCCCTCATATTTATTAGAGCTTAGAAATTCTTACTATGTAACGTACCATCAATACCTTGTTTATACCTAAAAAACTTACTCATACCCAAAATCACCAAAATACTAACGGTTAATCCTATGTAAATTGAATTTATTTTTTCAAAACCCAATAATATCCATATTAAACTAGATAAGGGTCCTGCTACTATAGAATATATACCTGCTTCAATTTTTATCCTGCCTCTAAAAAACATTGCTGCAACAACTGGAATAAAAATTGGTGTAGCTCTAAAAATCATAGAAAGGAATCCCCAATTAAGTATCATAGAATCACTATTATTTATTACTATTATCAAAGTCATAATTCCAATGAAAATTATAGTTCCTCTCAATATGTAGAGCTGTTTTTTATCTCCAGCATTTTTATTTATGCACTGAGCATAAATGTCTCTAACAAACATAGTTGCAATTCCTAAAGTGAGGCCTGCTCCTGTTGCTATAGATGAAATCAGTACAGTTGCAATGCATACTCCTCCGAAAATAGGGTTTAAATAATTAATAAGAAACAATGGAAAGGCTTCACTTGGTGAAATACCCGGATGATGAATTCTCATATACATGCCAATCATTGTGCACACGATTCCAACTGGAAAAACTAAAAATGCTACTAAAAAAGCGCTTCTTCTTGATGTTTTAGAATTCTTTCCTGCCATTATAGCTTGAAAATAAGTTTGAGTTGATAATACTCCAATTATTGTAGATATTCCAGAAGCTAAATCAGATGATACTCCTCCGCTGAACAAATTAAACCATGGTTCTTGTGGTAAAACAGAAGTTATATCTCTAATTCCATTGAACTTAAATATTAATAATATACCACATATAATACTTGTCCCATATAAAAGAATTGTTTTTAGTGCACCTACCATTGTGCTTCCCCAAAAGCCTCCAAATACTACATATGCTACAAGTAGAAATACAACAATTACTGCAGTTTTAGTAATACTCATTCCCAATACTACAGTAAACAAGGCCGTACAGGCTATAACCTGCCCATTAATATGAATAAACATCCCTAGTGATAATAGAATACTTGATGCTGTTCTTGCTTTTTTACCATATGCATTTCCTATTATCTGCGGAATTGTTTCTGTAGATTTTTTATCTACCTGTTTTGAATAAAATAATCCTAACATTATACTTGCAATTGAAAGCCCAAATATAAACCATACTGCTCCAATCCCTCGATTATATGCCATTTGAGCTGTTCCTACAGTAGATGCTCCACCTATTATTGATCCCATAAGCATACTTGTAACACCCATGACTCCAAGCTTATTCCCACCTGATATAAAATCACTAGATGTTTTAACCTTAGACTTTGATAAATAACCAATTATTCCAGTTATAAGTAATGTAATAATGATACTAATTATAAGAATTATGCCATCCCCTTTAGTGGATTTTTAAATAATCACTTTTTCTCATTTTTTTTGCTCTAAAAATTATTAATCCATAATTAAACTTAACATTCTGTCAGTATTGTTTATAAATTCCTTCATGACCTGGTAATGTTCAGTATCTGTATATTCTACTTTTTTAAATCCATCATTTAATTCATATATTATTGCATCTGGATAAGACATTATAATTGGAGAATGAGTAGCAATTATAAATTGAGAATCTTGCTGAACTAAGTCATGCAACCTCGCAAGCATAGCCATTTGTCGTGATGGTGATAAGGCTGCTTCAGGTTCATCTAAAATATACAAACCTTTTCCGTTAAATCTGTTGACAAACAAGGATAAAAACGCTTCACCATGGGATTGTTCATGTAATGAACGTCCTCCATATGAATCTATAATCCTTGGTCCCCTTCCATTCTTATCTAATTCATCAATATTGCTTGCAACATTGTAAAAGCTCTCTGCCCTCAGAAAGAAACCATCTTCCGGTCTTATAATTCCTTTAACTAATTTCAAGTACTTATATAAATCTGAATGAGTACTGGTAGTTGAAAAATTGAAATTTTTAGTTCCGCCTTCGGGGTTAAATCCATAGGATGTAGCAATTGCTTCAAGTATAGTTGATTTTCCAGTACCATTTTCACCTACAATAAAAGTTACTTTTGGATGCAGCTCCAAAGCAAACAAGCTACGTACTGCATCTAAAGAAAATGGATATTTAGAAAATGAATCAATATTTTTTCGGCATAGTTCAACAGTCCTTAAATACTGATTATATTTAAATGTTGTCATTTAAAAATTCCTCCATCATCGTAAAACTTTTATATTTTTCAAATCTCTCTGCGCTGATGCTATTTTTACTTTATTACTTGTTACAAAAACAATTTCCTTCATTTTTTAACACCAAGCCTTCCGTAAGGTTTATTAATAGTCAATATAATAATCCCCTAATAACTAATAAAATCATAAAATTCTATAATATAATAGTCGTTCAGTTTCTATTTCCTTATTACCTAGAATCTCGATTTTATTAAATTTGCCCTGTAATTTAAAACTAAGCTTTTCAACGCATCTCTGAGAGTTTATATTTTCTGGTTTTACTGTTGCACATATTCTATTATAAGTTCCCTCTAACTTAATGAATTTAATTAAATTAGTTACCACTGTATATAGTATACCACGTCCCCAATAGTCTTCATTTAACGCATATCCAATTGTTAGAGTACTTGGATCCTCTTTTTCTAGAAACCTGATAATTCCAATAAGTTTTTGAGAATGTTCTTCACAAATGCCTAGATATATGTTATTTCCAACTTTCATGCGTCGATTAATTAATTGTATAAACTCCTCTGTATCCTTTATAGAACAGTGAGTTTCTCGTACAATATACTTTGCTATTTTCTCATTACTATATATTTGAAAAAGATCTTTTTTGTCATCATTGCTTATATATCTAATTAAATATTCATCGGACAGTTTAATTGGTAAGTTATTTTGGATTATATTTAACATGAAATTCTCCTTTTATGATCTTTTTAAGATTTCACATCTTGTTAATAATTTCAATACTAGTATCTTTCAGATAATGATTCTTCAATTCTCCATATAGGCGGTTCACAATTATCCCCCCAGTATTCAGTTATTTCATGAATCGAGTTATTCTTTATAATAAAGAATGAAGTTGCATAAAAGCTATTAGAGTTATCTTCTGCTTCAACTTTTACTGCTGAAACAACCATATCAGCTTTAGAAAAAATCTTGTCTAACTTTATTATCCAACGTCCTGGATATTTTTTATTAAAAGCAATATATTTATCTCTTCCTCTAAATACTTCTCTTGTATTTGGTAACCATATATTAGCATCCTTATCTATTAGTTCTCCTACCCTATCAAACAATGCCTCGCTCATAAGTTCCCAAAAACTTATAACTATATCTTCATTCATATTATAATTCCCCTTCCATCTAAAATGCCTTGTCATTATAATTTTTATGATTTAATGATGGATAATTCATATTATTAAACCACCTATCTTGATTTTTATCTATCGTGGTCTTCAACCCATCCACACCATTTAAAATCTTTACAAAAATCCACTTCAACGATTCCACAATATGGAATTTCGTTATGATATTTAAACTGTCTCATTACGATACCATGGGTTACCACAATTATTTTTTCATATTTTAAATACTTTTCTAAACCTTTAAAAGCTCTACTTGCAACTACACTAATTTTTTCCCATTTTTTTGTATCGTCATCAGTATATTCACCTCTACAATTAGTGCATTCTACGCTAGCAATTTTAACTTCCTCATCAGATATATTGTTAAATGTTAAATCTGGTACCCACTCATGAATGTCTACCTCAATACTTATATCAAGTGACCTTTCTTTTGAAATGATTGCTGCCGTCTGTAATGCTCTAGTATATGGTGAGGATACAATAATGCTTGCTCCCTCTAATCTCTTATCTTTAGAAGTAGCCATTGCTTGTTCTATTCCTTTAGGCGTAAGTTGAGCCAAATCAATACCATGGCCCTTGAAATTTCGCTCTGTTACTAAACTATAGTCAGGTTCCCCATGTCGTATAAGTATAAGTTTTGTCATTGCGTTTCTCCCCCTCTTTACTCTACATTTTAAACCTCTACTTTCTATTTGTCCCCCTAATGCAATTATACAAATTACATTCCTGTATTCTTTATTAGTGCTTAGTTTTATACTCGTATATCACAAGAACTGCAGACTATATATTAACAAGCTCACAAATCCACTGATAACATTCTTCAAGCTCTATATCACTTATTAAGTCAGACTTATGTTCAAATAATACCTTGTAATTATCATTCTCCTCATTCATAACCTTAAAGTAAGGTTCCATATCTCCCCATCCATCTTCTACCTTCAGAGATTTAAGCGCCGGGTAATGGCCATTTGAATCAACCTTAGCATTCCACAAGTGTACTAAATGAGTATATCTTCCAAACTTTCTAATTATCTCTCTCCATATAAAATTATCATCAATGCAATCTTGTAAGTGTATTCTACCAAAATCAAGACATAATTTTACATTTGAGTATTCATCTAATAAACCTTCAAGTAAATTTGTTTCATATACATATCTATTCAATCCATCCAATTCTAAAACTGGGGTAAAATTATATTTTTTACCTTGCTCAGATAATATTCTGAAAAAATTTCTACTTCTCTCTTCAAAATACTTGTATGATATCTCTGATTCATAATAATGTTCAGTGTCATCATAAAATCTCCAGGATGACCAATCAACATTGTCATCCAAAATAACAGGCTTTGGGTAATGAAGCAAAATATAATCCGGATTAAATTCTTCTGCTCTTGCAAATTCACTTTCCATATACTTTATTGATTCTTCATAAGTCTTATTATCTTTAGAAAGATATTGAGGATCTCTAGCTCTCCATTGATTTTTTAATAGTGGAAAATGAATGCCTATTTTTAAATTTCTACTATCAATATTATCTTTCAATATTTGCAACTCACCAAGTGACTCCATTTGAGTAACTTCAACTCCAAAAAAATCTTCTCTAAAATCTCTATTCTGCTTTTTAATATCGAATCTTTCAAATTGACCAATCATAAATCTTTTCATGTTATCCCCCTTATGAAATGGCTGGTAGGTATTATACGTCTGCCCCTCCGAAGGCCGAGGCCCTTATACATAACTTTAATAAACTATCATTGGAATACAATACTCATTTTTTAGCTTTGAATATACAGGCTTTTGTAGTTATTGATATATTGCCGTTTTCTGCTATATATGATTCTAAATACTTTCTAAATGCTTGCTTTTTTTCTCCCACAAGTATTGAACTTCCCTTTATTGTAGAAGCTTTATAAGAAATTATAGGTTCAGCATCATTCACTACAATTTTTCCTTCTAACGTATCCATTTTAACTTCATTAAAATATTTTTTTAATAATGGCTGTCCATTTTCTAAGTCAAACCTTTCGCACATTCCATTATTATTTAATCTTATTTTAGAGTCAAACTTTTCTACAAGGTCATTTAGTTCCGCCATAGATTCAGCTGAATTGGTGGTCGCATAAAACATACCACCCTTAACAAGAATTCTGTGAATCTCCCCTAAGGCTTTTTCTATATCTGGAACAAAATAAAGCATATGCCTAGCGATTACTACATCAAAACACTCATCTTTATAAGGTATATCTTGTGCATCAATCTCCACATATGTAAAGCTATGACCAATTTGTTCCAATCTTTCTTTTGTACTATAGAGCATACCTTTAGAAAAATCAGATACAGTAATACTCAAGCCTTCATTTATATCTCCTCTGTTTTCATTCCACAAATCCCCAGTACCACAACCTAATTCCAGTATTCTTGCTTTATTGGGAAACTTCATTTTATTAAAGCACCAATGATTCCAATCTATTTTATTAATATTATGACTGTGGAGATTTCCTCTTAAGTTGAAGTTTTCTGCTGTTTTATACTGTTTTTTTACTTTATATTCCATATTGGTTATCTTGATAATATCAATAAGATTCTCAACCTCTAAAAATCCATTTTTTTTTATTTGATTTTCAGCTTTGTTAAAGACGGTTATAACTGATTCTATATTTTTTTTCTTTTCCTCTAAAGCTATTTTTTGAACTTGAATTATACCTTCTAAATTCCCTACTTGTTCAGATAAAATATGACTTATATCAGCTAAAGACAAACCAATAAATTTCAAAGTATTAATCTGTTGAAGCATTAAAAAATCCTCTTCACAATAAACTCTATATCCAGAGTCAGTTCTTTGTGCTGGTTTTAATAATCCAATTTTATCATAATGAAGTAGTGTTTTTACAGTTACTTCCGCTCTTTCTGCGAACTCACTGATTTTCAAGATATCACCCCCCTTGTAGTTATTCTAAGCCCCTACCTTAGGTTAGAGTCAATACATATTTAGAATATTTTTGGATATATGCTATAATCTAACATTTTTTAATTGTGTTTTAATGCGATCATATACCCTTCTAATTTTACTTCTATTATCAGGCAATAAATTTATATTTGATAACAATGCTATTTTTTCAACTACACCTCGTATAGATAAATTTTCTGTATCTATATGTTGTTTAAATTTTTCATTATTGAATCCATTTATACAACTATCTATCTGCTGTGCAGCCCATGAGTTTTTTCCATCACCACGGCATCTTAGACGTTTAAGTAAGGTTTCCTTTGAAGCACATAATACAAAATGATTTATCAAAAATCCATCATTCCTTAATTGAAGAACAATTTCGTTAAAGTACTGCGGATTGCTTATGGTCATTGGGACTATTATTGTACCCTTATACTTATTTGCAATATATTTTAGCATAGAATAATTAAACTCACGCCACATTGTATAATTTTGAAAATCTCCACTATTTAATTGTTTTGGTATGTTTTTTCTTATAAAAAGTCCTATATTTTCTGGATCATATATAAATGAATTTGGAATTCGTCTATGCAATTCGTACGCACTTTGGGTTTTTCCAGAACCAAATGCTCCATTTATCCAAATTATCATGATTATTACCTCGCTTCGTTCTCTGATGTTAATACCGTTTTCCGAATTCTTTTCTTGCTTGTTCTGTAATATTTTTGATAAAGCTAGATTTTGCATTTGTATATCCCTCTCTATCAAATTCATACTTTTCTTTCAATTGTAATTTTAACACTCCATATTTTTCTGCAATTTCAGGATATAATATCAAATAATCTCGAAAATATAGTTCATCCCAATCACCACTATAACGCACATGGACATGGTATGCTTGGCCACTGAATCCGCTTTGAGTATACCCTTTCATAAACATCATATGTGGGGCAGGATTATTGGGCTGGGGACTATAATTGTAACCAATGCCTTTTAGTAAATAGATGATTTGTTCTGTATACATATCATTTTGTATTTCTAATAAAATATCTATGGTAGGTTTCGCATACAAATTATATATAGAAGTGCTCCCAAAATGGTTTATTCTTATAATATTATTTAAACCTATACTTTGCTCAATGTTCGTTTTTTCACACAAATATAAATCATGCCACTTTGGATCATGTTCACTTATAATAATGGGAAACAACCTTCCTAATTCTTCTCCATTCATTTCGTCTAATTGTTTTTCCAAAATTTTCACCACCTAATATTAAGTTTCTTAATTGTTATAACAGCAGATTATATTTATTCTCTTTCATAACTGGAAGCCAATATACTATAAATTCATTATATTCTTTTGGTGTTAATCCCAGATATTCAAGCTTTTCTTGAAGAAATTTTTCAGTTTCTGATCCTTTCACTACAAAACCCTTTGCCATCTCCCACTTAATATTAGATAAGGACCTTTGATTTTGATGTCTTCATATTAATCCTCCTAATTTTTTATTATTTACATACAATTTAAATAATCGGCTATAAGTGTTGCTTGTAGTTCTCTAATATCTTCTTTGAAGTGAACATGATCAGAATAAATATCAGTTCCCAATTTCCTAGTGAAGTTATACATATCTATACAGGGTATGTTAAACCGATCCATTATTTCTTTTGCAGCAATATCGTAAGCATGGACATCTTTACTATATCTTAAAACCCCTTCTTTTCTTGAATTATGAATCTCATCTATAACCGGTGTTAATCCAACCCATATGATCCTATTTGCCATAGTTTTTGATATTCCAATTATCTTAGTTAAATTAATTTTGTACTCTTCCAACTCAACTTGAATTTTATTTAAAGTTCTATCTACTCGAGCATCGTGTAATCCACAATTGATAAGCAATACTTCATATGTTATATTCTTCTTATATTCCTCTTCTAAGTACTCCATCACCATTCCACTATCCCCTGCATTAGCTCCAATCGGTTTGTCCAAATCTGTTAACGCTTGTTCTATACCCCTTTTTCTATCATACTCAAATTTATGATTTATCAGTTTCTTAAGATATGGACCATAGTGTATTGACACACTATCACCTATCACAAATATTTTTTGTTTCTCCATTTCTATTTCCTCCAGTTATTTTTTCTTTTTTTGACTTTCAATTTCTATGCCTTCCTATGAATTTCAATTAATTGCATATATTGAGTATCACCTAGACCATATTGGAGAAATGTTTTTAACAACTCAATTACTAAGGTATCCTTTTGTAGATTTTCATGTTGCTTAATATATGCTGTGATTTCATTTTCCTCTTTTAAATATTCAAGATAAAGCCGAATTCCATTTTCCATTATAGATAAATTGATGTTTTCAGGCATACATCTATTAATTATGACTTGTTTATATATTTCATCGAATCCTTGTACACCCAATTCAAAGCAATCAATTATTTTAAAGTCTCGATTTACTAAATTGAAAGTTATTTTGCCTTTATAATTATGTTGATCTAAATATGCAAGGATTGTGAGAAGATTAATTTGACAAAACATATCATCATCAAACCATAATAAAATACGAGAAAATTGATTATTAAAAAGTATTTGTAAGGGTTGAAGAGTTAATTGATTATATTGCTCTATTGTTACTTGGTGAGCTTCACAGCGGAATGTGATAAATTGACAGGAGAAGATATCTTCTGTAAGTTTACCTACGCACATTGCTTCATTAAAAGGCACATATACGCCATTTCCATTAAAATGATTCTGTTTAAAGGAATCAAACATTACCTGTCCATTCAAGATATTAAGTATATTTTCCTTAGTCATATTAACACTACCTCTCTTAATATAAATAATCTTCACATGTCCTCAACTATCAATCCTATCTTTAGCATACCAAGCTGCACCAATCATTCCAGCACAATCACCCAATTGAGCTTGTACAACTGTGCAAACTTGACCAGATATTTTTAATGAGTGGCTTTTAATTGTCTCACGTACAGTAGTTAACAATCGGTCCCCTGCATAAGACATTCCACCACCTACAATAATGGTCTCTGGATTAAATAAGTTAATAACATTTGCCAAACCAAAGCCAAGTATCTCTCCTGTTTGATGCATTACCTCAATTGCTAAATCGTCATTCAAATCATATGCCTGAGATATCATACTCGCTTTAATATTATTGATATCATGATTAATCCATTCTTCTACTATACTCTTTCTTCCACCACTTAATTTTTCGATAAAAGTATTAATCATTCCACTTGCTGAAACATATCTTCCTAAACACCCAGAACTTCCACATTTACAAGGACGCCCTTCCCGATACATATTCATATGTCCGATTTCACCTGCACTAGAGGTTGCCCCATATATAACTTTTCCATCAATAACTATTCCTGACCCTAAGCCAGTACCCAATGTGATAAGTACAAGGTTTTTAAAGTTCAAACCTACACCAAATCGCCACTCTCCATATAAATTCACACGAACATCATTATCAATAAATATTGGGAAATCAAAGCGCCTTTTTATTTCGTCAACAACATGTATATTTTCCCAATCTGGAAAGTTTGGGGAGAAATATGATATGCCCTGCTTTGGATCCAATAGCCCTGGAATACCCATTCCCATACAATAAATTGATTTGTCCGTAATATTAAGACTTTCAAGCATCTCCTCTATTATATTTATAATTTTGTTTAGAACATAACTAGGACCTTGCTTGGCTTCCGTTGACCTACGAACTTCAATCAATAATTGTAAATCCAGATTAAATATTGCAGCTTTGATATTAGTTCCTCCTAAATCAACTCCAATTATGAATTTACACATAAGATATTCCTCCATTCTCATTAGTTTTTAAACTTCTTGGAAATTACAACTAGTTTTTAGTGAATTCCATAATATACTCTTTAAGCTGTGAACCACATCTACTTAGTTCACCCATTACTATCTCTACGCCATTCTCTGTATTAAACCAATTGTCCCTGTTTATTCCTTGCACGACCGATGGACAAATAATTATTTCTGTATCTGGATATGCCCATTGGTAATACATGTAACAACGTCTTGCGTGAAAGGATTTGCAACATATTATTGCTTTATTTATATGTAAATTTAGGTTGTCTGTTATTTCACGAGATTTAAACGCATTCTCATATGTGAATTGCGCATTATCCTCCCTTAAAACTCTATTTTCATCAACACCATTTTTAATTAAAACATCCTTTAAGAAATCCCATTCCGAATTATATGTGCCACAATATATTTCTGATTTTGATAACGGTTTGGGAAAGTATCCACGTTTAATGCTGTATTTGCCCGATGGAAGAATAAGTGGTGCATATTCATTACTCCAGAGTTTTGCTGCTCTTTCTGCTAATTCAGCATAAGAGCCTCCAGGTATAAAGATAATATCTGCTTTTTCAGGATTATTCTCAAGGAAAATAAAATTCGTAATATCATCAATTGTTTTCATATAAGCCCCCAATAAATTGTGTACTGTTGCTCACGTTCTAAAATTCAAGATAGCATTTATCCTTGGTTTTGGAGGGTGACGTTGTCATTGCATAAGCGTCAACCTATATATACATTATAACCCATAAATTTACACAATTCTATATAAAAAAATCCACCAGCTAAGGTGGACAGAATTGTAGTAAATAATTTTAATGGCTTAACCTTTCAGTACACCTTTTTATGAAGCCTAATATTCCTATTGTGATTATAACCGATATTACTAAAATAGTAATAATGTAAAGTACACCTAATAAAGGTATGAAGATAAATATAAATGAACAAACTGCCGCAATCTGAATGAGCTTATATTGATTCCATTTCTCTTCGGACTCTAATACTAAATCAGATTGTTCTTGATTTTTAGCCATATCTTTAATTCCCATAAATAAATTATACACAACTAATAAACTCAGCACAAAGGAAGCAATAGCTATTGGTATACTGAATATCCCGAGTAACCCTAAATTAATACCACCACTTTGTGCCGGAGCTTCATATATCGTAAATATGGACAATACTATCATGGGAATATTGTATTTTGCAGCTATGTTAAAATAATTACTACTTGAAATAAGTTGGCTAAATCCGGATGCAAAGAATAAATAACCCACTATATTAGGTAAAATATCAAATCCTTGAATCCTAAAACTCAGCATTATAAATAGAAATCCCCAATACAATTTATTAAATCCACTTTCATTCATACTGTTACCCCCTAATATTATTGTTTGTTAGGCTAGTCTGTGATATTCAGAATTTATACCCATGGTATTATCATATGTCTCTTCTACTTTTTTAGTAACATTTTCCCTCCGTTTTTATAAGCGTTTATTCATTCCAGTCATGTTTAAGCATTGAATAGATAAGTTGATCATATTTATCTTCATTAACCCAATAATGCTCTCTTAGCCTTCCATCCAATTTAAAACCAAATTTCTCTAGAAGTTTCATAGATGGTATATTATTTGATGATGTTGTTGCATATATTTTATTTAGATTTAATTCATTATCTGTAAAAGATTTCTCTATAAATTGTGCTAACAGAATAATTCCCAAGCCTTTTTTCCTATTGCAACCTGGCAAATAGTATCCAAATTCAGCGCTGTGGTTTCTTGAGTTAAAATCAAATAGTGTAATTTTCCCTAACGGTTTATTAACATCTTCTTTTTTGATTAATATGTAGGTCTTTAGTTTTTCTTCAGAGAGTGACTTTAATGTTTTATATGCGTATTCATCAAATGATTGTGGCAATTTTAGAGGACGACAAGTATATTGTTCAAAGTGACTTTCTTCGATGTTCCAACTGAAAAGATCTCTTAGATGATCTTCTGTTAATGAGATTAATGCATAACCATCATTAAATTCTAAAAATCTATTATTCATAATTTCTCCTTAACTTTTACTCAATAATTTTTACATAGCGATATTCTTTTAATTTTTTTCCAATAGTAATTTCTTTAACAGTACCGTCATGATTAAATCCTATTTTTTCATAAAATTTTCGCGCAGGTGTGTTTTCTTCAAGAACCCAAAGAGTAATTTTTTTATAATTTCTATTTCTTAATTCATTTAATCCCCAGTATATTAATTTAGAACCTATACCTTTATTAAAATACTCTGGTAATAAATATATACCCCATATTTCACCATAAGAATTATCCTTATCCTCATCTCTACATTTACCAATACATATTAGCCCTACCCCTATATTCTCTTTAAAGATTATAGCATCTTCCTCCCAACCTTCTGATAATGCCTTTTCAAAATATCTTTGTCTTTTTTCTGAAGACATATTATTTAATATATCTTCAGGAACAATACCTTTATAGGCTACTTTCCACGATTTTGAATGAATTTCTCCTAATATTCTAGCATCATCTACATTTGCATAATGAATTTTATACATATACTTACTCCTTTTTGCTATGCATTCTACATATTTAACGTCTACTTAAATTAAGAACTACTATAAAAACATTACTTTCTTTTTAAGATATAGTTTCCAATATAAAAACCATAGCGTTCATAAAAAGGCAATGCTTCATCGTTTGAATATGCTACACCAATTTGAATATTTGTTATTCCATTTAACTCAAACCAACTCAAAGAACTCTCCATAAGTTTTCCACCTAAGCGAAATTTACGATATTGATCTTCGATAAAGATAGATTCTATTTCTCCTAAATTATCTTCAATTGAACTTAAACAATATCCTACATAATTCTCAGTTTCACTATTCCAAAGCATATCTATCTTTATAGTACCAGTTTGTGCTTTTTCATAAATAGACTTTACTCTTTTATCAAAGGTGAATTTTTCGAATTTACTTTTAAAATAAATTGATTTTTTAAAGTGGACACAATTAAGTTGCTCCCACAATGGCTTTATAAGTTCAATTTCTTTTATACTTTTTTCAACTATGCAAATATTCATAAATCCCTCCAAATTAAATATATACTGCCTTCAGAATAAATAAAAACTTTCAAACTTTCATATTAAAATTTAAACGTATTTTCTACGACATTGGGTAAAACACTATAAATAGATTTGCCAATCCTTTCTTCAAAAAAATTCTTTATTTCAAAGATCGCCTTCCATTTTTCAATAGTGTACTCATTTACTCCGTGTCTCATAGCAACATCTAGCATTCTTTTTTCCATTAAACAATATCCTGTAGGTAAAGCTAATGCGTCACATAACTGAATTAATTTATCATACGCTGTAAAATCAATCTTATCCAAATATTCTTTAACAAATTTGTATTCCTTATCTGAACAATCCCATTTTCCAAATACAGCATCAATGTTTTTATAAGAGAAAGAATGAGAAATACAAATTCTCGCTAATAAATCATACCCTTTCTCCATTGAAAAGTTATACCCATCTATACTATGCCTCATACTCGTTACGCCATATCGTCTCCCAATATCATGTAACATCCCTAATGATAATGCAATATTCCTATCTAACTCCTTATCTTCTTTAGCGATTAATTCTGCTGCTTTGCCTACAAACAGGGAATGTTCTACCCAAGGGCCTGGATTCAATTTGCTTCCTTCATCTAAAATCAACTTTGCTTCTTCTATGGTAGGTACACCTAAATTTATTTTTCTCATTTTACCCTCCTCAACTTTCTTAAAAAAATTTTATATTGAATTTTTCTGAAGCTCCCAATAAATCAATTCCTGGTCTCTATTTGTTTCTTTCATTCCCACCTTTTCTAATACATGTATAGATGCCAAATTATTTATTAAACAATCTGCTTTAATTACATCTACATTCCTTTGAGAAAAAGCCCAATCTAAAATTTTACATAATGCCTCTGTTGCAAATCCCTTACCGCTTTCTTTCTCTACTAAACCATAGCCTACTTCAATCTCCTTTTTTTCATTAGGTTGTCCTTTAAATCCAATGTCTCCTATTATTTTCATAGTATCTTTTTTTACAATCATCCAACATTCAAATCCAGTTGGAATGATTGATTTTTCTAAAGAACTCTTAATAATGTGTAAAATATCCTTAGTATCTTCTGTTGGCCAATCACTCTCCGTATTTAGTCCGAGTTTTTCAACGACCGTAGTATTCTCTTCCATAAGGGATTTGGTTATATCTAAAGACATTGGTATTAATATTAATCTCTCTGTATTTAAATTACTTACACTTATTATATCTGGCCATTTTTCACTTACTTTATCTTCACCTTTATAATAATCCACCTTTTGATTATTTTGGTACACTTCGTGATATGGTAAAATATTTATTTTTCCTGAATCAGGATATTCACAGACATCTAAGCCAACATTAGTACCTATATCTATGAACATACATGGTTCCTCTGTATGATTATAAAGTTGATGGGCACCTTCTGGTCCAATTTCAAAAAATACAATATCACCTTTATTTAATTCCACAAATTCATTTGGTGTTCGAAGTGTAGCTTTTCCAGATAAAATTACAAATATCTCTTCAGAATTTCTGTGAAAATGATATGGGTAAGAGTATTTGCCCGCATCAAGGGATCTTACATCAAACTGTAGATGTTTTGACTTAACTATTTCTGACAACTTCTGACTCGTATGCCATGAGAATTCTGGAATTGGTGATTGCCTGAGTTCAAAGGGTATGTTTTTTTCATTGAATATCTGCGCCATTTAAATGCTCCTTCTTTTTAGTTATTAATATAACAATACCTCTTGCTAATACCATCTTTATTTGATTTTTTCGTCATATTTCTTTGTTACTTTCATTTCTTTTTCAACTAATTCTTTTATAGTTATATGCCAAAGGTTTTTTTCTAAATCTGCGATTCTTTCAACCTCTCTAATAAGAGTAGGCTTGCTATCAATATATTTATACTCATAATCATAGTATGTGCCTGCATTTCCTTTAACATTTGATTTGATTAATTTGCTCTCAGAATCAAATATAGGAGAAGTGATTTTTTCCAGGTCATTATTTTTTATGAATTTTGATGTTGCTTTATCCCAAAGCCAATAATAGTATGGTACATTCCCCGTAGCTGGGAGAAATTGTTGTATTCTAATATCCTTATACCCATCAAAGTTCATATCTTCAATTACTATACCTAATTGATTACCATCTGGAGTACTTGTATCGCTGAATACTAATTCTTGCAATTTTTCTTTGTTTTTTACCTCATTGTATACTTCAATCTTGTTTGCGCTGTATAAATTATCCTTTTTCTGCCCATATACTTTAAATGTGTACTCAGGAAATGATGGATGGATTTTATCCTTTAAAACAATAAATGGTTCTATGGATGATTTAGTAGGTTTTTGAGATGTTGGCTCCGTAGATATATTTTTCTTTACATCTACATTCTCATTATTGGCAGGTTGAGTCTTGGGCTGTGTCACTTGATTTTGTGGATTTGTGTTTTTATTGCAACTTGAACAGAATATCGCAATTAGAACACAGGATAGCACAATAGAAATCCTACTATTTATTTTCATATATAATCTCTCCTTGAATTTTGATCAAAATTTGTTACCTGCCTTTGCCAAGAATACTGTTTACACTTTCTAATATAAACTCCATTTTCTATAACTCCAATATCCCATATAGTTTTGCATAATTTCCTTAAACGATTATCCCCTCACCATCGCTTACAGTATAAATACTTACATTGTTCTTAAGGGCGTACTTTTGCTACCTATATTTCAATAACCACTCCTGTTTTTAACTCATTTAAATTGTTCATGGTATTACATAGATAACTATAAGCTTGTTCACCGGTGCAATGGCAAGTATAATATTTGTTTACATTACTGCTAATTAGATTGGCTGAAAGCTCGTTTAAAAAAACTTTGGAATCTGAATTATTAACATTCATTCTCATTAAATGAAATCCACCAATTACTGCGGCTAAATCACTACCTATAATATCTTTTGCTCTTTCAATTATATTAATAATACCTTTGTGAGCACAACCACAGAATAGACTGTTTTTGTTATTTTCATTAATCAATAGACTAATTTCATGGTCAAAATCATCTTTTTTTATGGAGTTGTTACTAAACTCTTTTAATAACTTATCATTACCTTTAGGAAGCAGCTTATTCCCTTTAATATCACCAAATAAAGTAAGCTCATCATCTATTTTCATCATTCCATCTACAAACACAAACCTATTATTATTGATTAATTCTTTCTTCAAACCTATATCATACTTAATAAACCCAAATACTTTTATAAGGTGATTATCAAATGCGCCCTTCCCAATGTAAATCTTTGCTTTACTATTGAGGTTTAAAAATGTTTCTAGTCCGCCACCATGATCATAATGCCCATGTGATATAACTGCTATGTCTATATCTTCTAAGTTCACACCTAACTTACTAGCATTATAGGAAAATGTTTGATCCGTACCAGTATCGAATAATATCTTATGATTAGCTGTTTCTATATACAACGATAAACCATGCTTACTTTTATATTCTTTTGAGATAGTTCTGTTTTCAAACAATGTTATAACTTTCATAGATATCCCCCTCTGATTAAATACTTTGTAAAAAGTTCGGACCTGTCCCTTCTAATTAATAACTTTACGCTAATGAGAATTTTCTTATTTCATTTAGTTCATCTTCATTGAACAAACCTAATTTATATAAATACAAATATTCTTCAGATACCCCACTATTAAATAGCAATAAATCATCTGTGTTTATTGTAATGCGTAGCCCTTTATCAAATAATTTTCTAGCAGGATAGCTATTCATATTTTTAACAGCTCCTAATATATAATTACTGCTTGGACAAATATTCAATCTAATATTCCTTTCTTTTATAAGGTCCATTACATATTCATTTGAAGACACTCCTATACCATGCTGAATTTCATCTATACCTAATATCTCTATAGCTTTTTTTACATTTCCAGCTCCTTGAAATTCTCCAGCATGGGCTTTAAGCTTAAGGCCTTTAATTTTGGCATATTTGTAATATTCTTGGAATCTTTCGAAGTCATCTCTACTTTCATCTCCATATAAATCTATGGCTTTAAACACTCCGCTATCTATACAAGGTATTAACATTTCATTTAAATCCTTTTTAGATATACTCTTAGACATCCCAACCTCAAGTCTAAAGTCTATTGATTTATTATATTTATCTCTAATATTAAGTATTGTGTTAAAAAACTTATCATTATTAGTAAAATACATTAGATTATGACAATCTATACTGGACTCTAAAACTTTTACTCCGTCTTCTATAGCTTCCTTTACAGTTTCTTCTATTAAAAATGCTATATCCTCTTCCTTACTAATAAATTTAATGGTTTCATTAAAAATATAGTTATCTATCCCTATAATTCCATCTATCTTTTTAGGCGGTTCACTAACATAACCACCGGCCCATTTATTAAAAGTTGAAAACCTCATACCTAATCCACAATGATTATGTACGTCCACTTTAGATACCTTTCTTAATTTAAGCAGGTTACCTTCTCTTAATCCTTCCTTAAATAATGTATCTTCTATTTTATTCATTTCCTGAACCAGTCATAACCAATATTTTCTTGTACCAACATGGATATAATTTAAAATCCCCTGGGTAAATTACTGAACAATCTCTCATCTTTATTTTCCTCCTCGTGAATAATAAAATATAATTGTTTAAATATCGCGTATATGCAAGTAGTAGGAGAGTGTTATAATACAAAATGGTAGTAAATTTTCAGTTATAACATTTTCTTTATGTAGCAACCATCCGCCAACTGCAGCTGTTGATGAATCTACATATTAATTACACTTATCTTACACCTGCCAATAGCATGCCGTTCTACAAACTCATCAGAGACGGTGATTACAAGAGACTTCTTGCAACAACTCTTGCCATTGAAGCATCTGCTTTTATTTTTAAAGGAAAAGCTATAACTTCAAAATTTTTATTACCCAATAATTTATCAAGATTAGTTAGATTCTCAATTATACATATTTTATTTCCTAAAAGAAATTTATGAATTTCAAAAGGATATCTATCTGGTGATGGCATATCTATACCTATCATTTTAATATTTTTCTTTAATAAGAACTTACATAAATCCATGTCTAAGAGAGGATGCTCTTCATAATACTCAGGCATACCATAAAACTTATCTAATCCTGTATAAAGTAGCACTATACTGTTTTCTTTTATTAATTCTTCATATGCTGGTTTCATTTTTATTATAGGCTGATTTCTTACATCTATGATGCAACCAGTAGCAATAAATGATTCCAAAGAAAACTCAGATATGTACTTATTGCTTTCAGTTAAATGCATAGGTGAATCTATATGGGTACCAGTATGCATGCTGATTTCCAACCTAAAATTATTGTGGCCGTTTACACTTAGATACTTATTTTGAAATAAGTTTGTTGTAATATCTCCTGGATAAATAGGCATGTCATCCGCAATTATATGTGTTAAATCTATTAATTGTTCCAAAGTATCACTCCATTCTTTTTATAAAAAAACTTAATTTTGCATATAACATATTATGTTTAAAACCCTTTACTTAAACCAATATAAAATTTCTTTAACAACTTCATCAGGTTTTTCCCAATGAAGCATATGACCCGCTCCCTCAATTCTCTTTATCTTTGAACCTGTTTTACTTTTAAATTTTTCAACCAAAATTTCTCTGATTTCATTCATAGATTCTGGTAACGTACTTTGCAACAAATTGATTGAACTTGGTAACTTGTTATAAATAGAATCAGGCGGATAATGATACATTGACCTTATAGCACCTATTGCAGTGCCACTATTTGCATGGTATTTATATTTACCATCTTCTACTCTTATTAAATCTCTTGAGGCCTCTTCTAATAAACAAGACCATCTAATATAGTTATTCTTTTCTACATCAATATGCTCTTGCAAAGTATCAAAACAATATTCATCAAAGTCCTTAATATAATAATCTATCTCATTTTGTAAAGAAGCTTTCATTCCTGGCCTTAATGCATTGTAAGCGTACATATCTGTCTTTATATAATATCCACCATCTATCAGCATAACCTTAATCACTCTTGATGGGTATGTATATATATAATGAAGTGCAATGTCTGCACCCCAAGAATGAGCCAATATATAAAATTTATCTTTTGTTATGTTAGAAACAATCTTATCAATCCATTTAATCATATTAGGCATCTCATAATCTTCTTCTCTTAAAAATTGAGGCGTTTTCCCATGGCCTGGTAAATCTATGGATATAATCTGATATTCATTCTGCAATAAATGTCCTAACTCTATAAAACTGAGACTTGTACTACCTAACCCATGGAAACATATAATTGTTGGATTTTCTGCATTTCCCCACTCATGTATTCTTGCCTTAAGCCCTTCTTTATTTATATAAACCTCTTTCATATTTGTCTCCTTCAATACAAATTAATAGTCTAATCTCATTATATGTTCACTACTAAATACCTGTCCATTAAAATCAAAACCAAAGCTCTTATAGAATTTTCAGTTGCTTTCTTCTATAACTTCATTTATTGCTTTAATAACAATTTCAGGATTAGTACGATAAATTGAATGCTTAGAATCTTTGACCTCTATAAACTTTCCCTTTGAAGAGTTTTTTGCTTCTTCCCTTACTAAACTATTCCATAGGGTTTCAACCTTAATAGCCTCATCTTTTGGAATTCCCATATCAACATTCCACTTAACTGCTAACTCCATATCTCTCCCTAATACTTTTAATGGAACATCTAATGTCTTTAAACATATTTTTATTTCTTGTCCGCTCTGTGACATTAATTGAAGTTCTGATGCCATAGCCGAGTACATATTTGGATTAATTTGAAACTTTAAGATGTTTTTCTTTATCTCTTCTGTATAAGCCATTTGTTCTGGTAAAAGTTTAGGCGAAATGAGAGCCTCTAGTTGTACTTCATTCTTAACTGATAATACTTTCCAATTTTCTACAATTGTATTTTTAGAAAATGTTTTGCTAAAGATTGGAAGTCCATTTTTAAGCTCATCCATTTTATACTCATCAACAGAGTTTGAATCAACTAAAACTATGCCCAGAACTCTTTCCAGTTTCAATAACAACTATTGGCATTCCGGTACCATGAATTGTAACTTCCAATTTTTTTGTACCTATATCAACTAATTTTTCTATCATACATTTACACCTCTCAGTTAAATAGTTTATTGTAATTGCGCCGTGATTACCTATTACAACTAAAATAGAAAAAATCATCATCTCTTATTATGACTTCTCTAAAATCATATTTCTTTACAAGCTCATATAAAGTATCATCACTAGGAATTGCTTCTCTTCCCAGATTAAATCCTATTCTTTTATGATGTTCTTTTAATTCGTTTCGAGTTTTTGAATGTACTATTGCAAAAATGCCTCCAATTTTTAAATGCTTTCTAGCATTTGAAAATACTGTATTTAAGCTTTCGAAGTGTGGTATGCTATTAAATATTAAAATATAATCAAAGGTTTCTTCTAAGTGCATATCTTTATCAAAATCATCACATATAGCTTTTGCATCAGGATATAGATGCTGTAATTCTTTCAACATATTTTCTGATATATCTAAGGCCACATAATTACTTAATCTTATATTCTTTAAAACTGTATATAAAACTCCTGTTCCTGATGCTACATCGAGTACAGAATGTCCTTCAGATATCCCTAAAATATTTATAGCTTTATTTATAATTCTACCTTTTTCGTCAGGTATTTCTTTCCATTTTTCATATGTATTGTTGAAGTATTCTCTTTGACTTTCAATAGTCATATTTATTCTCCTTCTAGTGTCTTAAAGGTTACAATCCTACCCTATAATTAGATTATAAGTTATATTTTTACACATAGCCACTAAAAAAATACCATCTAGTAAATGCCGACGGTATTTTTGGGGGATCTCCACAACTATTTATCACTAAACCTGCTTGTCCAGATGTTTTATGCTCTAAAGTCCAACTTAAATTTTTACACCAACTTTAAAAGTTCGTCAAAACTATAAATAACATAATCTTATTCTTTAACCTCTTCAAAACCATACCTTGCACAAATAAAAGGTATACCAAAAAATCTTGCTGCTTTTAAGTCTCTTTCAGTACTATCTCTTATCATAATTTCACCCTTCATACATTTAAACCTCTATCCAGTATCTTTGTGTTATTTCTCCCTCTTCAAGCACTTCATTTTCTAGAACTCCGCCATTTTTTATAATCGTTTTAGCTGAACCTTCATTATTTTTATCACAAGTAATCAGAACCTTATCAATTCCAAGTTCCTTTGCTATAGGTAAAGCCATAGATAACATCAATGATGCATATCCTTTTTTTCGTTCTGAGGGACGAACGCCATACCCAATATGCCCACCAAAATTAAATAAATAGTCATTTAGATAATGTCTAATATTTACTGCTCCAATAATTTTCTTACTTTCTTGAACTAAAAAGTATGTGTGTGCAGGAACAAAACCAGTATTTACAGTTTCAATTTTATAGGTATGCTGCAACCAAGTTTTATAATCCATTTCTAATAATCTTGCAGCATATGGGACAATTTCTTCACCATCTTTTTCCCAATCATTGATAAAATCAAAATATTGGTCTTCCATTTCACTAGTAGCTCTTAATAATTCCAATTTCATATTTATTCCCCCATTATTTTTGCATATTTTCTAAATATACTATATATACATTATTTTCTATTAAGGAATTCTCTTAAGACACATTTTGAGAATGTATCAAACGTTTTGAATTATACTAACACCCTATTTCATTATCTATTAATTTCTGCAATCTTCCAAAGCTTAATTCTTCACCACAAACATTTGCTTTTAAAAATCCTTTAGTTAAATCTTCAACTGTTGATTCAAGCAAAATAAAGAATTGATTCATTGCAAATTCTTTTTTTATATCATTTTCATTTTCTCCAAACACTCCGTTTATAAATCCTTCAATCATTTGATCCATACCCCACAATTTTAAATGTAATAATTCGTGAACTACTAACTCTTCAAGATTTGTAGATTTTGGATTATTATTAATTAGCATGACTGCTTTTTTGTCATCTCTATCAATTTTTATATCTCCAGATTTTCTCCATTCTTTATCTACAATTTGTAGTTTTATATCCCAGTCCCTTAATCTTAAAATATCTTTCCACTTAGTTATTAATTCTTCTAATTTGTTAATATTTACTGACACATAAATCCCCCTTTTCTTCAATAGGAATTTTTGATTTGTTTATTAACTTCTACTTCTTCCTAACCTATACATTAAATTTAGGTAATAATATACACTTCAATACATAACTTGTCTCCTTGACTGTCACAACGAACTACAAGGCTATGTTAGTAGATGCTTCAATAGTTTTTAATCCTTGAGGTTGAATAACAAAACTAAACCTAAGAAGTATTCTTTTGAATATATGTTTCAAAGAATCTAATTATTGCCTTTTGCCCTGTAATGTTTTAGATAATTATATGTCTCGTATTAATGTGGTGAGTATTAACTTTCTTTTGGCGTTGCTTAAACTATGGTATACTTCATCTGGCTTATAATCAGCTATTATAAAGCTGTTGTCAATATCCAATAGATTTGCTAAAGACATATTAAAAGTATAATGGCTTACCGATTTTTCTCCTGATATATTAATTATTCCTTTAAAATCGCTATATGTAAGCTCAACAATAGCATCTGCCAAATCTTGTACGTGAACAAAGCTTGCATACACATTAGCTGTTCTAGAATATGTTTCACCTGTTTTTGAAATTTGCAGTAATTTTTCCATTCTCAAATCCATTTGGTTATCATAATCGTAACCGTATATATTCCCAGGCCTCACAATAACATGATTAGAATGCTTACCGACTATACTTTCTCCTTTAATCTTGCCATTAATATATTTTGATAAATGCTCATCAGGCATACGTACATGAGGACTTACTTGCTCAACTTGCTGTTTTCCTTTTCCAACTGTAGTGGAAACATAAATTAAGCGTATATCTTGAGAAATGCTATTAACAATCTCATTTATCCCTATTAATGCTAAAGACATTTCTTCTTCAAAGTCATAAATACTCATAATAATTACGTCAGGTTTGCACTCAAGTAATTTCTTTATATCTAAGCTATTTAATAAGTTAATTTTTAAAAAATTCTGATTATTTGATTTACAACAAGTTCCATAAATATCATCATTACTACACATCTTTAGTTTTTTATATATTGTATTTCCCAAATACCCACTTGCTCCAATAACCATTACTTTCATAATTGTCTTCCTTTCCTAGCTATCTTTTATGCTAAAACAACCTTGAATGAATTGTTTTAGCTCGTCTCCAAAATAACCCGCTATAGTAACTCCGGTACTAATATGCTAATGTTCATTTACCTCTATATATTGCTGTCTTTAATTCATTAATATATTCTTTTTTATCTGGCATATCTGTTAATTCGGCTTGTTCAATAGCTAAATCTATGTCATATGGTACTCTAACAAGAGATATTGCAAAGGATGATTTATATTTATCATTCAGCTTTCCTTCAATTATTCCATAAGAAGCCTGGGGGATTTCAAGTGGATTACCAACGCTTCCAACATTAAAAATAGTTTTTCCATCGAAATTATCAATATGAGCACCATGTATATCCCCATATCCAACTACGTCTGCGTCAGTATTAAGAGTTGGTGTTGCTGCAAACAATTTCATCCGTTCACTTTGCTTCGTTGAAAGGTAAACTCTATGAAAAAGATCGTTTGGGGAAGCATGACATAGTCTTAATAGTTTTCCACTTATATAAAACTCTTTATATATTGGTAGCTGTTTCATATATTTTAATCGTTCAACTCCTAATTTGGTCTGATGCCACATTAGAACTTCATTATCATTTATTTCAGTCATATAATAATCCCAATTGCCTTTAATTACTACTTCACAATGTTCTCTAATTTTATCTACTGCTTCTGCTGAACTAGGTCCTTTTCCAGCTAAATCTCCAAGACAAAATATTTTCTTAATATTTCTATCATTAATATCTGCTAATACAGCTTCTAATGCTGGCATATTTCCATGAATATCGGATATTATTGCAATTCTTTCCATACAAATCTCCTCGTTTTTTATTTCACTATTTTGCTTCTGATCCCCAGCATAATACACTCTTCTTAATTCTTCATATCTAATAAATAACTAGGTAAGCCTAATGACTGTAAAACATTTAGAGTAACTTGTTTTATTGACTTTTCTATATCTATGATATCTAGATCATTATAAACTGGTTGATGTGCATCAATTAAGGAAACTTTGGATGACCCTAAACGAACTTTCAAATAATCAATACTTGGTTGTACATTTTCTACGTAAAACTGGTATCTTTTCTCTAAACTATCTTTTTTATCATCAAATCTTTTTCTTACTAAAGCCCTTTTAATCATTTCATCTTTGGATATTGATAAATGTATTACCTTTATAATTGGAATATTAAACTCAGCAAAAATGTTTAATAGCTCTTCTGCTGCTTTGATTGTTCGTGGATACCCATCTAGAATAAATATTTCTTTCTGAAACTCTTCTGAGTCTTCAAATGTAGCATTTATAATATTTACCGTCCATTCATCAGGGACTAATAAGCCTTCTATAACACAAAACTCTAACCAATCCAATTGACTTATTGTTTCTCTACCCCCGTAGAATGCTATTAATTCACTTTTATATTTTATAGCTTTTGAGATATTTTCTACTCTGTTTTCGGCTTCTTCAAATACTGATATTCTATCACTAATGTTGTAAGCAGTAGCAAGTCTGTCCCTAAAGTTTTCATTTTCACGTGCTTTTCTTATTGTCCTACGTAAAATATCCCCCATTGAGAGATGTCTTTCCTTTGGTATTGATAAAAAACTGCTCAGTTCCTTAGCTATTTCACCTTTACCACAACTTGATGGACCTGTAAGTAAAATTGCCCCGCAACCTTCTGCTACTACTCTTTGAACAATAATTTTTATATTACCATCTAATATCGAATTATTACCCATTTAGAAACCTCCCCAAAATTAATGTTCAATTCTTCTGGCAAAGCCCTGCTTTGAAAAGGGTTTACCTAATTTTCCGTTTTGCCGACGTTCCAGAGCCCTAGCAGGATTCGCTTAGTATAGCTATGAGCATTATCCGCAATGGAAGAATAACCTATATATAAATTATAAACCATAAATTTACACATTGCTATATAAAAAGAGCTTACAAGGCAAGGCAGACGTCAAGATTTTGTAATAGGATTTGGTGGAAAGTCATCAAAATTAAGGCTAAAATTCAATATACAGAAGTCTCATTTTACTAATGTATCCACAACCTTATACTGTGTTTCTAGAATTATAATACCAACATCCTGGTAAAGGCTTAAATCATTTTTCATAACATATATCCTTTATACTATTTGTTCTTGAAGAACTACAGTTCCACTTAAAATTAGTTATACTATAAGACCATTATTACTCATTAACTCTTACAAGCCAGTCGTTAATTAATGAATTAAATATTTTTTCCTGTTCTATCTGCAAACTATGTCCTGCTCCATCAAGTATAGCGAAAGTTGCTCTCGGATAGTTTTCCAATATATTCCACGCATCCTTATAGCCAACACAATCGTCTTGTTTTCCTAACAATATAAGAGTAGGTTTATCAACTTTTTTATTTATCTTATCTACATCGAATGAGAGTGCATATCCATTTTGTTGAAGCCTCTGTAAAAATGTATTATCTGCAATTTCAACGCCAGTCATTATTTCATTTTTATTTCTTTCATAGATTTTTTCACTTTGAACCACGAACCCAGAATTAAAATCTTCAGCATCCTCTGTTGTCAATTTAGATAATAACTTATCGTCTTTTACTAAAACAACATGCTCTTCAACACTTCGTTTTTCATAATCTGGTATAATAAGTGGACAAATTAATAAAACACCGTCTATTCTATTCGCCATTTTGTGAATTAAGCCTCTTGAAAGATATCCGCCATATGACTGACCTACAAGTAGGAAATTTTCATTTGGGATGATTTTTTCAATAAAACTAATTATAATATCAAGCATATCATCAGAGCTCGTAATCCACTCTGCACCCTCTGATTTCCCCATACCTGGCAAGTCGAGATATATCCTTTTATAACCCACTTTAGATTTAAAAATAGGTTCCATACATCCAGTCATTAATCTGTGGTCTACATAATAACCATGTAGCATAACAATTGGTTTTCCATTACCTATCATTTCATAGTTTATAGATATATTTTTCATCTTACATTGCATTATTTTCCCTCCTTTTAACTGGTAATTTGGCACTATATAATGCTCCTTTTGTGATGTACTTGAATACTAATCATAAGTTCCTCCACTTATCAAACTATAAAATCTTATTCTACAATTTTTGAATTTCAATTAAAGCCATCATGTTATGTTTAGCCAATATTATCTTTAGCAACTATCCTAAACCAATTATTTCTGATACTTTTCTAAACAAGACTTGCATATGCAAGCTTTACCCCTTTTGTCATTAGGAATCAAATCTAATATATACTTTGGGAATTTAACTGTATCGCACCAACATCCACCTTGCCCATGTTGACAATTATTATCTTGTCCACAAAGCGGACATGTTTTTTTTTCTTCTTTAATACTCATTACTATTCCTCCTTCAACCTTTTTCACTATCTTTTATTAACCATATAATTATATAGTTAATACATATTTAATATCAATATAAAACTGATATTTGATTTGTTTTTAACAATGTTATTTTATTGCTTCTGACATGAATTTTGTGACATACATTTTAAGGCCCCAAAAGCAAAGTTCCTAAAGTCCAATATAAAAAAGGTAGTGCTATTAATATAGCATTGAAAATAATGCTCCATTTCGCAAGTTTATTACGTATAATTACCATTGATAAAACACCAAATACAAGGCCGATTGGACAGATTATAGGTGTTAACATTAAAGGCATGCCTTCTAATTTTTGATATGGAGTTATTTTAAAGAACCAATTTAATATGAAGATAAAATTAATTAATGGTATTGTAAAAGAAATAACACTTAATATATTTCCAATATTTTTAATGGAATATTTATTTTTCATCTTCCGCGACTCCTCCTAGTTTTATTATCAGTATAATTTATCATAACACCTACACCTCTTCTAATATAAATAATCTTTTTCGAACGTAATTATATTAATATGCTCTAATAATTTTATATTCTACTGTACTTACTCATGAATTTGCACTAACCTTTCCTGTTGTCGACGATCACCCCCTTAGAGCGACTGCACTAACACTGTTAAATGTGCCTTGGTAATTGTTTTACTACTAACCTATATATAGATTATAAGTCATAAATTTACACATTGCTACATAAAAATAGTTTGAATTTAAAGTTGCTTTTGATGAACAGTTATTGTCTTAATTGATATATTTGGATTATTGACTTTATTTTTCCTGTGTGTTATATTTAAATCGTAAGTAATAAGTAATAAGTAATAAGTAATGTGTAATATATGGTAATAAAAAATTACTTATCATTTAACTCTTTGGATCGGGAGGAATCATTGTTATGGAACTTAGTTTTTCTCAAAACTTTACTCTTATAGCGCTCAATGCCCAAGATAGTCTTCATTTAACTACCGCAAAGAAAGTATCTTTGCGGTGTATGGCTGCTGCAGCGATCTTTGAATTGTATTTAGACCATGGATTTACCATGAAAGAGGATGTACTCACTTTCGCCAAAAAAGATTTAGAACATTATTCAATTACTTTGTATCAAGAAACTGTTTTAAAGGCTATTTTAGGTAGAAAAGAAAATTTAAGCGATACCCTTCCACATTACCTCGCCCACGTTACCAAATTATCGAATAAACAATTGAAAAAGATTGAGCTCATTTTTGCAGATTCTCTTAAAGGGACTGATGCATTGGAAGAAATTCCGAATTTGCTAGGATGTGATTTGGAGTTTATGACAGCGGGTATTTCAATGAAGGAATACCGCAGCAATGCAGAATTATTTACCAGAGTAACAGAAAATCTTCGTGCTGAAATTTTAGAAGATGGTAATATGACTGACGAAACCATTCTTATGTTTTGGCTGTTGAGGGAAAGTGGTTGTCTTTATGACATTTTCTCCAAAGAGGAGTTTAAACGGGTAGTCACCAGAATGAATGAAATATTTGAATGTAACTACTTGGCAAAACAGGTATTTCCTATTAATATTCATAAATCCATAGAAATGTTAGTAAAGAATTTTTTAACATTTAAGAAGCAGGTTATGTCTACGCCTACAGGCACAGGTGTCAATTTTATTTTTCCGGTTTTTCAACGTTCACAATCCGTTTTTATTGATACGGAAGCGCTTTTCTCCAATAAGGAACAACGCTTAATTGATGTATTGGCGCGTCTGAAGCAAAATGGCCATACATTTACCGTGATACGTGAAGGAGAAGCACCTCTTATCAAAATAGATAATTTTCTTTATGAAGCCATACCCACTGCCAAGCAGTATAGGTTTCCTGTTCAAGGTGTACGGTTAAGGAAATACCTACTATATTAATGATAGGGAGGAATTAATATGTCCCGTCAGCGTACCATGGAAAAAATACTAGCATCCGAATATGTGTCCATTGGGGAACTAGTACGGATAACTGGATGCCGTTATAGCACTCTGAAATTCTATACAGAAGAAGGTATGCTTCCCTTTGAACAGGAAGAAGAAAACCTGACACGTCGGTTTTCCAGAGAAAAAGCAATAACCAAAATCGAAGAAATACAAGATTTCAAAAAAAGGGGACTTAGTATTCTGGAAATAAAAAACGTTTTGTCGCTGCCACAGAAATAAAGCTAGCATTTCGGCACGAATTGAAAAAAATCACATTAGTTTTATACTCAACTCATTCCCCCGCCTAGCTCTTAGCTAGGCGGGGGGATGAGTTTCAGATTCGAATTCTATTCTACTTATTCGCTTGCTTAAAACCTTCAGCTGCAAGTATGTTATACATTACATCAAATCATCCTATTTTAAATAAAACTATTTTTGTGTTATAAGTAATCTACATCGAATTACTCAAATAATATATTTCTAATTTCTTTAAAATCTTCGATATAATAATCTGCAAATTCTTTTATAGTGTTATGTTCTTCTTTGTCCCTTTTTAATAAATATCCTGTAAATATAGTCTTTATTCCTAATCGCTTTGCACCTTTCAATTCATCAGAACCACCATCTCCAATAAACATGCAATTTTCTGGATTAACATTCATTTTCTTTAATGCAATTTCGTAGATTTCAGTTTGTGGTTTTAAATATCCAACTTCATATGAAAATATTGTTTCATCGAATAAATTATTTAGAGGAGATTTTTGCCAATGCATTACATCAATTATGTCTGCATTACTAAGTAAACATAATCTCATCCCCATCTTCTTTATATCTATAAGAACATCAATAATTGTTAAATCTACATCAATTAATGATTTTTTAAATCTCTCTTCTCTTAACTTTAGAATTTCTTTTTTATCACAATCATTAACCTTCATTTTCATTTTCCGAATAATACTTTCAATTATCTTCTGAGGACTCTTTTCCTTTCCTGTCGCTATTTTTGCATACAATTCACAGTCTTCTGAATATTTTTCCCATTGTGTTTTTGTTATTCTTAGTACATCATTTTCATTTCTCAAATCACTATACATTGGTGTTACCAATGTATAGAACAAGTCGAAAAATACAACATTTATATCATTATTCATATTAAATCCTCGCTTTGTTTATTTATTGTTTCATAATTGCATGTGATTTAAATATCTTACCTCATCCATAAATCCAGTGATTTGTTATTTAACGCCAACGTTTCCTTTAACACTGGTAATTCATTTCCTGCTTGAAAATACCCTCTTTCATGTACCGCTAAATTTATTTCCTTATACACAAAATCTGCACAAGTATATTAAAATAGTGAATAGTCAAAGAATAATATTCTATTCAATTATTGTTTTGTCTTCACCAACTATAAGCAGGGCTTGTCTATCTGTTAAAGGCATGATTGAATACTTAGTCTTTTGCCTTGCTTCCTTTATTAGCTCACTTTGTTCTTCAGAATAATGGGGTACGACTACTATGTTAGTAATGTTTAATCCGTTAAAATCACTTATACTAATATCATTTGAATCTGAATAGTCAGGTATATTAATATTGGGCCCCGCTAGCAAACTTCCAGCGCTTACTCCTACATATAAAATTCCACGCTGTATTAGCTTAGTTAATACAGTTTCGAATTTTGCTTCTCTAATTTTATAAAGTAGATAGAAAGTATTGCCTCCACAGACATACACTACACTTATTTCATTTAATGTTACATCAGAAATGGTGGAATCTAAATTATATATTATTATATTTTCTTCTTTTATTCCAACTGCTAAAAGTTCCTCCTTTGACTTTTCTACATAATATAACTCCTCTTCTGTTCTTGATGCAGTTGGAATAAATAAAATTTTATTAATTGATGGATTATTATTAATCAACTTTAAGAACTCTTTTCCTATTTTAGGATTTTCAAACCCTGCTGAAGTTAATAGCAATTTGCACATTGATACCACTCTCCTTATATTAATATATAGTGCTAATATTTTAGAATACTATATCTATATCCGATTAAACTTACGTAAAGACAATAAAGCCTCAAGAGTTAGGATTCCCGTCCATTCAATTTTAGCAATTTCCCATGATTCTAAATAGCTATCCCACTGCCATGATGGCAGTATCTTACCATCGTCTTCAAGTTTATCTAATAAATAATCTAAGTTCTGATCAATAAATTTACGCTTTATTCCAAAAGAGTTCATAGAATCAATGTTAATAAATTTTAACGGTGTGGGTACATAATTTATCCACACAGAT
Source organism: Clostridium sp. CF012 (assembly GCF_018861755.1). GTDB lineage: Bacteria > Bacillota > Clostridia > Clostridiales > Clostridiaceae > Clostridium_AD. Next base: position 48,275 of record NZ_JAHLEF010000008.1, on the reverse strand, counting down.
TGGGTTAAGTTAACCAATTGAGAAACAGCTAATTTTAGTGTATCTACTATTTGGCTAGAAACTTCTTCGTCTAGAGCATTATACATATGAATATAACAAAATATCTCATGTTCTGAGTTAAATTCTGTACGTTTATTCAAATTTGCTATAGCATAGCTTTTTAGTGAATAAATATCTAGGTTATTAAGATATTCTTTATACTTATAAAGATAGCCTATTAATTCAGCAGTAGGATTTCCCCATGAATAATCAATAACTGTCATATTTATATCATTTCTAAATTCCCACCAAGGTGCATGAGGATAGCTATTAACATTACTTGGAACGCTATACCAACCATTTCTATTAGTATCAAAAGTTGACTCAAGATATTCAATAGCTTTTGCTATCATAGTTTGCGCCTTATCACTATTATCTAGCTTACTCAAATATCTTAAGCCAATGGATGTTGCCATGGGTGAAGACTCTATAAGTTTAAAATCCGGTTCGATACCTCTACCAAATCCTCCATCTAAGTTTTGAAATGTTCCTAATGAATCTAATATATCATCAGCACTTGAATCATTAAAATAATAATTGAATATAGATCTTTCTAATGGTCTAGCTTCTGTATTCATAAAGTTATTTATTTGATTTAAAAGATTTTTCGATATTTTTTTCATATTCAAATCTCCCTTCCTTGACCTCAACTAAAAAAAATAATGATTAATATTATAATTAAAATACGATTTTGTGTTTACTATGTACAAAATTCAATAATTTCTGCATATGCAATTTCAGCTTGATTTCTAATTGTGCTTATAATCATACCGTGACTTACCACTATTACCTTTTTATACTTTGTATATTTTTTTAAAACGCTATCTATTCTTTTTTTCATACTTTCTGCTGTTTCCCATACTTTAAGTTCATCTTTTGGCGGTGTTCCATTATATAAATCAAAATCCTTACATAAATCAAAACAATCTTGAGAAGTTTTATGTTGGAAGTTAATAATATCTGGCACCCATTCGTGTAAATCTATATCAACCTCTAAATCTATTCCTAATTCTTTTGATAAAATCGCAGCAGTTTGTAATGCTCTTGTATAAGGTGATGAAACAATTATTTCGCAATTTTTAAGTCTACTATCATTAGCTGTTTTTTTCACTCCCTCAATTCCATTTTTAGTTAATGGTGCTAAATCTCTTCCATGTCCAATAAACTTTCTCTCATCAACTGGTTTATATGTTGGCTCTCCGTGCCTAACTAAATAAAAAGTTGTCATTTTATTCCCCCAATTTTTTTTTATAATCAGCTTATAACATTCGTTAACTATCCCCACATTACTCTTTGATTTTATTAGTAAAATATGAGACCTCTAAACTTTTTTCCTTATTTAATTTTGCAATAGTACAGATGAGTTTCATATTCTAAAACCACATTTCCATTATTACTATTATACTTATCAAATAAATCTTGTAACTCTGATATCATAGGTTGAAAATTAGGATTACTTTCATTTGGAATGTAAGAAAATGATGCTAGTTCTCCCTTTAATCTATCAAAATCAGCTAATTGAGGATTATTAAAAACTTTTTTATGTATGGTTCTATAATCAAAAAACTTTGGCATAATGTCACCATTTGACTCACTAGTATAGTTTTCTCCATATCTTTCTATAAGTTCTAGATACTCTTGCATAAATCCATCTGATTTTACATTTCTAATATTCCATAATAAAACAACTACACCATTAGGTCTAAGTATTTTTAAAAACTCTTCCTTTGTTGGTTTTGGATCGAACCAGTGAAAGGCCTGTGCAGCAATAATAATATCAACTGATTCAGATTTTAACTTAGTATTCTCAGAAGATCCATCAATAGAGTGAAAGTTATCATAAGTTTCGAGTAAATGTTCTGCTACTTGTCTCATATCTTCGTTTGGTTCCACAGCATACACAGTATTTCCATTATCTAAAAATGTTTTAGTACAAATTCCTGTGCCTGATCCTATATCAGCGATGACTGAGGTTTTGCTAAGCCCAGTAAATTCAATTAAATAACTTATTATTTCATTAGGATAACCTGGTCTATATTTAGCATAATTGTTAGTTCTACTGCTAAATCTTTTCTTAGGGTTTAATTCTTCCAAATTCATATTTAATACCTCCATATAAATTAACTTCACATAACGTTCTCAAATATATCTTATAATTCTTTCTTGAAAACTTCTGTATCTATTCCAAGTTCATCTTTTGTTTTACATATATATTTCCAGCCTAGTTTTCTATAATAAGCTGCTGTATGCTCTGTTCTCAAATATAAATCTTTAAATCCTAATTTCTTTGTAAGCAATTCTAATTCATTCATTAGTTTCTCCGCTATTCCCCTTGCCCTATATATATCCTTAACATAAAGTGCACCTAGCCATGGAGTCAATTGCATTGTTTTCAAATCATTCTGAAATAATGTTATAGTTCCAAGACAAATATTATCTTCAACAGCTATTAATGTAATGGGTGTAGAATCTTTTCTACGATTATGTAAAGCTCGAATTACGTAATCTAAATCTATATCATTTCTAATGTTCTGAACAAATTCTTTATATAACCAACCAGCTACCTCATTAATAAATTCTTTATTATCAATTAAATGTACAATTTCCACAGTTCTTCACTCCTTATTTTCAATAAGCTTAAACTTTATCACTTTAATTAATAATTATATTTTACATAATGTTTCCAACAAAGCGCCAATTATAATTACTCACTAAAATGAAATTTATTTAATATCCACTTCCTTTGTAGATAAGTCTACAATTCGTGTCCTAGTATCCAATTTTGAGATATAAATTGCTTCTCCATTGCTATCAATAAAATATGATATTAGATGTGCATATTGGTCAATTTAGTGTAGTTTTTTTTCTTCATTCGTGATTCAAATATCTCAATATTATTTTCTTCACTTTCATGAAATAATCTCATAAAAATGACACCTCTCTTTACAACAAAAGACTTCCATCGGCTTTTTTCTATATTCCGTTTAGTAGCTAACTATTTTAATGCTTTCCAAAAAAAAGTTTTGAAATAAGTTCTCTTTCTGGAACTTCTCTCTTTTCAAATTCTTCGAATATCGAATCCTTTAAATATGTTACCATCTTATGTTTAATTGAATACTGCTCCTTAGAAATTTCTAAAATTGTAAATCTAGCAAGCGAATCATGACTACATCCTAGCGAACCTGGATTTATATATCTACCCCTACCCTTAATATCGGAGAATGGATGATGGTGACCATAAAATATTATATCTGATTCTATATTTTTAAAAAGTTGATCTAAATTGTCCTGATTTGGTTCTTTGCAAATAGGCTTGAAATCATTACAGCTATCAACAAGTGGATAATGTATAAATGTTACATTAATATTAAAATGTGTTCTTGAAATAGAATATGGAAATTCAGATACATTTAATTTCAAAGATTCGCCAATAGTTGAATGTACCCATTTTTGATGTTCATATTCGCCATCACTCATATGACTCGGATGGGGGTTAGGAATTCCAAAAGCAAAATATGCTTCATGATTTCCCATAATCATACTTAATTTATCAGTCCTCAGCAATAACTCTAAACATTCTTTAGGAAATGGTCCAATTCCAATAGAATCTCCAAGGTGAACTATATAATCATAGGATATATCTTCTACTTCATTCAGGACTGCTTTTAATGCGGGTAAATTTCCATGAACGTCAGTTATAATAACAATTTTCAAATTTTCTTTTATCAAACTTAAATCCTCCTCTTCTTTTGAGTAGAATGTTATGTTAAACAAAGCCTGTAACTAAAGTCTTACTAATGTTAATGAGCCCACCAGTAATGGTGAACGGAGATTTGGTACTTATTAATATATATAATCATGCCTAATCATTCCAAAGTAACATACATTAAAATATTGTTTATTAATATAAGCATAATTTCTCAATAATCCCTCTAGAACAAAACCTGACTTTTCCAATACCTTTGTCGATGATTTATTAGCCTCCATTGCTAAGGCTTCAACTCGTTCAGTCTTTGTATCTTCAAATAAGTATTTCACCAGAGCTTTTGTTATTTCAGTTGCATATCCATTATTCCAATATTCAGGTAGTAAATTATATCCAATTACTGCTCTGTTACTTTGGTTGTTAAAAGATAAGATACCAGCTTCTCCAATATATTTTACAGAATCTTTTAAAAATAAAGCTTGAAAATCCTGCTTGTTTTTATCATAGTTTTTCAATACAATTTCAAGAAGAGTTTTTGAATCCTCAATTTGATTTGTAGCTATTTTGGTTGAAAATTTCCATACTAATGGTTCAGAGTTAAGTCTATAAATATTTTCCAAATCATTTTCACAATAATCCTTTAGTATAAGTCTTTCGGTTTCTATTTCAATAGGCACTTTAATCCCCCCCCACCCTTAATTTCTATTATTATCAAAAATTAATTATATGTAAAATAGCTATATAACATCTAAATAAAACTACTAATTAAACCTTAGTGTTAAATTACCTTATAAAACCATAAAGCAGAACTATTTTATGATGGTGCTACATATATTTTGTTAAAATCGCAATAAGATATACCTCCAATAATTATAAAAAATGATATAAAACCTAAAATCATTAACCGTTTTATACCTGCTAAAAACGATTTAATTAACTTCATAATAACTCCCCCATTTAATTTTCAGAAAAACGTAGAGTATAAATATTATTCACTACTTCTATTCGAAACGGTATGGTAATAAAGCATCAATAGTAAGTATTGTGTTATCTTTCATCATTACCTCACATTTATAATTTTCATCATGAATTTGACAAATAAATTCTCTACATCTTCCACAAGGTGGAATTATTGTTCCATCTTTATAAACTGCAATCACTTTTACTATTTTGCTTTCGCCAGCGGTAATCATAGTAGCAATGGCCACATGCTCTGCACAAAACCCCAAAGCTCTTGGCGTATCTATAATACACCAGTGTAAACTCTTCCACTTTCACTCAAAATTGCTGCCGCAACGGAACCTGCATAAGATTTTTTCGAAAGTTTTTTATGATTCAATGTATTTTTTGCTATATCATATAATTCATCAAATGTCATAGTTATACTCCTTTCATACACATGTCTATGAGAAATATTCTTCGCCTTATTTTACTAACACTTTATTTCCTAGCAAACTAACCTATATATAGATTATAAGTCATAAATTTACACATTGCTATATAAAAATAATCCACCAGTCGAGGCGGACGTCAAAGATACAAATAACTTATACCGTGAGTTATTAAGTTAAATCTGATTCACTGAATTTAATTCGGTCATTCTTTGATATAAATGTATATCCATCAAAAACTTTTAAACCCTCATCAGATATAAATGGACCTATGACCTCTATTTTTTTCTGACCTGTGTTAAGTATGCTGTCACAGCTTGGCTTTGTCCTACCACCACTCATTTGTTGAAGCATACTCTGAGATACACTAAATATCACTTTGGAAATGTGGGACCATTTTATTGACCCTGAGCACATAACGCAGGGTTCAGCACTTGAATATAGTGAATATCCTTGTAGATTTAACTTGTGATTTGACCTGCAATATTCACTAATTAAGGCTAACTCTGCATGAAACGTGGGGTCACACAACTCAATGCTACGATCATATGACTTATGAACTATTTGTGCATTATATACAAGGACAGCTCCAAAAGGATACTCCCCTTTATCTCTAGCATATTGTGCCATTTCAATTGCTGCTAGCATAAAATACTCATCAGAAAATGCCAATCTAAATCACCTCTCCTCCAAGATAAAACCTTTTACTACTAAATTGAATAAACCCATTTATAAATCATTTTTTTGTATCATGTTTAATTAAGTCTTCATTTCATTGAAATACCCATTAGTTGATCCCAGTATGTATTTATTTTAAATAAAGTGTTTTCTTATACATAAGAGAATTAAGTTCAGGATAGGTTAGATTGTCCGGTAATCTGTCAAATAATTTTATCTCACTTATTTCTGAAATTGGTAAATCTCCTATCTCTTCTACCTCACTAAAAAATAACCTGCCATAAGATTTTTCATTAGAATTATCCATAGAAAAATTGCAAATAGAATATTCACAAACAGGTTTTATATTGAATTTTTTCGCACCAGTTTCTTCAAATAACTCTCTTCTAGCTGTAGCTTCAATGTTTTCACCTATTTCTCTATGCCCTCCTGGTATCTCCCACGAGGTGCTCTGATTTTCTCTAACGTAAATCCATTTTCCCTGATATAGAGCACTTATTACCGCGAACTTCAAATTTTCTTCATCAATTTTTCCTAACTCATAAAATTCTATTTCCATAGATTTACCCCCTTCCTTCTCTATTAATTTTCTATATTAATAAGGGATTTAAAACTACATCTCTTCATAATATGGAAAAATGCGAACTATATATTCTTTTTCATGTAATATCGTTTATGTTCCAATGGACAGTCATCTAACACACCAAAAACCTCATATCCTTGTTTAATGTAAAAATCTTTTGCTTGAAAATCAAAAGTATCTAGATGTATTAATTTGCACCCTCTTTCTTTTGCAATTTCCTCTACCTTATTTAAAAGCAACCTGCCATAACCCTCTGCTCTAAACTCCTTTTTAACCCACAAAACATCTATATATAAGCAATTCCAACAATATAATATACTATTTATTCCTGCAAGCACTTCTCTATTTGCCCCTTTTATAACTTTATTAATTGGAATAAAAGATGGTTCTTGCGTAAAAGGAACTTTCGATAAATTATATTCAACTATCCCGTTATTAACTAAATTATATTCTTCTCTTGTGCTTTCCTCAATAACATAATTTTTCATATTTAGTTTCACTCCTATATAATTTATATATTTTTTGTACGTCCTATGCTACAGATGTTCATTCATCAAAATTATTTTGATGAAGACCCTAAGAATTATTCAATTTAATTGGAGTAACTAGAAGTCCTATTTCTTCTAACAATTATCTTATTAAAATATTATAGTGTCTTCTGCCATTCACAGTCTGCCCCATACTCTAAAAACCCAACACTCTTATACAGCGTCTGTGAAGCAATGTTTTTGCCTCCAGTTCCAACGTATATATATTTAGTTCCACGCTCTTTCAACACATTCATACCATATAATAAAGTGCTTTTCATAATGCCTCTACGGCGATGTTCCTCTACACAGGCAACAGGCTCTAATATTGCTATCTTACTGATAGGGTCGTCCCAAATTGTACAGTAAGCAATGATTTCTTCATTGTACATCTGAACTACAAAATCCATTGCATCACCGTATGAGGGAGCATTCATCATTCTTTCATATCTTTCTGAGGTTGTTCCTATTCCTCCAGTAGCGAGGCCAAACAATTCGACACGTCTTGCTACATCTTTTTTCTGAGTTAGACGGAGGCTGAATCCAAGCGGCAATGAAGGATAAGTCTGTATTTTAGATAAATCACATATACCACAAAAACGGAAATATTCAGTTTTTGTATACCCCCGATCTTCCAAAATACTACTTAACAGTTCATCTTCAGCATTAGCATCTGTTGTAATGGTGGTCCCCTTCGTATAACAATTATGTTCTATATAATCCAGTATATCCTGTTTAAAGTGTTCAAATTCCGAAAGAACACTTATAAAAAACTCATCTTCCTGGATTGTGATAAACCCAAATTCTATTTTATCGTCAGACACAAGCCAAGTTGTCTTATACAATATATCTGGAATTTCTTCGAAAGCATATCTTTCAAAATCCAAATTTCCTACATGTAACTGGGGATATAAATGCCCAGTTTGCACACAATTACGTTGCACTATACGACGCATTATATTATAATCACTTTCTTTATCAAATTTACGATAACTCAGCATTTTTAACCTCCATATTTAAAGTACTTAGATAAATATTGTTCTTGTTTTCTATTATTCTGTAATTTTTCTAGACTTGCGGATTTAAGTATAAAAACAATAATATTCTGATTGGAAAAACTGTTCTACAAATTGTACTGCCTTCTTTATTTCATTTTCTGTAAATACCATATTTTCTGGGCCAACAACCCATTTGTCCTCCACATCATCTAACCGATGAATCACAGCAATTACCTTGCCATTAAAACTTTTTACAGGAACTTTAACCCCTACAATATAAGCATCCTGCTCCTCACCATCACCAGCAATAATACCTTCAACATAGCCATAATTAACAGTATAAAAAATAGTTCTGTGTTTTGGATGATATGTACCTAGTGGTCTATCAACTGTTACTGTAACTGTGTTACCCAGAATATCATGACTTTTATTATCAGAAACTCTTGCTTCTCTGATTAAAACTAAATCTCCATTTTTAAATATCAAATGTTTCATTTATTAATCCACCTAACGCACATGTACTTCATAACTTCACACCTATGCAATTCAAATTTGCTATGTAAATTAAGTAAGCTTAGTCTCATGCCAAGTTCTTTATCTGATTTAAAAAGCATCATGAATGCTGAAGAAGCATCACAGATTATTTAGTGTTAGATTATTTTCTCCTTGCAATCATTTCGATTTCAACCTGAGCCCCTAGTGGAAGAGATGCTACGCCTATAGTTGTCCGAGCAGGATAAGGTAAGGAAAATTGTTTCATATAAACAACATTCATTGAATTGAATGTGCTCATATCAGTTAAAAATACATTAACTTTTTCGACATTGTCAGGTGTTAAACCTGCTGCTTCCAATACATTGAAAAGATTTTTAAAGCATTGCTCTGTTTGGTCAGAAATATCACCTATTACAAGTTTTCCAGTTAGCGAATCTATTGGGGTTTGTCCAGATAAAAATATTAAATCTCCTGATTCAATTGCATGTGAATACGGTCCAACTGCAACCGCACCTGCTGCACTAAAAGCTTTTCTTGTCATAATTAAAATCCTCCCTTATTTGTTATAATAAAAATATTTTAATTTGCTATATTGTAAAGTGATTTTTAGTTACCCACAGTTTTATTTTACCATGGCCAATCTTCGACAAAATGTTGTGTGAAAGTCTTTTCATTCATAGCGAACTGGTGTATTTTGCTTTAAGCAGTTTTATTCATAATTACACTTCAATTCTACTTATTAAAAATTTCTAATACTAAACTCGATAAATTTCCTGTCACTATCTTTAATTGACGTTCCAAAGATTATTAGTGATTTTCTTATCGCTAAAACCTGATTTTTAGTAGGGGTTGTAAAGGAGCGATTAAATTTTAGTTTCCAATTTTCCAGTGAATATTGTCCAAGTGTAGCAATAGTTTCATTTTTATCTGCACAAAATTCTATAATATAGCTTATAGCATACCATTTACTTAATGAACACAAAAGAAAACAAGAGTTAGTTTTTGCATGATCATATATAGTTCGTTTAAATATATTATATATAATATCTGCATCGCTAGAGTCAAGCTCTTTGTATAACACTCTTCTAGCAGATTTAGAAATGCCAGGTCTGCAGTCATTTAAAATTAAAATGAATTTCTCTTTATAGCCTGCAAAATCCAGTCGTGCTAATGTATTTATAGATGCTTTTACGATTTTGACACTATTAGAGTCCATAAATTCAGCAATATTTTTTGTATCGTTAATATTCCCCGTCTCTCCTAGACCACAGATGCTGGAATATACTTTCTCGTTTTTCTGTATCGCATCACGGTATAATGATGCAAAATCATATTTTTTATCCTTCATAAGTAAATAACGTGATAACTCTCTTACAGAGTTATTTCTGTCAAATAAACTATTTATTAATATAGCTACAGCATCTTGACGATTAAATTCATATATGGTCTCAAGTGCAAGTATCCTAATTTGAGAACATCTATCATTGAGTAATAACTGTGAAATAATAATAAACTCTTCAAGTGCTATCTTTCTCTGTATATTCCTAAGTACAAAAAGTCTTATATAAGAATTGGGGTCTTTAATTAAATAATCTATTATATTTTTATTATCTAAAATCCTTGTTTCAAGGATTATTTTGTAACAAGATAATCTTACCTTTGAATCAATTGACAATACTCCACTTATTAGCTTTGAAGAACATTCGGGACTAGATAACATAGAAACAACTGAATTGATAATATCATCATGTTCATCTCTGCAGCAGTCTCCCAATCTTAAGACCAAAGGCAAGTTATTAACGAGATTCATAGCGTTTCCTGGATTCAGATTACTCAGCAAATATTTTTTTGAAACATTTTTCACCTCCCTTACCCAATCATTAACTCTGATTAAAAGGTAAGGTATTGCATAACCTTTTTCCAACTGTGAAAGATTTATTATTGCCTTCTCCCTAAAATATCCATTGGGATGAAAACTGCATAAACCTAATATTGTCACCTTCTCCTCTTCTGACAATAAATGATGTAGTAACTCTTTAGGTTCTTTGTTTTCCAAATTATAATTCCAGTCATATGAGCCCCTAGCTCTGAATATTTTATCAACTTTTATTAACTGAGTAGAATTCAATGTACGCATAATAGCATGGAGACTTTTTGCAGACTGTAACTTAATTTCTGCATTTTTACTTAACAATAGTTGAAATACATCTGGTATAGCTGATAATTCTCTATTGTCTCTTATAAATTCAAGCAGTCTATTAGTCTGTATCCTACTATTTGATTGTGAAGTTGTAGTGTTATTTTCTTCTAGAACCCTAATTATGTTTAAATTAATAATTTTTTGAAGGATTTTCTTAATCATGTGTTTGCCACCTTCTTTCTGTCTTTATTTCCCCATACTACCTCGTCTGATTTTAGGAAATAGAACAATCTAAACGCTCTCTAATTTATTTTCAGTATCATTGTAATTATTATCGTTAATTTAACATACAATGGTTTTGCATATTTTTTTGATAAGCGTTTCAACCAATTTTATAGAATTATCGCTCTTCCTATTCCAATTCAGGTATAAAAAATATTGTTAAAAGTATACTTTCGTCCTTGTTTCCCCAAAAACTTGAAACTGTCCACAACCAACAACTTCCTTATCAATAAATACAACATATAAATGGGCATAATTATTTTCTCTAATACGTTGTCAGTTTTTCGGATAAAATGTTTTTGTAAATAATTTATACTTATTAATATGTTAAAAATTCATCAAAATATTTATAAAATTCTTCTATATTTTTTAAATGAATATTGTGGTCTGGATGTGACATTTCACGGGCAATGCAATTTGGAAGTAGAGATTGCATTTTTATAAAGTCTTCATCTGGTATTACCTCGTTGCCTTTTGATTTGATTAACAGTACTAAACACTTTATGTTTGGTAATAGATTATACCACTCTTTATTATGTGCAATGCCAATAGCCATAGCCTTAGGACTGAACATCATCTGATATCCTTCTACAGTTTCCACCAAACTATTCATAAAATATTGATATTCCAAATTTGAATCCGTAGCTTGTTTAATAAAATTCATTGCTGCATTTAGTGTGGCAAATGGTAAAGGCCAGTCTTTTGTTAAAGGATCACTGAGTTGACTTTTATCTAACGGTAAATCGTTTAGCTCTGCAGGTTCTGCTGCAGATTTGTCAAGTATAGCTAATGCATTTACGTACTTAGGATATACTGCTGCTAAATATCCAGCTACTGCTCCACCCATAGAATGGCCTACTAAAATAACTGAATCTATCTTTAAAAAATTTAACAGTTCAATTATATCCTCAGCCATTTCTTCAGTCGTATATTCCGCTAAAGGTTTACTACTCAATCCGTGTCCTCTTTTATCTGGTGCGATAATTCTGTATTGTTTTCCATAGTGATTAATAAAATCATACCAGGTTTCTGCTCTTCCCCATCTTCCATGAAGACAAAGAATAGTTGGCCCTTCAGCTTTGGTATCAAAATAAAACATGTCAATATTCTTTAGCTTAGCAATATTTCTGTAGATCTTTGTTTTTTCCATAGTATCCCTCCTCTAATTTCTTAATTTAATTCAGCTAAATGTCATCATGTTTAGCACATCTAGTCTTATAATAAATTTAAAGCAATTTGTATTGCAACTAAACTCTAATTATCGCTAATTTTTTTAGTTCAACAGATTTTTTAGTTGGGTTTTTAATGATATAATTGTTTTCTTCAAGATATTTAATACAGTCAATCATGATTTTTGGCGACATAGTATGCACACCCTTTCATGTTATAAGTTTTATCCTTTAAGCTTAAAGATTATCTATTATTTCAGAAAGACATTCATTAGATTCTGCTTTTGCAATTCTAGATGCAACCTCTTTCCAAATTGGTTCAGCTGTAAATACGCTTTTAAGCAAAGAAATTGACTCATCTTTTAAACCACACTTTAATAAGCTCAGCGCATAATAAAATTGTTGCTGTACTCTACTATCTTCATTAGGTATTTTATTTACAGCAAGAGTAAACTGCTTAATTGATGAAGATATTTTTGTACTATCTAAGCTACTTTCATGAAGTATAATATGAGAACTATCAATGCAGTTATTAGCTTTTTTTAAGTTAATGAGTCGTCTGAGTTCTTTTAAGGGTTTAGGATTATCATATACCTTAAAATCATAAATGTAGCCTAACCATGGTTTGTCAATTGGATCAGATGTAACTATAGTGATTGCTGCAGATTGTGCTCCGCGAATATCCCCACCTTCAGATTCAGCGGCCTCCATTGCATTCATAATACAATCAGCTAATTCACCATCACAACTTTCAAATGCACTTCCCATTGCATCCCAAACTGTATCTTTCAACATCATATTTGCTTGACATGAATAATGTTTACCTATTCTATGTCCTGCTTCTCTAATGCAATTACTTCCTGTATGTGCACTAACATTACCATTAGCATCTATAATACCAATTTGCCTATATTCTGAATCTACATCTTGTTCTATTAAATCTTTTAGTATTTGTTCCGGCAAATTCCCTTCTCTCATCATTTTAATGCCTTCAAATCCATAACTAGGATTTGTATATGACTGACTTGCAACTACACCAACACCAGGTTCTGCGTAAATGACGCGGTTACATGCAGCAAAGTTGTGGGTTTGCATTGCAATCCCCAACTGATGTTTAATAGGATCAAATGCAACAATAGAATATGTATTTGTAAACTCTGTATAATCGATTTTACCCATCTTTTCCCTCCCGAAAATTTAATGATAAGAAGATAATTACTTATCTCCCTTCCCTTCTATTTCTCCACAAATAACAACCCTACCATTATCAGGACATTTCATTTCAAATTTTGTATCTTTACAATCGCCACAGTCTAATGTAGCACCATTTAGAAGAGCATACACACTTGGATAAATGCTATTCCAAAGTTCATGACAAATAGGTGGACATATATTATCAACAATAAAACTATTACCCTTATTGTAATAACCGCACCTACATTCACTTTCTTTTATGGTTAGCTTTACTTTTGGCATAATTTTTTGCCTCCTCAATTTTCTATAGTTCTGATACAACCCAACGCGGACTGCAACAATTTGTTCTGTTGACTACTACCCGCTGAAGTAAGTACCACACGTATTTAGATAGCTGAATTAAATATCTGATAAGTTACACTTGAGTTTTGGAATTTTTCTTCCCTTTTTTAAAGTAGATTCGACTTCGCCTATTTGTATAGCTCCCATTTTTTCATAAAACTCTTTAGCTTGTGGACTAGTTACTAGTGTAAAATCCTTTATACTATGTGCTTTACAATAATTTGCTAAATGGTCCCACATCTTTTTTCCATAACCTTTTCCTATACATTGAGGTTCAATATAAAAATACTCTATTGAATTTCCTTCCGGTTTAATTAAAATAGTATAAAATCCTACAATTTTATCATTTTCATAAATGATAAATGTTGGATTTTTTCTGATAAATTCCTCAGTTACTTCGTAAATAACCTTGAATTTATCCATAAAATCATAATCATAGCCCCAATATGACTCCGATTTAATTGCTATCCTACTTAATTCACTTGCTTCATACCCTATAGCAGCAAGTATGTAATTCATTTGCATCACTCCCTTTTATTTTTCATTTTAACAAAAAATCTAAAACCCAAGGTGATACAATATCTGCTTTGCCTACTAAATCAGAATGGTTAAGCTTATCAAATATTTTTAAAGCAATATCGTTTTTCCTTATTTCAATTTCATTAGTTTTTAAATTCTCTAAAACTTGTGGATTGTCTTCAGTTCCTGAATACACTGCTAAACTTGTTTTAATATCCTTAACTTCAATGCCTTCCCAATTAGCCCATGCTTTAAGTTGAGCAATTGCTAAGTTAAAATCAGTTTTTTCTATCCATTCTACATCATCTTTCGATAGATTTTGTTGATCTAGCATATTATTTTTCTTTTTTAAATGCAAGCTCTCATATTCATTAATCCATTCCGGTACTATTTCCTTGAAAAATTTATTGCCAAAAATACTACCACCACATACAACTTTTTTTATATTTTTATTTCGTTTACATAATTGTAAACCAATAGTTGCACCATATGAATGCCCGAAATAGCTATACTCATTAAATCCACATTCATTGACAACGATATTAATGTCTTCTAGTATATTATTTGCTGAATAAAAATTTGGGTTATATGATTTGTCACTTTCTCCATTACCCCTTATATCAATTGTAATGACAGTAAAATAGTTCTTAAAGATTTCTATCCAACCTCTATCAACCCACATTTCTTTATTTGATCCCATACCATGAACTAGTACAAGTGGCAAGCCTTTTCCAAAAACATTGTATGCAATTTTAGCACCATCGGCTGATATAATATATTTTGAATTCATAAATTATTCCCCCATAAATTTATTTGCATTGATGCCTTTTCAATCCAAGCTAAATGAAGAATTTTTGTTATGTGATGCTTATACCAATTAGACTTGATAGTCGTTAAATTCGCCAAATAAGTTCTATAAATCTTTCTTAAAAACTTCTGTACTTATTCCAAATTCGTCTTTTGTTTCAAAAAAATATCCCTAACTTAGTTTTTTATAATAATCTGCTGTATGATCTGTTCTTAAATATAAATCTTTAAATCCTAATTTCTTTGTAAACAATTCTAATTGATTCATTAGTTCTTTAGCTATTCCCCGACCTCTAAATATTGTATTAACATAAAGTTCCAGTGTGGCAATATGCTAAACAATCCTGGATAATAATAGTATGATTAGTTTTGCCTTGCATTTAATTAATCTTAATTTTATTATTCTATACTACTTCCCAATTCTTCAATTATTCTTGTTAACCTTTTTCTCTCATGATCATTTATTTCAAATGAGGTATTATAAAGGTAATGTTGTAGAACATCTGCATCTTTTAACAATTCACTATAAATACCATTAATAGTTTGCTTATCACTATGATTTAAAATCATTTCACAAATTATTGCTATCTCTTCTTCAGTAAAACAACACAGTTCGCCCATTATTCCTTTTGTCTCATCAGAACTTAATTTTGCATGATCAACATAATCTCCTGTTTTATAACTTGAAATATCATGCAACATCCCTGCAATTGAACATAATTCTGAATTTAAATTTCTTTTAAGTGCTAGTAAGCCACAAAGAGAAGCTACTCCGTAAAGATGAACAAAGCCACAGCGACTTTTTTCCTTATTGAGTTGTTGTCTTAAAATTTCATCAACAATATCTCGAACCATTTCTAATCTATCCATATTGTCCCTTCCCCCTAATTAAATTTAGTGAATTTTCTCTTATTTCATTTAGTTCATTTGCATTAAACAAACCAGCATTATAAAGGTTAAAAAATTCCTGAGAAACACTTTGATCAAAAATAAGCATATCATCAGTATTTATAGTTACTTTAATGCCATTATCATAAAGTTTTCTAATAGGGTGAACTTTATAACTTTCTACTCTACTAAGTAAAATATTACTTGTCGGACATACATTAAGCTGTATTTTATTATCACATAACCATCTCATTATACTCTGAGAATTTGCGGCAGCTATTCCATGCTGTACCTGGTCAAGTTCTAATTCTTCTACTGCCTCTCTAATTAATTCAGCAGTTCCAAATTCACCCACGTGCGCTTTTAAGATTAATCCTTTTTCTTTAGCTTTTCTAAATACTTTTTTAAAAGTTGGTATAGCAAATTCATCTCCAAACATATCAATAGATTTAAAATAATCCTGAGATAAAAATTGTTCTAACCCTTCATTCATTTCATCAATAGGTGTAAATGAGCTCAATGCGATTTCTGGTATAAAAAGAACCTCTGGAGCAAATCTTTGATGAATTCTTTTTAATGCTTGTACCAAATCATCTACAGAGTTATCATACCAAACTGCTTCCCCAAAACCGACACTCATATGAAGTACCGTTACGCCATCCATCTTAGCCTGCATAAAAGCTGCTTCTATTCGCTTTTCAAAGCCCAAAGTGCCTATAACTAATGGTTTAATATATTGTGCATTCCAGGTATTCATGTCATTAAGATCCTTAAGTTTGGGACATTTAGGTATACTTACGCCTGCCCATTCTTCGATATATCTTTTATTGCCACCTCTTGTGCTATGGTTATGCAAATCTCCTTTTGGTATTTTTCTCATTTCATCTAAATCGTTACTTTCTAGTGCCTTAATAAATTTCTCTTCCATAGTACACCCCTTTCACGAACTGTGGTAAAGTCAAATGAATTAAATGGCATTACAATTTTATATAAAGAATAATATTCACTAATTTTTGCTTTCGATATATTTTTCTATCATTTTTATATCGTTTATATCTTTTTCTCTTCCTAACTCTGATTTTTGCTTTTTAATGCTTTCTAAAGTACCTACAGGTAATGCATCAATGAATTCTATTTCATCAACAAACCAATTTTCTAGTATTTCTATTTATCGTTTATTTCCATAATTCTTGAATTATCTTCCGTCACTCTGTACTTACAACCTTTTTTCAGAAAATACTCAATTAAATTAGTGGTGCACCCTAGATCAATGTCATTTGTTCTTTCTTTAACTCCATGAAGTACTAATCCTGCACCAGAGGTTATCCAATATTCGCTTAAAGGCAAGTCCATATACTTAAGTATTTTAATTATATCTTCTTTATATAACATTTGTTATCCTCCAAATGTATTAGCATTTTAATAAATTCACCACATAATACCAAGCTCAGATGCTTAAGTACCATTCAGGAACACCATGGGTTTCAAAATCATGTGTATTAAATATTTTAATTTGTCTCTCCCTTACTTTATCCAATTGGGTATATGCATGACCACTAATAAGTAATAAATTTACATAGCGCTATATAAAATGTTCAACCAGCAAAGGTAGATGCAATATTTTGTTATAGTACATAGAACTTTGTTAGTTTTCAACAAACTTAAAACGAATTAATATTTAAATAATCAGATAGACTTTTAATAAAAAAATTTCTAAATCCATAAATAACTCCTAAATTTTCACTCTCACTACCCTCTAAATCATAATAATATTTCATGCTTTCTATCTCTACAGATAATGAATCTAACGGAAAACCTTCTCTATATTTTTTATGTGGTTTGTCTACAATATAAAATTTTTCAGAATATATATCTTCGCCCTCATATTTATAAATATTATTCTCATCCATTACCAAACATATGGAGTTCTTATAATATGCAATTAACTTCCCACCATATTTTGTTGCTAAATTGCTATAGTAACTGAGCATCTCTATATAAGTCAAATTCTTTCCATGAATTCTTTTTATAAGTACACCGGGTTGGTCTTTTTCATCAACCCCTTCAAAATATAATCCAGTATCACAAGAAAATATGGGTTGTTTAATCTGTTCAAAATAAGATCTGGCCTTTTGGGTTGCATTTGATAATGGATCTTTCCCTGTTTCTTCAGCCTCTTTTAATTCCATATCGAGAGTTCCGAGATCAGTAATAGTAATATTCAATCCGCCCAGGATCTTTATCATGCTTTCTAACTTAGATGGATTATAGGTTCCATATATTAAATTCATAATATCAATTCCTTTTTTTAGTACATAGAAACCAGAAGGTCTATGTCATATAACCTTTTGTATGGACTAATTAATTCTACTAACCTTACTTCCTAAGATCTTGTGTACCAATATAATTATGTGCTGTTAATATAGTAGTAACCATATTCATCGACCAATTGCCATCTTTCTCAAAATACCCCTTTTTATCAAAGCCTTCTACTAGTTTTAGTCTGTCATATTCAACATACTGCCTTGATGTTGTTATATTACCTTCAAAAATATCTAATATAATATACTGTGCTCTTGGGTCTCCATTAAATGGCATTCCTACAGAGCTAGGACATATAAACCTTTTCCCATTTACTTCTTCATCCATAAACAAATGATAATGCCCAAAAATACAAACATCACTTTCCATACCCATGGCAACCTCAGCAAGCCCTCTTATATTAGGAATATTATTTTCTCTTTTTAAACTATCAACTACTGTAAAGACTTCAATATCTGATGGATTATGGCACAAATACATAGAGATTCCTTCCTCTTCAACTAAAACATTTGATGGAAGAGCCTTCAAATATGATACACGTTCTGTACCTAGTTCGTTGTATATTTGTTTATTTACCGGATATATCCAATCAGCATTTTCTTCTATTGGAGCTATGAATTCATCAATATTACCTGATATAATTAAATGTTTTTTACTTTGCTTTTGGTAATGCATTAACAAATCAACAGTTTCATTTGATCCATAACCTCCAAAAATATAATCACCTAGAAAAAAAATCATATCTATATCTCTATTATTTATATCCTTTAATACTGCTTCAAAAGCAATATGGTTACTATGTATATCAGCAACTACTGCAATTCTCATAAAATACTTTTCACCTCTCATTGATAATTATAAATATACAATATTTTGTTATATGCAGTTAAAAACCTTTCGCGGGGCTGTTTTTGTTTCTTTTTCATTTTAAATAAGATTTTTCCTCATCTCTTATTTTCATCATCAAATATTCATTTATCCCTTCTCTATACAAACCTGGTAAAATACCAACTTCTATGTATCCAATCTTTTCATACAACACTTTGGCATGGTGATTAAAATCTCCAACTACTAAAAATAGTTTTGTATAGTCAATAAAGCAAATATTCTCAAAGAATTCTAATAGTTTTTTCCCTATTCCAAGTTTACGATTTTCTTTCTTGACTGCAATAATGTGAAGGTATGGAAATGAATGAAATGCTGCCTTTAAAATAAACCATATGAAACCCTTACAATTGTGATTAATATCTAGGGCAACATATATCTCATCCTTCTTAAACCCATCTTCTAACGCCTTTCTAGCACTTCCTTTTTCTGAAAAATATCTTATTCCTAGTTCAGAATTTAATAATGAATCTTCACAATCAACTATATAATCCATACTTCCTTTTACTATCGTTATTTCCATACAACACCTCTACTCAAATTTTCAATAAGATTTCCACTAAGTGTAGTCTTCTTTATATCTCTAATACTAAATCAATTTTATTCATTTTTTCATCCTTTACTTCTGGCTTAGCATTACAATACCATTTATATGCTAGTTCTAATCCCTCAAATAAATCAATTTGTGGCATATATAACCCATCTTCTTCAGCTTTTTTTGTATCTAAGAGATATGTGACATTTCTAAAAGGAAAATAATCTCTTATACTTATATTTACTTTTTCACTATCAACCTTTATTATATTTACTTTTCTATTCACTACCTTCATAGTTGTTTCAACTAACTGTTGCCAAGTTACTGTCTCGCTATTGGTTACATTGTATGCTTGTCCTACTGTTTTATCTGTATGTATAGCACTTTCAAATACTTTAACCAAATCGCTTATATATACAAATTGTGTTTCTTCATCCCCATCTGGTATAGGAACATCTAATCCTTTGGTTACCCTATCAAATAAATAGGTTTCTCTATATAAATTATTATCTTCTCCATATATGTAAGTTGGTCTAAATATAGTTATAGGAAATTTTTCTTCTTTCCATAGTCCAAATAAATAGTCTTCAGCTTTCTTTTTATCTAATCCATAGCTTCCCCAATTTACATTTTCACCTCGTGTAAATTCTTCTGTATTTATCTTATCTGAAGGTGTGTACACAGCCCCTGAGCTACAAAATACATATCTTTTTAAATTTTCTTTATTTAAAGTTGAAATTAATTTTTGCACATCCTCCTTTACATATGCTGATGTATCAAAAATATAATCATAACTTTCATTTGAGATATTTAGTTTTAAATCTTCAATTGATTTTCTATCGCCTTTTAAATGCTTTCTAATTCCACTATAGCTAGTAGGCTTAATTCCTCTTGTAAATATATCCACGATATAACCTCTTGATATTAAATATTTCGTTAAAGAACTGCTTACAAATTCGGTTCCACCCATGACTAAAATTTTCATGCTTTATTCTCCTTTCATCTTTAATAAAAGATTACACCTAAGCTTCGTGTTGCCCACGCCCCTTGCTATGGTCAAAATCTTGATCATTTTGATATATGGGAGCTAGTTATTACAAAGGACAATTGTTCTCATTTAATATTATTTATAAAAAGCTGTTGCAACAGATTAAGGTATTTGTCTGGATAGATTAAACTAATTTCGCCATGTCCGCTTTTTTCAATTACTTTTAAAAAGCTTCCGATAATGGTTTCGTGCAGTAACCTTGCAGATTTTTTCATTACTGATAATTCTTTCTCACCAACTAATATTAATGTTTTTGCTTTTGTGTTGCATAAAGCTTCCGGCATTGGATAATCCCCATTACTTATAGTAAAATTGATTAGTGATTCTTTTGTCATTCGTGAACTTTCCTTATAATAGTTCTCAAATAATTCATCTGGTACATTCAATGTTTTAGCCTGTAATTTTGCAAACCATCTTTTTTTAATTAAACCATAGCACATATTATACATTGGTACAGTTAGTGCAATTGCCATTTTGATAGGATAAACCAATGCACTTTCTATAACAGCATTTTCAGTAATATCAGATTCTTTGGATAATATTTCAACAGTAATTTGAGCACCAATAGAAAGACCACAGATTGCGAAAACTTTTCCATTATAATTTCCTTTTATGTATTTAATAACCTGTTCAGCTGATTCCTTTATGCTTACGAATGTGGTATCCCAAGCATCACCATGCCCATCAATAATGGGGGTAATAATATAAAAATCCTTTTTTAATGCTTCAATTTGTGCTTTCCATGACCACCATGACAATCCGCCCCCATGAATAAAAATAATAACTGGCATATTTTTATTGCCAAATTCTTTAAATATCATATTCATCCTCCAATCATATATCGTAAATTAAACAAATAATAATTGCTCTCAAGCTGCATTTATGCTTGTTCAACAAGAAATTTAATATTTTTTTCTGTTGAAAGCAAGTCGCTTCCTGTAGTATTTAACTTTTCTTTCAGTGAACCTATTACACTGTCTACATTGTTTGCAACACGCTGTGCACAGTCTAATGATTCATGAATTCTTGATTGTACAACCCAATCAGATATAAGACCATCAAAAAAATAATCTGCAAAGGTTTCGAAAGACCCAATATTTATATCTATATTCATTATTAAATTCACATCGGATAATTCATTTTGGAATCGAATCAATGCAATTTTTGTATGATGTACATATTCCTTAGCTTCATCAATATGTGAGTGCTTAGCCGCAGTGGCAAGTAAACCTCCACCTAATATATCCCATGTTCCCCAGCCTTCAGCACTTTCAAGAGAATTTATTACATGTCCAAGTTCTATTTGTACAGCATCACCTGATGCAATTGCTTCCTTCAATTCTTTCCTCTGTGCTTCAAGGTCAGCTAGGGTTTCTATAAGTTGAAGTAGTTTTTGAGAATTACCATCATTTAATTGCAGTATAAACTCTTCTTTGTGCTTCAATACAGTTTCATATTCACAATCTACGCCAAGTAGACTGTTTAATGAGGATTTATAAGATACAAGTTCACTCTCTAATGCTAAAACTGATTTGCAACACTCATCATACTTTAGCCTGACAGAAAGCAATTCTTGCCTCTCCTTTTCAAGCTGTTGATGTTTACTCCCAAGTATTGAATAAAATATACTAGTAATACTTAATGATTCAAGTTTTTTAACATCATTATCCTCATCTTTAAGAATGTTTTCCAGCTCTAGCTTTCTTTCTAATTCCTTTTGCAATGCTTCCCTGGTCTGGTTAACTGAACTTTGAAATTTCTTTTTTCTCAATAGTTTTTCTTTGACATTTATAAGTTCCCTGTTAAGTTCTTCAAACATGCTAAGCTTCCTTTCGTCATATGACTTTTTTGTACTAATATTCTAAAAATCCAACTCACATTAATATGACTAAAAATAAAATTTACTAAATGCTTAAGCAATCAACCTATATATAGATTATAAACCATAAATTTACACGTTGCTATATAAAAAAATCCACCAGCCAAGGTGGACGTCAACATTTTGTTATCTGATGAGTTATGTTAATTGCTTTCTAAATTTGAAAGTAATTATATTTTTGCATATCAATAGAATTATAACCAGGTATAAAAGGTCTTTCACCATTATCATACCATCTGTCAGTTTCATCACTTTCAACATAAATCATCATATTTCTTATTTGCTTTGCATCAGTATCTAATGCAGCTTCTAATCTTATTTTTTCATTCATACTTTTCCCCCTCAATTTTAAATCCTCTTAAATATCATGAATATATCCTATCAGATGCTATAATTTCACATACTTTAGACGCCGAGACCCTTCTGTGTGCTTTAATTCTGGAGCAATATACTATTCTCGATTTCTTTTGTGATAGCATAAGCACCATACTCTTTATTTCCTATAACTACAATTTGAATATCTTTTTTTGGATATACTGATGATCTAAAACATACACCAGGATCTCCACCCATAGCATGATATTTAAAAATTTCATTCCTTCGGTTATTTATCCATAGACCATATCCATAATACTCATCATTACCAGCTGAAATATAATCTGTCGTAAGTTTTTGTACATAGTCCTTACTTAGTAACTTGCACCCCAAAAGCCCCTTCCAAAATCTAATCATATCAAGTGCTGTTATAAATGCGCCTCCATCAGGGCCTCCGATAATAGGAATAGAATAAATATTTGTTTTCCAAGAATCATCTAATTCATTTTTAATATATCCATATGCAACATTCTTAGGTAACTTATCTAAAGAAAAATACCCTGAATCATACATACCACAGGGAAGAAAAATATTTTTTTCAACATACTCTGTAAAATGCATACCTGTTTGTTGTTCAATAATTAATCCCAATAAGATAAATCCTGCATTGTTGTATTGAAATTTGTCTCCAGGACTAAATTTCATTTTTTGACTAGCAAACATTGAAATAAAATCCTTAGGGGTTTTCATACGGTACATCGGTATATCATTCCATAATGCACTATAATCATTCATTGTATCTTCATCGAAATAATCTGGTATACCTGAACTGTGTGTCAATAAATGATGAATAGAAATATTTTGATCAAATTCAATAAATGAAGTATTTAAAAAATCTCTTAATAAAGTATTAAATGATAATACCCCTTTTTCAACTAATTGACATATTGCTATTGCAGTAAATATCTTACATCCAGAAGCAATACCAAATCTTGTATCCATTGTATTTGCAATTTCTTCACTTATATTTGCAAACCCGTATGCTTTTTGAAAAATTATCTTATCGTTTTGCTGAACTAATACTACTCCCGAAAATGGTTTTACTTTATTTATCTTATCAATCATTTTTTCGAAAAAAACATTGCTAATATCCAATTTATATTCCCCCCTGCCCCTTAAAGTAACTAATATCGTTTTTTCGTTATTATAATAGATTTAAAGAGATATTTTCCTTAATCTTTGCGTTTATAAATCAAAGATATTGGACCATTTTCAAAACCTAGAATTCTATAGAACTCCTCATTGCTGCTACTTCCCCTTAACATGTAGGTAACTTGTTTGCTACTATCTACTATCTTATTTACTAAAACTTTACCAATGCCTTTTCTTCTGTATTTCGAATCCACTACTACATTATTTATTTGTCCATTAAATACATAATCAGTTGTACACCTGGCAAATCCAACCATTATTTCTTCATCCCATGCAGTAACTACTATTTGAGAATTTTTTACCATGGTTTTTAATCTATTAATATCCTCAGTTTTATCATTCCATCCTACCTCATCAAATAAGATTTTTAACTTTTCATAATCAACTTTTTTATCTGTATGATACATAATCATAGTATAACTTACCTCCCTTACTTAATTTTTAAAAACATGGCGTAGTAAATAACAAAGATTGTGCTTCATTAAATTCAATATTATTTGTATTGTACAGGCATACCCTAATTCCTGCCGCATTTCCTCCTAATATCTCACATTCTCTATCCCCAATTACTAATGCTGAAGAATTTTTAGTGTTGAATTTCCTCCATGAGTTAGAATATAGTTTCTTCCACCCAATGTAATAAACTTTCTACATACTTCTAGTGCATATGGAAATGGCATAACTATTTTAGGTTCAATATTATTTTTATAAAGATTAAACTTATCAATGAAATCATCGCCTAATCCATATAACCTTGATACATTATAGTAATAGCCGACCAGTAACTTGACCACACTCGAAGGACCCTTCAATCAAGGCGGACAGCAACATTTTGTGTTTCATAAATATATCTAATTTCATTCAGAGAGTGAATATGCAACAGGCGGAGTAACTTTCTATTTTTTTAGTGTAGCAAGGATTGCCTTTTGCATATGTAATAATCTTTCTTTTGCACTATATCCAATAAAATGGGTTGATTTTATTACTTCATCATCAATCTCATTTCCCCTTGTAAATGGTGGACAAGGGTTTATAAGACAATCAGTATTTGCAATTTTAATAGTATTCATATTAATCTGATACGGTAGAAATTTTTTAAATTGTTCTTGATTTTCTCTCTTCACTGGCCAACCATCTGTTAATATAATATCTGCATTTTTCAATCCTTTTTTAATGTCATTTGTTACACTTATCTCACCTTTAGAATTAATTCTTGCATATTCATATAGTCTTTCATTTACTTCATATCCTTCTGGACATACCTGCGTTAAATTCAAGTTTAACTTTGCAGCTATTTCAAACCATGTATTAGATATATTCGCTCCTTCTCCAACAAAAACAAACTTTAAACTTTTTAAATTACCTCTTTTTTCTCTTATTGTTTGTAGATCACTCAAAATTTCACAAGGATGACTTTGCCCTGACATTGCATTCACAACTGAAAAATTTGCATTTCTCCCTATTTGCTCTATAATATCTTGACGTGGATACCTAATAACTAAAAAATCTATCCAACAGTTTAAATATCCTACTTTATCAACTAAGGGTTCTTTTCCTGCAAATTCAATTTCCATATTAATTGAGTTTGCACCTAATTGGAATATTCCCGTTTCAAATGAGATTCTAGTTCTAAGACTTGTTGCCGGAAATGATGTTATAACTGTCTTATCTTTTAATGGTTTATATTCCTTTCCTTTTTTATGCCATTCCTTAATGTCATCTGCGAAATCCAATAAATTTACGATTTCTCTTGTTGTAAGTTTTTCTATGCTTATTAAATCTTTCATTTTCCATCTCCATTTCTATTTTAAATAATATTTCGCCTAACGTTTCGTGTTGCCACACTCTAAAATACAGTTTACAAATTCTTTTTTGCTTTTTTTAACTTCCATAGTGTATTAACTGCAGTATCCTATCCTATATATTTTTATTTTCCCAGATAACCTGCATTTGATAACCATTTTTGACAATTCTACATCCTGGCAAATAAGTAGTAAATAAATTTTTGAATTTCTGTTCTGATAAATACCTATCTGAAGCTAAATGCTTTAGCCAATCCTTTGAAATATTAAATTTAAATATTCTAAATCCAATCTTTGCACCAAACATTTTACAATTAGGTATAAGTCTTGCAAATGCTTCAATAATACTAAATATCGTTGGTTCTTTTTCAAAGTTAGATATAACATCTACAATTACAATTTTACCGCCAGGGTTAACCATATCCTTAATTTCGGTGAGTAATAATGGAATATTATTTATATGATGAAAAGTTGTCCGACTTGTTATCAAATCAAACTTTTTATATAACCTCAACTCATTAGCATCCATATTTATATATTTGATATTTGGTGATTGTCTTTTACTAGAAGCAATATGTAACATTTCTTCCGATATATCAATACCTATTACTTTATCGTAATATTTTGACAATTTATATGCCAAAATACCTGAACCACAACCTATATCCAATGCGGAACCTTTGTTATCTGACATTTCTAAAACGAAAAATTCACTATTATCAAATAATGATTCCATAAAATCATATTCTTCTGCTACTTTATTAAATTCCATTTTAGTTTTGTTTATCGAAATACTCATCTTTGTTTCCCCTTAATAAATTTATATTTGTTGTTTACTTCTATTAGCGATTTTAAACAGTTCGTCACATACTACAACTACGTCTCAATCAGGTCAAACCAAATAACAACCTTTATAATTCAAAAGTATTCTCTATAATACCTGGTAATACACTATATATTGACTTTCTCATTTCCTCTTCAAAATATAGTTTATTTTGAAATTTGCTTTCCGTTTAGTAATAATATGCTCATGTGTCCCATGCCTTAATGCCACATCAACCATACTTCATCACTACAGTAATCCCATCTTCCAAAACAAGTTCTAGTTCTTATATCTTTGATATCAACTCTGCCGCTCTTCCGGCATTAATTGAATGTTCAATCCAAGGACCAGGTTTTAACTTTGATCCTTCTAGCAATAGCAATCTTGCAGCCTCCATAGTTGGCACACCTTGTTCCAACTAATTTTTCATGCTTGTACCTTATCTTTAATAACATTAATTAACGTATCCTAAGTAACTATCTTTGGAATGGCATATAATAACCGCCTTAGTGCGACCGCACACTTAGACGGGTAAATGTGCCTTTGTGTAGATTCACTACTAACCTATATATAGATTATAAGTCATAAATTTACACATTGCTATAAAAAAATAGTCCACCAACCAAGGAAGACGGAAACATTTTTTTATTTCATTATTTATAACTTAGGATTAGTTTGATGTATAGTAACGTTAGCGTATTCTTCAGCTAACGTTACTAATTCCTAACGCCGAGAAGCTTAGAAGCGACTTCGCTTTGCTTCGCATGTGCAGCTTGGCTATCTTTTCAATAGTTGTAAATTTTCTACTTGAGCCTCTTTGTCATATTTAAAAAATAGTTTTTGCACTGTTTTTTTATTTACACTTATATAATTATGTACCTAACACTTTTATTACCCATATATCACCCCCTTATTTACTTGAATCTTAAAACTGGTCTTATTCCAACTACTGCCTCCAATGTTGCTATAAGATTCCCATCATTCTCTCTTTTATCGTTATTTACAAATTCCTCTATAGCTTGTCTTTAAGCATCAAGAAAAATTAAGGATCTTATTTCTTGCATTTCCATTTTTAATGCTAACTCTTCATTATGCTTATTTAGTAGTATTTTAAGCTCATCTTCATTAATTAATAATTCCAATATGTAAATAGCTGATATAAAGTTACTTAGACCCCCACTTTTTAAATAGCAAGGCTTCAAGCTTTTCATAATTCTTTTATTTTCAACCTCGATACCTATCTCTTCAAAAATTTCTTTTTTAATATTATGCTTTAAATCTAAAATGGATCCTTTAATATCACTCTTATCTATCCCTCCGCCAACATAATGAAGCTTAAAAGGAAATGCTGTTCCCTCATTCATTTCACCAATAGCAAATTTATTATCATTAGTTTTGATCAAAACGGAGGTATGAATAACTGTTGTGCAATATAAAGAAAGATACGAACTAAATTAAATAAGAAACCAACGGTAACACAAAATAAATACCATTACTATTTAAATTATTGAGTAAAACCTTTTTCCTGCATTTTTTCTTTATTACTAAATAGTGCCATTCCCGTCTTCATTTTTTTAAAATTTAACTTTTCATAAAAAATTTCTTTGCCAGGTGATGCATATAATATAATACTACATTGTGGAATACATTTTAAAATACCATTAACAATTGACCTACCTACATTATTACCTTGATATTCAGGTAATACAGCTACATCATAAATTGCAGCCTGGTAGGTTCCGTCTGAAATTGCACGACCAAATCCAATTAGCTTATCATCATCAAAAGCAAATATAACCGTATGACTATTTTCGAAGGCT
Organism: Clostridium sp. CF012; assembly: GCF_018861755.1. GTDB lineage: Bacteria > Bacillota > Clostridia > Clostridiales > Clostridiaceae > Clostridium_AD. Next base: position 19,876 of record NZ_JAHLEF010000008.1, on the reverse strand, counting down.
TTCTTATGCATTTCTCCTTCAAAATATGCCATTCCAACTTTTTTCAATATTTCAGATACATAATCCCAATCAATATTTAAACAATTACATTGAATTTTTAGCTTCATTTCTTCTCCTCCTTGAATTATTAATATACAATTAATATCGTAAAGAAAGTATAAATGATTACGCTGCGTAAGGTGCAAGCAAAATCTGAACAATTTATAGGTTCGTATAAAAGCACAACTACTTTTCAAGCATGTCAAAGCTTACTCCAGTTATCCTTAGATTTATTGCGTACTATAAGAATGTTATGTCTCAACTATAGCAATAGAGATTAGATTTATTTTACCTATAAAATCTATACTTGATATACTACTTCAAAATCTTCAAAAATCACTGGCATATCATCCCTAAATTCATACCCAAGTTCATTTCCTTCTTCCTTAAAAAAATGAATATGTCCCGCACGCCAAGATTCCAAGGTATCATCCTCGCCCTCACGCTTACAAATATCATAAGTAATATCTGAAAATGGAATAATTGTTACTGCAATTGTTTCAATAATACATTGTGGTACACCTTCCCAATCAGTGACAATACTTAAATCACCAACCTCTGGTGCACGCTCACCTTCAATTTCATACCCCCATAAACTACTTGCCGTAGCCTTCTTTTGCCCAATTAACACCAAACGCAATAATTCATTGGCACATTTTTCAGTTAATTCAAAATGAAATACCTCTAAATACTTTGTTGTTTCATATCTGCTCGTTTCTCTCAAAAATGATTTCCAAAATATATCAATTTTTTCTTGTGAATATTTTTCAATTTCCATTACCGCAACCTCCCTCGAGTTTTATGCTAGATATTTCGTATTATATAAGTAACAATAAGTTTGCTTGTACTTATCAAAAACTTTATCATTCAATCTCACATCTTTTAATAAATAAACAAGCCAATACTTGCTTTTCCTTACATTCTTGAGCCTTAGCGCGACCGTGCTTACTTGAATATATTTCATACTACATAATTATTGTGGTGCAGTATATGAAAATTGCGAATTAATAATATTAGATATTATCCATTTTTTTCAATTAATTAACCATATTATTCCACAACATAAAAGATTGGTTAATACCTTCTGAGAAACTACCTAAGTTAACAACTTCTAATAATTTTTCGCTACATTCTTGGGGTTTAATATTAAAATTTTCAATGAAATCAAGTGTTCTTTTTCGGCTTGGGAAATAGGTTCTATTAATAGCAAACAGTGCTTGAAGGAAATGGTCAATTGCAATATCTATTGCAAAGTGATAAAAAAGTACATCCTTTCTGATTACAGCACGTTCTAAATCTTCTGTATCTTCGAGTTCATCCAAATGATATTGTATAAGTAATTTTGCCAATTTATCAGGATACTCGGATAATCTTTTTTTCAATTCATATAAAAAATCATTTTTGTCGTATAAAACATTTATATTATTTAACATGGCACATCGACCTATAGGATAATAATAATTATCCAATTTGTCTGGATATTCACCATTGAGTATAGATTCTACATCAATTAAAGTTTCACTTACTGTAAAATACATTAACCAAGTTTCAATACCATTTATAAGTATAAAATCTCCTATCCCCCAATGTCCTTCTTTAAAGACATTGATTTTACCTTCCTGTATCTGGTCACCTAAATGATTTATTATGGCTTGCCTCTTCTCAAATTCAGGTATCATATCACAATATATAAAAACATCAATATCACTCTCTCCTGCCTTGGGAAGCGGAGTTTTACTACCACTTATGCCGATTGATTGTACATCCCTCATTGTTGAAATACTATTCATTAATGTATCTATGATCTTCTCTGTATCATGAACCATGTTATCTCCACCTTTTAGAAGAAATTTAATTTGCGATAAATTACAACTACATCTTAATAAAAGCATGTCCAATAACTTTTGAAAACCTATATAATCAATTTTAAAATTGTATTGTTTTTAAAGTATCAATAATAAATAAATCATTGAAATACAGATTTATGTTCCATAAATCTAATACTTGTAATGTCATTTCTGTTTCTCAAAAATAAAAGATTTAGCACCGTTATCTCATATGGTTTCTCTTTTAAATACAAATCCACACTTTTTAGTGTAAAAATGGTGGTTTCTCTTTGAATAATCTGGGGTTTCAACAGTCCATTTTTTTGCATCTATATATTTTTCTTCTATATCTTTCCACACTATAATTCCTAAATGATTTTTTCTGTAATGTGGATCGATAAATAGCATTTCTAAAGCGTATTCATTAGCCTGTTTAATTGCAACAGTATAAGCACCAATAATATTATTCTGATAAACTATTTTATAGCTTTGAAAACCTTCATGTTCATTGAGCAATTTAAGTAAACTACCGTCATTGTATCCACCAGGACCGTCTTCTTCGAAATCAGTGTGCATAGATGTATCTTCGTTAAATGCAGAAGTCATTATATTTGTTAGTATTTCATAATCAGCTGAGCTTATCTTTAAATATACCATTTTGTTATTCATTCTAAAAACCTTCCTTCTTATAGATTATATAAATAGCCTTCATAGGAGCTGATTTAAACATTATAATCCTCAATTTCAGAAACACCTTAATGTGCCTTGGCGGTAGTTAAACGCTAACCTATATATAGATTATAAACCATAAATTTACACATTGCTATAAAAAAGAGTCCACCAGTCAAGGCGGACTGCAACATTTTATTATACGCAGTTTTAGGCACTACACTTTGAGCAATACCTGCTCCAGTTATCATTTCTTAGCTTCATACTTCATAATAATTGTGGTGCGTCAGAAGAATATTCTAACATAAATGTAAATTGATATATTGTTCATAATCTTCGCAAACCATTAACTCTTATATCATCAAGCTCTTCTGCGGTTAATGTTTCTGCATCATATAATCTTAAGTATTCCTTGGAGATACCGCTATCAAAAATAAGTATATCATCAGAATTGAGAGTTACATCGACTCCACAACGATAAAGATCTCTAATAGGATGTGTTTTTAATTCTTGAACTCTGCCCAGTTTGACATTACTTGTAGGTGTAATATTTAACCGAATATGATTATCTATTAAAAACTGAATCACCTCTTCTGAACTGAACGCAGCAATTCCGTGCTGCACTTCATCCAATCCCAACAGTTCAACTCCCTTTTTCACATCATCAGCAGTTCCCCACTCTCCAATATGGGCTTTAAGCTTCAATCCCTCATTTTTAGCTTTCTTATAAATCGGGATAAATTTTTCAATTGGTTGTGCTAATTCATCACCATATAAATCAATCGAATAAAAAATATTGTGTCCCCAGAAAGGGTCTAAACACTTTAATAGATAATTTGCGTCACAATGTCTTGATAATCCTATTTGTAACCGCAATTTCAACTTCTGGTGCTATCCTTTGGTTAGCCTCTTGAAATACACGAATTAACTCTTCTATGCTATTATCAAAAAATTCTCCTAACCCCCAAACGTCTTCTCCAATCTCAAGAATTTTAATTCCATCTTCTTTCGCTTGAACGAAAGTTGCATCAATTAGCAGTTTTCGCATTTCTTTGGTATTAAATCTTTCGCCAATATACATGTTATTCCAATCATTCATATCTTTCATACTAGCTAAAATTCCTTTTAAAAAAGGAATTTCTATTCCAGTTTGAAGTTGAATATAATCTCTACTACCACCTAATACAAAATGATTGTGCAAATCTGATTTTGGAATCGTTCTTAATTTATGTATGTCATGTTTCTTTAATGCTTCAATGAACTTATCAGAATAGAAGTCTTTCATTTTCTTTCCTCCAATAGGGACTAATATTAATAATCTTTCTTCGCTTTTAAATACAATTACTTTTCTAGCATTGTCTATAATGCAATATCCTGGCCTACCTTTAAATTATTAATATATAGCTTTGTGCCAAGATACTCAAATTCCTGAGGGCTAGTTTCATCCAGCTTGATAACAAATTCCTTTGGCTTTTCTTCAGTAATTTTTGTACTTAGCCGGCTTAGCTTTATTGGGGTATCCTTAGCATTTTCAAAATACATAGAATCAAATATCATTTCATTATCTCCATAGCCTATAGTTGAATATGGGTTCCAGTCTCCATTGCCAAAGTTATAGGGCTTATATTCTTTACCCTTTGATATTATTCTCATATCCTCAAGCCCTGATATTTCTTCATTTCGATTATACCCACTGCTGTGATTAAAATAAAGTGTTGTAAGTGTAGGCGCTATGGTTATTCTATTAAAAAAAATTACATAGTCATCAACCTTTATACTTGCTTTAATATTGTAGCTTTTACCAGAATATTTCTTAATGGGAATCTCAAAATTCCAGCTTCCTTGGATTACTTCCTTAATATCACCTGTGTTTGTCTCAATCTTTACAAAAGCAAGGTTTATTGTTTTTTTGTCAGTATCAATAGGATATAAGTTCAGCGTACCTTTACCCCTCCAGTGTTAAAAACAGAGTTATACATTTTTATAGTTGTATCTTTTATTTGTCCTCCCCATCTTTCCCTTATATCTATTCCTTCATCATATTTCACTCTATACTCTTTTCCACTCTTTAAATCTTCAATTTTAAATGATATTAAGGTTTGAATATCATCTGCAGCTACATCTGTTATAGTAATTTTAATATCCTTGTCTATCTTAGATATATTAAGTCTGTCACCCATTCCCTTTTCTACTATATTGTTAATCCGTGATTCAAGGCTTATTCGTTTTATTAGTTTCATAATCGGCTCTCTTGCTGCAAATACGGTAACTACCGACATGGTTAAAATCGCTGCAGCAATCAAAAGTACTCTTAAAGGTCTTCTTTTTATTTTTTCTCAATGTGTCCTATCTTGATGCTCTTAACTATCATGGAGACATCTATTTCACCTTTCACTATCCCACTTCCTTTCTACAACAATAAGATTCAGAACCTATATAAAAAGTTTCAGCGATTTAAAATTTATTTTACTGTTAATAATATTTACGTCTCAACTAGGTCAAATCAGACTGAATCTCTTACCATATAATTTTCAAAATAAGAAAGTAGCGAATAAATTTTCTCTACTTCTTTGCTAATGTTAATAGGGAATATGCGAAAGATTCAACTAAATAATCACAGAAATTTCCTCATAATAACTGCTGGCAAAATTTTTCCTGTCCAATTTAATTCTATATCCTCAATTATTATAAAACCATTTTCAACCCAGAAATTAAGTACGGTATCATCATATTTAATAACTACATCTACTCTCATACATTTACTTTTTACTGATTTAACATATTCCTCTAAAGCTCGATAGATTAATTTTCCAAACCCTTTATTTTTATAATCATTGTGTATCATTAATAATGATACATAAGTTTCCTCACCTATTTTGAAATCTACTATCCCGATTATTTTATCTGAACTTTTTTCAACTACCTTACAAGAATAAAAATTGGCTTTTTTCATGGATTCTAACTCTTCAAGTATCCATTCATATTTAACATTGTCAATATCCATATGATTTATTAAAAAATACTTATTTGAATTATATACTTCAACAATATCCTTTAAATCTTTATTTTGAACTAAATCTATATAAAAACCTTTTGATTGAAAAATCATTTTAATTCCTCCATACTTTAATTGAGCATGACTTGCGCATAATTATATAATTGTTACCTATTCTTTGTATCACTAAATGCGTAAAAATAAACTTCCATGGGCCTAAAACTTCAGATAACGTTTCTTGTTGCCGTTGTGACTTAATATTGTTCTTGTTTTGTCCAAAACATTGTATATTCCAGATGTCCAGAATCTTCATTGGGCTTTTCTGTTTTAACTACAAAACCACAATGTTTATAAACGTTAACTGCACTTATGTTTTCTGTATAAACTCCCAATTCTAAACTTGAATATAAAGATTTACAGTATTCCAGTAGTTTTCGGCCTATGCCTTGCCCTTGATAACCTCGTAAAACAAATAATGCACCAATAAATGAATTGTTCATAATGCTTATAAATGCCTTAATTATATTATGTTCTTTGTAAATAAAAGTTGTAGAATTGGGCATGTATTCATCTTTAACAACGTTATAATTATCAATCCAATATTTTTCTGGTATGAAACTGTGAGCAGTAATATTAGTCTTTACCCATATCTCCATAACTTCTTCTATTTCAAAATTTTCTAACTGTTTAATCATATTCTTTCTCCTTTTCGGTTTCCATAAATTATTTATGGAAGTCAGATTGCTGCATTAAGTTACCACTTTTGTTATAAAAATAATCTCCACAATATCTTTCTATTTTTAACATGCAAATTATGCACCTCAATATTAAGAGTACTAATATTATTAATGTTAATTCTTGTATATATATTTCAAGAACGCTGTGCAATAAGTGAGGCTAAACCTTAATTTATATGGTAAATATTAATTTAAAACCGTTATTATTTCTTCCGGTATTTCCGTGAATAATGAAAATAGCTCAACGTCAATGCTACCATTAAAGTCTTTTTCTACTGGTTTAATCATGCGCACTCTACTTTTAAACCCATTACTACCAAGTTCTCTATCTGATTTAAAAAGCATCGTGGATACTGAAGAAGTTTTAGGCGCTGGTACTTCATCCAAATATTCTTTGCAATAAAAATCAAGCTGCACACCATCTTGGGTTTCATATTCAAGCATTGCTAAGTTCATTCCTTCCGGGCAAGTTTTCTCTAGACCAATCAGATATTGTTCTTTCACCTCCATAATCTGTTCTTTGGGCAAAACTTGCATCAATTGATCTTCAAGATTACGATTTACTTCTTCCCAAATATCATAATGATTCATTTTATCAATATAAAAAATGCGGTTTTTCTTTTCAATGGAGTCATAGAAATAAAGTTTTTCACCTTTTTCAACTTCACCAAATTCGAGGGTTATTGGTTGATTTATTAGCACTTGCTTAAAGTCTTTACTAACTTTTAAAGTAATATCTAATTTCTTTGACAAATCTATTGCAGGAAATTCTTCACTTTCCTTTTGCTCATAAGTTACTATAATTATATTAGCCAAATCAACTTCATTCCAATTTGTTGTATCCATTCCTTTTTCGATGAAATGCTGCAGTTGCATATACCCTTCACAAGCTCTATCAGACATAGACCTTTCACTTGAAGAAGAAAATATCATCTTTTGTTTTTGAATCATTATTTCAGATATATGAATATGAGGAGAACTCATTCTTTTGCTAATATTATTAATCATCTCATTTCGATTTGATGTGTACTCTGTTTTTTCTTCTGAATCTATCCCTTCATCAAGATGGCACGGCAATTGATACATTGCCCATAATACATTCTTGTGTTCTTCCATAGTTATAGAAATTAAGTGGAGATCAATTTCCCTAATCTTAACTATTTTATTTATGAAAATTTCTTTCTTAGGTAAAAACATATTTTGCATTAAATCTCTTAGTAGCATATTTTATCTCCTTCATCAAATATAAATAAATTCTATTTCACATTTTCAAAGTACTGTGAGAAATCTTACCTGGAATTGCAACTAACGTTCCGCACTCCCGCAACCTGCAAGCCTTAGAAAACTCTTTTCTTAGGCTTGCAGGTTGGCTGTGGCTTGTTTCATTATACTTAATTTTGTCTTCAAGCCATATTTTAACACATAAACTTATAAAAATTACACTACCCGCCACAGCGAATGGGAGTGCATTGTTAGCAGAAGTGCCAGATATAAAACCTCTTATTAAATATTGTTTTAAAATTAACAATTACATATAAATTTAATTGCTAGATTTAATTTATATGATAAATCTTCTGGAATTGCATGTCCTATTCCTTGATTTATAAAGAATTTATGTGTAAATCCACTTTTTTCAAACGTATTTACCATTTCTTCTTGTTCTGGCAATGGCATTATTAGCTCCCCTTCCATGAATACCCCTTTTACACCTCTTTTAGCAGCTAACTTAACATTCTCTTTAGTAAATGATTATGTTAATCCTGGACCCAGAGCAATAAAACCCTTTATAGGTATTGCATTAGACATGGTAACATCAATAGATGCAATAGCACCACCAGAAAATCCCCCAATTAGTATACAATTATTATCTATTGAGTACTGCTGTGATACTAAGTTATAAATTTCCTTAATTTCATTTCTTGAAATAGAGAGGTTAACGTAATGATTGTTGTATACTATAAGAATGTTGTGATATAGTTTATAAAAATTGTATACTAATTCATATAATTATAATCATTTAGACAAATTATTTATCAAATAGAATATTCTCAAGTCTATTCTTTAAATCATCTGTAATTTCTGTTAAAGGCAATCTTACTTCAGCAGAATTAATAAGGCCCAACCTATTTAGACAGTATTTAATTGGAGCAGGATTAGGCTCTTCAAATAACATCGGGATAAATTTAGATAGGGGTTTCCATTTTTCAAGTGCTAATTGATGATTGTTATTTTTCACAGCATTATAAACGTCAATAAATTCTTCTGTATTTAGATGTGAAGAAGCCAGAATTCCTCCATCACCACCAAGTGTTAAAGTGGTATAAAATAATACATCTTCTCCTGTTAAAATCGAAAAATTTTTAGGTGGATTTAGAATTAGGCTTGCTGTTTGTTTTATATCCCCACAAGAATCTTTAAGAGCAACTATGGTTTTCAATTCTGCTAACTTGTAAATAGTGTCATTTTCAATATTTCTACCAGTTCTATAAGGTATATTATATATAATAATATTTAAATCAGTTGATTCTGAAATTTTTAAAAAATGTTCATATATACCTCTTTGGTCGGGTCTATTATAATATGGGCACACAGATAATATACCATCAATATTATACTTTTCTACTAATTTTAATTGATTAATAACCTTACTTGTGCTATTACCACCAATTCCTATAAATACTGGAAGACGGTTGTTATTATACTCCATGGTTTTTGATATTATTTCTTCGTACTCATAATCAGAAATAGTTGGACTTTCCCCCGTAGTACCCAATGGAATAATTCCACTGATGTCTTTACTTGAATAGTAGTCAATCATTCTTTTGAAAGAATTAAAATCAACTTTGTCATTTATGAAAGGTGTTATAAGTGGAACATAAACGCCTTGAATTTTCATACTATACCCCCTATCGATTAAATATTAAATAATGTGGCCATGTCTGCTAACGTTTCTGAACCTTAGCGCGATCGCTTGGTAAAGGAATGCGCCTTGGCGGTAGTTAAACGATAACCTATATATAGATTATAAACCATAAATTTACACATTACTATAAAAAAAGAGTCCACCAGACAAGGCGGACGGCAACATTTTGTTATAGGTCATTTTAGGCACTACACTTTGAGCAATATCTACTCCAGCTATCCTTAAATATGATTCATACTACAGAATAATCATGGTGAAATATATGCAATATGCGAATTAATATTAGCACTGATTTGAAGCTACTAATTCTATTTTTTTATCTCATAAAAATCTTTATTTGGGTTAATGGTTACTTTCGTATTCGCTAATATTTCCCGCCCCTCACAATCTATGACTTCTAATCGTATATCAAAAGGACTTTTTATATCTACAACTTTATCATTTTCAATGGCACTCCATAATACAGTTTCACCTTGATTTTTTACTTCTTTACCCAAATGAGTAAAATCGCTAATAAATTCCCCTTCATCAGTAATCCAATGATACTCTAATTTAGTGTATTTTTTCTTAGATTTAAAATTAGGTGTCATTTTAATGCCTCCACTTCCATAAGACATCATAGGAGAATATGAATTTCTGACGGTAGTTATAGTAACTATAGCATTAGTTTTTTTATAGACAACAAACAACATTATCATAATTAAAGTAAATCCTACTATGAAAAATAATTTTTTCACATTATCCCTCCCCCATATAAAATATACAAAATCATTATATGCGTGTTAGATTATAACTGAGTTCCCCCCCATACTTTCTTCTCAATATTCATTTCGTTCTATAAATACTCCTTTATAAAAAAATTTCCCTAGTGCGACCGCACTTGGGGTGGGAATGTGATTGGCGTTGGTTTATGATTCTCTTAATTTGATAGATACACTTTCATAAATAACTTGGTCTTATTCAAATTACTCTTGGCCAAAGCTAACGGCAACCTTTTGTTATATGATGTTCGAACATTTCAGTAAAAAGTCTAGTACAATTCCATTAAACATCTCAGGTTTATCTAAGTTAGGTAAATGCCCAGTATCGTTTATAATAACTTCTTGTGCCATAGTTATACATGATTCCAATTGATTTACAACTTCTAAGATAGGTTCTGATTCTTCTGAACCAACAATCAGTAGTGTATTTTTAGTTATATCAGAGAGTCTTTCTGCTGCAGGTGGGGAGGCTATTATTTCCATGTCTTTTATAGCCCATTCTAATGATGTATCTGTAAACATATTCTTTAAACGTTCATGAGCATTTAAATTACTTTGCCTCCACATTGGATCGTTGAGCATGAACTCAACCGATTTATCAAAATTTATATCTCTCTTTGCTATAGACATTCCCGCCAAAGATCTTTGCCTAGTGGGCTCGTCGATAGTGTAATTAAAGCCATTTAATGAGGGGCCACTTAAGATTAAACATTCCACCGAGTCTGGATATTGAAGAGTGAAATCAATAGCAATGCCTCCACCCATAGATACCCCAACCAAATGTGCCTTATCAATCCCAAGATAATTCAGCAGCTCTTTTAGGTCTTCTGAATGCGAAAATGGGTGGCTTGGTCTGTTAGACTTGCCAAAGCCCCTTATATCATACCGAATAACTTTAAAATACCTTCCAAATAGTTCAAATTGGTCATCCCATAGCCTTAAATCCGTATATCCACTGTGAAGTAAGACAATGGCTTCTCCTTCTCCTGTTGCCTCATAGTATAGTTGTGTTTCATTGACTCCTGCAAACCCATTTGTTTGCATCAATACCATCTCCTCTCTTAAGATAAAGTTAATATTTATTTTATCTTTAAAACCTATTCCTAGAGCTTGAATTTCATATAACGTTTTGTGTTCAATACACCGAGAAGCTTAGTGCGACCGCACTTAGCTTCTCGGCGTGCTTTGCAATCTTCTCATGCAAAGCGAACTTGAACATTTTGTTAGCAGATGGAATATTTGTACCCTCGCTTTTTCAATAGTTTTAACTTCCTCAACTCTGTACTATTGGAATAAATGAATAATGCGATCCTATCTAACTCTTAATATAAACATTAGGTAGGATTAAATTGGTATCTTCTTGAGAGAAAATTTAATTTTATAATTTAAAAGTATTTTCAATAACGCCTGGTAATATGCTGTATACAGATTTTCCTATTTTTTCCTCAAAATAATTTTTTAGTTCGATGAATGCTTTCCATTTTGGAACATTATATTCGTTCACTCCATATCGCAGGGCAACATCAATCAGTCTTTTTTCTATCAGTGTAAAACCATCAGGTAATGCTAAAGCATCACATAATTGTATTAATTTATCGTATTCAGTATATTTCAGTTTATTAAAAAAAGCCTCAACAAACTTATAATCTTCATGGCTACAGCTTTTATTTACAACTTCTTCAATATCATTAATGCTTTTAGATGGGCAAGAATGGGTTATGCAAATTTTTGCTAAAAAATCATATCCTAGTTTTTTAGAATAGTTATAGCCACCTAACAGGTGTCCAATAGTTGTTACACCCTTTGGCAGTCCATTTCTCCTCCCAATATCATGGAGCATCCCTAATACGTATGCCACATCTGGGTTCAGCTCTTCATAATTTTCAGATATTAGCTTAGCTGCTTGAGCAGTCCAAAGTGAATGTTGTACCCATGGTCCCGGAAATAAATCTTCTGCTTCCTTCAATAATAATCTGGCTTCATCTATGGTGGGCACTCCTTGTTCATAACATTTTTTCATATATGTACATCTCCCTTTAGTCAAATTTGTAACGTAATTTTCTAAATGTGAAATAGATGCCCTTAATTAGCACTCACTCCAATAGGATTGTCTCATTTAAAATACTATATCAATCACACATTCTTCTCGCGTAGCAGTTTTTTGTTTAAAATCGACGAAGTACTTATAGTCATGAGCAAATACGAGTGAATCTGTTAAGGTGATTTTCAAAATACAAGTGTTTGTATCTTCTTCATATACATGTTTATGATAAAATGTACAGAATATCTTCTTTAATTCTTCTTTTAGTTCTCTGTTTTGTTCTTCTAGCGGATTCCCTATATTTTCCCCTATACCATGAGCTATAAACAGATTGTGATTTAATGCAACATTTGGGTTTTTCATAATTTCTTTCATTTTGTTACTTGAGCTTTATATAGATTTATACTTTATTTAATCCCTTATATACCTTTGCATTTCCTAATAATATAACCTTACAACCATCTGCTATAATTGCACTTTGAGCCTCTGTAGTATATACGTTTTTTCCAGTTTCATTTATATTTTTTTTAATACTTGCATTTTGCACTTCTGTATTTTTATAATGAACCTCAACAGCAAAATCCTTAATACAATTCAATCCTATTTCGTATCTAAACTTTCGATAAGCCTTATCCGGTGAGATATAATAACTATAGCACTGCATCATTGCACCAGCGCTCCACCCCATGATAATAGCCTGATGATGTTCAATTGTATTAATTAAATCAAATTCTGCTAATCTACTCATTATCTTATCCGGAAAACCACCGGTAAAAAAGATAATATCACTAGTATCGATTTTATCTTTTGAGCTATCTTTATCATCTTCAAAATAATTAACCCACCTTATATTGTCTTCCCTTATCCCATACGCTAGAAATGGCAGTACAATATTGCTATAATATCCACCGTTTAATTTATTATAAGACTTCCCCATTCCTCAGCGTTTTTTATCCAATCTTCATGAAAAGAAAAAGGAACAATAGTGATTTTGCAGTCCGCCTTAATTATGTTTTTTAATGTATCATATGCCCACGCTTTATCAAAGTCTAACCCATCTAATAAAATATTCATATTTCTTTCCTTCAAACGTTTTTAAAACATAATTTTGACCTATACTAATAGCAAATTTGAAAGTTCCCATACTCCTTTTGATGTGTTTCCTGTGGATTATATTCACTACTTCCAACTATATTAAAATCATGTAAAAGTATGTTAATAGGAGCCTACAAGTCCATCAATTCTACTCAATTTTTTGAAATAATTGAAAGTAACAATCCCTATTGCAAGCCATGCTAGAGAAATTGCAGCTAATGCTAAATAATCTGTCATAGGAATTACCTGTCCTATAAGAGCCTTTCTAATAAGGTCATTTCCATTAGTTAATGGGATTAAATTAATAATTGAAAACTTATTTGAAACAACCATTAATGTATTTGAAGAAAACAATAATAATGTTTGAATGATATACATTGTTCTACCTATGTTCTTAAACTTCAGTGTGAGTCCACCAAAAATTAATCCCATACCATACATTCCTGCAATAGTAATTAATAAAATAATAATAGCTTTAAGATTTATGGATACGCCTACATGGAAGATTAAAACAGATATCGTAAGTATTATAGCTAATTCTATAAGTTCCATTAACATACAAAAAATAAGTTTTCCTATCATTAAAACATATAATGGAATTATTGAGGTTAGCTTTTGTTCCAGGGTTCCTCTTGTAGCTTCGGCGTCTATATTAGAACTAACTAAATTTATTGCCAGTATAGAAAAACTCCATAATATATATCCTATTAATAGTAAGGATTTAGAATCTTTAGGTGATGCATAATAATCACCTAGACTAGTTCCAGTATTCATATACAATAAAACTATATACAATCCTCCCATAAATATGATGTCACTTATAAACTTCATTTTGTAAGACCATTCACTTTCTAAAGAAATTTTTATTTCAGCACATAATGCATCTAAATACTTCATTTTAAGTTCTCCCCTCTGAGTTGAATATTGCGATTAAGATGAAACAATTTTCAAATATTTATTCTCAATTAAACTATTTGAGATATTATCGTTAACTAAAATATCTTGCACTTTTCCCTTATTTAAAATTACAATTCTATCAACGGCTTTTCTAATGAAATCCACATCGTGTGAAGCTATTAGTACAGTAGTATTATCTTGTTTTTTTATAATATTTAATAATCTTAATAGCATTTCTTTAGCCTCAATATCTAATCCATTAGAGGGTTCATCTAGTACTAGTATCTTAGGCGTAAGTAATATGTTTGCAAGTATTGATACCTTTTGCTTTTGACCTAAAGATAATGTATTGACCCTTCTATTTAAAAGATCATTAATATCGAATAGTTCATTATATTTTTTTATATCAGCATCAATTTGTTTTTTACTAATTCCCTTTAAGGCCCCAAAATAATAAAAGTTGCTCTTTACACTTATCCTCCAGTAAAGATTTCTAGCTCCTTCTAAACATAGGGCTATATCCTTTAAATAATTATTATTTTTTATATTAATTTTTTCATCATTAATATAAATTTCTCCATTGTCTGGAATCACTAAGCCAGCTAAGCATTTTATTAATGTAGTTTTACCAGCACCATTAGGACCTAATAAACAAATAATTTCACAATCATTAACATCAAAAGTAAATGAATCAAGGGCTACTATATTTGAACCTTTATATTTTTTTGTAAGATTTTTAAAATTAATCATATATACCTCCTCATTTTGGGATATTAATTATTAACATAATGATTTTAGGGGTAGTAAACGCAAGGAGCAAGTAATTTCACATAACATGACTTGGAGATAGTTAAGTGATAACCTATATATAGATTATATACCATAAATTTACACATTGCTATATAAAAAGAGCCCACCAGTCAAGGCGGACGCCAAACCATTAATATTTCGTGTACCTTTTAGCATATTTTCGCTTCTCTTAATTTCATCATTAAATCTTCAGTTATTCCTTCTCTGTACAAGCTAGGTATAATACCAATTTCTATGTATCCAATACTTTCATACAACATTTTGGCACCTATATTAAAATCTGCAAATACTAAAAATAGTTTTGTATAGTCTATAAAGCAAATGTCCTCAAGGAACTCTAATAGTTTTTTCCCTATTCCAAGTTTGCGATTTTCTTTCTTGACTGCGATAATGTGAAGATATGGAAATGAATGAAATGCCCCCTCTAAAATAAACCATATGAAACCCTTACAATTGTGATTAATATCTAGGGCAACGTATATCTCTTCCTTATTAAATCCAGCTAAAATGAAGTTGGTCGCCCCACTTGTTCCGAGGTGACCACGGACGATACCCAGTAAAACCTCTAGTAATGTCCTATAACAGGCTTATCCTTTGTCTTGTGTTTACGGCTAGGTTCATACTCCTGCCAATATACTCTTTTCTCATTAAACCGTGTTCTCGCTTCTTTTTCCTCTGCAGAATATCCAACATATACAATACCGAGTGGAGTAACATATTCAGGCATATTTAGTATTTTTTTTAATGACTTTATATTACTTTCAAGAGGGTATATACCTATCCAAACTGAACCAAGCCCAACACTTGTTGCCGCAATCAAAATATTTTCTATCGACGCACTGCAATCTTGAACCCACATTTCTTGAGATGGGCCTTTAAAAGATAATTTCATATTCCCACACACAACAATAGCAACAGGTGCATTGTATCTCGCGAAAATCAATTTATCTTTCAGTTCAGGAAGTTTTTCAGCTTCATCAATAACTATAAACTCCCACGGTTGACAATTTGCTGCCGTTGGTGCTGCTGTAGCAGCCTTCAACAAAGTTATAATCGTATCTTTTTCAACTTGCTTATCTAAATAGTTTCTTATACTTCTTCTTTTATAAATCGCTTCGATTGTGTCCACTTTAAAACCCCTTTCGTACTTAAAATAAACAATATTCTTCTTCAAAACCCTTTCCTCTCAATCCACGTGGGGCGCGTGATCTCATTGATAGCAATTTCACTTAACCTTAATCCATGTACATAAATACCAATAAGATTGTTCTGTAAAATATTATGATAACTGATCACAATATCGCCTAATATTTCCTTTGCAATTAACATTAGGTTATACCCCTTTTTTTTATTTCATACTCAATTTCCGCTAATGCCAGAAATACTTTGATAGACCATGTAAATATGAATTTAGAATTTCAAAATTTATTTCTTTAATAATAGGTATTTCAACAGGCGGATATCCGCAAGTTGCACATTCTTGAAAAACAAGAAGCCTAACCTTATTTTGAGATGCTCTAGTAATAGCCCTAATTATTGCTTCATGGTTGTCCGAAATGTTGTCACTACCTTTGAACTGAAAAACTCCAACTCTCATTTATTCTCCTCCTTTTTTATACAAATGCACATTAGTTTAAATCTTCTAGAAATGAATCTTAATGATTTTCCATCTCTATGATTTTAATAGTATTGAATTCAGGGATTTCCACTAATGTTTCGTGTTTCCGACGTTGCTGAGCCTTTCCAGACATGGCTTGGCGGCTGTTTTAATATTTTCTGAATTTGAAAGATATACTTCAGTACAACATCTATCATGTTGAGTACTCTACGAGCCAAGGCGAATGGCAACATTTTATTATGCGATATTTTATGCATTACACTCCTAATAAGCGGTGAATCTCAACTAATTCATTTCACTATATACGAAAATTATGGCCTAAATTAAAACTCTTTATATAAGTATTTTATGTCTGAGATAACAATCCATCTAATGGAATTCCAAAATTCTTTAGAACCAGGATTATTAATGTTAATAAATAAGAATCCTGTAATAATACCAATTTTTTTTAATTCTTCCAAAGAACGTTGCTCCATCCTTTTGCCAATCCCTTTATTTCTATATTCATTATAAACTGCTGCATGATAAATAGAACCTCTTCTACCATCATGTCCACACATTAAAGCACCAACTATTTCCCTAGCTTTTGTACAAGCTACGGAACTGAATTTAGGATTTATATCTAAGTACCTTATTAGAATTTCTTTAGTATCAAAGTTTGTTGAAAATCCTGCATTAAAAGATATTATCCATAATTTAAGGGCTTCCTCTAAATTGGCTCTACCCCTTATAGCGTTCTTTTAACCTTTGAAGAAGCATAGATATATTTGGTTCATAAGCTTTCAGAGTAGTATTAACTTCTTTCCATAAAAAAACTCCATGACTTATATTTATTCTATATCAATCATGGAAGTTTACATAAACTTTGAAACAGACTCACTTGAAAGTCTATAATAATCTCCAACTCCGCATTTGGCTTTATACTTTTATATTTATATAAATAACTTTGATTCACTCAATTTTCTACTATTGAATCGATCCCATCAACTCAAAGAAATATTTTGCATCTTGAGTTTTATAAAGATTGTACCAAGAATCTAATGTTTGTGGTGAAAACACCTCTAGAATTTTCAATATGTGCAAAGTAAATTCAAGAGGAGCTATTCCAGAGGCAGTAATCAAACTTCTATCAGTTACTGCGTATTCTTGCTTATAATATTTTTCTCCTGCATAGCTTGGACAGACCATTTTAAGATATCCCAGGTCATTGCTTGTATGAGCTCGCTTATTCAATACTCCTTCCATAGCAAGTCCTATTGTAGCACCACAAATTGCCCCTACAACAATACCTTTCTCTAAACATTCTTCAGCCATTCTTATAATAGGAGCATGAATTGCTTCTGTCCATGTATTCCCACCAGGTAGAATCAAAGCAACTGTCTCTTCAATAATACACTCCTTAAGTTCAATTTCTGGCAATATTTCTAAACCTCCCATTGTAGTAATAGGGTTCTTGTTAATTCCTACAGTTACTATTTCTAGAGGCATTAATCCCTTTTTGTAGTACCTTCCCGAATTGATTTCAGTACTTAAATAACCTATTTCCCAGTCTGCCATTGTATCAAATACATAAAGATATACTTTGTTTTTCATTTGCTATTCCTCCACTTTCATTTTATTAGTACTATTTATCACAGGATGGTTTCAAGCTCCATCTTAATCAATTATATATTATCTTTACTGACAAATTCAGTCAGTGGAGATAATAGTCCAGCAAATCTTTAAGAATTGATGCCATAGCAGCTTTAAAACTATTTGGTTCAAGCACCTTTATTGCTTTACCATATGGAAGTAGAATATGAGGAACATAGGTATGGATTGAGTATTCATCCATTAAAAAAATCGTTCTGCATTCAGTTCGTTTTATCAGATGATATCCTAAAAACCAATGTGCACTTAGGTCATTCAATGCTTCTGACTTGCCCTCAATTACTAAAGTGCAAAGTCCTACTTTACTTTCTATATTCGATAATAAGCTTTCTGTAAAAAACTCACGTGCCGAAAAAGCTTCAGGACGCTTAAACGTATTTTTAGTGCTTATAATATTTATTATTCTATCTACCCTAAAGTTACGAATTTCATTCCTAAGATGGCAAAATGCAATAGCGTACCATTTATTGTTCCAGTAAAGCATCCCATAGGGGTCAACAACCCTATGCTTGGGATGCCCTTCATAACCTGTACAGTATTCAATTTCCATAGAGCATTCATTTGCAACAGCTTGCTCGAGTTCCATTAATATAGGTTTGACAGCTGGATCGCAAATACGGCTCACTACCTCAAATCCAACTAAATGACGATTGAGAACTTTTTCTTGTTCTTGATTCGAAAACATCTTTAACTTTGATGTTGCATTATTTAGTGATTCCATAAAAGGATATCCTGATTCCATTGCAAAAACAGCAGCATGCAAAAGTGATTTTTTCTCTTCAAGATCAAAAAACAGGGGTGCTCGGATAAAATTGTTAAGCAAACTATATCCGCCGTTATGACCAGGCTCCGATATTATTGGCACTCCACTAACACACAGTGCATCCATATAACGATAAACTGATCGTATGTTTATTTCTAACCTTTCGGATATTTGCTTTGCAGTTATTTTTGTACCTGAATTCAGCATCCATAAAATTGCTAGCATATTATCATTTTTTGGCATAATGCACCCCCTAATCTGGTTAACAATTAAATTTTATTGTTTAGGAATATAATATCATTAAATATTGTTTTTAAAAACTTATAACATTTCTTATTATTAAATCAACTGTGACGCATTTTTCTACAGTTGGGACACAAATTACTTGTGACGCATAATAAAAAGAAAGCCTAATAAAACTCACACTACACTTATATTTCTCAGACTTTAATCTGCAAATAACTCATGGACATTGCCATCAGGGTCGGCAAAAAATGCAGTTCTTTGTCCCCATGGCATATCTGAGGGTTCTTTAATTGGAACAGCACCCTTCTTGATGATTTCAGAATATGTACTATCTACTTCTGTTTTAGATGACAAAGGGAATGCTAATTCGAATCTTTGACCTGTTGGAATATCTTGAAATTGTTGATAATTAGTAAAATTAAACATTACTTTTCTTGAACAGATTGCAAATCGAACACCTTCATTCTCAAGTTCAAAATACTCGCCTGATTGGATACTTATGTTAAAGCCAAGAACTTTATTATAGAATTTTAGCATACTTTCTACATCATTAGTCAGAATTGTAATAAGTGAAATTTTTCCTTTCATTTCAGCTACCTCCTAATTTTTTTATTATATTATATAGACTCTTTTAAAAAAGACTATTTGAGACAATAATCTACCATGTCGTCACTTAAGAATATGACGAAACATTATTTTCTTATATAACTATCTATATACTTAATTTTATCTCCACACTATTTACCAAGAACTATCAAATCACAAAGTGTTTCAAATCCGTTTTTTTCATAGAATTTCTGCGATGG
>NZ_JAHLEF010000007.1 GCF_018861755.1 Clostridium sp. CF012 | reverse complement strand
ATAACTATTCCTCCTCACTTAATTATTAGATATTATTTCCACAAATACCATTAGTTAATACAAAAAAAATAATGTAGCTAGATTTGTTTACACAAATCTAGCTACATTCCCTGGGAATAGTATTCCCATTATTTTTTTCAAATGTGGAGGGAGCTGTTTCTAAGTTTTTAACATAATTACAAAAGTGCCAGATATGAATTAATTCCATATCTGGCACTTTTGTAATATAAGCGAACTGCGTAGTTTATATTTATAAAAAAAATTATTCTGTGATTGGAAACCAACCAGGTGTAGTTACAATTGCATTCCAAAGAGGTCCTGGTATATCTAAAGCTTTTCCATGGCTTTTACTCAAGGTAGTACGTATTTCTGAGATTTTTCCACTTTGAACTTTGCTGACCCAATCTGGTTCCATAATGATTTCTCTACCAAGGGCTATAAATTCGGCACCACTATCTAATGCCTTCATAGCATCTTCCGGTGTGTGGATAGAACCCACGCCAATGAAAGGTACTCTACCATGAATTTGGTCTAATATTTTGCAAATAATAGGACTTGTATTTGTTGTATCTCGCATTGAGCTTTGCCAAAAATCCATTATAGAACTATGCAAGTAACTTAGGCCTTGATTTGCTAATACATCTATAAATAAAAGGGTATCTTTTAAAGTTATACCTGGATTCTCAGTTTCCTCTGGTGAAAAACGATAGCCTACTATAAAGTCATCTTTAGCTTTTTCTTTTATTACTTTTTTAACTTCAGCTATTACAGCCAATGGGAAATTCATTCGTTTTTCTACGCTGCCACCCCATTTATCTTGTCTGCGGTTAGAGTGAGGAGAAACAAATTGTTGCAACAAATATGTGTTAGCCCCATGAATTTCTACGCCATCAAAACCTGCATCTATTGCTAATTTTGCTGTTTCGCCAAAGGCTTTAATGATATCTTGGATTTCTGCTTCTGTCATTTCTCTAGGTGTCATTGCACCAGGTCTGACTGGGGCCACTGCGCTAGCACTAATAGTTTGTCCATCTGGTATGTCATCAGGAATTGCCATTCTACCACCATGAAAAATTTGTAGAATTGCCAAAGCACCTTCACCTTTTATTGTTTGAGCTAGTTTTTTTAGACCAGGTAAAAAGCTAGTATCATATGCCGCAAATTGACCAGGAAAGCCCTTTCCAGACTTACTTACATAGGTTGTTGCAGTAATTACTATTCCTACACCCTTTGATCTAGCTTTATAATAACTGAGTTCTGCCTCAGAAACAGTTCCGTCCAGGTTTGCTGAAAAAGTAGTCATAGGAGCCATAACTATTGGGTTTTTTACATTTATTGATGAACCTAAGTTTCTAGGTTGTAGTAATTTTTCGATTTTCAATTCAATCTCTTCCTTTCAAAATAAGCTTATTGTATTTTCCTTTATTTAAATATTACTATACTTAAATGCCTTTGTAAACAATAATAATTATTAATAAATATTTATTAACATTTATTTAATATTCACTTTAATATCATTCTTTGATCTCCACCATATTCAATACCACAACATAGAACATTTTCACAAAATATGGTTTTGGATGTTGATTTATCTATAAGAGTAACTTTTACTGATGCTTTTAAACTTTCTTCAACCAATGGAAGCATCTTATCATCCCTAGGTCCCATACAGAGCATGAAATCACTTTTATTTGTTTTCGTCTCGATTATTAGTTTGTATTTCTTATTTTCAGTAGTAATTATAATATCTAAAGCGTTTTGAACAATGTTTAAAGTACTCTTATTTATTGTAGTAAATTTATAAAATTTATCATCCACGAATAACCCAATTAAGAAGCCTCTAAAGCTTGTAATCATAAAAGGAATATGGCCTATAGAGCAACTAATAGAGGCTTTTCTATTTTTGAAACTATTGCACTGTACCCAAGTCCAAGAATAAGGAAAAGCAGAGCCCCAATTTTTTTCTATATACCCTTTTCCACCACTAAAATCTATTTTAGAGCCGTTAATGTTTAATGACCCTTCAAGATCCATATCCATAACTGAAACCTGACTATAGCATTGCATACGAGGTATAAAATTATAATAGCCCATGCTTCCTGGGTTTATCGTTGAGTCTGGCCATTTAAGAAGGTTTGTAAAGCAAATACTGCCAGTTATCTTATCACTGCCATCATTTATATTTAAAGAAATTTCATTTAAAGAAAAGTTGTTATTTGCAACACTTATATTAAGTCTATTATTACTTTTAGATATAAATTCATCTTTGGTGAATTTTTTATATTTATAGCTAACTTTATTACCTTGCAATAGCTGAATAAAAGAATGAGAGTTTTCTTTGGATTTACCAAGGTAAATTCCAGGTATTAAGGATATTACATTTGCCATATTTTTATCTACTAATTTAAAATACCAACCTTCAAAAAAGTTACTAGTTCTACTGTTACCATGATAAAGATCTGGATTTAATATGCTTTTAATCATTAGTTACTCCTAACAATACAAAATTTTTTATATTCTAACCTTAGTTTATATTGTAAAAAAAGACTGTTATAAAACTATTTAATTTATTGTATCTTATTGCATGTATTGATATTCTACATATGAAGATTAATTACCTTTAAGAGATTTAAAACTTTTTTTTATAGTAAATAATAAGAATAAATTAATTTTTTATAGAAATGAAGTGTTTTTAAATTCATAATCGTTATATTAAGTGTAAGGACAAAAAAAGGGGTGATGGTTATTCAAAAGGAACAGTTTGCAAACTATATAAAACAGTATGAACGATTAATCATTACTATTTGTCTATCCTTTACAAAAAATTACTTTGATGCAGAAGATTTGGCACAACAAACTTTTTTGTCTGCCTACACTAATTTCTCTAAATTTGATGGGGTGAATTTTAAGGCATGGCTTACGACAATTGCCACAAATAAATGTAAAGATTTTCTTAAAAGCCCTGCAAGAGTAATTAATAGCTTATCCCATGAAGATTTTGAGGGGGTAGTTGACACGGGAGAAACACCTGAGGATGCACTTTTAAAAAAACATAATAAGCAAAAGATATATAGTTTATGTGAAAAATTAAAAGAGCCTTATAGGGCTGTGGCAGTAAACTACTTTTGTGAAGATATTAAACTTTCTGATATGGCAAAAGATACAGGGCAAAGTTTAAAAACATTACAAACCCATCTGTATAGATCAAAAAAACTATTGAAAGTTTTATGGAAGGAGGAGTTAATGTGAGCAGTACCTTATTTAAAGAAAAAATCCACTTAACTAAAACATCACTAAAAGCGCTAAAAGAGGGTTCTCTAAGTGATAATGAACTAATTTTATTATCAGAACATATTTGTATATGTGAAGGCTGTGCGGACGCACTAGCTAATAGTTTCAATGAATTTGAACTTGCAGAGGCTCCTTTGGGATTTGAGCAAGAGGTAATGTCAAAAATAAAAAATAAAAAAGAAAAAAATACTCAGTTTTTGTTTTATTCTCTTAGGGTGGCAATGGCTGCAAGTATAGCTTTAATGTTTGTTTTTTCAAATGAATTAAATTTTCTAGCTAATACTAAAACCAAAATATTGGATGTAAACCCAATGAGTTTAAGTACTATTAACACAGTTAATGAAAGTCTTAACAATTTTTCACAAAAAATAATTAATTTGGAGGTTTTTAATAATGAAAAAGGAAAAAAGTAAATTTTTAACCTTTTGTTTTTCAATGTTACCTGGAGCAGGGCACATGTATATGGGCTTTATGAAGATGGGACTATCACTTATGGCAGCATTCTTCTTTTTAATATTTCTTTCTAGCTGGCTTTCAATAGGCCCACTGCTCTTTGTTTTACCACTAATCTGGTTTTACTCGTTTTTTGATTGTATGAATAAACGTTATTCAACGGATGAAGAATTTTTACTACTGGAGGATAATTATTTGTTTTCTCTTGATGAATTGGCAAAAATAGATAAAGGTATATTTAAAAAACACAGCTTGGTTTCAGGGATATTACTATTACTTCTTGGTGGCTACTTAATATGGAATAATATTATAAATAGTTTATCAGGACATATTTCTGGTGAAGTATATGGCATTATCTATAATATAACAAGAATGGCCCCTCAGATAATAATTGGTGTTGTAATAATTGTTGTGGGTGCAAAGCTTATTATAGGTAAGAAAAGAGAGCGTGATATAAATGATTAAGGGACGTAGAGTGGGAACTTTTACCACTGGGATAGTTTTAGTTATCTTTGGAATAATGTTTTTACTTCGAATAATAAATCCAAGTATTGACTACTTACTAATAGCATCGCTATGGCCCTTGATTTTAGTAATACTTGGAATTGAAATTATTATAGCATATTTAATAAATAAAGAAGAAATAATGAAATATGATTTCTACGCTATAATTCTGATAATAATAGTATCCTTCTTTGCAATGGGCATGGGATGTATGGAATATGTAATTACACATATATCACAGTTTAAAACTGTATTTTAATTTGGTTGTAAACTTAGGAAAATATGTAATGGTATTTAACTGAATAACTACAATAAAAAGTGCTATAAGTTAAACTTGTAGCACTTTTTATTGTAGAAATTAATTGAAAGTAGCTGTTAGGGAGTAATCTTAATGAAAATTTTATAAGGGATTTAGTGGACTTGATTAAAATGATAAAAAATTAAAGAAAAAAAAAGGAATTTTCTTTAATCTGACGAAATTATGTATAGAAGTAAGAATTTTGATTCTTGAAATTCTACATATGTGCTTCCAATAGAATTACCTTTTGGAAAGGTAGAACTTCTCATATCTGATTTGTAGATTTATATTTTAGGGGGAAATTCTTATAATGAACGTTGCGGCAGTAGTTATGAACAAAATTGAAGAAGCAAAAGCGATTTCCTTTAAAGAGCCCAGCCTTGCTTTTGATATGAGCAAGGAAGCTTACGATATTGCAAAAGTTAATAAATTAAGGCTGGAAGAGGCTCATGCATTGTTCGGGATGGCACTTGCTTGTAGGTCAATGACGAAACTCAATGACTGTTTTAATTATGCTTTCGATGCTTTTAAGCTATTTGAGATTTATGGAAAACCTATAGATCTGGCAGGAACTTTAAACCTTATTGGAGTTATATATTTTTATAACGCTATGTATGAGCCTGCGCTTGAGAATTTTCTGAGGGCATTACATTTCTTGGAAAAGACTGAGGATACTCTTATAATGAGTAAAATATTTAACAATATGGGTGAGGTTTATAAAGAAGTGGGTAATCTTGAGGAATCATTAATTTGTTATGATAAATCATTAAATTTATCGGTGAAATATAATTATACGACAAACATAGCAGTTATATTAGAAAATATGGGTATGATATATTTTAAAAAGAAAGAATATTCCTATAGCTTTGAATGTTATAAAAAAAGTTATGACATTTTGATTGAACAAAATAATATTACTGCTCTTTCAGAAGTGGAAAATAGCATAGGAAGAATTCATTTTATTCAAAAGGAATATGATAAGGCAAGAGAATGTTATAGTAATGCTCTTGATAAATTAGAAGGCTTAGAAAATAAGTTTTTTTCAATAGATGTACTAATAAACCTTGCAGAAATTGAAATGCTTGAAGACGAAGAACTTTGCATGTCCTATCTCCATAAAGCTATTAAATATGGAGAAGAAATAAATGCTAGAAAAAAATTAAGTAGGATATACAAGATTATAACTGACTTTTATGAAAGAAAAGGGGGCTTTAGATTAGCTCTTGAATTTTATAAAAAGTATCATATAATGGAGCAAGAAATCGAAACTACCATGATCTCACATAAGCTTGAAATAATAAAAATTGAGCTTAGTAAATTATTTAGTGGAGAAGAAGCTCAAAAAGTTACAAAATTAAATGAACAACTAGAGAAGGATATTGGGAGTCAAAACCTATTACTTCATAAAATGGAAAAAGCAAATAGAAATTTAAGTATAGAAGTAACCTCTGATGAACTTACCAATATACCTAATAGGAGAGGCGTGAAGAACTATATCTCTAAGGTGTGGATGGAAAGTGAAATAAGGCCTATTGATTTAGCACTTTTGATGATAGATATTGACTATTTTAAACGTTATAACGATTACTATGGACACCTTGAAGGTGACAATTGTCTTAAAAAAATTGCAAGTTGTTTAAAGAGTGTCTTTGGAAACAAATATGGAATACTTGGAAGATTTGGTGGTGAAGAATTCGTATGCTTTATTAAAGGACTTAGATACAAGGAGGTATTAGCTCTTACAGAGCGACTTCGTAGTTCCATTGAGAAGCTCGATATTGATTATATTTGGAATAATGGGCGTTATCCCAGTTACCATAAGTATAGGTGGAGTATATGGCTGTAGGTCGGACTTTGTGAGTTCACAGGATATGTATTTAATTGCTGATGAAGAACTTTATAAAGCTAAAAATGAAGGCAGAAATAAAGTTATTATAAGAACTCAAAATATAGACTAAAGTTTATTTATTATTTTAATGTGATAGAAAAGGAGGAGCCTCAGGCTCCTCCTTTTCTAAAAATTTATTGTTTATAATTTGAATATAGTGTACAAACAGGATATAATATACTGAATACAAAATAATGTTTGTTTTATAGATTTATATAAATGCTTGGAGGTAATGAATGATTTGTAACAATTGTAACAATCAATTTACTAATATTAATGGATTGAAATTTTGCCCATATTGTGGAGAGGAAATAGAAGAACCCATTGATTCTAAAGTTGAACAGAGTTCTGATAAAATTAATAATGTGAAAAGCGTAAATATAGGTGCAGCTGAGGGCAATAAGAAAAGACATGAGGATACACTTCCAATGCCAGCAGTAACAGAAGACGATATAAAGAAGTATAAAAGAGATAAGTTTTTTGCTTCTTTAAAAAAATCAACTAAGAGTATGAAAGTAATTATACCTATAATAGCATTGTTAGTTGTTATTGCAGGAGGGGTATTTGCATACACACTTTTTATTGTTAAACCCGTAGATGAAGTGAGAGTAAAGGAAGACATAATGGGAAAAATAATAACTCTTCCTAAAGGTACAATCATAAAAATTAACAAGGATAACGTGAAAAGCTTCAGTATAAGCACTAGAAATACAGATAAGAGCAAGGACGATATAAAAGTTGCTTTAACTTTGAACAACGGTTCTATTGAGGCAAAGACCTTGATATCAATAGTATATACGTACCAGGGTAAAAATCAATGGAAAATAAGTGACGAAGTTGTATTGGATAAAGTTGCTGAAATAAAACCAGTGGTAGGTATAGATGAAAAGAAGTTCTTAGAATCATTGAAGAAATTAAGTATCAACATTGCGGATACAAAAGTAATATTAGGTGGAAAAGATGTTAAAAGTCTTGGTATAAGTTTAAGAGCACCGGATTTGGAAAATGGGAAAGAAGAAATTCAAGTGAAAACCTCTATAGATAGCGGACTTCTGGGAACTACAGGGAAAATAAAGTGTAACCTAGTTTTTGAGAATGAAGCTTGGACCATTGCTACCACTCAGAAAAATAGCACTGAGGACTTTATCTTAGCATTATCGCCAACTTTTTCTGATGAAGCGGTTATTGAAGCTATAAGGGAAAAAGGACTGGAAGAAACAGTAACTTATTCAAGTTTTTTTGAAGGCAAGGGTTATACCATAAAGGATAGTTTTACTAAGAGCATTAATATATCAGGCAAAAGATATGATGTACAAAAGGGAGTATTATACGTTACTGCTAAGAGAGAAAATATAGCAGGAGAAATAAAATCTGTATTATCAACTGGATATACTTTCTCAATATCCTTCAGCAAAGTAGCATTAACTGACAGCGGAAAAACTACTGTTAATAGTGGCACAATAAAAAATATGGCCACGCCTCTAATAATATCTACTATTACCAATGTTGAGATTGAAGGAAGTAATTTGTTTTTTTGGTTTTCTAATAACCATAAAATAACACCTGAAGAAGCGAAGACCTTTAAAACTAGCGAAATACTATCCAACAAAGGCTCAGAAAATATAAAATATGTTTATGGAAGTATTACTTTTAAGGATGGTAAAAAAAATAAGAGTGTTTCAGTCTCATTTGTAGCAGTATATTTTCTTGTTTATGACGGAAATAAGGGATACAATTGGAAATTGGATAAGATAATTGGTGAGGATTCACCAAATTATAAGACACTTAACAAAAAACCAAAAAATCAATAGAGGATATAGAGCGAGAACCTACTAAATATAAGTAGATAAATAATAAAACCAGCTAAGGTGGATAATAATCATCTTAGTTGGTTTTTTGGATTTTATTAAAAGTCTTCTGTTTCATAATCTACTTTTAATACTTTTCTAGTTTTAATTTTGAAAATAAAATAATAATATTTACATAATATAATCAATATCAATACGATTCTCATAAATATGTTGTTGGTTATTACTAGTGGGAAAGCTATCATACTATCTGCCAATAATAATATTAGGACCTTTTGCTTTAACGTTAAGGTTCTATCTTTGATAAAAACTTCTAAGTTTTTCTTGTAGATTTTAGTATCCTTAAACCAGTGATTTAATTTTTCTGATCCTCTCATAAAGCATACTGAGGCTAAAAGTAGGAAAGGGGTTGTAGGCAGTATTGGTAAAATAATTCCTATAATACCTAATCCCATAGCTATAAAGCCTACTACCACATAAATAATTTTGGTAATTCTTTTAATAATGAATACCCCCTATTATAAAAAATCTAATTACACTTAAATATTTGTAACCTTTACTATAATATTTAAACATTGTACACATTGTACCAATTATATAGGGTCTTGTAACCTTTTTCTTAGATTAGATTACGTTTCCTAATAAATAAACATTGCTGCCACGTGGGGTGGCACCAAAAATAAATATAGAATTTTATTAAAATTGATATATAATTGAAATATATAAAAGGGTTATGGGGGTAAAAATTATGAATAGGGACAAGTCTATAGAAATAGAAAACAATATAATCCTAGAGCAATTGAAATATAAGCACACTCATCATAGCAAAAGGGTAGAAGTAGAAATGATTAAAAAAAATAATGAGATGGAAGATAATATGAAGATATTAAAAGAAGAGAGTTCAATCCTTGAAAAAGAGATAGCAGAATGTAAAAGAAATATGGAGGCTTTAAAAGCAAACGAGGAACGGTTAACATTTGCTCTTGAGGGCAGTGGAGATGGCATATGGGATTGGAATGCAAGGACAAATGAAGTGATTTACTCAAAAGCATTAAAGAAGATGTTAGGTTATGAAGAGAATGAGATGCAAAACTTATTTAGTGCGTGGGAAAGGCTAATTCATCTTGATGATAAGGTAGCTACTATTCTGAATTTAAACATGCATCTAGAAGGAGTAGTTCCACTCTACGAGAGTGAATATAGACTTCTTACAAAAGATGGATCTTATAAATGGGTACTTGGTAAGGGTAAAATTATAACCTGGAATACAGAGGGAAAGCCTTTAAGAGTTACAGGTACACATTCTGATATTAATTCTCGTAAGCTAATGGAACAAGAATTAAGACAATCCAAGGAACGCTTTTCTAATGTTATCGAGTATTCACAGGATGCATTTTATAGAAGAAATGTTACAACTAATAAATATGATTATATGAGTCCAGTTATTGAGAGATTAACAGGCTATACGCTGGAGGAAATGATAGTTATGACTGAGGATACTGTTTTTAAAAAAATTCATCCAGATGATTCTCATAATGTAGTTGAGCGTATAAAAATATCCACAAGTGAGGGTGCATCAGAGGCTATAGAGTATCGATTTTTATGTAAAGATGGTGAATATCGATGGTTTCTTGATAGATTCACATCAGTTAAGGGCAATCTGACACAACCCGCTTTCCGTTATGGAAGTTTTCAAGATATTACTTTCCAAAAGCTTGCTAAAGAAGAGCTGAAAAAAGCAAAAGAGATTGCGGAAAAAGCTAGTATTAACAAAAGTGAATTTATTGCTAATATGTCACATGAACTCAGAACGCCTCTTAATGTAACGCTTGCAGGAGTTCAGCTATTTGAGCTATATCTTAAAAATGACACTTACATTGATAAAGAAAAAAGTTCAAGGCACTTAAAAGCTATGAAACGAAATTGCATGCGTCTATTAAGGTTGGTTAATAACCTAATTGATTCAACTAAAATTGATGCGGGCTTTTATGAACCACATTTTAGTAATGAAGATATTGTAAGTCTTATTAAGAGAATTGCATTGTCAGTATCAGATTATGCGAGACAAAAGAAAATAAAATTGATATTCCGTACAGACGTTAAAGAAATGCCGATAATATGTGATGTGGATATGATTGAGAGAATAATGCTAAACATCATCTCAAATGCTATAAAATTTACTGAGGATTCTGTTCTTATAAATATATATAAGGGTGTGGATACTATTAATATTTCAGTTAAAGATAATGGGATTGGTATTGAAAGTGAAAACCAGAAAATAATATTTGAGAGGTATAAACAAGTTTCAAAACTATTTACGCGGGAGAATGAAGGTAGTGGCATCGGATTATCTTTAACAAAGTCTCTTATTGAGATGCATGGTGGTAATATTAGGGTAAAAAGTGAGTATGGAAAGGGCTCGGAATTTATTATTGAGCTTCCAGTTAAAGGTTATACAAGTGAGGAATGCACATTATATAATCTTAATGACACTGGGGATAAAGACAAATTTATAGAAAAGATGAATGTGGAATTTTCAGATATTTATGAATAAGAGAACTTTCGTAATTTTAGATTGGATTATTATAAATAAAAGCAACTTTAACTATTATTTTATAGCAAGGAGAAGACCTCAAGTCATCTCCTTGGACATTTGGAAGCCTCTGTAAAAGTAAATAAAATTGATTTAAAATTTTAAATCTTATATAATGGTAGTGAGAAAATATATTATAATAAAAAAATGGAGGCTTAAATGTTTGATATTGAATCATGTGTTTGTTTTATAAATAACAAGACAGCAAAAAAAATGGCAAATATGTTTAACGAAAGATTAATTCCACTTGGTGTAACCAGAGTTCAGTGGATAGCTATGTATTATTTATTAAAAAACGGAGACTTAAGCCAAAAGGAATTAGGAGAAAAGATGGATATAAAGGAGTCTACTGTAGCTAGACTATTAGATAGAATGGAAGAAGAGGGTTTAATTATAAGAACTCAAGTAAAGGAAGATAGGAGAGTTAAATATATTAAACTTACACCAAAAGGTAGAGAGAGAATTGAAGAGCTTTTACCAGAAGGGCAAAAGATGAGCGAGCTTTTTTCACTAGGAATTACAGAAGATGAAATACAAGTATTTAAAAGAGTACTTGAAAAATTCGTGGAAAACATTAGTTAAATTTTTATCATATACTATTGCAATTATTTTAAATACTTGCTATACTAATAATTAGGATGACAAGTATGTTAAGGGGGTAATAATATGGCTAAAAATGTTAGAGAAATGTTAAATGATTTTGTGGGTGGATTACAGGCTTTAGGCGAAACTAACGGTGAACATGTAGGCGCATTTATGAACTTACTTGGTACAACATATAAACCAGGTGCGTTAGATACAAAGACAAAGGAATTAATCAGTGTAGGTATTGGAGCATACAATCGTTGTGAATACTGCATAGTATTCCATGTTTATAAGGCATTTGAGGCAGGTGCAACATCAGAAGAAATAATGGAAGCAGCTATGGTTTCTGTTGCTTTTGGTGGTGGGCCTTCAATGGCTTATAGTGTAACCTTACTTAAGGATTGTATTGAAGAATTCAAAAATGATTTTACTAAATAACCTAAATAAAGCAGTTATGCTGCATGGTTAGTAAGGTGGCGCAAGCTACCTTATTTCTTATTTTGGAAAGGAGATAAAAGAAATGATTATAGATGTTAAGGTAGAGAAATCTACAGATAAGAATGCAGAAACAAAAATAATGAGAATCTTAAAAAATGTGGGAGATTCCATTATGGTGAATGATGGAATCTTTGAGGTGGAAAGTGGAAAAGGTACAAGCACCATTACTTCAAAAGCTCAGGGGATTATTGAGAGCATTAATGTAAAAGCAGGAGACACAGCTAATGCAGATACTATACTCGCAAAGATAAATGGGGAGCAAGCGCCTAAAACTGCAAATACAAATAGCAATACCTTTAACTATTTTCAAAATTTGATTAAGCCAGTAAAGCTTCAAATGGAATGTGACATTACAATAGTTGGGGGGGGGCCTGGTGGATATGTAGCTGCAATTCATGCTGCTAAATTAGGAGCAAAAGTTATATTAATAGAAAAAGAAAAATTAGGTGGAACCTGTTTAAATTGGGGGTGTATTCCTACTAAAACACTAGTTAGGTCTGCGCAGGTTTTCGATACCTTAAAACGTGCGGAAGAATTTGGATGCTATGCTGAAAATATTGGGATTAGCATGGAAAAAGTAATAGCAAGAAAAGATAAGGTTGTTACAGAGCTAGTTCAAGGTATTGCGTATTTAATGGATAAAAACAAGGTAAAGGTTATTAATGGAACTGGTGAAATCCTTGATAATGAAACTATAATAGTGAGAAGTAATACACAAGAAGTTACTATCAAAACAAAAAATATTATTATTGCTACAGGTTCTAAATCAGCAGTGGTACCAATTGTGGGTATTGAAAATAAAAATATAATTAATAGCAGCCAGGCGCTTTGTCTTAAAGAAGTTCCAAAGAATCTGGTAATTGTAGGCGGTGGTGTTATTGGGATGGAGTTTGCCTATATTTATGCTAGCTTTGGTGCTCAGGTTTCAGTGGTGGAATTTATGGATCAATGTCTTATAAGCTGTGATGATGATATATGTGAAGAAAATAAAAAAAGTGCAGAAAAAAAAGGAATCAAGCTATATACTGCTGCAAAGGTAGAAGAAATTTGTGAAGCTGAGAATAATGAATGCATAGTTCATTTTATACAGGACGGCAAAGATAAATATATAACAGCAAATAAAGTGCTTTTATCTGTTGGAAGAAATCCATTTATAGATGGGTTAGGATTAGAAAAGATAGGAATCGAATTAAACCAAAATAAAAAGGGAATTATGGTTAATTCTAAAATGCAAACTAATATTTCTAATATATATGCCATTGGAGATGTAACAAACATTATGTTACTTGCTCACGCTGCCTCTCACCAAGGAATAGTAGCTGTAAACAATATAATGGGTAAGGCTTGTGATATGGATTATACAGTAGTTCCTAGCGCAATTTTCACGGATCCTGAAATAGCCATGGTGGGGATAGGAGAAAAAGCAGCAAAGCTTCAGGGAATAGAAGTAGAAGTAGGTGAATTTCCATTTTCAGGTAATGGAAAAGCGAAATCTTATGGAGAAAGTAATGGCTTTATTAAAATAATAAGAGATAAAAACACAGAAAAATTGATTGGTGCAAGCATTGTGGGTCTGCATGCTACAGATTTAATTGCAGAGCTCACTCTAGCTATTAAGAATAATTTAACAGCAGAAGCAATAACTGAAACTATACATGCCCATCCTACTACAGCAGAGGTAATTCACGAAGCAGCATTGTCTTTAGAAGGCGGAGCAATTCATTTTGCGTAATAATGGACAATCACTTAAATAATCTCCATTTCTTCATAATATCTACATATCCTTAGGCTATATTAGAATCATAGATAGTTTAGGAGGTGATGTTATGTTTGGACTTACTTTAGCTAAATGTATTCATGCATGTGGCATGCAGGTCCAAGAATTAGTAACTTGTATAAAAACGATGATGAATATGTAGATAAAATTATTATAAATTCATAAAAAGGCTTGTGATTATTCATATCACTAGCTTTTTTGTATTTGAAAAGAAAAATTGATATTTTAGAAAAAATAATAGGTTTTCAAATTCTAGATGCATATTGATAGATTAATTAAAGATGGGTATAATTACTACAAGTTACTAAAAAACTTTAGTAGTTTTTTATATCATAGAAAAGCGGAATTTTATACAGACATATGAGGAGAGTTATATGAAGAATTCGGAAGTGCTAAAAAAAGAGTTAGAAAGAATTGATGGAAAAAGCTATAGGTTGTATAAGGAGTTAGAAGGGGAATATGATTTTGGGAATTATATACTTAGCATAGATCATGTTCAAGGTGATCCATTTGCTTCCCCATCAAGAATTAGAGTGATAGTAAATCAAAATATTGCCATGTTCCCAAAGGGAATTTTTGATAATAAAAACAAAAATATTGCAGTAGCAGATTACCTAACAAGAGAGTTTTATTCTAATATAAATAGATCCTCGGAAAGAGTTCTTGGATCTGGAAAGAGCGGATTAATTGCTATAAGCAAATGTCCACAGGAGATATTAAATAGAACTTCAATAATTATAGATGAGGATAAAATAGAAGCAAGGTTTTACGTTGGGTTTCCAGCAAGAGGTAGAAGTGTTTTATCAAGAGAGCTCCAGAAAATTTTATATAATGTAATACCAAACATAGTCGAAAAAACTTTAATATATAGAAATATTAATAGTGAAAATTTAATAAATAGAGTTAAGCTTATAGAAGATCAAGAATATATAAGAAGCGAGTTAAGTAATAGAGGACTAGTTTCATTTGTAGCAAATGGAGCAGTGTTACCTAGGGAAAGTGGGATATCTACAAAAGCATTAAGAGGAGGTATTGCATTTGTTTCACCAAAGGAATTAGAAGTAGAGTTTGATACGAAGAGCCGCGGCACAATTTGCGGCATGGGTATTAAAAAAGGTATAACTCTTATAGTAGGTGGGGGATATCACGGTAAATCCACATTGCTAAAAGCATTAGAACTTGGAGTTTATAATCATATCGAAGGTGATGGTAGGGAGTTTGTTATAACTGAAGAATCTGCCTTAAAAGTAAGAGCAGAAGATAGTAGATGTGTAACTAAAACAGATATATCACTATTCATAAGTAACCTACCTAACGGGAAAGATACTGTAGAATTCTGCAGCGAAAATGCTAGTGGGAGTACCTCGCAAGCGGCGAGTATTATAGAGGGAATAGAAGCTGGTACTAAGATATTTTTAATTGATGAGGATACCTCAGCTACTAATTTTATGACGTGTGATGACTTAATGCAAAAGCTAGTTTGCAGAGAGAAGGAGCCAATAACCCCATTTATAGAAATAGTTAGACCACTATATAATCAAAAGGATATTTCTACAATAATAGTAGTGGGAAGCTCAGGAGATTACTTTGACATTGCAGATTGTGTAATACAAATGGATAATTATGAGGCGGTGGATGTAACAGAAAAAGCTAAAAATATAAGTAGCGGTCGTATTATAAAAAGAATCAATGATAGAAATTTAAAAGTAGATATTTTATTTAACAGACGAGTTAAAGCTGGAACTATTAAAGTAGAAGAAAAAGGCGTCAAAATCAAAACATTAGGTTTAGACTCAATAAGTATAAATAGAGAGGATATAAACCTGAGGGGTGTGGAACAAATAGTTGACACTGAGCAATTAAATTCTATAGCTTCAATTATGATATGGTCAGAGGAGAATATTATGAATAAGGGATTAGGCTTTGAAAGTATGGTGGATAATATAATTAGTCATATAGAGAAAAATGGGTTATTATCTATAGATAGATTAAAAGGTGGAAGTGGAAGTCTAGCCATGCCTAGGAAACAAGAAATAATGGCAGCCTATAATAGATATAGAAATCTAAAAATATAATCATTTAAATATTATGAATAAGAGAGGCGAAAAAAATATGGCATTGTTTAATAATAAAAACAGAGATGCTGATGGGGTTAAAAATCTTTATACTAATGCAATAGCCCAGAATCAGCTTCCGAAAGACGAATTACCTGATAAAATTTCGGACCCCACAGTGATCAGGCAATTGATTCACGATGAGCTATTTATGGATGGAAACGCTCGTCAAAATCTAGCAACCTTTTGTACTACATATATTGAGGATGAAGTTCGCAATCTTATGGATTTGTCAATTAATAAAAATATGATAGATAAGGATGAGTACCCGCAGACTGCTGAAATTGAACATCGATGTGTGAATATATTGGCAAATCTTTGGCATGCACCTGGGAAATTGGACACCATTGGGTGTTCAACAATTGGATCTAGTGAAGCTGCGATGCTTGGTGGGCTGGCACTTAAATGGAAGTGGAGAATGAGGCGTGAGGCTGAGGGCAAATCTACCAATAACCCTAACATTGTATGTGGACCTGTACAAATATGTTGGCATAAATTTGCACGATATTTTGATGTTGAGATTAGAGAAATCCCTCTAATTCCAGATGAGCTAGGTCTGAAGCCAAATCAATTAGTGGATTATTGTGATGAGAATACAATCGGAGTAGTAGCAACTTTGGGAAGCACATTTACCTGCATTTATGAACCAGTGGAGGAGATTGCTAAAGCCCTAGATAAAATTGAGAAAGAAACCGGCTATAATATCCCTATTCACGTAGATGGAGCTAGTGGAGCATTCATTGCACCATTTATACAAAAAAAAATTAAATGGGATTTTTGTATTCCTAGGGTTAAATCTATTAATGCCTCAGGTCATAAATTTGGCATGGCACCACTTGGTGTTGGGTGGATTATTTGGAGAGCGTTGGATGACTTGCCTGAGGAATTAATCTTTAATGTTGATTACTTAGGAGGACAAATGCCAACCTTTGCACTAAATTTCTCCCGGCCAGCTGGTCAAATCATTGCCCAATATTACAAGTTTTTACAATTGGGTCATGAGGGCTACACTGCAATTCAGAATGCCTGTGCCGACACTGCCCAGTATTTAGGCGAGGAGCTTGGGAAAATAGAACTATTTGATATATTATATGATGGTCATGATGCAATACCTGCAGTTTGCTATGCTCTAAAGGATGAAGGGGAAGCTGGATTTTCACTTTATGATCTTTCTGATCGCTTAAGAATGCATGGTTGGCAAATTGCATCATATCCACTCCCAAGCAATCGAGATAATTTGACCGTGCAACGTATATTGATTCGTCACGGGGTTAGTCGTGATATGATATTTTTGCTCCTTCGTGATTTAAAAAAGGAACTGGAGTATTTAAAGAATAATTCAACCATAAATTGTTGCAAAAAAATCAGTTTTCATCATTAATTAATAGCAAGTAGAGGTAGTAAAATAATAACTCCAAACACTTAGGAGTAAACTAGGTGTTTGGAGTTTCATGATTTTTTTCAAAGTTTATTCATAGTCACTAATATTAAGTATGGATTCATCCTCGAAAAATGTATTTGTATTATAAAGCATTAAAACATCTGTGATATTATAGTCTTTAATTAGTGTATTTACATCATCTGAGTAATATCTTAAATCCACAACTACGATATCCCTAAAATTAGAAGTCAAAAATGGTATAAAGCAGTTAGCATATGAATCCTTAATAACTAAAAGCTTTTTAGCACTATTGCTCATAGTGCTTATTTTTATAATAGGATGATTCCCGCCTAAAAATGTAGAGTATTTATCTTTAGTATTTAAACTGCTGGAATTATATAAACTGGCTGACTTTTTTTTCTCTTCCAGGTAATTGATTAATACATCTTCGGGATTTTTAGGCAAATATACATTAATTGCATCGCTATCAATATTTTTAACTCCAGCTCTTGAGTAAAGTGTTCCGTAGAATTCATTGTTAACCTTTTTAATATTATATGAACTAGCCTCTTTGGGTGTTATTCCTGAACTCTTGCAAAATTCCAAGTAAGCATAATATGCACCTTCTGAGGTCCAATGGTGGTCAGTTTTATAATAAATGTATTTATCTTTATTTTTATTTAAAGTATCAAACACATTTATTGTTTTTATAGATTTATCTAATCCAGAATAAAATTTATTTATATACTCAAGTTGATTATCTACTGGAGCAAATTCAGGCAATTTATCTTGTAGAACTTTTATTTTGTTTGGAACTAACATAATATATTTAGATAATTCCTTATTTCCACTACTAAAAGTGTTTATTGCTTTTAATTTTTCCTCTAGATTGTCTTTGTCAGGCCTTTTGAACTTAGCTATTAGGTATTTATCATCGCCTAAATATACTTCGTTATTTTCTTTTTTTCCACTAATTATTTCGGCACTTGATTTTACATTTATCCAAAAGTTTCTCAGTATAAATTGATCAGCCATATACTTTTCATATTTTGAAGTAAATTTGTTATACAACAAATTATCTACCGAAAATTTTGGCTTGCTTTTAAGCTTTCTATTCTCCTGCTCGGAAAACCCTTTGTCGGGAACTATAATATTTAATATCATTACACTAAATATAAACAATAAAAATATTAGTGTTAGGGATTTTATATATATATTATTGTATTTTCGTCTTCTATTGTTATATTCCATTTTTATTATCACCTTTTTTCTAAAATCTAAAGTATAAGAAGGGATTAAAGCTCTGATTTACAAGGTATGCAGTAGATAGAAACAGTATAAAAATATGACTTAAAGCCATAACTATAGCGCCTCTTGCATTAAAACGATTTTTAAGTTTTTTATGAAAATTGTAAACAACTGGTGTTGCACAAAAGATTGCTATTACAAATAAGATTGTGTTTGTATAAAAATAATATACAGCGGCACTATCAGTAAAAGCATTTCCACTAAGGCCAAACATTATTTTTATATAATTTATCGCATCGATTAACTTATTATTATCGAAAATTACCCAACCAACTAAAACAATTATCATAGTATATAAATTTGAAATACACTTAGGAAGTCTTTCTAAAAACTTTCCTAAAAGCGTCTTTTCTATAAATATGAAAAAGCCGAAATATAACCCCCAGAATATAAAATTCCAGCTAGCACCGTGCCATAAGCCTGTTGCAAACCAGACTACAAACAAGTTTCTGAATTGTTTTCTTGAAGAAACTCTGTTACCACCTAAAGGAATATAAAGATATTCTCTAAACCAACTCCCTAAGGATATATGCCATCTTCTCCAAAATTCAGTTACACTTTTAGATATGTAAGGATAGTTAAAGTTTTCAATAAATTCAAATCCTAGCATTTTCCCAAGTCCTATTGCCATATCAGAATATCCACTAAAATCAAAATATATTTGAAGAGTAAAGGCTATTATTCCAATCCAAGCGGAAATAACAGATATGTTTGAAAGTTCAGTAGCCTTTACGCTTGTCCAAACTATTGCTATATTGTTAGCGATTAATACCTTTTTTCCAAGGCCTATTATAAATCTATCTACACCTTCTGAAAATTGCTCGATATTTTCTTTTCTATTTTTTAATTGGATGAAGATATCGTTGTATTGTACTATGGGACCTGCAACTAGCTGTGGGAACATAGTTACATATGCCCCAAAATCTATTATGTTTTTTTGAACCTTTACTTTGTTTAGATACACATCCACCACATAGGAAATAATTTGGAAGGTATAGAAGGATATCCCCACAGGTAGTGGAAGTTTTTCAATAGATATATTTAAACCGAATAGTATATTCATATTATCTACCAAAAATCCAAAATATTTGAAAAAAGCCAATATTCCTAAATTAACTACCAGTGTATTTATAAATATTACCTTTGAAAGTTTTTTTTGTTTTCTATATTTATGTATAAGCAAAGTGCTTATATAATCAAATATTATAGAAAAAATCATAAGACCTATGTATACGGGTTCTCCCCAGCCATAAAATATAAGGCTTACCACTAAAAGGGTAAAATTTCTTATTTTCATTGGGGAAATATAATATATAGTTAGAGTTAAGGGCAAGAATACAAAAATAAATATTAAACTACTAAAAACCAATTTCAGTCACTCCACCTCAAGTTGCCTTTTTATTTGAAGCTGTCATTAACAGCCTTTGTTATCTTGTCTACATCTTTAGATACAATTAAAATGAGATAATTTCCTTTTACTTCTAAATTGTGATTTTCCAAAAGATCATACTGGTCTGGACTATAATCTTTAAAGCTGTTGGATTGTCTCTCAATTATTTTTTCGAAGTTTTCTAATAAGTCATCCATATCGTCTTGACTTTTAACCTTTAATATGAGAATTTGATTTGCTTCCATATTGGTCCTTGGAGCAAATAGCGCAAAATCCTCAAGACCTTTAGTGCTTGTAGAATAAAGCTTTCTGAGCTTTGTTTTATTACCTTTTTCCATTGGTGATAAATCTGTAACCTTTTGAACGTTAGCTATAATTTCAGGTATTTCAGGACTTTTAGTTTGAATGAATGCACACCCTTGAAATATCCCAAAAGTAATAGTGACTAAACTTAAAATTAAAACTTTCTTTTGTATATTTTTAAACATCTTCATGTCATCATCCTTATGTATATAATATTAATCGTCTAATTGATTTCTTAAATAATCTAACCATAAACCATAAAATGTTACTGTGAAATGCATACCATCTGGCTCATATAAATCATCTCTATCTTTAGCAATAGATCTTATATCTATATAATGCACATTCTCTTGCCTAGCAACCTCAATTATTTTTTCTTCGAATTTATCTATTCTATCTTGTGAAAGACTTTTATCTGTCTGCTGCACTTTAGCTTCTACAGGCGTAATTGATTGAAGGTATATTTCAACACTCGGTACCTTTTGTTTTATGGCTTGTATAAGTTTAGTATAGTTATCTTTAAAAGCATTAGGACTTTCAAAGCTTTTCAAATCATTCATTCCATAAAGTATAAATACTCTTTGGGGATTAATGCTTAATAAGGTGCTTACAGCTTGTTTAGCTTGTACCAGATTTACTCCTTTTTTAGCTAAGACAGAGGATTTATTCACTATGTTATAAAAGTCTAAACCTTCAGTAATGGAATCCCCCATAAAAACAGAACCCTCAAAGTAAAGTTTATTGCTTATATCATTTAAATTATCACCACCTTTTTCATCAGTTAGCTTATGATTTTCTAATATTCTTTTCTCCACAGTGGCAACATCTACACTCTCTAGCTTTTGCAGAATAATATAATTAGCTTCTATTGTTTTTTTTTCTTGCTTATTCTTTAAAAAGGACCTTAGAAAAAAACAGCAGGGGATTAATATTATTAATCCTATTAAAATACTCAGTTTCGTTTTCTTGCCATTGCTACTCATAATCAATACCTCATATAATTTTATAGTATATATTGATGCAAATTATCTTGCACCCATGTATATTATATAGAGGTTTTTGAATAAAGTTATTACAAAATAGTTAATTTTAATATAAAAAGGTATGTATCTCAAGGGTTAGAACAATAAGCAAAGTAATATTAAGTTCTATTCTCATATTTTTATTCGGAAAATAAACAAACCAGATACCATGCTTTGGTATCTGGTCTAATCTTTAATATTGCATCTTTGATAATGATTTAATTTGTAAATTTAAATTATTGCTAACTGTCCTCAGTATTATGCTCATTCAGATAATGAGTGTGAACAAAGCCAATTGTTTTAAACATATCAACATATTTATAAGGACTTTGAAGCAAGATAAACTCCATATTATCATTTTTTGTGGCACTTTTTAATGCTTCAATAACTGTAGCTCGTCCAATTCCCTGGCTTCTCATGGAAGGCTTAACAGCCCAAAAATACAATCCTATACAATCGTTATCTAATTTACTGAATGCTGTTGTAGAAACTATTTCTCCATTTAAAATCCCATTATAAAGAGTATAGTCATTTTCAATATTTGAAACGGCATTATATACTATATCTTTAAAGGTGATTTTTTTATTTTCATCAATTTCAAGAACATCTATAAAGATTCCACTCCATGTATCTATCATTTCACTATCTGTAACTTTTTCAATAGTAAATCCCTCTATTTTTTCATATTCATTATTAAAGATGTAGGATGGAAGGTACATACAATTAAGCTCTTTGTCATCAGTATATCTAAAACCTTCAATGGTTTTAATGTGATTACTTCTGCTTTTGTTGTTTTCCTCTATGAGCTCCTTTGGTGTTCCTTCAATTATTCCAAACCAATCTGAATAACCATATTTTACAAATCCACACCTTGCTGCAAGACCAGGTGACATATTATTTGCTTCATTTATTTGAAGAAAAGGTATGTTTCCTAGTTTCGTAATTTTTAGCGCAAGGTCAATTGTTGTTTCAACTGCATAGTTATTTTTTCTATACTCCTCCTTTGTGAACATTATTCCCATGCTATTATCATTGTGAATAAGTACCCATGAGGCAATATCTCCATTAACATATATTGCGGAAGAGGGTCTATGAGATATATCTTTTTCAATAGTTTTAAGGCTATCAGGATTTCTATAGGTGTAAAAACTATCAACTACCGCTGCATCTTTTATATCAATAGAGCTTACAGGATTTTTTATAAGACTTAAATCTAAATTTTCCTTTGGAAGGTAGTGCAAGGCACATCTACTTTCCCAGGCAACTAAATATCTTTTTCTTATCTTGTCGGCAAGTGGTCTGTTTAAACCTGAAAATCCATAAAAATTGTCTCTAAACAATGTTTCGAGTACTTCATCTAAAAACTCATCATCTTCTGTATATATGTAGTTAAAATATTCGTGTCTTACAAGTATCCCCCTGGATAATTGTTCATCATCTACATATATTTCCGCCTGTGGTTCATTTTCTATTATGCCTATTATATTTAAATTCACAATCTTATTTTGGTTTAAGTATTCCATAATTGCTTGTGATGTTTTAGTTTTTACTATCATATAATTTTCTCCTTCCATCTATTGGTTTTAAAATATACTATTATAATAACTGCCTCAATTACAACTGATAAAGATACGGCAGCCCACACACCATTTGTACCCATATTAAATGTTCTTGCAAGGATATATGCAATGGGAAGCTTTAAAACTACGTTTGCAGCTATTGAGGAAATCATAGGTGGGAATGTATCACCTGACCCTTGAAAAGCTCCTCCATAAATGGTTGTGTATATTACAAAAACAAGACCCACATATACTATCCTTAGGTACTCGGCTCCCGTTTTTATTACTAATGGATCCTTGATAAAAAAACTCATTATCTCTGCTGGAAAAATCAAATAGGGTATTGAAAATAAAACCATATTAAAGGCCGCCAGTTTTAATCCTTCTTTAATAATTTTATCGCAGCCATTTATATCACCTCGTCCGAGACTTTGTCCCACCATTATTGAAATGGCAGTTGAAAGACCAACAAGGAATATGAAAGTATAGTTAAAAAGCTGTCCTCCTATTCCAAAGGCTGCTGCAGCCTCTCTACCTCCAACTGTATACACTAGTGTGAACATAAACATTCCGGTAATAGGTCTTGCAAGTTGCTGCAAACATGCAAAGCTGCCTATTTTTAATATTCTCATACTGTTATCTAGTTTTAAATTCATACTTAATATAAATTCCTTTAGACTAGAGCCGTATATTTTCCGAGTAATAACAACGGTAATTGCAAGGGATGAAAAAACCATAGATATAACTGTTGCAATAGCTGCACCTTTTATTCCAAAATGAAATGTGAACATAAAAATCGGATCAAGTATTGCGTTTATTACATTAGATATTCCAAAAATGATGAGTGGAGTTAATGTATCACCCAATGATTGTAGGATAGTCCTTAAGACTGAATTTAAAAATACAAATATTGTTCCAATAAAGACAACTGATAAATATTTTTCTGTTAGAGCGGCTACATTGGGCTCTGGATTAAAAATTAATTTGATTATGCTTTCTGTATTTAAGAAACAGATTATGCTAAGTAAAAGTCCGAAAATAAGTGATAGAGTAAATGATTGTCCACTAAAAGCTTTAACTGCCACCATATCCCCCTCACCATAGCTTCTAGAAACAAGAGCTATGGTTCCAGCTGTTACAAGAGTAGATATAACAAAGATTACACTGGTAGCTGAATTAGATAGTGCAGCAGCTGCAGCTTCATTTGTGCCAAGCTTTGCTATGAAATATGTATCAACCGTTCCTAAAAGACTTTGAAGTATCATTCCAATCATAATAGGCCATGAAAGTATGAAAATTTTCTTGATATCCTCACTGAATTTTTTATCTGTTATTTTTAATATATTCTTACCCATGGGCACTCTCCTTTCTGAATTGTTTCACTTTCTTAACATTATTTACCTCCAGTTTTTATTCGCCAAATCCCACAATTCTGTACTCATATTATATTACAATTATATACAAAATACCAATACTATAACTAAAATAGAAGTATAGTAATAAGGGAATCAAAAGTGGAAGATTCAAAGATTCTCTCTTTTAGTATTGCAAGAGCTGAAAAAATATTCTATACTATCACTATAACTTAATAAAAAATTATCTAAGGTACCTTTTAAAGATTTAATAGGGAAAGTGGCCTAAATCC
The DNA here is from genome assembly GCF_018861755.1 of Clostridium sp. CF012. GTDB lineage: Bacteria > Bacillota > Clostridia > Clostridiales > Clostridiaceae > Clostridium_AD. The sequence goes on along the minus strand of NZ_JAHLEF010000007.1, from coordinate 165,813 downwards.
ACTGCAGCCCCACTAATGTACACAGAGACAAATCATAAAATCTTTTACTCGACCTTTTGTAGGTGGAGTATTTTTATTTACTCAAATTTACGGTGTAATAATGAAACGTTAGAAGGAGAGATGAATATAATGGGAAAACTAAAAAATGGATATGTGCAAATTTATACAGGAAATGGTAAGGGCAAAACAACTGCAGCTGTAGGACTAGCTGTCCGTGCAGCAGGAAATGAATACAATGTATTTATGGTGCAGTTTTTAAAAGGAAGTAAAACTGGCGAACTTGAAAGTGCTAAAAAACTGGCTCCCTATTTTAATATATTTAGGTTTGAGAAGAAAAGAGGTTTTTTTTGGACATTAAATTCTGAGGAAAAAATTGAATTAAAAGAAGAAATACAAAAGGGATACGAATTTTGCAAACAAGCATTAAAAGAAGAAAAATGCGATATACTTATCATGGATGAGGTAATGGGAGCATTGAACAATGGACTAATAAGTGAAGAACAACTACTAGAATTAATAGATAATAAACCTTACAATATAGAATTGATTTTAACAGGAAGAGATGTACCTAAAGCTATAATAGACAAAGCAAACCTTGTAACTGAGATGAAGGACATTAAGCATTATTTTAATGAAGGAGTTCCATCTAGAGAGGGGATAGAATTTTAATTATTGCAATTAATAAAAATATACTCTATAATAACATTAATAACTTAATAAGAAATTATCTAAGGTACCTTTTAAAGGTTTAATAGGGAAAGTGGTCTAAATCCACTGCAGCCCCCGCTACTGTACACGGAGACAAATCCATACCACTGGCAAGCGCTGGGAAGGTTGGAGGAGAGTGACCCGCAAGCCAGGAGACCTGCCTAGATGATATACAGCTTTATCCTACGGAGGGAAGGGATTGCAATTATATATGCTATTTTTTTGCATTATATTGCTTTCACATGGGATGTGAAGGCATTTTATTTTTTATAAAATCTTTTACTCGACCTTTTGTAGGTCGGGTAATTTTATTTTTTTGGATTATATCGTTCTAAATTTAATAGAGAGGGGTAAACAAATGAAAGGTATATTAGTTGTTGGACACGGAAGTAGGTCAAAGGAGGCCTTTGAAGTTTTTAATAAGGTACTAGATAATTTTAGGATGAAGGTAGAGGACAATGTGGAGGGGTGTTTTATGGAGTTATGCGCTCCCAACATTCCGGATACAATTGACATTATGTATAAAAATGGGATTCGAGATATAATAGTTGTTCCATATTTTCTTTTTTTAGGAATTCATATGAAGGAAGATGTTCCTGAAATTTTGAAAGAGATTAAAGCTAAATATGGAGATCTTAAAATATCAATGGCAAGACCAATTGGGTACAATAATATAATTGCAGATATCCTTAAGGAAAATGCGGAAGGAGAATTAACATGTATATAAAAATACCTATGGACATAGAAAATAAAAGCATGGAGATAATTGAAACGCAGCTTGGGGAGCATAGCCTCAGCCCAATGGAACTTAAGGTCGTGGAAAGAACAATACATACCACGGGAGATTTTGATTATAAGAACATAGTGAGTATAAAATCAGGAGCAATAGAGGAAGGCCTTAAGGCAATAAAGGGTGGGTGTAGAATTGTAACTGATACAACCATGGTGCTTTCTGGAATAAACAAAAGGGCACTTGAAAAGTTAAATTGTAGAGTGGAATGTTTTATTGGACACGATGAAATATTTAAAAATGCAAAGCTAAAGGGAATAACAAGATCTATGGCATCTATGGATTTTGCAGCAAGTGAAGATGTTGATATTTTTGTAATAGGTAATGCGCCCACTGCCCTATATAGAATTGGTGAGCTTATAAATGAAAATAAAGTGGCGCCAAAGCTTATTATTGGAGTACCTGTTGGATTTGTTGGGGCTGCAGAATCTAAGGAGTATATTAGGGGCTTTGATATACCTTCAATAACAACAATAGGCACAAAGGGAGGAAGTAATGTGGCAGCATCCATAGTAAATGCATTAATATATATGGCCAATGAAGGCTTGCGAGATGAATGACCACTATATAATAAAATATGGAAAAAGTCTTAGATGTGGATATACAACTGGAAGCTGCGCAGCTGCGGCAGCAAAGGCTGCAGCTAAAATGTTAATAAGCAGAGAAAAATTAGAGGACATAAGTATAGATACTCCCGCTGGAATTGTGCTTACTTTGAAGCCTTTGGACATTCACATAGGGCATGATTATGTATATTGCTGCATTATAAAGGATGCAGGAGATGATCCTGATTCTACGGATAAAATAGAGATATATGCAAAAGTGAGCAAACGTGATGATTCTAAAATTGTTATTGATGGTGGCGAGGGTATAGGCAGAGTAACAAGAAGTGGTTTTTGGGGAAAGAGTGGCACAGCGGCAATCAATCCTGTTCCAAGAAAAATGATTGCAGATGAATTATTAAAGGTATCAAATTGTGGTTTTAATGTATTAATATACGCACCAAAGGGCAGAGAAATAGCTAAAAAGACCTTTAATTCAAATCTTGGAATAATTGATGGTATATCCATAATTGGAACAAAGGGAATAGTGGAGCCAATGTCCGATGAAGCGCTTAAAAAGAGTATTTATATAGAAATTGATGATGCTTATGACAAAGGAATAAGGGAAATAGTACTATTCCTCGGAAATTATGGTGAGCAGGTTGTTGAAGACTTAAAACTTCAAGGGGCTAAAATAAAAATATCAAACTTTATAGGTGATATGCTTCTTTACTCTAAAAACAAGGGTTTTAATAAAATAACACTTGTAGGCCATATTGGAAAGTTATGCAAGCTTTCAATAGGAGTCTTTAATACACATAGTAAGATTTGCGATGTTAGAATTGAAGCTTTTATTTATTATCTTGCTTTAAACAGTGCTCCTCTTGAGTTAATAAATTGTGTTAATGAATGCAAAACTTCGGAAGAGGCACTTAAGCTTATAATAGATAATAATTATCCTGTTGTGATAAATGAAATGATAGCAGGCTGCATTGATAGAATTAAAAAATATCTTAAGGATGAGGATAATGAGTATTGCATCCATGTAATTATGTACTCAATGGATTATGGAATACTGGGGGTGAAGTTATGATTAAAGTTGTTGGTATGGGGCCAGGAAATATAAATTATCTTACAATGGAAGCAATAAATGCAATAAAATCTGCAGATAGGGTTATTGCCTTTGGAAGAATAGCTAGCACTGCAAAAATCCTAGTAAAAGATGTTATTGAAGTAAATAGGGTCCAAGAAATAATAGAAAACCTAGATGTGAAGGTGACTACAGCGATACTTGCCTCGGGGGATCCTTGTTTTTTCGGTATAATAGATTACTTAATGAAGAAGGATGTTGTAATAGATGAAGTAATACCAGGAATTTCTTCATTCCAATATATGATGACAAAATTAAAAAAGAGTTGGCAGGATGCCCTACTTATAAGTCTTCATGGAAGGGACGAAAGTCTTGAGGCGGTTATTAAAAGTAGGCTATCAGTAATACTTACGGATAGCAAGAATACTCCTAATTTTATATCGAAAAAATTATATGATATAGGAGTAAGCGGGAAAATGTATACAGGCTACAACCTATCTTATGATGAGGAAGTTATAGTAAGCAATAAGATAGGTGACGCCATAGAAATAGCAGGAAATATTTCAGTGGTGGTGATAGAAAATGAAATGGCTTAGAGATGAGGATTTTATACGTGGAAAGATCCCTATGACTAAATTTGAGATTAGGGCCCTCACCCTTGCAATGCTTGATATATCAGATGATGATGTACTTTTAGATGTTGGTGCGGGAAGTGGTTCAATATCTGTCCAGGCAGCGGTACTTGGTGCAAAGGTATTTGCAGTTGAGAGAGAGCCTGAGGGACTAGAGCTTATTTCAAAAAATGCTGAAAAGTTTAATGTAGCTGTAGATGTCATAGGTGGAGGTGCCCCAGAGGCACTTTGCAGTATTGAAGGTTTTAATAAATGTTTTATTGGAGGAAGCGGTGGAAAACTTAGTGATATCACTCGCGCTGTAAGTCAAAAGCAACTAAGTGGTGGTCTTATTTGTGGGAATTTTATTATCCCTGATAACATGATCCAATTTAAAAATTTGTTAAAACAATTAAGCTATGAGGATATTGAGGTTAGACTTATTCAATGTGCAGTTATGGATAGACTGGGACTCATGAAGGGTCAAAATCCTGTATATATAGTTAAGGGGAGAAAAATATGAGGAAGCTTTATGGAATAGGAGTAGGGCCAGGGGACAAGGAGCTAATTACACTTAAGGGTTATAATCTAATTCGCAGTTGTGATTATGTGTTTTTGCCAAGTAGCAGGGGAAATAGTCTTGCTGGAAAAATAGTTAGTGATTATATTGTGGACAAGAAGGTTATTGAAATTGACTTTCCTATGGGTGAAGACAATGAAGAAAGATATATAAATGCAGCCATTAAAATAGATGAAACCATAGGTGAGGGTGAAGTTGGTGTATTCCTAACCCTTGGTGATCCAATGACCTATAGTACTTATTTATATTTGCTGTTTCAACTTAAAAAAATGGTTCTTAAGGTGGAAACCATTCCGGGGATAACTTCATTTAATGCAGCGGCATCAAGACTTTCATTGCCCCTTACTCTAAGGGATGAAAGTTTTTACCTTGCAGATGGGACTCTAGACGAGGAAATACTTAAGAGGGTTGACACAGTTTGCGTACTTAAGATAATAAAAAACAAATTAGATATAATGGATAAACTAACAAAACATGGGTTTGAATATGTCTGTGTGAAAAGATGTACACAGGAAAATGAAGCGTTAATGTATGAAAAATCAGAAATACTAGGCGACAACGATTACATGTCTTTGATATATGCAAGGAGGAAATAATAGTGATCTATTTTGTAGGTGCAGGACCAGGGGATGTTGATTTAATAACAGTTAAGGGAAGAAGAATTTTAGAAGCTGCAGACGTAGTTATATATGCAGGCTCTCTTGTATGGGAAGAACATTTGAAATTTTGCAAAAGTGATTTTAAAAAATATAATAGTGCCTCAATGACTCTTGAAGAAGTTATTTCAGTAATGGTAAGTGAGCAAAACAGTGATAAAATAGTTGTAAGACTTCATACTGGAGATCCATCAATTTATGGAGCAATCAGGGAGCAAATGGATGAACTTGATAAACATCATATGGAATATAGTGTTGTTCCGGGAGTAAGTTCATTTACTGCCAGTGCTGCAGCCATTAAAAAAGAATTTACCCTTCCAAATGTGAGCCAAACTGTAATAATTACTAGAATGGAAGGAAGAACACCAGTGCCACCTGAGGAGGATTTAGAAAAGCTTGCTGCCCATAAATGCTCTATGGCTATATTCCTATCAGTTCAAGATATTGAAAATGTAGTTGCAAAACTTATTAAGGGTTATGGAAGTTGCGATGTTCCAGTGGCAGTTGTTTATAAAGCCACTTGGCCAGAGCAAAAAATTATACTGGGGAAGCTTGGCAATATAGCTGAAAAAGTAAAAGCTGAGGGAATAGGTAATTTTTCTCAAATTTTAGTGGGATACTTTATAGAGGGAGAATATGAACGCTCATTATTATACCATCCTGGATTTACCCATGCCTTCCGCAAAGGTGTAAAATGAAAATTGCCTGTATTGCCTTTACAAGGAGTGGAGAAGCTATTGCAGAGAGAATAAAATACTGCTCAGATTATGAAGTACATATGTACTCCAAGGAAAATTACAAAATCAATCTAAATAATATTTTTAAAGATTATGATGGAATTGTTTTTATTTCTTCCACAGGAGTTGCAATTAGAATATCAGCACCCTTTATAAAAAGTAAGCAAGTTGACCCTGCAATAGTTGTAGTGGATGATCTGGGAAGATACTCAATAAGCCTTTTGTCAGGACATATTGGTGGGGCGAATGAGCTTGCAGACAGCATAGCAGAGTGTCTTAAATGCCAAGCAATAATTACAACAGCTTCAGATGGTAGAGGAATAGAAGCAGTTGATATGTTTGCAAAAGGAAATAATCTTTTTATTGAGAGTTTTGACGATGCAAAAAAAATAACTTCTATGATGATAAACGGAGAAGCTATAAAACTTGAATCTGAAATTGAAGCTAAAATAGGATATACCAATATTGTTAAAAATCATGAGGCAGGAGCAATATTTATCTGTTCAAAACTGGATATTAATTATGATAAACCTAGCTGCATTTTAAGACCTAAAAATATCACCGTAGGAGTAGGTTGCAGACGTGGGAAGACCATGGACGAGATAATTCCTGCTATAATGAGAGTATTTATTGATAATGATTTAAGCATAAATAGTATAAAACAAATTGCAACCGTTGATGTAAAGCAGGATGAAAAAGGCATAATAGACGCTTGTCAGTATTTAAATTGTGAAATGGTGGTAATTTCAAGGGAAGCTATTAAAGTTGTTCAGGATAAATTTAATAAAAGTGCATTTGTTGAAGACATAATTGGAGTATCTTCCGTATGTGAGCCCTGCGCATTTATTGCTGGTGGAGAAATAATAGTTGGTAAAACTGCAATAAATGGGATAACAATTGCTATCTCTAAAGGAGGGAAATAATGGCTAAACTTTACGTAGTTGGTATCGGTCCTGGTGGGCTTGATAATCTTACATATAAGGCAGCGAACGTTATAAAAAAATGTGAAGTGGTGGTTGGATACAAATTTTACATAGAACTGGTGAAAGAGATAATAGTAGGTAAGAAAATTATTTCAACTGGCATGAAAGGTGAGATAGAAAGATGTAAATTGGCCCTGCAGGAGGTTAGAAATGGACTTGATACCTGCATTATAAGCACTGGAGATCCAGGTCTTTATGGCATGGCTGGGTTAATACTTGAACTAGCTTGTGATATAGAAGTTGAGGTAATTCCTGGCGTTAGTGCAGCCTTTTGCGCTGCAGCAGAACTGGGTGCACCTATTATGCATGACTTTTGCACAATAAGCCTCAGTGATTTACTTACACCTTGGGAGCTTATTGAAAAAAGGCTGCATTCTGCGGCAAGTTCTGATTTTGTAATAGCTTTATATAACCCAAAGAGCAGGGGGCGAAAAACCCAAATAGAAAGAGCAATTGAAATAATAAGAATGTATAAGAATGGAGAAGTTCCAGTAGGACTTGTTAAAAATGCAGGTAGAGAAGGTAATGAGAGAAAAATAGTAACTCTTGCCACTGTGGATTTTGAATTTATAGATATGATGACAGTTGTACTAATTGGTAATAGCAAAACCTATATAAAGGATGGGAGAATAATAACCCCAAGGGGGTACAATCTTTGATATGGATTATTGGAGGAACCACAGAAAGTACTATTTTAATATCTAAGATTAAGGGAAAGCTTAAGTATATTATATCTGTTGCAACATATAGTGGTAGCGAGGTAATAGATGATGTAGATGAGAATATTGTGGTTTCTAGGATGAATTATGAGGCAATGCTAGAATTTATTAAAATACAAAATATCGAAACTGTAATAGATATGTCTCATCCCTATGCAATAGAGGTAAGCGAAAATGCACAGCTCGCCTGTAAAAAAAACAATATAAAATACTTGCGATTTGCACGTAAAAAAACTGAGTTTGAGAATGTTGTTTATGTAAATTCAGTATCAGAATGTGTTGAATTTTTAAAAGGAGTCCAGGGGCATGTTTTATTTACAACTGGGATTAAGAATATAAAAGATTTTGAGAAAGTAAAAGATAAGCATAGGTTTATATATAGGGTGCTTCCAACAATTTTTAGTATTCAAGAGTGTGTAAATAATAATATTAAAATGAAGGACATTATTGGTATGCTAGGACCCTTTTCAGAAGGACTTAACATTAGTATATTCAAGGAATATAATGCGGATTATGTTGTTATGAAGGATAGTGGACACATTGGAGGAACACCACAGAAAATAGGAGCTTGCTTTAAATGTGGAATTACTCCCGTAGTAATTGGACGAGAATTTGAGGATGGAATAGATGATATAGATAAATTGCTAGCCATGATTTTATGATTGAAGTAATAATGGGATTTAAAATATGCGTTTCGAGAGGTTGGGTCATGATTTGGGAATAATAATAGCTTCAAGAAAAAGTAAACTAGCACAGATTCAAACTGATCTTGTTATGAGCATGATATATCAGAAACATAAACTAAATTGCGAGAAGCTTTTACTGGATACAAAGGGAGATAGGATACTTGATGTAAGCCTAGATAAGATAGGTGGCAAGGGTGTTTTTGTTAAAGAGATTGAAATTGCAATGCTAGAGGGTCGCGCAGAAGCTGCGGTTCATAGTATGAAGGATGTGCCCTACGCTATGCCAGAGGGCTTTGAAATAGTTTCAATGCCTATTCGTGAGGATGCTCGGGACGTTTATGTATCCATGAACGGTATTCCACTTGAGGATTTACCAAAGGGTGCTAGAATTGGGACAAGTAGTCAAAGGCGTTCTGCCCAGATTATGAAACTAAGAGGGGATGCTGTAATGGTACCCATAAGGGGAAATATTCAAACTAGGGTAGAAAAAATAGAAAGAGAAAACCTGGATGGTATTATACTGGCAGCAGCTGGACTAAAAAGGTGTGGCATGGAGTGTATTATAACCCAATATCTTGATGTAGATGATTTTGTACCTGCAATTGGTCAAGGGGCACTTGGAATTGAAGCATTAAAAACAAGCCAATATACTGATATATTAAAAAGCATAGAACACCTGGAAACTAGGATATGTGTGGATGCAGAGAGAAGTTTTATGAGACGATTAAATGGAGGCTGCCATTCTCCAATTGGAGCATATGCTAGGATACAAAACGAGGATATGTATATAATGGGCGTATTTGAGCTAAACGGAAAATTTATTAAAAAAGATATATTGGGAAGCAAATATGATTATATAAGGCTTGGAGAATTGCTTGGTGAAAAGATAATAAATAATTAAGGGAAGGCGGTGCTTTTTATGTCAAAAGTATATTTGATTGGAGCAGGCCCTGGAGATGAGGAACTTTTAACACTTAAGGGTAAGAGAATTCTTGGGAAGTGTGATGCAGTTTTATATGATAGGCTTGCAAATGATGGTCTTTTAAAATATTTAAATGAAGAATGTATAATATATTACTGCGGTAAGGAACCTGGATGCCATTATAAAACCCAGGATGAAATAAATGACATGATTGTAACCCTAGCGCAGGAGGGGAAAACCGTTGGAAGAATAAAGGGAGGCGACCCATACATATTCGGAAGGGGTGGTGAGGAGGCCCTAAGGCTCCAAGGTGAGAAAATTGAATTTGAAGTAATTCCAGGAATTACCTCAGCTATTGCGGTTTTAAATTATGCTGGAATTCCTGTAACTCAAAGGGGAGTATCACAGAGTTTTCACGTATTTACTGGACAAAGCGCAGAGAAATTAGATATAAACTGGAAAAGTGTGGCTGGGCTTAGCGGAACATTGATATTTTTAATGGGAATTAAAAATATAGAGATTATAACAAATTCACTAATAGATAATAACAAGGATGCGCAGTGTCCTTGCGCTGTTATTATGAGGGGAACTACTTCAAAGCAGAAAAAAGTTGTGGGAACCCTTAGTAATATTTGCAGTAAGGTAGCAGTAGCTGGACTTGCATCTCCTTGCATCATTGTGGTTGGAGGAGTTGTTGATTTAAGTGAGAAGCTTAATTGGTATGAAAGAAAACCTTTATTTGGAAAAAATATTTGTATAACACGCTCGAAGCAGCAAAGCGAGGAAATTAGTGAGAAACTGCTTGATTTAGGTGCGCAAGTAACCGCTATAAATTCAATAAAAATAGTGGATACCTCAGAAAATTTAGTGAATTATATTAAAAAATTAAATTTGTATGATTATCTGGTTTTTACAAGTGTAAATGCAGTTAATTTATTCTTTAAATATTTAAAGGATAATGAATTTGATATAAGAAATATAGGTGGGGAATTTTGTGCAATAGGTTCTGCAACAGCCAAGGCAATAAGAGACAGGGGAATAAACCCCTTAATTATTGCAAAGCAATTTGTTTCAGAGTCGTTGCTAATAGAACTGAAAAACCATGTAAAACCCGGAGATAAGATATTAATACCTGAATCCCGGAATGCTAGAGAGTATCTAGGAGATCAACTTAGAAAGCTTAATTGCTCTGTGGATGAAGTTCCTATTTATGAAACTCAGATTGGCACACTTCAAAATGAAACTGTATTTGACAATGTGGATATTGTTATTTTTACAAGTCCCTCAACGGTGAAAAATATGATATCGATGCTGGGGATAAATAGAATAATGGAAAAAGAATGTATAGCTATTGGACCTATAACGGGCAGCGAACTCAGTTTAAATAATATTAAATATAGTGTATGCGATGAATATTCTAGTGATGGAATAATCAAAAATTTGTTGCAATTAAAAGGAGAGAAAAATGATTAACAGAAGAAGAAGATTAAGATCAAGTACCGCAATAAGGGATTTAGTAAGAGAGACAATATTAACACCTAAGGATTTTATATTCCCAATATTCGTAGTGGAGGGTGAAAATATAAAAACGGAAATATCTTCAATGCCAGGAAATTATCATTATTCAGTGGATAGACTTTATGAAATAATAGAAGAGGTACAGAAGGCTGGAATCAGGGGGATTATTTTGTTCGGACTTCCTAGCGACAAGGATGAGGTTGGAACTTCAGCGTGGACAGATGATGGAATAGTTCAAATGGGTGTAAGAAAAATAAAGGAGCTTAATAAGGACCTTTTAGTAATTACAGATATATGCATGTGCCAATTTACAAGCCATGGACATTGTGGAATAATGGACGGATGCGTAATTGATAATGATGCAACACTTCATTATCTACAAAAGATAGCTTTGTCCCATGCAAAAGCTGGAGCGGATATGGTGGCACCCTCTGATATGATGGATGGAAGGGTTCTAGCTATTAGAAATATACTGGATGAAAATAATTTTAAAAATGTATCAATAATGGCTTATAGTGCAAAGTACTCATCTGCATTTTATGGTCCCTTTAGAGAAGCAGCTCACTCTGCACCACAATCTGGAGATAGAAAAACCTATCAAATGGATCCAGCAAATATAAATGAGGCAATGTGCGAGATTGAGGATGATATAAAAGAGGGTGCTGATATTGTTATGGTAAAGCCAGCTCTTTCATATCTTGATGTAATAAGATGGGCAAGGGATAGATTTGATGTGCCAATAGCAGCTTATAGTGTAAGTGGTGAATTTGCAATGGTTAAGGCCGCAGCTGAAAAGGGACTTATTAATGAAAAAAATGTTGCCATGGAAATGCTAACATCAATAAAAAGAGCAGGTGCACATATTATAATTACTTATTATGCAATAGACGCTTGTAGGTGGCTTAAGGAAGATTAATTTTAAAATAATTGTTTAATATAATGTCACCCTCACAATTTGAACCAATGGGTTCACTGTTTAAATTAGTGAGGTGACATTAAAAACACTATAAAAAGAGGGGTTTTTTTTATGAAAAAGAAATATCAAGTTGCCTTGGGGATTTTTCTAGCACTAATGTTTATGCCTAAAAGTGCCTTTGCAATGCATATAATGGAAGGTTTTTTACCTCCATTATGGTCTATTTCATGGGGAGCAGTATCTTTGCCATTTATTATTGTTGGTTTATTTTCAATTAAGAAAAAAATAGAAATAAATCCAAGGATAAAGATGCTTATGGCAATGGCAGGTGCGTTTACTTTTGCTCTATCCGCACTTAAAATTCCATCAGTTACTGGTAGTTGCTCACATCCAACTGGAATTGGTCTTGGTGCAATACTTTTTGGACCAACTGTAATGGTTGTGATTGGATTAATAGTTCTTATATTTCAAGCCTTGTTACTTGCCCACGGAGGGATAACCACCCTTGGAGCTAATACTTTTTCTATGGCTATAGTTGGAGCATTGGTATCATATTTTTCATATAAAATGCTTAAAAAGATGAAGGTATCCCAATCAGTTTCAATTTTTGCAGCGGCTGCCCTTGGGGACATAATGACCTACGTTACAACTTCTTTTCAACTTGCCATGGCTTTCCCAGATAAAACTGGAGGATTTATAGCATCCCTTATGAAATTTATGGGGATATTTGCTGTAACTCAAATTCCACTTGCCATTAGTGAGGGGATTTTAACGGTTATAGTATTTAATCTTTTAACTGCCTATAGCAAGGATGAATTAATAGATTTAAATGTAATAGCACAGGAGGCATAAAAAATGAACAATATAAAAGATAATAAAATGTTAAAAAAGAATCTTACATTAGCACTTATCGTGGTATTACTTGCAGTTTTACCATTATTTGTTCATAAAAATGCTGAATTTGGTGGTGCAGATGGAAAAGCTAAGGATGCAATTACCGAAATTGATACTAATTATAAGCCCTGGTTTTCTTCCCTTTGGACACCACCAAGTGGTGAGATAGAGAGCTTGCTATTTGCCCTTCAAGCTTCCCTAGGTGTAGGATTTATTTGTTACTATTTTGGATACGCAAAGGGTAAAAAAGAATCCGTAAAAGGAAAGACACATGATTTCAATTGATAAATTATCCTATATATCCCGACTTAGAAAAGTTAACCCAATGGAAAAATTTATATTTGCTATTTTAACTATGCTACTAAGTATATACTTAAACAATATTTTAACATCAGTAATTGTTATAATTCTTATGGGGTTTATAACTGTTTATAAAGGGAAAATACCATTAAATTCATATCTTATATTAATGTTTATTCCACTTGGATTCTTGATAATTGGAGTTATAACTATAGCAATAAATATAGGGGATTATAGTAGTCAAACAATTTTTGGATTTAGTATTTTAAACGTTAAATTTGGATGTACGTCGGAAAGTATTATAGAAAGTATAAAAGTATTATTTAGATCCCTGGCTGCAGTATCCTGCCTATACTTTCTATCACTATCCACTCCTATTGTTGAACTTTTATCTGTATTAAAAAAACTGAAGGTTCCAAAATTATTTGTAGAATTAATGAGTCTAATTTATAGATTTATTTTTATAATTCTTGAAACTGTGAATATGATTTATATATCACAAAATTCAAGACTTGGATATTCAAACCTAAAGACTAGCTATAACTCATTGGGAAAACTCATAGGAGCACTGTTTCTAAGTTCCTATAAGCGTTCTCAAGATATGTATACTGCTCTAGAATCAAGATGCTATGACGGTGACATTAATGTTCTTGAAAATACATATAAAACTTCATATATGAATCTAGTAATGATTATAGTACTACAAATATTTTTAATATTCCTAGCTAGAAATGAAAGCATAAGTGTTGCGGGAGGATTAATTTGGATAAAGAGTATATTTTAGAAACAGTGAATTTGAATTTTAAATATCAAGATGGAACTAAGGCTTTAAATAATATTAGTTTAAAAATAGAGAAAGGGAAAAAAGTATCCTTTCTTGGGGTAAATGGGTCAGGTAAATCAACATTGTTTTTAAATTTTAATGGTGTTTTAAAACCTTCTTCCGGTAAAGTGATTTATGCTGGAAATGAAATAAAGTATAAGGCTGCGTCTCTACAGGCCTTAAGGAAGAATGTGGGGATTGTATTCCAAGACCCTGATAATCAGCTTTTTTCAGCAAGCGTATATCAAGAAGTTTCCTTTGGACCAATGAACTTAAAGCTTAATGAGTCTGAGGTTAGAAGGCGTGTAGATGAATCACTTATAAATACAGGTATGATTGAATTTAAAGATAAAGCGGTTCATTTCCTAAGCTATGGACAAAAGAAGAGGGTAGCAATAGCAGATATCATCGCTATGAACCCAGAAATAATAATACTTGATGAACCCACTTCAAGCCTTGATCCAAAGCATTCAAAACAAATAGTACAGATATTTGATGAACTTAATGAAAAAGGTATGACCGTTATTTTATCAACCCATGATGTTGAACTAGCCTATGCTTGGTCAGATTATATATTTGTTATGAAGGATGGAGAAATAGTTAAAGAAGGTACACCTTACGCAATCTTTTCAGATGATGAATTAATACTTAACGCTTACCTTGAAAAGCCATTAATACTTGAAACCTATGAAGTCTTATGTAAAAATAGAAGTATAGATCCGATTCATAATAATGCGCCTAGAAATAAGGAAGAACTTTTTAAAATTTTAAACAGGCTTAAATAAAATACATAAATCTTCTGGGGGAATGCTACTATGGCTAAATATTATCCAATGATGATTAATATAGAAAATAAAAAATGTTTAGTTGTTGGAGGTGGAAATGTTGCTTATAGAAAAATTGTTGAGCTTATTGAATATGGAGCTAAAGTAACGCTAGTTTCCATGGAATTTAATGAAAACATAAATCTATTAGTTGAAAATAAGAGTATTGTAAATATTGTAGATAATTATAAAAATGAATATATTAAAGAAGCTTATATAGTTATTGCAGCCACTAATGATAGTAGTACTAATTTTCAAATAGCTAAGGACTGCGAGAAAAAAAACATCCTTGTCAATGTAGTAGATGATTTAGAGTGTAGTAGATTCATAGTCCCTGCAAAAGTTAAAAGGGGAGATTTAACTATAACAGTATCTACTAATGGTAAATGCCCCTTTTATAGCAAATTACTAAGAAAGAAATTAGAACTTCAATTTGATGATAGCTACAGTATATTTGTAAATATATTAGGTGGTTTTAGAAAAGAACTCCTTTTGAATGTTAAGTCCAGTTCTAAAAGAAAAGATATAATTGATTCTATAGACGTGGATTACTATATTAAAAGACTCAAGGAAATAGGAGAAGAGGGAGCTCAAAAAGAAATGGAGCTTAGCATCAAAAACTCTTTTAACACTCTTGATGATATTGTAAAAAAAGTTTAAATATACTTTAATTGAATGTGTATTTAAAGTTAATAAGTATGCTAAGTAGCATTTAGGGTAAAAGTAAGAAAAGCACTATTCTAATTTAATGTAGAAGGGTGCTTTTTTAGTTAGTTCCTCAATTACAGTAGTATATTAAAGAGTATTACTTGAAAAAATTCCTTATTTCTTAAATAGTTCTAAATACTCCGCATACCCTTCAGTTTCAAGTTTATTAAAAGGTATAAACTTCAATGAAGCACTATTTATGCAATATCTTAATCCACCTTGTTCACTTGGACCATCGGTGAATAAATGCCCTAAATGGCTGTCACCATATTTGCTTCTTACTTCTGTTCTTATCATTCCATGGGTTACATCCTTATTCTCTTTCACATGGTCTTCTACCAGTGGCCTCGTAAAACTAGGCCACCCACAACCCGAATCAAATTTATCTAGAGAGGTAAATAATGGCTCTCCGCTATTAATATCTACATAAATTCCTGGTTCAATATTATTCCAATATTCATTGTCAAAGGATCTTTCTGTGCTATTTTCTTGACTTACTTCAAATTGAGTAGGAGTTAGTATCGTTTTTAACTCTTCTTTATCTCTTTTGATATATACTTTTTCGTCCATAAAAGTACCTCCTTAAAATTTTTAATACATTAGATAATCTTAAAAAGTATGGAAATACAATTTAACAGTAAGTTATAGGTTATACTTTTCTAATATACCTTCAATAAAACTTCCATTTTCATAGAATAATTCACCATCAGCATAAATCTTTCCACCATTTCTCATATCACAAAGCATATCCCAGTGTAACGTGGATCTGTTTAAACCACCTGCTTCAGGCATTGAGTCCCCAATAGCCAAATGCACCGTTCCACCAATTTTTTCATCAAAAAGCATGTTTCTTGTGAAATTTTTAATACCATAGTTGGTACCTATAGCTACCTCACCAAATCTGCAGGCGCCTTCATCAGTTTCAAGGAGTGATTTAAGTAGGTCCTCGCCTTTTGCGGCCGTTGCGTTAACAACCTTACCACTTTTAACCTCTAAAACTATTCCTTCAATTTCTTTACCCATATATATTCCTGGAAAACTAAAAGTAATTACTCCATCCACGCCATCTTCAACAGGTGAGGTAAATATCTCTCCATCTGGGAAATTTGCTCTTCCGTCACAATTTATCCATTTCCTACCTGTTGTGTTTACTTTTATATCTGTTCCCTCTGAAATAAACTGTAGTCCACTTTTAGTATCAAGGTATTTAACCCATCTTTCTTGCTCTGCACTTATCCTTTTCCATTCTGATACAGGATCCTGCGCATTGAGTAGCCCCGCACCATAAACAAAATCCTCATAATCGCTAAGGCTCATTGAAGCTTCCTGAGCATCTGCATAGGTGGGAAATTGTGTGCCACACCATCTTAAAGAACCATTACCCATTTTTTCAGAATATATTTTTCTCCAACTTGCGGCTCCTTTGGAGGAGAGCTTAAGCTTATCTGCAGCAATTCTTGAATTGGTCTTTGTGTTTCTATTCCCCCAGGCAGAAAGCCATACATCTGCCTTATCTAGCATTGTTTTGAAAAGTGTATTCTCAGCAAGAAGCTGCTCTTCAGTACTATATTTAAGCTTTATTTCTGATACTTCCTGTGAAGAAAGTGAAGTTTCCACATGGGCTCCTGCCTTCACGGCTTCCTTTACCACCTCTACCATCCAGGGGGTTGCAACCTCATCACAGGAAACAAATACAAAATCACCCGGTTTAACCTGAGTAGAATAATTTACAAGTAGTTTTGCAAGTTTATTAAGTCTTTGATCAGCCATTTATAATTTCTCCTTTCGTTGTTAGAGGGTAAACTTAAGAGTGTATATTCTTTTTTGAAGTTACCCGTTAAAAAATATTCATATATACATGGTACCAAATGTTTAAGAAATACTCTAGTTAAATTTGGAGTAAGTCACGAAGGCTTATTTTTAGTTTGAATTTAACTTATTTATAAAAAACAACCACGAAGGTTGAAGACATTGTTTATACAATGTTCTGACTTTGGTGGTTGTATTATGTTGTAAGTTACATTTCTATTAAATAATGCTAGGAGGGTTATTTCTTGCTGATGGATAATCTTCAGAATTAATAATTAACGAAGAATTGCTTATTATTCTTTATATCAAGTACAATCTCATCAATTATATCTTTGATTTGCAGATTTCTTGTTCCCGGTATATAAATGCCATGTTTTTGAAGTGGAAGTATATATTTAGTACAATCCATATTAAATATGGAATTTGAAATTAAGGGCGTAACTTCTCCGTTTATACCACCACTGCATATTATTCCAATTGGTCCGATGATACTGTCAACTTTATTTTTTGTGAAAAATGAGCAAATTGCACTCTCCTCAGTTATACCGAGATTTGCACCAGCTCTTACCATATTTGAAGTAGCAAATTTATTTGTACCAAGTGCAACAATATAAACATCAAGGGCAAATTCTTTACGAATTCTTTTTATAATTGCTTGACCAAGACCTGCCCCTTGTCCGTCTATTACAGCTATTTTCATGACGATACCTCCAAAAGTAGAATTTTAATATAGTCTAATAATGTTTATACACATAAGCATTATTATACTATATTATAAAAATAAATTCTATTTTTAGTCTAAGCAAGATTATAATCTTGCTAGAAAAATAATATTATTATTTTCATATACTGTATTTACTGGAAAAGAATTTTTTATAATAATAAGGATACAATATAATAAGCAGATTATTTTTTAAATTTAGGAGGAATATTATGAACTATCTAAACAAATTAGCAAAAAATATTAAGTTTAACGGAAAGAAACAAAGAATTAACCATATTAAAAGTTATTCTGTTTTAGCAGTATTAGGAGTTGTAATTGGAGGTACTGCTGTAGCCATTTTAACTAAAGGTTGCTGTAAAGAAATAAAAAATATTGATATTAATAATGTAGAAGATAATGAAGAAGAATTTGATGGAGATTTTGGTGGTAATAATGAAGATACAGATAGTAACAGAAATGAAATTAAGGAGACCTTAGAAAAGGTAGATGAGCAATCACTAGGTGATATCGGTGTTGCAATGGAGCATGCAATAGAGGAGTTGGAAGAAGAGGAAAAAAGTGAAAATGAGGCTAAAAATTAATAAAAGTAGCAAAATATTTATCGAAATCTATATACATTTTATGACTTTTACTGTAATATATTCTTGTGTACAAAGTTTTTGCAATATTGAAAAAACAATAATTATTCCAATAAACCTATATATGTTTAGTAATATGGTCTAAATGTTTCTACCAGGTTGCCATAAATAGCCTGACTATGGGTGGTTGTATATAAGATTTTAAGTTATAGGATTATTTTTTAGAGTAATTCTATATTTTAGTATATTTTTGTATAAACTTTCCATTTTGAAATTTCAATTTGGAGGGTTTATATTTTTTGTTTAAGTTAAGTATATTAAAGACGTTATGTCTTTATATAAAATTTTATAAAAATAGGGGGAGTCTTTAATGAAAAAGATCATTGGGTTAATGCTCACACTTATACTAGTTCTAGGAGGAATTCTAACAGGTTGTTCAAGTAAAAGCAATACAGTTACTCCTGATGCTAGTAAAAAAGTAAAGGTAGGTTTTATTTATGTAGGACCTATTGGTGATGGTGGTTATACTTTTGCTCATGACCAAGGAAGATTATTTCTTGAAAAGGAACTTGGCGATAAAATAGAGAAGACAGTATTTAAGGAAAGCGTAAAAGAAGATACGGCAGAGGTTGATAAGGCTTGTGAGGAAATGATTAACAATGGAGTTACAGTTATTATTGGGACAAGTTTTGGATTCATGGATGGAATGGCTAAATCTGCAAAAAAACATCCCGATATAAAATACATGCATTGTTCAGGGTATACACAAGATACTAATATGTCAAATTATTTTGGTAGAGATTATCAAGTTAGATACCTTTCAGGTATTGTTGCAGGAATGAAAACTAAAGCAAATAAAATTGGGTATGTGGCAGCTATGAACATTCCAGAAGTTGTTAGAGGTATAAATGCATTTGCACTTGGAGTTCAATCCGTTAATAAACAAGCAATTGTAAAAGTTACATGGACAAATACTTGGTACGATCCTGCGAAGGAAAAAGAAGCGGCAAAGGCACTTTTAGATGGAGGCGTTGACGTTATTGCTCAGCATCAGGATACAACTGGACCACAAATAGCTGCAGAGGAAAAGGGAGTTTGGTCTATAGGTTATAACTCAGATATGAGCAAAGCTGCGCCAAATGCTTACATGACAGCTCCAATTTGGAATTGGGGACCATACTATGTAGATCAAGTTAATAAAGTTATTGCTGGAACTTGGAAATCAGAAAGCTATTGGGGCGCAATGGAATCAGATAACAGCAAAAGTATAATATACTTAGCTCCACTAACTAAAAATGCTCCAGCTGATGCACAAGCAGCAGTAGATAGTGCTAAAGCAGATATAATTTCAGGAAAGAATAAAGTGTTTGTAGGACCTATAAAGGACAATACAGGTGTTTTAAAAATTAAAGATGGCGAAGTTATGACAGATAAGGACATGCTTAGTGTTGATTGGTTTGTTGAAGGTGTAGAAGGTAAGGTAAAGTAAAATAGAAAAGGGTGATATTATGAGTACTGTTCCACATATATCCATGAAGGGAATAACTAAAGTTTTCGGTAAGGTAGTTGCCAATAATAATATCAATTTAGAAATAAATAGCGGCGAAATCCATGCATTGTTAGGAGAAAATGGAGCAGGAAAAAGTACACTAATGAACATTCTGTCAGGAATTTATATTCCTGACAGAGGTTCTATTTTTGTTAGTGGAAAAGAAGTAAAGTTTTCTGCACCAAAGGATGCTATAAAGGCAAAAATTGGAATGATTCATCAGCACTTTAGATTGGTGGATGTAATGACTAGTTTAGAAAATATAATGCTAGGTCAAAAGACTGGTTTTTTTATAAATAAGAATAAGGTTATAAAAGATATAACAGAGTTATCTAATAAATATGGTCTTGAGGTTGATTTAAATAAAAGAGTATATGATATGACAGTGGGAGAAAAACAAATATTGGAGATACTTAAGGTGGTATACAGAGGTGCTAAAATATTTGTGCTGGATGAGCCTACTACAGTATTTACTCCTCAGGAGACAAAGAAACTATTTAAAATAATGAATAAAATGAAGGAACAGGGTTGTGCCATAGTATTCATAAGCCATAAAATGGACGAGGTTATGGAGCTATCTGATAAGATAACGGTTTTAAGAAAGGGTGAAACCATTGCTACTCTCGACAGAAAAGATACTAATCCTAAAAAATTGGCAGAGCTTATGGTGGGACATCCTGTAGATTTATCTATCAAGAGAGTTAAATACGAAAGCATAGAAAATATTTTAGAGGTTAAAAATCTTAAAGTTCTGGATGAAGAGGGAATACAACGTTTAAAAGGATTGAGTTTTAATATAAAAGAGGGAGAAATACTTGGAATTGCAGGTATTGTTAACAGTGGGCAAAAGGAATTATGTGAAGCACTTGTAGGAATGCAGCCAGTAAAAGAAGGGGAAATAATTTTTCAGGGGGAAAATCTTGTAGGGAAAAACACAAGAGAAATAATTCAAAAGGGTATTAGTATGAGTTTTATTCCAGAAGATAGACTTGGAATGGGGCTCGTTGGGTCTATGGATATGGTAGATAATTTAATGCTTAAGAAATACCATTCTCAAAAGGGATTTTTTATTGATAAAAAACCTGCCATAGAGATGGCAAAGGAAATTATTATAAAGCTTGAAGTGAAGACCCCAGGAATTCATTTTCCTATTAAAAATTTATCAGGAGGAAACATTCAAAAAATATTATTGGGGAGAGAGCTCGCCTCAAATCCTAAGTTGCTAATAATGGCATACCCAGTAAGAGGACTTGATATAAATACTTGTTATACCATATATCACCTAATAAATGAGCAAAAATCTAAGGGGGTAGGTGTAGTCTTTATTTCAGAGGATTTAGATGTTTTAATTCAGCTTAGCGACAGGATAATGGTGGTTTGTAGCGGTGAAATTACTGGAATTGTTAATAGTGATGAAATTACGAAAGAGGAAATTGGATTAATGATGACTGGTCATAAAAATAAGTTGCAGGTAGGATAGGAGGCTAAAGGATGGTAAGGTTTGTAAAAAGAGATGAAATAAGCAAAGGGAAAAGTGTAACCATTAGAATTGCTTCAGTAATACTTGCACTTTTGGTATTTAGTATAGTTATTATACTGATGAGTAAAAATCCAATAGATGTTTATGCATCAATGATAAAGGGAGCTTTTGGTTCGCCTTATTCAATTAGAGAAACTATTAAACTAGCTATTCCTCTTTGCATAGCTGGCCTAGGTATTGCTGTAGCCTTTAAGATGCACTTTTGGAATATAGGTGCCGAAGGTCAAATTATTATGGGGGCATTTGCAGCTTCAGTTTTTGCACTTAAATTCCCAACAATGCCAAAACCAATTTTATTATTAACAATGATGGTAGCAGGTATAATTGGAGGAAGTCTATGGGCACTAATTCCTGCGGTTTTTAAAGCAAGATGGGGTACCAATGAAACAATAGTTACTTTGATGATGAATTATATTGCTATTAAATGGATAGTATTTCTTCAGCATGGACCATTAAAAGATCCTAATGCAATGGGCTTTGCGAAGATAGCGAATTTTAGTGAAAATGCCATACTTCCAGATGTTTTTCAGGTACATATTGGATGGATCATTGCAATAGTTTTAGTTTTGTTCATATTTATTTTTATGAATTATACTAAAAAGGGTTATGAAATTTCTGTGCTTGGAGAAAGCGAAAAGACTGCTCTTTATTCAGGGGTTAACATAAAGAGAACTATAATTATATCCATACTTTTAAGTGGTGGCTTATGTGGGCTTGTTGGTATGATTCAAGCTTCAGGTATCAGCAATACCCTTGCAGACAATATAGGTGGAGGAGTTGGATTCACAGCTATAATTGTAGCCTGGCTTGGGTACTTAAATGCCCCAGTTATTATGGTTGTTTCAATATTGTTTGCTGCGCTTCAGCAGGGTGGATCCTACATCCAAACCTCTTATGGAATACCTGGTGCAGCTGCACTTATATTACAAGCTATGATATTGTTTTTTGTACTTGGTAGTGAGTTTTTTATTAGGTTTGAAATTGATAAAAAAGTAGGTGTTGCAAAATGAACGAGATAATGGCATTTTTAGCTGCAGCAATAGTTGCGGGAACTCCTCTTCTTTTTGCAACGCTTGGTGAAATATTAATAGAGAGAGTTGGTAACCTTAATCTTGGAGTAGAGGGCATGATGCTCATGGGAGCAGTAATGGGTTTTCTGGTAGGGTTAAAAACAGGAAATGTTTTTGCAGCACTTCTTGGAGCTATGGCTGCTGGAGCGTTTGCTGGTTTAATATTTGCTTTCTTAACAATTTCATTAAGAGCTAACCAGGTTGTTACGGGCCTTGCACTAGCTACCTTTGGAAGTGGGTTTTCAACCCTAATAGGAAAGCAACTGGTAGGGCAAACTGCACCAGAAGCTGTAAAAAGTTTTTTTAAACCCTATTCAATTCCAGTAATAAGTGACATTCCTGTTATTGGACCAATATTTTTTAGACAGGATGCTTTTGTTTATCTTGGGTATATTTTGGCAGTGATTATTGGAGTATATTTATATAACACTAGCAAGGGGTTAAATCTAAGAGCAATAGGAGAAAACCCAGGCTGTGCAGATGCAGCAAGTATAAATATTACACTATATAAGTATGTTCATATTTTAATAGGTGGAGCGTTATGTGGACTTGGAGGGGCTTACCTTTCACTTGTGTATATACCTAGCTGGCAGGAAAATGTTGTGGCAGGTAGAGGATGGATTGCTATAGCACTTGTTATATTTGCCGCATGGAATCCCTATAAGGCAATTCTTGGAGCTTTTTTATTTGGTGGGCTTGATATAATAGGCTTTAGGCTTCAAGGAGCGGGAATTCATGTTTCTCAATACCTAGTAGATATGCTTCCGTATTTAGTTACCATAGCCATTCTTGTAATTGTATCTATGAAGAAATCTAAAAGGAATGCTCCACCTAAGAATTTGGGAACACCATATTTTAGAGAAGATAGATGATAAAAATAGAAATTTAGTTTAAATAGAAAATTGGTTACAGTCTCAAAGGGACAGACACTCCGGTCTGCCCCTTTATATTTTTTGAATAAATATTGACATAAGAATTTTATGGGGATATAATATACTTCGTAAGCGAAATATACGTATACGAAATATACGTATACGAAATATACTTAATTGAGTTAATAGAGCAAAATATACTAAAAGGTGGTGAACAAGTGAAAACATTAAATGAGAGTATGGAGGTTGCAAGCCTTTTTCAAGAGGTTATGCAGCTATTTAAACATAGTATGAACAAATTGCTTGAAGAAACAGGTATGTCTGCACCTCAAGGCATGGTACTAGGACTTTTAAGTAAAAAAAAGAAGATTAAGATAACAGAACTTAGTAATCAGCTTTGTTTATCGAATAGTACTGTATCGGGAATCGTGGATAGGCTTGAGAAGCAAGAAATGGTGGTAAGAGAAAGAAGTGAAAGTGACAAGAGGGTAGTTTATGTAAGCATATCACCAAACTTCAAAGACATGCATGAAGCCTTTAATAAGCAATTCCAAAAAAATATTCAAAATACTATGAGTAAAGGAAGCGAAGAGGAACTTCACAAAATTTTTGAAGGATTAAGTACACTTAAGAAACTTTTAAGCGACCAACAAAAATAAAACAATAACAATGAATGGGGATGGTATTAAATGATCAAATTGTTCAGATTTTTAAAACAATACACATTGCAGATATTGGCAATAGTTGTATTGATTTTTACACAAGTACTTGCAAACCTATATTTACCAACATTGATGGCTGATATAGTAGATAAAGGTATAATGCAAAAAGATGTAGTTCAAACTATTTCATTTTTAGGCTTTACAGGAGCTTATAAAGGGGTAGATTATATTATTAGAATAGGTGGTTTTATGCTACTAATATCAGCAGGTGGTGCTATATGCTCAGTTGTAGCTTCATTCCTATCTTCAAGAACTGCTGTGGGACTTGGTAGGATTATTCGTAACAAATTATTTGAAAAAGTTGAAGGATTCTCGCTACATGAATTTGATAAGGTAGGAACTGCTACCCTTATAACTAGAACAACAAATGACGTTACTCAGATTCAAACAGTAACAGTAATGATGTTTTCTATTATGCTTTTTGCTCCTTTAACCGCCATAGGCGGTGTTGTTATGGCTTTAAGAGAGGATACGTCACTAACATGGATCTTTGCTGTTGTAGTTCCACTGCTTGGAATAATTATTGCAGCAACGCTTAAATACGCAATGCCACTATTTAAATTAATGCAAGTGAAAATAGATAAATTGAATCTTGTATTACGTGAAAAGCTTACTGGCATTAGGGTAATACGTGCTTTTAATCGTGTAGATACTGAAAAAGTTAGATTTGATGATGCTAACGCTGATCTTATGGACAATGCTGTAAAGGTGAATAAAATTATGGCGTTTTTATTACCAGTAATGATGTTAATTATGAATGTCACAACAGTTGCTATTATATGGTTTGGTGGTAAAAGAATAGACGCTGGTAGTATGGAGGTTGGTTCATTAATAGCATTTATACAATACGGGATGCAAATTTTATTCGGTTTCTTAATGCTTGCTATGGTATTTATAATGATACCTAGGGCTCAAGCTTCTGCAATAAGAATAAATGAAGTATTAGACATGGAACCAGAAATTATAGATCCAAAGATTTCAATACTAGCTGACAAAAAAAGTGGATATGTGGAATTTGTGGATGTGTCTTTTAGCTACCCAGGTGCAGAGCAACCAGCTATTAGTAATATAAGCTTTAGTGCATTGCCTGGAGAAATAACAGCAATTATTGGTGGTACAGGTTCCGGTAAATCTACCCTTGTAAACTTAATACCACGTTTTTATGATGCAGCTACTGGTTCAGTACTAGTAGATGGTGTAGATGTACGCGAAATGAGTCAAGAATCTCTAAGGACAAAAATAGGGTTCGTTCCTCAAAATACGGTACTCTTTTCAGGAACTATTGCTGATAATATTAAATTTGGTAAAAATAATGCTACTGCTGAGGAAATCCAACATGCAGCTACTGTAGCACAAGCTACAGAATTTGTTAATGGAATGAAAGATGGATATGAACATGTTATTTCTCAAGGAGGAACAAATGTTTCAGGTGGACAAAAACAACGTTTATCTATTGCACGAGCCTTAGTTAGACAACCTGAAATATACATTTTCGATGACAGTTTTTCAGCACTTGATTTTAAAACTGATGCAAAACTACGAGCAGCACTTAAAAAGGAAACAGCGAAATCTACTGTACTTATTATTGCTCAAAGAGTTGCAACGGTTATGGACGCGGATAGAATCATAGTATTAGATGAAGGTAAAATAGCTGGAATGGGAACACATAAGGAACTTTTAACTAGTTGCAAGATATATCATGAGATTGTATCTTCACAGCTTTCAGAGGAGGAATTAGCATGAGTGAAAACAAAAAAAACAGTGGAGCAAGGGGAGGCATGGGTGGCGGCCCAATGGGATCCTTTTCTGGTCCTGTAGTAAAAGCAAAAGATTTTAAAGGTACGTTAAAAAGATTATTAAGTTATTTAAAACCACAAAGAGTTAATTTTATATTGGTATTTATATTTGCAATCATCAGTACTGTTTTTAGTATAGTAGGACCTAAGATTTCAGGAAAAGCTATAACTAAACTATTTGAAGGTATAATGAGTAAATTTGGATTGATTAAGCTTCTTTCGGAGCAGGATAAAATAACAGCGGTAATAAAGGCTAATCCTGCAGCTGCAAAGAGTCCAAAAGTAATTGAGGGCATGGATCAGATTAAAACTGGAATAACTAAAATAATGGATTTAAATGGTGGTAAAATAGATTTTCAATATATAAAGAACATTATTTTATTATTACTAGTACTGTATTTAATAAGCGCACTTTTTGGTTTTCTTCAACAATACATTATGGCTGGAGTGGCTCAGAAAACTGTTTATAATTTGCGTAAAGACGTTGATAACAAGCTTTCAATTTTACCTCTAAAATTTTATGATGCAAGAACTCATGGTGAGATATTAAGTCGTGTAACAAATGATATTGATAATATTTCAACCACATTGCAACAAAGTCTTACGCAACTTATTACTTCTATTGTTACTATCATAGGTGTTATAGTTATGATGCTTACAATAAGCCCTCTACTTACACTTGTGGTTATTTTAACATTGCCACTATATATTGTTGTGACAGCTTTTGTTGCAAAACGCTCTCAGAAATATTTCGCAGCTCAACAAAAGGAAATTGGAGCGCTCAATGGTCATGTAGAAGAAATGTATACTGGCCACAAAATCGTTAAATCCTTTGGACATGAGAAAGATTCAATAGAGAAGTTTAGAAATATTAATGATAGGTTGTACAACTCAGGTTGGAAAGCTCAGTTCATATCTGGGATAATAATGCCTATGATGAGATTTGTTGGTAATATAGGTTATGTAGTAGTTTGCGTTGTTGGAGGTTATTTAGCAACACAAGGAAGAATTACTATTGGTGATATTCAAGCCTTTATCCAATATTCTAGTCAGTTTACTCAACCAATAGTTCAAACTGCAAATATTGCTAATATAATGCAATCAACAATTGCATCTGCTGAACGTGTTTTTGAACTTTTAGATGAAATTGAAGAGTTACCAGATGCTCCGAGCGCTAGAATTATAGAATTACCTAAAGGCGAAGTTAAGTTTGAAAATGTTGACTTTAGCTATAAGGCAGATGAACCCCTTATTACGAACATGAACATTGATGTAAAACGAGGTCATACAATTGCAATAGTTGGTCCAACAGGAGCTGGTAAAACTACCCTTGTTAACTTGCTTATGCGTTTCTATGAGATAGGTTCAGGTAAGATTACAATTGATGGGGTAGATATCAGAGACATAAAACGTGGAGAACTACGTAATATGTTTGGGATGGTACTTCAAGATACTTGGCTCTTTAATGGTACTATAATGGATAATATTGCTTATGGTAAAGATGGAGCTACAAATGAAGAAATTATAGAGGCAGCAAGAGCAGCTCATGCACATCACTTTATTAAGACTCTTCCTGATGGATATAATACAATACTAAATGAAGAGGCTTCAAATATATCACAGGGTCAAAAACAATTGCTTACTATAGCTAGGGCAATACTTGCAAATCCAACTATTATGATACTTGATGAAGCTACAAGTAGTGTTGACTCAAGAACAGAAGTTTATATACAAAGAGCAATGACCGCACTTATGCAAAATAGAACAAGCTTTGTAATTGCTCATAGACTTTCAACAATTAGGGATGCAGAGTTAATACTAGTTATGAATAAAGGAAGTATTATAGAGATGGGGAGTCATAATGAACTTCTTGCTAAGAAGGGTTTTTATGAAGACCTGTATAATAGTCAATTTGCTGGTGCAAATTTAGATAATGAAGTAGTATAAAAGAAAATATAAATAAGGCTATGTTACCATTATTTAGATGGTAACATAGCCTTAAATTAATTATACTTGTAATAAAAAATTATAGTTTTCACTTATAAATTTTAATATAACAGTAGCTATTAATGATTGACCATCAATATTTGGATGTATACCATCCTTACATAAAAACTCACTGTAGTTGCTGTGTTTTAAAAACTCAGTTCTCACGTCTATCAGCACAGTGCTTGTTTCATTAGCTACTTCCGTAATGATTTTATTATATGAACTATGCCAATTGAAAAGAGCATCCTTTGTTCCTAGCCAATGTAAAATATTTTCCTCTGCAAAAGAATCTTCCTTAGTAATCCATTTGAAGTATTTTAGAGGATCTAAGGGGGGCAAAGTCATAAGTACAGGTAATATGTGATTATTCTTTAATGTATCAATCATTGTCAGCAGTGTTTCGCGATAGATGGAAATTTCAGTATTTGGTTTATATTCATCGTCAGGATTTTTAGCGATGTCATCCCAGTTATAGTCACAGTCATTGCCACCAAACTCTATTAAAACAATATCAGGTGATTTATTTATGACATCATTATACATCTTGCCAACGCCTCTCATAATGGTACTCCCAAATTTACCTGCGTTGTATACTTGCCCTTTTATTTTATTCCCAATTATGCTTGTAAAGTTTTCTTTTAAAGTAGCGTATTTAGATTTTTCTTCATCGTAAATAATTCCTTTTGTAATAGAATCACCAAATGCTATAAGAATGTAACTATCTTTTATTTTCATAATTTACCTCCATAAAATTAGATATTAAACTAAGTAATATTTAATTCATTTAATGTATATTAGCAATATATCACATAATTATAAAAAACACAATACATAGTTATTGAAACTATGTGATGAATAAAAATATTAATTATAATAAAACCTCATAGAAATATTATCAATATAATATTTTCCAAAAGGCTTATAATATATACTCATATGCTACTTGCGAACTAGTTGGAATTAATGTAAAATATAGACACAATATTTTAATTTTTTATGATATTCTAATTGTAAATTTGAGGGGGATTTTTATGAAAATTGATTATCAACTAACTAAACAGGACTATATAGATTTTAATATGAATTACATGAGTAATTCTAAGAGTGTTAAAAGGCTATTCATAGCCCAAAGATATATTGTTCCTATAATTTTTTTATTAATGCCAGTTATGTTGATAAGGGTTACAAGTATTCCACTTGGGTATTGGTTTAAAGTGTTTTTAGTAAGCAGCGTACTATGGATTATATTTTATCCTAAATACTTTAAATGGAGTGTATCGAAAAGAATTTCAAAAATGCTAGATGAAGGTGAAAATACAGATATGTTGGGTAAACGTTCCTTGACACTTACAGAAAAGGGTATTATTGATTGTAGTACACTAAGTGAATCAAAGACAGATTGGAGTGTTATTGAAAAAATAACACAAACCCAAAAACATATTTTTATATTTATTAGTTCTGTTGCGGCATATATTCTTCCAGTTCATGTATTTAATAATGAGAATGAAAAAAAGAGATTTATTGATAAATTAAATTATATAATCCAAAAATCTAAAGGTAAAAATAATATTGTGTAATACATTCAAAAGATAAATTTTGTTATATTAAATAAGTATTAACGGTTATAGTAAAAAATAAAACCCTATGGGGTTTTATTTTTGTGGTTTAGTTGGATTTTTGGGCTTATTAGTGTTTAATCCACAGCAACCTAATTTTTTATCACCAAAACTTTCTTCACTAGCTTTTCCCATATCTTTTATAAAATTATTGAACCATTGTTTTAAGGATTTCATTAATAGCCTCCATTGATTTAAATTATATGTGGTTATTATATATAAATTAATTTTAACACTATTATATGAAGAAAATATAAAGAATATCAAATTTGTGTTATCATAGGTAAACAAGATATATATAAACTTGCCACTTGACACTTGGGTGGCACTTATTTTCTTCAAAGTATAGAAAAATAGAGTTAGTAGATAAAAATCTGCTGGCTCTATTTTTTTTAGGCATATTATTGAAGATAAACGCATAAAACTTATATTAATAGAATTGAGAAAATAAACAAATTAGTTATTGTAATCAAACAAATAAAAGTATGGTACTCTTGAAAACGCAGTTTTTACTTATTTTTAATTGAATAAAAAGATAGTTCTAACAATATCAAAATAAAAAGTAGGGGGAATAAAATGAAAAAGAAAATATCAATTATGCTTATAACTCTTATGATAGCGACAATTGGGCTTAGTGGTTGTGGAAAAAAAACAGCAGAGAAAGTTGCAACTGATAGTGATGTAATTAAAATTGGAGTTTTCGAACCCATGACTGGAGCGAATGCAGCCGGTGGGGCACTAGAAATTGAAGGGATAAAGCTTGCAAACAAACTTTACCCGGAGGTGCTAGGAAAGAAAGTTGAACTTGTACTTGTAGATAATAAGTCAGACAAAGTGGAAGCAGCAAGTGCAGCGGCAAGATTGGTTGATAAAGAAAAGGTTACAGCGATAATTGGAAGTTGGGGAAGCTCACTTTCCATGGCAGCAGGAGATATAGTTAAAAAAGCGAAAATTCCTACAATGGGAACATCTTGTACAAATCCACTTGTTACATTAGGCAATGAATATTATTTTAGGGTATGTTTTATAGATCCTTTCCAAGGAACTGTTATGGCGAATTATGCTTTTAATACATTAAAAGCTAAAAAGGTTGCTATTGTTCAAGAAGTGTCCAATGACTATGCAATTGGACTTGCAAAATATTTCACAGATTCCTTTAAGAAACTAACAGGAGATGAAAATTCCATTGTTGCGGTAACAAATTACAATACTGGAGATCAAGATTTCACGGCACAACTTACAAACTTGAAAGCTAAAAATCCAGATGTTATTTTTGCACCTGGTAATTTCACTGAATCTGCGTTAGTAATAAGACAAGCAAGGCAATTAGGAATAACGACACCATTTATCGGAGGAGATACTTGGGAAACACCAGAATTTATAACAACGGGAAAAGAAGCGGTAGAAGGAGCAACATTCTCAACTTTCTTCGCTACTGAAAAGCCAATCACAAAAGAATCAGAAGTATTCCTAAATGCGTACAGAAAAGAATATGCTGGAAAAGAACCAGCAGCAGTAGCTGCACTTGGTTATGATGCTTATATTATTCTTTTAGATGCAATTAAGAGAGTTGGGTCTGCGGATTCAGTTAAATTAAGAGATGAACTTGCAAAAACTAAAGACTTCCAAGGGGCAGCTGGAGTTATCAATTTTGATGAAAATAGAAATGCGGTAAAGAGTGCTGTAATTAAACAAGTTAAAGATGGAAAATTCACATTTAAGGAAGTTATAGAGCCTATTAAATAGTAGCGACATAAAATAATACGCTTCCATCAAAATGGTGTGAGGCGTATTATTCTTAATAAAGGTATGAGGGGGAGGACATATGAGCTTAGATACATTTTTGCAACATCTTACTAATGGGATTTCTCTTGGGAGTTTGTATGCACTGATTGCAATTGGATATACAATGGTTTATGGAATATTAAGACTGATCAACTTTGCTCATGGTGATATTTTTATGATGGCAACATACTTTGCTTTTTATGGAGTATCAACCTTCATGTTGCCCTGGTATTTTTCTTTTTTAATAGCGATAATTTTGACTGGTGCACTGGGAATGCTAATTGAAAAAACTGCATATAGACCTCTTCGAGGTGCACCTAAAATTTCAATTATGATTTCTGCAATTGGTGCCTCTTTTCTTTTGGAAAATGTAGCAATTGTTTTGTTTGGAGGAAGGCCAAAACCTTTTCCAACTCCAGAAATTTTTGATAAAATGGTTCAAATTGGAAACATATCTGTACAGCGATTGACTTTTGTTATTCCTGTAGTTACATTTGTTCTTTTATATTTACTATTATATTTGATTAATCATACAAAGAGTGGAATGGCAATGAGAGCTGTTTCGAAAGATTATGAAACAGCGGGACTTATGGGTATAGATGTAAATAAAACGATTTCATTTACATTTGGAATTGGATCCATGCTTGCATCGGTTGGAGCATTGATGTGGGCACTTAAGTTTCCATCACTTCTACCACTTATGGGAGTTATGCCAGGATTAAAGTGTTTTATAGCAGCAGTTATTGGAGGAATAGGAAATATTAAAGGTGCTGTTATTGGAGGTTTTATTTTAGGTATAGGTGAAATTATGCTTGTTGCTTTTTTCCAAGATTTATCGGGATATAGAGATGCATTTGCGTTTATAATGCTTATTGTAATACTTTTGATTAAGCCAACAGGCATAATGGGCGAAAAAATATCGGAGAAGGTGTAGAATATGAAAAAAAAGAATTTGATATTAACATTAATTTCTATGTTAATTTTAATAGTACTGTTAGTCTTTATCGATAAAAATTTAGATTCGTATAACACAAGAATATTAAATCTATGTGCTATTTATGTAATCCTTGCATTAAGTATGAATTTGGTGAATGGTTTTACCGGTTTATTTTCACTAGGACATGCTGGGTTTATGGCAGTGGGAGCATATGCTACAGCACTACTAACAATGTCACCAGAAATGAAGACGCAGAATTTTTTTCTGGCACCTATCATTAAACCACTAGCAAACTTAACATTGCCATTTTTACCAGCACTGCTTATAGCAGGACTTATTACAGCTTTTGTTGGGTATTTGATTGCATCATCAGTGTTAAGGTTAAGAGGAGATTATCTGGCAATCGCTACTTTAGGCTTTTCAGAAATTATAAGAGTTATATTTACAAATACACAAACGCTAACAAACGGAGCCTTAGGCTTAAAAGGAATTCCTGACACCACAAATATATGGTGGACCTTTGGAACGGCGGTCGCCACTGTTATAATAATTACTTGTCTCATAAATAGCTCCTATGGAAGAGCCTTTAAAGCAATACGTGAGGATGAGGTAGCAGCAGAGAGTATGGGAATCAATTTATTTAAACATAAGGTATTGTCTTTTACAATTGGAGCATTCTTTGCAGGCGTAGGTGGGGGGCTTTTAGGTAACTTACTCGGTACAATAGATCCACTCATGTTTAGGTTCATCTTAACATTTAATATACTTCTTATTATAGTACTTGGAGGTATGGGCAGTATCACAGGATCAATTATTGCTGCTTTCATCGTAACAATTGCAGGAGAAGCATTAAGATTTCTTGATGAGACCATGAATTTTGGATTTATAACAATTCAAGGAATACCTGGACTTAGAATGGTTGTATTTTCAGCACTCTTAATGATGGTAGTCATCTTTTTCCGTCATGGACTTATGGGGACCAAAGAGTTTAGCTTTGACAAAATAATTTGTAAATTTAGCAGAAAGCCATCTGAAAAAGGAGGCGATAAATAATGCCAGAAGTAAAAGAAGGAGTAAAGACGGTATTAAAGATAGAAGATGTAAAGATGCAGTTTGGAGGAGTAACTGCAGTAAAGGATTTTAATCTTACCTTAAATAAAGGAGAAATTGTGGCATTAATAGGACCCAATGGTGCTGGAAAAACTACAGCTTTTAATATGGTTACTGGCGTGTACAAACCAACCGAAGGTAAAATTTATTTTAATAATAAAGATATCACGGGAATGAGACCAGATGTAATTACTAAAACAGGAATTGCAAGAACATTTCAAAATATAAGATTATTTAAAGATTTATCCGTCCTTGATAATGTCCTAATTGCTAACCATTTAAATATTAAATCTAATTTTATGGATGCAATCTTTAGACTTCCATGGTACCGAAAAGAAGAAAATGAAATGATGGAAAAGTCTCTTAACTTGCTTAAGAAAGTAGGTTTATTAGAGCAAAGGGATGCTAGGGCACATTCTCTTCCTTATGGAAAGCAAAGAAGGCTTGAAATTGCTAGAGCTATGGCTACGAACCCTCAAGTTTTGCTTCTAGATGAACCAGCAGCTGGAATGAATCCAAAAGAAACGGATGATCTAACACATTTTATTAAACAAATTAGAGATGAATTTGACTTAACCATATTTATGATAGAACATCACATGCAGGTTGTAATGGGAATATCGGATAGAATATATGTTCTTGACTATGGTGTTACTATAGCAGAGGGAATCCCTTATGACATTCAAAATAATGAAAGAGTTATACAGGCGTATTTGGGGGTGAATGAAGATGATGCTTAAAATTGATAATTTAGTAGTTTCTTATGGCGGAATTGAAGCTTTAAGAGGAGCAAGTATTGATGTTGAAGAAGGTAAAATTGTAACCTTAGTTGGTGCCAATGGTGCTGGAAAAAGCACAATGCTTCGTTCTATTGTAGGACTAGTGAAAATTAAAAGTGGGACAATTCAATATGAAAATAACAATTTGATGCTCATTAAACCTCAAAATATAGTTAGGCATGGAATTACTTTAGTTCCAGAGGGAAGAAGGGTTTTCGGTGACCTTACGGTGCTTGAAAATCTAAAACTAGGTGCATTTTCAAGAAAAGATGAAAAGGGAATTAAAGAAGATATGCAGAGAGTATACACTCTTTTCCCAAGGCTTAAGGAAAGAACCTGGCAACAAGCAGGAACACTATCTGGCGGAGAACAGCAAATGCTTGCAATTGGAAGAGCATTAATGTCAAGGCCCAAGTTACTCATGATGGATGAGCCGTCCTTGGGACTAGCGCCACTAATTATTAAGGATGTCTTTAATATTATTAAAGAAATTAATAAGCAAGGCGTGACCATCCTGTTAATTGAACAAAATGCCAATGCTGCTTTAAAAATTGCAGATATAGGATATGTAATTGAAACGGGAAGAATTACCATTAAAGGAACTGGGAAAGAGTTATTGTGTAATGAAGATGTAAAGAAAGCTTATTTAGGGGAAAGTGTTCATGCATAGTAACAATATTAGAGTTGAAATAAAAAATAAGATATAATAAAAATAAGCTAATAATAGGATTTTTCAATTACCTGTTATTAGCTTATTTTTTATTATAATTGAATAGCTTAGTTACAACTATTGTTGTTGTTTATTTTTAAGGACTAATTTGTCTAAAAAATTATTATTATATATTTTTTCGGCCTCCAGAGCTTGCCTGTACCGAAATCATCTAGTGCAATTTTTATCCCTAATATTTTTAATTCATTAAGAAATTCAATGGTTTCTTCTTTTTTTTCTAAGAATATACTTTCTGTAATTTCTATATCTATATACTTAGCTTCTACATC
Organism: Clostridium sp. CF012; assembly: GCF_018861755.1. Classification (GTDB taxonomy): domain Bacteria; phylum Bacillota; class Clostridia; order Clostridiales; family Clostridiaceae; genus Clostridium_AD. The sequence goes on along the minus strand of NZ_JAHLEF010000007.1, from coordinate 130,931 downwards.
AAATTCTTTCAATGTATCTCCTAAAAACTTTACATAATTCAAGTCATTTAATTGTTTTGCAGAAAAATTAATAGCTATAGGCTTTGCACTTAAACCCTTACTATTCCAGGCAGCAATTTGTTTGATTGCCTCCCTTGTTACCCATCTTCCAATTTCTATAATACCACCTGTCTCTTCTGCTACTGGTATAAATTGCGCAGGGGAGATAAGATGATTTTTTAACCTTAAAAGAGCTTCAAAGCCTACAACTATTCCTGTAAATGAGCAAATTTAAAATAATAAAATTGAAGGTTCACTAAAATAGCCATTTTTCTTTGTAAAATCACCTAAGGATGGAATGTCTAAAGAATTATTAGAATATATGATATATTGTAATTTATTAGTTCAACATAATAATTCAAAACCCTTCAATTTATGGCAAATTATTTAAGAAAATCTTTTTTATGCAAAAAAGACTTTATATTTTAAAAATGTGATGTTGGGATACTTTTATGAGGAAGGATTAAAAAATAAAAGGTGCCACCCACGTGGGTGGCACTTTACTTCTTGTATAGAGCAATACCAGAAGAATTCGGACCTAAAGATGTGACGCCTTGGAATTCGTTATTATCCACCATACGTCTAAAAAGCTTACCAATCTTCTTTCTTTGAGATAAGGACACGTTATTCCAAAAGTCCGTCAATAGATCTGCAAATTGGAATTTCCCATTAATATTATTTATGTTTTCCCTAATTAAATTCATTATATCATCTTCAGAAAGATTATCTTTTAATATTAATTTTTTTTCATCATCATTAATATTTTTAATTTCATTTCTAATAATTTCAGTTAAGTATTGACTTATGCCCGTATAGCCTTTTGATTTTGTAATATGTTCTAACAGCTTTAACTCACTCTCACTCAGGCGTATACGTACATTAAATTCTTGCATCTTGAATCACCCCTTTTAATTATTATAGTATATTGCAAAAGGCTACGCAACAAAGAAATATAAGGAGAATCTTAAAGGTATCTCAACTTAATAAGCGAAATATTGTGTTTATAGATTTGATAAAATCACCATAGGGTTGTATAATGTTATTACAGGTTGCATAACCTTAAATGAGATTATACAAGGAGGAATTTAAATGAAAAAAATAGGATTACTTCCTAGACTTATTATAGCTATTATCTTAGGTATTATTTTAGGAAGTATACTTCCACAAACAGGGATAAGGCTTTTCGCAACGTTCAATGGATTATTTGGTGAATTTTTAGGGTTTGCCATACCTCTTATAATTATAGGATTTGTAGCGCCGGGTATAGGTGATCTTGGTAGCGGGGCTGGTAAAATTTTGGCTATAACTGCAGGAGTAGCTTATGCCTCCACTGTAATAGCTGGATCCTTGGCATACTTTGCAAATGTTACTATTCTCCCAATATTTTTAAAAACTGGAGCATTAGGAGCAGGTTTTGGTAAAGGTGAGTTAGCTAAATCATTTATTAATATTAAAATTCCACCTCTAATGGATGTAATGACAGCCTTAGTTCTTGCCTTTACATTAGGTATAGGAATTGCTGTAATAAAATCTACTACCATAAAGAGTGCTATGAAGGAATTCCAAGATATTATAACTAAGCTGATTACTGGAATAATAATTCCACTACTTCCTATATACATTATGGGTACTTTTGCAAACATGACATATGCTGGTCAGGTTGCTTCTATATTAAAAGTATTTTCAAAAGTATTTATTTTAGTACTTATACTTCACTTTACAGTAATTGTACTTCAGTATGTAATTGCTGGAACAATAGCTGGTGCTAATCCATTTAAATTAATTAAAACAATGATTCCTGCATATTTAACAGCTATAGGAACTCAATCATCTGCAGCAACTATTCCAGTTACTCTTGCTCAAACTAAAAAAAATGGAGTAAATGATGGAGTAGCTGATTTTGTAGTACCGCTTTGTGCAACTATACATCTTTCTGGTAGTACAATAACTTTAGTAAGTTGCTCCCTTGCAATAATGATGTTAAATGGTATGAATTATAGTTTCGGAACTTTCTTTGGATTTATTTTAGCCTTGGGGGTTACAATGGTAGCTGCACCTGGGGTTCCCGGTGGAGCTGTTATGGCAGCACTTGGACTACTTCAAAGTATGCTCGGATTTAATGAACAATTAACATCCCTTATGATAGCTCTATACTTAGCGCAAGATAGTTTTGGTACTGCTTGTAACATAACTGGTGATGGAGCAATTGCTGTATTAATAAATAAGATTTCTGGACATAAACTTTTTGAATAAAAACATGAAACTACAAAGGAAGAAAATGTTGTTGCATAAAAGTATTTTAAATTGTATATCTTAAAAAAATTAGAAAACAAGGAAACCATTCTGATAAAAAAGACAGGATGGTTTCTTTATTTCTTTAATAGAATTAATTATCACAATTGAAACTACTAAGAGTTGTAGGGATGAAAATTCATTATTATTTTAGCAGGAATTTCCTATGGTAATAAAGAATATATTACATAATAGTATTTGGAAATATAAGCCATGATAAATGTACATCGTTTTTATCATGTGAACCGTGGAATATTATATAAAAGGAGTGGAAAATTTATGAAAACACTTATTGTTTATGGTTCTAAACATGGTGCTACTGAGAAATGTAGTAAAGCTTTAAAAAACAAGCTCCATGGAGAAGTTGTCATTGTAAATATAAAAAAGGACGCAATTCCTGATATTAATTCATTTGATAGCATTGTTATTGGTGGGTCAATCTATGCAGGAAGAATTCAAAAGGAAATAAGAGAATTTTCTTTTAAAAATGCGAGTATTTTAAAAAACAAGAAAATAGGTTTTTTTGTATGTTGTATGAGTGAGGGGGAAAAAGCAATATCTCAGTTGAATGATAGTTTGCCAAATGAATTATTGTCTATGGCTATAGCTAAAGAACATTTCGGAGGGGGCTTCACATTTAGTAAAATGAATTTCTTTGAAAAGTTTATAATTAAGATGGTATCTAAGAAAGAGAATAACGCAGTTAAAGTAAATATGAATAAAGATGTTTTAAATATACATGAAGATAATATTAATAGGTTTGTACAATTAATGAATAAGCAATAGTGTGATTAATTAGATTCACATTATGTAACAATTTGATAGCTGGAGGGATAAATATGATTAAAAAAAACAAAATAATAAAAGAAATAAGAAATTGGGTTTTCCCGATTTTAGGAGCATTTCTTATAGCGTCACTAATTAATAGCAAAGTTTTTGCAAGGGTTCAAGTAGAACAAGGGTCTATGGAAAATACACTATATAGCGGTCAGCAATTAATAGTAGATAAGTTGATTTATAATGTTGCCATGCCAAAAAGAGGAAATATTATTATATTTCTTGAAGATGAGCAAAAGGGAACTATTATTGATGATACTGCAATATTTGTAAATAATATAAAATCAAGATTTGAGAATACTGATAAGGATAGAAGATTAGTAAAAAGAATAATTGGCATTCCTGGAGATGAGGTTAACATAAAAGATGGATATGTTTATGTTAACGGTGAAAAGCTGGATGAACCATATGCAAAGGGTCAGACTTTTAGTGATGAAGACAAATATCCAATTAAAGTAACAACTAATAAATTGTTTGTTTTGGGTGATAATAGAACTGTAAGTATAGATAGCAGGGCATTTGGGCTAGTCAATTTTAATCAAGTTGAAGGTAAAGCAGTATTTAGAGTCTTTCCCTTTAATAAGATAGGTGCTATTAAATAAAACCTTAAAGTGAAAATACTATTCTGATGGTAGAATAGTATTTTTTATATTCATTCTATGTATGGAAAAAATTGATGAAGACAATTCTGCTATTCGCTTGGTAACATCTTTGGCTATTAAGGAAGAGGCTGTTAAATCATTTATAGAGGATATTACCATATTTATGAATGAATTTTTTGTGGTATAATGTAACTTGTTAAAGAAATAAGGAGGTTTTTCAATGGCAATACTTACATCGCTTAAGGATGCATTAAACGCGAAGCAATATAAATCTGAGATTGAGAAATTAATTGAGGAAAATAAAAATTTGAGATATATAAAACTAACTCCAACTCAATTGGGAATGAGCCAAGTTTTATCTAAAACTAAGGAACTTGAAGTGGAGCTTGAAGGATATGACAAGCTAATTGAAACAAAAACAAAAGCCATAGAAGAACTCAATAGGGAATATAAGAGCCAAGCTGTATATCAAACCAAAGAATTTGAAGAGAAATCAAATGAACATGATAATTTAATGGCACTAAAAGGTAAAGAGCTTGAAGAAAAAACAGCAGAATATGATGAATTAATCGGAACAAAAAGTGAAGAATATGATAATTTAATGAGACTAAAGAGCAAAGAGCTAGAAGACAAAAGAGCAGAATATGATGGCTTAATCGAAAACAAAAGTCAAGAATATGATAATTTAATTGCCTTAAAAGATAAAGAGCTAGAAGACAAAAGTGCAGAATACAATGAATTTATTGAAAGAAAAAATAGTGAATATGAGGTTTCAACTAAGAAAAAGGCTGATGAGCACAAGCAAAAATCAGATGAATATGAAATTGTAATGAACACTAAAATAAAGTCCATTGATGAACTTAATTTAGAATATAATAATGTGAAAACATCTTTAGATAGCTTAAAGTCTGAAATAATAACTTTAGATGATGATATTTTAATGCAAAGTTTTGGGGTTTATAAGCCTGAATATAATTTAATGAATTCAATAAAAGGTGCTACAATGCTTCAGAATATAAGAGAAAATCAAAGGGATATGGTTAAATCTAAAGAAGCTATTGAATTCAAGCAATGGATTGTTAATGGTAACATAAAAGAAGGTAATGAACTAGTTGAAGATATGACAGAGGATATGATTAAACTTGTGCTTAGGATTTTTAACGATGAGTGCGATTCTATTATTGATAAGGTGAAGTTTAGTAATATAGAAGTAATCGAGAATAGAATTAAATCATTCTTCGAAGATTTAAATAAGCTTGGTAATTTAACACAAGTTAAAATAGTTCCTAAATATCTTAATACTAAACTAGAAGAACTTTATGTTGCCTATGAATATAAACTAAAGCAGCAGGAAGAAAAGGAAGAACAAAGTAGAATGATGGAATAATATCATGTGCTAATTAATTTATTAGCTAATATAAAAGTGCTCTTGTAATTTTAAAAATTACAAGGGCACTTTTATATTATATTGGTTTTATGTGTAATTTTTTCTATATTTAAATTAGATGGTTGAAGTGTTATAATAAGTAAGAGGTGATACAAAGTGCCAAAAAAAAATTTGAAAACAGTCTTTCTTACAATCGGTGTAGTTATAATAATATTAATAACAGTATTTATGGTTGTGTGTTTTACAAAAGGGGATAGTGCAGCAAAAACCTTTGATGCATATAAGAATAATTGGGTAAAGAAGGATTTTAAAACCATGTATAGCATGCTTTCAGTTAAAACTAAGGAAATAGTAACCGAAAAGCAATTTGTAGATAAATACACTAATATTTATAGTGGAATAGAGGTTAAAAACATATCAATTAAAGTGGAGAATGAAGAAAAAATTGAAGATGGAAACAAAAAAACTATTAACATACCATTTTCCATAACTATGAATACTGCTGCAGGACAATTAGATATGCCGGGCTACCAGGCAAATATGGTAAAAGAAAAAGTTAACAATAAAAAGAAGTGGACCCTACTTTGGAATGAGAAGCTGATATTTCCTAAAATGGAAGCCGGAGATAAGGTTAGGATAACTCCCGAACCTGCAATACGCGGGGAAATTTATGATAGAGATGGAAAACCACTTGCAATAAATAGTACAATTGTCAGCATTGGGATAGAACCTATTAGATTTGTTAAAAATAAAGACACTAATATATCTCAAATGGCTAAAATGCTAGATATTGATGCCTCAGTTATAGAAAATAAACTAAAAGGTAATGAAAATTCTAATCAGTTTACACCAATTATAAATATTTTAAGTACTGAAAAAGTAAAGATAGATGGAGTAATGAAGATTGAAGGGGTAATCCATATGAAGCCTAAAGGGAGAGTATATCCAGGTGGGGAATCCTTTGGGTCGCTTATAGGGTATATTAAACCAATAACTGCTGAGGAGCTAGAGAATAATAAAGGACAGGGTTATAGTTCATCTAGTTTGATAGGTAAGGCAGGTCTGGAACAGGTGTATGAAAAAAGACTTAGAGGAGAAAATGGAGCAAAAATATTCATATTAAAACAAAAGGATGGGAAGGAAGATGTAATTCTTAAAAAGGAATCTAAAGCTGGTGAAAATATAAAATTGTCAGTAGATATTGAACTTCAAAAGAAGATATATGCAGGGATGAATAATGAGGCAGGAGCCTGCGCAGCGTTAAATCCAAAAACAGGAGAAGTATTGGCTTTAGTGAGTTCGCCTTCATATGATTCAAATGCATATACCACTTATGTTTCTAATACCCAAAAGAAAGCATGGGAAAGTGGTAAGAGTCCAATTGTAAATAGATTTAAATTTGCATATTCTCCAGGCTCTACATTTAAATTGATAACGGCTGCAGTTGGACTCGAGCAAGGTACGATAAAACCTAGTGAACTTATAAACATACCGGGAAAGGATTGGCAACCAGATAAATCTTGGGGACCCCATATGGTTACTAGAGTTAGTGATAAGGTAAAGTCAGTGAATTTACAGGATGCATTTGTATACTCAGATAACATATACTTCGCAATGGCAGCTCTTAAAATAGGTAAAGAGGAATTTATAAAGGGAAGTAGCAAATTTGGGATAGGAGAAAAACTTCCAATAGATTATCCCATAGTAAATTCACAAGTAGCAACTAAGAACATTATTAAAGACGATGCCGCATTAGCGGATACTGGTTATGGTCAGGGGCAAGTACTTATGAGTCCACTGCAGGTTGCACTTTCTTATAGCGCAGTTGTTAACAATGGAAACATTATGTCTCCAACTTTAGAAAGTTTTAATACAAAGGTAAAGTCTAAGGTATGGAAAGCTAATGCAATTTCTGTGGGTAATATAAAAGTTATAAAAGATGGTCTCACTGCAGTTATAGAAAATCCAAATGGTACAGGTAATTTGGCAAAAATTAATGGGGTGGCTCTTGCAGGTAAGACTGGAACAGCAGAACTCAAAAATGCCAAAGACACTATAGCAGAGGAGAATGGATGGTTTGTATGTATGGATACTGAGAGTCCCCAAATAGTAGTAGCAATGATAATTGAGGATGTCAAAAATAAAAAGGGTAGTCATTATGTGGTACCTATTGTAAAAGGAGTAATGGAATATTACTTAAAAACAAATGAATAGTCTTTTGCAAATAAAAAATAGCATCTAAAATGTTTTAGTAAAACTGCTTGCTAGAGCATTTGATTTTTTTATTATATGAAAAAAGAGGAAATAATTATTTTTTAGAGAAATACATTTAGTAGAAGCAACATAATTATTTGACAAGACAAAGGAGGAAAGATGCTAATGAAAAAGTTTGTTGATATAAACAGTGATTTAGGAGAAAGTTTTGGCGCTTACAAAATTGGACTTGACGAAGAGGTACTGAAGTATATATCATCAGCTAATATTGCATGTGGATGGCATGCAGGGGACCCTATTGTTATGAGGAGGACTGTAGAAGCAGCTTGTAAAAATGGTGTAGGTATTGGTGCACATCCTGGATTTCCAGACATTATGGGTTTTGGAAGAAGAAATATGACAGTATCTCAAGACGAGGTAAAGCAGTACACCATATACCAACTTGGGGCACTATACGGTTTTGTAAAAGCAGTAGGAGGAAAAATGCAACATGTAAAACCTCATGGTGCAATGTATAACATGGCAGCTAAAGATGAAAAACTAGCGCGAGCAATAATAGAGGGTATATGGGAAGTTGATAGGGATTTGATAGTTCTCGGACTTTCTGGGAGTGAAATGGTCAATGCAGCAGTGGAAAAAGGATTAAAAGCTGCAAATGAAGTTTTTGCAGATAGGGCATATAATCCTGATGGAACTCTTGTTCCGAGAAGCCTTCCAGGTTCCATGATTCTCGATAAGAATATAGCTATTTCAAGGGTAATAAGAATGGTAACAGAGGGAAAAGTCACGGCAATAAACGGTGAAGATTTGGACATAAAGGCAGATTCAATATGTGTTCATGGAGATAATCCAGAGGCTGTGGAGTTCGTTCTACTTATAAAGGAAGAGATGTTAAAAGCCGGAATAACAATAAAAGCACTGCATGAATTTATAAAATAGGGAGTGACTTAATGAATAACAATATACATTCAGACAAAAGGCATATAAACGTAAAAAAGAAAAGTAATTGGGGGGTGCTTATTGGAGCCGCATTCCTTATGGCAACATCAGCTATAGGACCGGGGTTTATAACTCAAACAGCTGTATTTACAGAAAAGTATAAAGCTAATTTGGGATTTATTATACTGCTTACTATTATTGTAAACGTTGTAGCTCAACTAAATATATGGAGAGTCATTGGTGTATCAGGGCTTCGAGGTCAGGATATTGCTAACAAGACACTACCTGGTCTTGGTGTTTTTCTAGCAGTTCTGATATGCCTTGGCGGACTTGCATTTAATATAGGAAATATTGCGGGCGCTGGCCTTGGTATTAATGTAATGTTTGGTGTAGATGCTAAAATAGGTGCAGCTATTAGTGCAGTTATTGCTGTTTTAATATTTACCTCTAAAGAAGCCGGAAAAGCAATGGATAATTTTACAAAGGTACTGGGTGTACTTATGATTGTTGTTGTGGGATACGTGGCATTTAAAACACAACCGCCAGTAGGAGAAATGATTATAAGCACATTTATACCCACCAAGTTTGACTTTCTACCTTTTATAACCCTTGTGGGTGGAACCGTAGGCGGCTACATAACATTTGCAGGGGGACACAGACTAATAGATGCTAATATTACCGGAGAGGAAAGTTTGGGTGAAATAAATAAAAGCTCATTAATTGGTATAATAGTAGCGTCATTGATGAGAATACTTCTTTTTGCTGCTATTCTTGGAGTTGTTGTTAATATAGGTAAACCACTTGGCACAGAGAATCCTGCAGCTGAAGCTTTCAAGATTGGAGCCGGTAACCTTGGGTATAAGTTCTTTGGAGTTGTACTCTGGTCAGCAGCTATATCCTCAGTGGTTGGGTCAGCGTATACATCTGTATCATTCTTAAAAACACTTGCGCCAATTTTTGAAAAAAATACGTCAAAATTTATAATAGGGTTTATAGCTGTATCAACCTTGATATTCCTAACAGTAGGTAAGCCTGTGAAGTTACTTGTAGTAGCTGGTTCATTAAACGGGTTGATTCTTCCTATTGCACTTGGAATAATACTTATTGCTTCTAAAAAGAAAAGTATTATAGGAGATTATAAACATGCAAAATGGTTAATGTATTTGGGCTATATAGTTGTAATATTAGCACTTATTGCAGGTTATCAGTCACTGGGAGGAATATTTGAACTATTGAAATAGGAGGTGAATACAAACTATGTATGAAAAAGCAAAGTATTTATTGGCAGGAGATAGAGCATTAGTTATAGAGTTTGGAGATGAAATTGAAGAAGGGATCAACTCAAAAATCAGAAGTCTTACACTTGCATTGGAAGGAGAGAGTATTGTAGGCATAATAGAGACTATTCCAACATATAGGTCACTGATGGTAATTTATGACCCTATTATAATAGAATTAGATGAGCTTATAGATAAAGTAAAGTCTATCGGGACAAAAATGGATGAAATGAGACTTCCTGCAGCTAAAGTTATAGAGATACCAACACTTTATGGCGGGGAATATGGACCTGATATTGAGTTTGTGGCACAGCACAATAAAATATCTATAGAAGAAGTAATAAAGATTCATGCGTCTAAGGAGTATTTGATTTATATGATTGGATTCACTCCTGGTTTTCCCTATCTAGGAGGTATGAATGCTAAAATAGCGGCGCCTAGGCTGCAAGCCCCAAGAACAAAAATACCCGTTGGCAGCGTAGGAATTGCAGGCGAGCAGACCGGTATTTATCCTATAGAGAGCCCTGGAGGATGGCAATTAATTGGCAGGACACCCGTTAAATTATATGATCCATACAGGAAGGAACCAGTGCTATTAAATGCAGGTGATTTTATAAAGTTTGTACAAATAGATGAAGTGGAATATGAAAATATCGAGGCGTTGGAGAGAGAAGGGAAATACAACGTAATTACAAGTGAAAAGGAAAGAAGGTGAGTATATGACAATAATGAAAATATTAAAGCCAGGTATGTATACCACCATTCAGGATGAGGGCAGATATAGTTATCAAAAATCTGGTATGTCTGTGGCAGGAGCAATGGATAAATTCGCTCTAAGAGTGGCAAATATTATTGTAGGCAACAGCGATGGTGAAGCATGTTTAGAAGCTACCCTTATGGGTCCGGAAATAAAATTTCTAGGTGAGGCGGTAATTGCAGTTACAGGTGCCAATCTTGTACCCATGATAAATAATGTGGTCGTAGATATGTGGTGTGGAGTTAAAGTGTCAGATGGGGATGTGCTTTCCTTTGGAACTGTAAAAAGCGGATGTAGGAGTTATATATCAATAGCGAATGGCATAGACGTGCCAGAGGTTATGGGTAGTAAGTCTACCTATGTGAAGGGTAAGGTTGGAGGCTTCCAGGGAAGGATACTGAAGGCTGGGGATGAGATAAAGATAGGAAGTTCAAAAGCTGGTACCGTAAAGCTTCCAACTAAGTTTATACCATGTTATAAGAAGGAAAATATAGTAAGAGTAGTTATGGGACCTCAGGATGATTATTTTACAGGGGCGGGTATCAATACATTTTTTAATTGTCCCTATGAAGTGACAATTGAAGCTGATAGAATGGGATATCGTTTATCAGGCACAAAGATCTCCCATAAAGTCGGTGCAGACATTATATCAGACGGAATAACTATGGGGTCGGTGCAGGTTCCAGGACATGGTGCTCCTATAATTATGATGGCGGATAGACAAACTACTGGGGGGTATACAAAAATTGCCACAGTAATAACTTCTGATATAAACATAGTTGGCCAGTTGAAACCTGGTGACAGTGTCAGGTTTAAAGCAATAGACATTGTGGAAGCTCATAAGATATACAGGAAATACATGAAAGATTTCCATGAGATAAGAGAATGTGTGGCAAAGTTAAGAACGGACAAAACAAGTTCTAAAAATTTTAAAGTAAGGGTAAATAATAAGGAATTTGAAGTGAGTATAGAGGAAATTAAGTAATAACAGTCCTAGCGTAGGGAAACACTAAAAATCTAAAAGTGCTCTAGAAAAACTGCTAGAGCACTTGATTTTGGAGAATAGAAGTCGCTTTGGAGGGTTAGTAAGCTCATTTGGGTAATATTCGTTTATGTGTTAAAAGTATTTAAATTAGTAAAATCATAATGAATTATAAAATATTGCCATGTATACTAATAATTGGTTATTTGTGCTATAATGTATAGTTAAGGGGAATTTTTTATAATTAGTTTAATTTATTAATTTTCTAAAAAACTTACCAAGCTATAGTGAAAATTGTAATAACTAATACAGTATTAGACTTGTTTAGATGTACAATACCATAAATTGTGCACAAGATTATATTGAAAGGAAGTCAGGAGAGTAAAGCTACTTAATATGGAAATCCTTGATAATATTATGTGTTACAATCTTAATATTTATGATGAGCTTTGTAAGGATGTTGTAATTTATGAGGGGGAGATGAGAAACAGTATTAGATTTAGGGTATAGTTATATAGTTGAAAACTAACGAGAAGAGGATTCTATCACTAAAAAATTTAGGAGGCAGTTATTATGGATTTATTGATTTTGGCCCCAATTTGTTCAATATTAGCCCTTAGTTTTGCTGGATATCTTGCATATAAAGTATTAAAAGAAGATGAAGGAACGGAGCAAATGAAAAAAATTGCTACGGCGATCAGAGAAGGTGCAGATGCTTATTTGAAAAGGCAATACACGGGAGTTGCTCTTTTCTTTGTAGTTATGTTTGTAATTCTAGGAATACTTGCAGCATTTGGGTTTCTTACGCCATTTGTACCATTCGCATTTATAAGTGGAGGTTTCTTCTCAGGTCTTTCAGGCTTTATAGGAATGAAAATTGCCACTCGTGCAAATGTTAGAACTACACATGCAGCTGGGAAAAGTCTTAACAGTGCTTTAAAGGTTGCTTTTTCAAGTGGTGCAGTAATGGGGCTTACTGTTGTAGGTCTTGGACTTCTTGATATTAGCATATGGTATTATTTATTAGATTTTTTCTATAGGGATTTAGATGCGGCATTAAGAATTCAAAATATAACAAGTGCAATGATTACTTTTGGAATGGGAGCTAGCTCCATGGCATTATTTGCTCGCGTTGGTGGAGGTATATTCACAAAAGCTGCAGATGTAGGTGCAGATCTTGTTGGTAAGCTTGAAGCAGGAATTCCTGAGGATGATCCAAGAAACCCTGCAGTTATAGCAGATAACGTTGGAGACAATGTTGGAGATGTAGCTGGTATGGGAGCAGATCTTTACGAATCCTATGTAGGATCAATAGTATCCACAGCAGCTCTTGCCGTAGCAGCTGGACTTGGAGTTAAAGGTGTTGCAATTCCTATGATTATAGCGTCAATTGGTGTAGTTGCATCTATTATTGGAACTTTTTTTGTTAAATCAGGAGAAAAAACTGAGCAAAAGGGTCTTTTAGCAGCTCTCAGGCGTGGTGTTTATGCAAGCTCTGCAATAATTGCAATACTTGCCTTTTTCCTAGTTTGGAATGTACTTGGATGGGAGCATATCGGAGTTTACTTTGCTATATTAAGTGGGCTTATAGCAGGTAATTTAATTGGTTTTTGTACAGAATACTTTACGTCAGATACGTACAAGCCTACTAAAAAGCTAGCGCAGACAACAACAACTGGTGCAGCCACGGTTATAATAGGTGGTATTTCACTAGGAATGATGTCTACTTTTCTACCTGTTATAATTGTGGCTATGGCAATCGCCGCTAGTTTTTATTTTGCTGGTGGATCAGGAGATTACAATATGGGTTTATACGGCGTGGGAATAGCTGCAGTAGGTATGCTTAGTACACTAGGTATAACTTTAGCTACGGATGCTTATGGTCCTGTAGCAGATAACGCTGGTGGAATTGCAGAAATGACTCATCAGGATCCGATAGTACGCGAGCGAACAGATGCGCTTGATTCACTAGGAAATACTACAGCTGCTACAGGCAAAGGTTTTGCTATAGGTTCTGCAGCACTAACAGCTCTTGCACTTATTGCAGCATATAGGGATCAAATAGAAATCATTGTGAAAAAAGAAAATTTGGATTTTGTTTTCGACTTGTCAATATTAAACCCACAGGTTCTTATAGGGTTATTTATAGGTGGAATGGTACCTTTTGTATTTGCAGCATTAACAATGGATGCAGTAGGTAAAACTGCGCAACTTATAGTTGTAGAAGTTAGAAGACAATTTAAAGAGATATTGGGTCTTATGGAAGGAACCGCAGAAGCTGACTATGCAACCTGTGTTGATATCTGTACAAGAGCAGCTCAAAAGGAAATGATTTTACCGGCACTACTGGCTATTATTATTCCAATAACAGTTGGACTACTTTTAGGTGTAAATGGTGTGGCAGGACTCCTGGCAGGAGCAACTGTAACGGGTTTTGTACTTGCAGTTATGATGGCAAATTCAGGTGGAGCTTGGGATAATGCCAAAAAGCATATCGAAGCTGGGAACTTGGGTGGAAAAGGATCAGATTGTCATAAAGCGGCCGTTGTTGGTGACACAGTAGGAGATCCATTTAAGGATACCTCAGGCCCAGCCATAAATATATTGATTAAGTTACTTTCAATGGTATCAATAGTATTTGCAGCATTTATTTTGAAGTTTTCAATATTTTAAGTAAACTAAAAGCGGCTCGCTATTAATTTAGGGAGCCGCTTTTAAAGTTAAAAACTATTAAACAGTTTGAACTATCTCATCGTAGCCTCTTCTATGTGCTCTTGGGTAAAGTGTCTTGCTTGCATCTAGGTATCCAAGAGAAATTAGCATTACTACTGTCTTATTTTCACTAAGTCCAAATTCGCGTCGGACGCCTTCGAAATCCATGCCACTCATTGGATGAGAATCTACTCCAAAGCTCTTTGCTGCATACATTATAGACATGGCTAGAAGCCCTGCATTACTTTCAGCAAACTTTAATTTATTTTCCTCTGTTGTGCCATATAAACTTTGTGCAAAACCTTGAGTACCTGCTAATTTTTCTTGATCATTACCAAGCATCTTTAACATGTCCTGCCATGTAGGATTAGATGCTTCATATCCAGTTTTATTTCCTACAATTATTAAAGTTACTGGAGCTTCTAATATCTTAGGTTGACTACTTGAAAGTTGATGTAATCTTTTTTTAGCTTCCTTTGACTTTACCGCTATAATTTCCCAAGGTTGAAGGTTAAATGCTGAAGGAGCAAGTACTGAAAGGTTAATTATATCCTTAAGTAATGCATCTTCTAGATTCTTATTTATATCAAAGAAATTGATAGACCGTCTATCTTCATAGGCTTGTTTTAAATTCATTTAAATACACCCCTTGTACTTTTTATTATTTATAGTTATCTATTACTAATAGTTACAAACTACTAATAACTATTATTTACTTTATAGTAGTATAATAACAATAACCAATTGATTATGTCAAGTATATATTAAAATTGTTTTTACTTATTTAATAATATAAGAAAGGTATTGAAAATATTTAGTCGAATTAGATATAATAAGCTATAATATATTTTGTATTTCAATAATTGCAAACATGAAAGGATTTTTTTATGAATAATAATGGAAATAAAAATAAATACATGGAAATAATGGACATTGATCCATATCTTATATCCTTTGAAAAGGATATTCAACTCAGAGGGTCGAAATATACATCTTGCAAAAAAAAATTACTATCTAATAATCAAAGTTTGCAGTCCTTTGCTAACGGAGACTTATTTTATGGGTTTCATTGCATACAGGATGGCTGGATTTATAGAGAATGGGCTCCGGGAGCTGATGCACTTTATTTAATTGGAGATTTTAATTATTGGGATGCAAAGTCACATCCAATGCAAAAAAAAGAAAATGGAAATTGGGAGATATTTTTGCCAGGACTCAAAGCTCTAAAGCATAAGTCTTATGTTAAGGTAAGAGTAGTGGCTAAAAATGTGTCAAGAGATAGAATTCCACTATATATTAAACGTACTGTTCAAGATCCTGTTACTCACGATTTTGTTGGACAGATTTGGCAACCAGATTATGATTTTAAATGGCAGGATAGTGAGTTTCATGTTGATAAAAAAACGTCCCTATTTATATATGAGGCTCATGTAGGTATGGCTCAAGAAAAAGAAGCTATTGGTACTTTTAAAGAATTTACAGAAATTACGCTTCCAAGGGTAAAAGCTGCTGGTTATAATACGGTACAGCTTATGGCAGTAATGCAACACCCTTATTATGCTTCCTTTGGTTATCAAGTATCTAATTTTTTTGCTGTTTCATCATGGTTCGGAACCCCAGAAGAACTTAAAGTATTAATAAATACCGCTCACTCTATGGGTATAGCAGTATTACTTGATTTAGTGCATTCTCATTCAATTAAGAATATAGCTGAGGGCATTAATGAGTTTGACGGAACAGATTATCAATTTTTCAATACTGGCGCTTTAGGTAATCATTCGGCTTGGGGTACAAAACTTTTTAATTATGGAAAACCAGAGGTTCTTCATTTTCTTTTGTCAAATATTAAGTTTTGGCTAGAGGAATATCATTTTGATGGGTATCGATTTGATGGTGTTTCTTCTATGTTGTATCATCACAATGGGCTTGGAGTAGCCTTTACAGATTACAGTAAATACTTTAGTATGGATACTGATATAGAAGCAATTACTTATCTTCAATTAGCTAATGATTTGATAAGGCAAGTGAGACCTAGTGCAGTAACTATTGCTGAGGACATGAGTGGAATGCCTGGAATGTGTTTGCCAGTGAGTTCTGGCGGTTTGGGCTTTGACTATCGTTTATCTATGGGAGTACCCGATCTTTGGGTAAAAATACTTAAAGAACTACCAGATGAAAAATGGAGTATGAGTAATCTTTGGTATGAATTGACTAATAGACGACCTCGTGAGAAAAACATAGGTTATTCTGAATCACATGATCAGGCACTAGTAGGCGACAAGACCTTAATGTTCCGTTTAGGGGACAAGGAAATGTATACTCATATGTCAAAAAATGATGATAATTTGGTAATAAGTAGAGCTGTAGAACTTCTCAAACTCATTAGGTTTATTACTATAACTTTAGGTGGTGAAGGTTATTTAAATTTCATGGGTAATGAATTTGGTCACCCAGAATGGATCGATTTTCCACGAGAAGGTAACAATTGGAGTTATCATTATGCAAGAAGACAATGGAGTTTAATGGAAGACAAGCAGCTAAAGTATGAATATTTATCAAATTTTGATAGAGAAATGTTGGATTTAGTAAAAACCTATAATGTTTTAAGTGCTTGTGACCTACAAAATCTTTGGACTGATGAGGAACATAAATTGCTTGCTTTTAGAAAAGGTGCATTGGTATTTTTATTTAATTTTAATACATCTGTTTCTTTCACTAAATATGAACTCCCTACTGATGAAATGGGTGAATATAAAATCGTGTTTAATAGTGATGAAAAAATATTTGGTGGGCAGGGTAGAATTGCAAGTGATTATATTTACCATACAGAAACACTGAAGCAGAAGGGAAATAAAACTGGGGTTATAATATATTCACCTAGTAGAACAGCACTGGTACTAAAGAAAGTGAGGTAATACTTATAATACATTTTATAGATGAGTCTTTCATATTGGAGGGAAAAACATGTTAAATCCGGGACAAATACTAGATGAAAAATACGAAATAATAAAGGTCTTAGGACGAGGCGGTATGTCTACAGTTTACCTGTGCAAGAATAACAGGCTAGGAAATTTTTGGGCAGTTAAGGAGGTAGAAAGCCAATGGAAAGATAAAATAGATTTTCTTGCTGAGCCTAATATACTAAAGAATTTAAATCACATAGGAATTATACGAATTATCGATATCTTTTATGAAAACGATAATTTATATATTGTGGAGGATTACATTGAAGGAAAGACTTTAAAGGAGCATGTGAATTCTAATGGTGTGCTTTCACCAGAGCTTGTATCTGACATATCACTACAACTATGCAGTATATTAAGTTACCTTCATAGCTTTAATCCACCCATTATATATAGAGATTTAAAGCCTGCTAACATAATGATAAAACCTAACAACAAGGTAGTGCTTATTGACTTTGGAATAGCTCGGACCTATAAGGAAAATCAAGAAGGCGACACTATGATTTTAGGTTCTATGGGATACATAGCGCCAGAACAACTTATAAATGCTCAATCCAACGCCCAAACAGACATTTATTCTCTTGGTGCCACCATGTTTTTTATGTTTACAGGTAAATCCATAAACATACCCTCAGAGCTTATATTTGAAGATAATTATAGCTTGGATGCCACTAAAAGTTTAGTTAGTGTAATTCAAAAGGCCTCAGCTTTAGAGCCTAAAAACCGCTATAGTGATGTAAACCTAATGCTCCCTGAGCTAAATGCTATTAAAGCTGACAAGGAATATGACAAAACAATGTTTATGGATTCAAATGAATCCTATGCTGAGGCTACCAAAGCTGTTTTGGTAGCGGATAAAAGGATTGGGAAGAAAGCTAAACTAATTATAATAACAGTACTTGCTTGTATAATGGCTTTGGTTGTTATTTTAGCCTTGAGCATGAATAATAAAGGAGTAGATAAAAATGCTTCTTCAACTGCTGCTAAAACAACGGAAGCAAATACTACAAAAACAACTGAAGAAACTAAGGCAATTGTTGAACCTCCAAAGGAAGTTGTAGAAGAGGACACTATTGTTAAGGGGATATTAGACATGAAAAGCACCGCGGAATTAAGTGCTGAACCCGGAAAGGCAAAAGATAAAGGCAAGGGCAAGGGAAAGCATAAGAATGAGGAGGATGAAGATCTTCCTGTACAATTCACTTTAAATCCTGCAGCAGCTATTTCTAACTCAAAACTATCGGTTTCTTTAACAAGCATTCTGCTTATAAAGGATGCTGTTATCGTTACATTAAACATTGAAAATATAGCTGCTACTACACAAAGATTAGATATAAGCAAAACTTATTTAGTAAATGATAAAAATGAAGCTACAAAAAGCTATAATCAGAGTTCAACTACTATGATGCTAATTCCACAAAGCTCTGACATTCAGGAAATTAAGCTATACTTTAAAGATTTCGATTTAGAAAAAGGAGCTTATATATTGAAAACAGTTTTAAGTTCTGCTACAAATAAAGATATAAATTTATCTGTTGATATTAAAAAATGATGATAATTTATGCCATATACATTATGTATATGGCATAGTTTTTTATGAAAATAATATTTTAATCTCACCTGGTGCTAAATGTAGTTTCAAGTATCCAAATGTCATTAGAAATTTTTTCCTCTTAGTATTTTATTAACTCTTTAAATTTTTTACTTTCCTGTACATTATCAAAATCCTCTTCATTTTTTGCTGCATTTCTAATATTTGGGTTAATATCAATGGCTAGTTTCAAATATTTTATAGTACTTTCAATATCACCTTTTCTTCCATAAATACTAGCTATACCATAATAGCTCCATTCGAATTTTTCCACTTCCAAATCTTTTTTATACCATTTGATAGCTTCATCATAATGTCCGTATAATTCATTAGCTAGTGCTTTATTAAATCTTGCATAACCATAATCAGGCTTAAGTTTTAAAGCAATGTCAATTTGCGCCATACCACTTTTGAAGTTTCCACTGTAAGCTAATGCAATCCCTTCAACCGCATATGCTTTATAAAAGTTAGGATCTTCTTTAATTACTTGTCTTTCAGTTTCAATAGCTTGCTTATATTTTTTTTCGAAAAACTCATCATAACCTAGTTTCCATCTTTTTTCTAAGTTCTCTTGCTTTTGTTTTAACTCTTGTTGTTTTTTAATTTTAGCATCTTCTAATTTACGATTTATTATTTCTTCACTTTTATTAGTATTTACTTCAGCTTTATTGTTTGTTTGAATCACACTATTATTTTTTGAATTAAGGTTTTTAATTGCAGTACTAACTATTATGCCCGCAAAAACAATAAAAATTAATATTGGGAATTTAAACCATCGAGATTTCATATTTTCCACCTATTCTTTTATTATAGGGCTTTAAGTTGACACTTAAAACCCTATAAAGCTATGTATTCCTTATTTTTTTGAGGTTAAAGTTAAATTGATATATGGGATTATATATTTTTCCCTTTTTCGCGAAGAAAGTCTATTAATATTGCTTTATTTGTATTAATAATAAGCTCTTCAGGCATATTTATAGTTTTAAGTGCTTTTTCTGCAACTGTAAAATTTCCTATAGAAAAACAGAAATGAGCATCACTATTTACAATAATCCTTACACCAAATTGTTTGCAAAGGCTTACTATTTTAATGCAATTCACGTCACTGCCTATCCTTGAGGATACAAAAGAACTATTATTTAATTCTATCAGTATATTTTTTTCTTTTGCTTTTTTTACTATTTCTTCCTCGTGTATAGGGAATTTTGGATTTCCCAAATGTCCTAAAATATTTACATTTGGATTATCCATAGCTTTTAAAATTGTGGCTGTATTTAAATCCGCACTCTTTCCACCTTCCATAAGTGGCTCATGCATGCTTACTATCATAATGTCAAGACCCTTTTGTATATCTACTGGTAAATCAAGATTACCTTCATAATCAATTATATTAGCTTCACATCCGTAAAGCATTTTAACACCGTACAATTCTCTTGGCAGTACTTTAAAGTTTCCAAAATACCAAACATCAGGGGAACCAGGCATATTAGGACCGTGATCAGTAACTCCTAATATCTCTAGGCCTATCTCACTAGCATATTTTGCGTTTTCCATTAGTGTGCTGTATGCATGACCACTGACTATAGTATGGGTATGTAAATCCGCAACAAATTTCATAAAATCTCTCCTTTACGTTTCCTTTGTCTCTCCTTATTGTATACCAAAATTTAAGATCATTGTTAAAACTTTTGATATAATATTTAATAATTACATATTTAGTTATGGTTACTTCTATAATATGAAGGAGATTGTCCTATGGTTTTTTTAAATTGTTTCGAAAAAATAAATTGATCAGAGTAACCAATTGTAAGTTACTTTAAAAAATTAGCAGAATGTAATATGAAACTAAAAACTCTAAAGTTTAAAGGGTTAGATCCAGAGATGAATTATATAGTAATTGGTACAGATGAAATATATGGTGGAGATGAGCTAATGTATGCTGGCATGGTTGTGCCAGAACTTAAGGGGGATTTCACAAGCTGCGTTAGGAGATTAAAAAAACATTAACAATGTTAACAAAAATATAAATTAATAAAATAGCCTATATCTTTAATTATTATGTAAATTAAGATATAGGCGTTATATTTTGCTGAAAGTAACTTATATACTTTTAAGTTCTTAAACACGGACTATATTTAAATTACTGTGAATTTTCCACCATAAACAATGAAACCTATTACAACAACTACAAATAACAGTAGAATATATATTACTTCAAATAAATTCCCCGCATCAGAGCCTGTGGTAATATGAGGTGGTAATTTAAGTTTAAACTTACCTATTTTTTCTAAAAAATGAACAAGTTTATTATGAAAACCTAATTTTTTTAATAATGACCCAATAA
The DNA here is from genome assembly GCF_018861755.1 of Clostridium sp. CF012. Classification (GTDB taxonomy): domain Bacteria; phylum Bacillota; class Clostridia; order Clostridiales; family Clostridiaceae; genus Clostridium_AD. The sequence goes on along the minus strand of NZ_JAHLEF010000007.1, from coordinate 109,995 downwards.
ATCTCGGCATTGAAAGTACTGGAACCCCTTCCTTTGTAAATATATCAGCCCAATAAATATGACTTATATAACCAACAAAAAAACATCCTGTTAAATATTCGTAGCCCAATTTATTAAATACATAGGAAGCTGAAATGGTAAAAATAGCAACCCCTTCTATTGAGTGCAAAAATGTTCTATGAGGGAAGGTTGCTATACCAATTAACAAGATACAAATAAGATAAATAGTTGGATCCTTTAAATTGGTAAAGTTATAAACTGCTAAAATTATGCTTGAGCCAGCATAAGTTAAAAACATGGATATTCTTACAAAATCATTGGAGCCCACACTTATTATAGCTGATAATTTCTTATATACGGATCCAATTAGGGGGATTCTTTTAAAATTTCTTTCATTAGTTACACCTAAAACTACAAAAATGAAAGCCATAGAATATGTAAATATATGAGCATATATATTTATATGAGCATACTCCTCAATATATTTTATTTCTGCTAACTCACCTGTGATAGTTTTTGAATACCACAAAATTAGTGCGCCAAGTCCAACCCCTAAGATTAATCTTAGCAATAACTTTAATATTTTTTCTACATCGTTAATCACTTTATTACTTGTACCTGTAAGTGGGTTCATGTGATTTATCTTACTATGCTGACTATCCGCATCAACAAGTAATCCTGAAAGCCCTGCAGTTGCAAGGCCTATAAGACTTATTCCCATGGGAACATCTATATATTTATTGTTGAATATTAGCATTGAATTAATTGCAGGGATTGTTGCTACTATTGCATAGGATAGCATTGCTATTTTTTGATGCGATTTTCCATTCATATTATGTCCACCTTACCTTTTTAATGTCATTGAAAAAATCGTAAGCAAAATTGATTAGATATTATTTTTCAAATACTTAACTATATAACTTAATGTGTAAAAATCGCAATCTAATTGAGCTTGAATCATATTTAATCCTTTAATTAAGGTTTGTTCATCAAAGTTTTCTAGTAATATCATTAGACTTATCGTGTTAATGCCACCATCTTTTGTATCAAGTACTCTAGCAGCTTTAACATATTTATTTTTCATTGAATTTATAACTGCGATTCGAAGTTCTTCACTAATTTCAATTTCAGGCATTTCACTAAATACTTTAGTATCTGAATTTTTAATACTAAGATTCTTAGCTTTTGTAAGATCAGTTGATAAAAATATAGTATTTTTAAATTCTGCATCTTTGAAATCAGCCCCATCTAAATTTACGGAGTCGAAAATAGCATTTTCAAATATAGTATTTTTAAAATCACTGCCCTTTAGATTTGTTCCAATGAATTCAGCCCATTTAAAGGTACATTCAAAAAAAACACAGGATTTAAAATGTGCGCCCCTAAAAGTTACAAAATCAAAATTTGACCTTGTAAAATCACAATTGTAGCAATTGCTTCTCTCAAGATTTTTATACATAAAATTCTTATCCTTTTTCTCTATATTATTGTATACAAAATTATTTCTAACACTATGATTCTTACCCATTTTTACCTCCATGGCAAATACATTTATTTGCCTTCCTTCTATATAGTATTCTTAAATAAAAAGACTCCTAACCAATTTTGAGAAGTGGCTAAAAGTCTTCATATTTCATTATAAATACTATACACAAATTCAGTAAAAGTCAATGATTTATTAAAATCTTATATTTTTGAATCATTTATAACTGACTTAAGTACCTTTGAAGATTCAATAAGTTGATTGTTTTCATCTTCATTTAGGTTAACATGTAATATTTTCTTTACTCCTTGTCTACCTATAATTGTTGGAACTCCCATATAAACGTCTTGAATTCCATATTCACCTTTTAAAAGAGAGGATACCGTAAGAATAGAGTTTTCATTGCTTAATATTGCTTCAACTATCCTTTTTATAGCTAGTGCAACAGCATAATAGGTTGCACCCTTTTTTTCAATTACATTATAGGCTGCTTGTTTTACGTCATTATATATATTTAATTTTAGTTCTCCACCACATTTTTTTGCACAAGTATCGCAGTACTCATCAACATTCATACCTGCAATGCTGGTTAAACTCCAAGTGGCAATTTCTGAGTCCCCATGCTCACCCATTATATAGGTGTGTATATTTCGGGGGTCAACTTCAAAATGCTGACCAAGCATATATTTAAACCTTGAAGTATCAAGAACTGTACCTGACCCAATTACTCTATTACTTGGAAAGCCTGAAAGCTTATAGGTTATATAGGATAATATATCCACAGGATTTGATACTACTAATAATATAGAATCTGGGCTATATTTTACAACCTCTGGGACAATGCTTTGAAATATTTTTAGATTTTTTGAAATACATGTAAGTCTAGAGTCTCCAGGTTTTGGACCAATTCCTGCTGTGATAATTACTATATCTGAATCTTTTGTGTCGGAATATTCTCCAGACTTTATATCTATAGGTCTTACAAAGGGAGCACCATGGGATAAATCCATTGCCTCGCCTTCAGCTTTTTCTTTATTTATATCTACAATTACAATTTCAGATGCCAGTCCACTAGTCATTAGAGCAAAGGCTGTAGTAGAACCCACAAAACCTGCTCCAATTATGGATATTTTATTTCCTCTTGTTTTCATACAAAAACTTCCCTTCGTTCAATATCATACTAACATTATATACTAAATAATAGTTATTATCAATTATGTATTCTAAATCTTACTATTCTCAAAAAGTAATTCCTTGACAAATAAGCCCAACATGTTATACTATTTCAATATTAAAGAATTTACAGGTACTAATTCAAACTTTTGTGAGGCGTAATTATGAAAAATATCATTGTTAAAGGAATCAGCCAAAAAGTATATTTTTATTTTAGCTTTAGTTATCGTTATTTTAGCGTTAGCTACTTTTTGTGCAAAAAAATATATATGATTTCTTTAAATAATGAGTTTAATAATAAAACTATAATACCAGTATATGCTGATTTATAGAAAGTAAACTGTGTCTGCACGCAAGGAAGACTCATTATAAGAGGTCTTCCTATTTTTTTAAAGGAAGACCCATTATAAGGGGTCTTCCTTTTTTTATAAATTTTTATAAGGAATTATAACCGAAACACTTTATTAAATTTCAGGCAGAAAATAATATTTTAGGAGGAATTTTAAATGGTAATTGTAATGAATCCAAATGCAAAACAAGATGAAGTTAGAGGTATTGTGATAAAACTAGAGGGGTTAGGTTGCATCGTTCATGTTTCCCAGGGAGAAAACCATTGTGTTTTAGGACTTGTTGGAGACACAAGTAGAATAAACATAAGCCAGATTGAAGCAGAGGAATTTGTTGATAAGGTTATGAACGTTCAAGCTCCGTACAAAAGAGCTAATAGACTTTTTCATCCTGAAGATACTATAATAAAAGTAGATGATAGAACAATAGGCGGAAAAGAACTAGCAATAATAGCTGGACCTTGCGCTGTGGAAAGTGAAGCACAACTTATAACTATTGCTAAAGATGTAAAGCTAGCAGGCGCTAATTTTCTAAGAGGAGGGGCATACAAGCCAAGAACTTCTCCTTACAGTTTCCAAGGAATGGAGGAAGAAGGATTAAGAATATTATTAGAAGCAAAAAAAATAACAGGACTTCCAATAGTTACTGAAGTTATGAGTGTAGAGCTAGTTGAGAAAATATCACAATATGCTGATGTATTGCAAATTGGAGCTAGAAACATGCAAAACTTCGATCTTTTAAAGGAAGTAGGAAGATGTAATAAGACAATACTTTTAAAAAGAGGTATGAGTGCAACCATTGAAGAACTTCTTATGTCAGCTGAATATATTATGTCAGAGGGAAATGAAAATGTAGTTTTATGCGAAAGAGGAATTAGAACCTTTGAAACTTTTACAAGAAATACACTAGATTTAAGTGCAATTCCAGTGCTTAAGAAGCTCACTCATTTGCCGGTTATAGTAGATCCAAGTCATGCTACTGGTAAATGGTGGTTAGTAGAACCCTTGGCAAAGGCTGCCATAGCCGTTGGTGCCGATGGGCTGGAAATTGAGGTGCATTACGATCCTGCTAATGCATTGTGTGATGGGGCACAATCTTTAAAACCAGAGAAATTCAAGACTTTTATAGATTCAGTAAGAGCAATTGCAATATCGCAAGATAGAATAATTTAAGAGGTGGTAAAATTAGACTTTAGTGACTTTAATATTACAATTGTGGGCTTAGGACTTATAGGTGGTTCCTTTTCCATGGCACTAAAAGAATTAAAACCTAAAAACCTTTGGGCTATAGATATTGATAGTGATGTTTTAGAAATAGCGGAGAAGATGAATATTATTGATAAGGGATATACAAGCCCAAAAATACCACTTATGAATTCGGACATTGTTATACTTGCCATTTATCCTCAAAAGACCATTGATTTTGTGAAAGTTAATATGAATTTCTTTAAAAGTGGAGCGGTTATTACAGATACTGCTGGCATTAAGAGTGATTTACTAAGAGAAATTATGCCGATACTTCGGGAAGATTTAGATTTTATAGGTGGTCACCCTATGGCAGGAAAAGAAGAATCTGGATTAAAGGCCGCCACTGTGGATATGTTTAAACATGCTAATTATATTTTAACCCCGATAGATAGCAACAAGGAGGAAAATATAAATTTAGTAGGGGAGCTGGCAAGGGGGATGGGATGCAAAAGAGTGGTCCACCTTACTCCTGTGGAGCATGATGATATAATTGCTTATACAAGCCAGCTTCCACATGTTATAGCTGTTTCCTTAATAGATTGTAATAATTCAATTATGGAAATATCGAAGTTTGTTGGAGAAGGTTTTAAGGATACAACTAGAGTCGCTACTATAAATGAGGAATTATGGCCTGAATTACTCTTGTATAACAAAAAAAATATAATTAATAAAATACAAGACTTTGAAAATAATATAAAAGAGATAAAAGATGCAATAATTAAAGGTGATAAAGCTTTTTTAAAGAAAAGGTTTGAGAGTGCGACCAATAAGAGAAAGGAGCTAGGCTAAGATGTATAGTATAGAGGTAGAAGCATCAAGTGGAAGTTATCCAATATACATTAAGAATGGATTACTAGAACAAATTGGCAGTGAAGTTAAAAAGATATATAAAGGAAGAAAAATAGCTATAGTAACAGATTCTAATGTTAATAAATTTTATGCCCCAAAGGTCATTAGCTCTTTAAAATCCGAGGGATTTGAGACTTTTAAAATTGTGGTCAAGGCAGGTGAAGAAAGCAAGTCTTTTGATACTCTTTTTGGAGTATACGATAAACTTTTAGATTTTAAGATAAACAGAGGAGATATTATAATTGCCTTAGGCGGTGGAGTTGTTGGAGATATGACTGGTTTTGCAGCCGCAACTTTCTTAAGAGGTATTCCTTTAATACAAATTCCAACTACATTACTAGCACAAGTGGATAGTAGCGTAGGAGGTAAGGTTGCAGTAGATCTGCCTCGTGGGAAGAATCTTGTAGGAAACTTTTATAATCCAAAGGCGGTTTTTATTGATCCATTACTGCTGGGAACACTTAATGATAAGTTTTTTAATGACGGCATGGGTGAAGTTATAAAATATGGAGCAATTAAAGATATAGAGCTATTTTATAAATTGATGAATTATGAAAATAAAGAATCTATTTTAAAAGACATAGATGAAATCATTTATACTTGCTGCAGGATTAAGGCTGCTGTGGTTGAAAAAGATGAGATGGACACTGGAGAAAGAATGTTACTAAACTTTGGTCATACCATAGGCCACGCAATTGAGCAGTTCTTTAATTTTAAAGAGTATTCCCATGGAGAAGCGGTGGCAATAGGAATGTATGCTATAACAAAATTAGGGGAAGAACTAGGGATGACTAAAATTGGAACATCAAGTACTATAAAAGATATATTAATTAAGTTTAATTTACCGTGGACCTTGCCTGAAATAAAAACTGAAGTTATAATTGAAGCTATTAGTCATGATAAGAAAAACCTTGGTGAATATATGAATTTCATATTAATTGAGTCCATTGGTAATAGCTTTAGTGGTAAAATTCAGGACTCTAAGATTGTGGATTATTTACAAAGAAATCATAAATAAATTACTATATTGAATTGAGGTGAAAGCTATGAAATCAGTTGTTATTCAGCCTTTTTCTTTAAATGGAAAAGTGAAAATTCCGCCTTCAAAATCCGTATGTCATAGAGCAATTATAGCTGCAGCATTGAGCCAGGGCGAATGCGCGGTTCATAACGTTAATATGTCTGAGGATATAATAGCCACCTGTGAAATCATGGAAAAGCTTGGAGCACAAATAAAAAAACTGCCCAATAGCCTGCGGATAATTGGAAAAGGCGCTATTGAGTTTTCTAATCAAGGGATAGTTAATAATAAAATTGAAAACAATAAAACTACGAACAATAAAATAGCTCGCAATGAGTTAGAATGCAATGAAAGCGGCTCAACCTTACGTTTTTTAATCCCTATAGCCATGCACACTGGAGAAAAAATAGTTTTTAAAGGTAGAGGGAAACTAGTAGAAAGAACACTTAAACCTTATTATGAAATCTTTGATAAGCAGAATATAAAGTACACAACAGATAGAGGATATCTTCCACTAACAATAGATGGGAGCTTTAAACCTGGAACTTTTGAACTTAGAGGAAATGTAAGCTCTCAGTTTATTACGGGCCTTCTTTATGCCTTACCACTATTAAATGGGGATTCAATAATTAAAGTTACTACGGAAATGGAATCCATTGGGTATATAGATTTAACCTTAGATATACTATCTAAATTTGGAGTAATCATAGAAAACAATAATTATAGAGAATTCAAGATAAAAGGCAACCAATATTATCAAAAAAGAGACTACACAGTTGAAGGCGATTTTTCTCAAGCAGCCTTTTACCTTGCAGCGGGTGTTTTAGGTGGAGAGGTTCAATGTGTTAATCTAAATATGCAATCACTTCAAGGAGACATGGTAATTGTGGACATAATAAAAAATATGGGCGGAAAGATTTCACTTGTGGATGGTATCTTAAAGGCTTCAAAATCAGATTTAAAGGGTACTATTATCGATGTATCACAATGTCCTGACCTTTTACCAATAGTTGCAGTGCTTGGTGCACTAAGCTTTGGTACTACAGAAATTATTAATGCAAGTAGAGCTAGAATTAAAGAATCTGATAGAGTAAAAGCTATAGCAACAGAACTAAATAAAATTGGAGCAGATGTTATGGAAAGAGAGGATTCACTGCTAATTCATGGTAGACCATGGCTTATGGGCGGAGTTGTAAAAAGTTGGAATGATCATAGAATAGCTATGGCTATGGCAATTGCTTCAATTAGATGTACTGAAAAGCTTACAATACAGGATAGTGGTGCAGTAAAAAAATCTTACCCGAATTTTTATGAGGATTTTAGGAGCCTAGGAGGGGAAATTAATGAGTGGACAATGGGGTAAAAAAGTGAAGTATTCTATTTTTGGAGAATCTCATGGAAGAGGCATAGGAATAACCATTGATGGATTACCCACCGGTATAAAACTTGATATGGATTTTATAAATAATGAAATGCAAAGACGGGCCCCAGGCAGAGATAAATTTTCAACCACAAGAAGTGAAGGAGACAAGGTTGAAATTTTAAGTGGGTATTTTAATGGATATACCACTGGTACGCCTCTTTGCGCAGTTATTTATAATGAAAATCAAAATTCTGTGGATTATGATAAGTTAAAAGACTTAGCAAGACCAGGTCATGCAGATCTTACAGGTAAAGTTAAATATTCAGGCTTTAACGATTATAGAGGTGGTGGCCATTTTTCAGGAAGAATTACTGCACCACTTGTTTTTGCAGGTGCTGTTGCTAAGCAAATTCTTTTAGAAAAGGGAATACTAATTGGAAGTCATATTTTGAGTATTACAAATGTATTTGATAGCTATTTTGATGCTGTAAATTTAAAAAATGAGCTTTTAATAGATATTTCAAAGAAAAATTTCCCTGTAATTGATGATGTGCAAGGAAAAGTAATGGAAAGCATTATTTTAAAAGCTAAGGAAGAGTCCGATTCTGTTGGAGGTATAATTGAAGCTTCCATATTAAACTTACCTTGTGGACTTGGTGAACCATTCTTTGATTCTATAGAGAGTAATTTAGCTCAATTACTATTTTCTGTACCCGCAGTAAAGGGTGTAGAATTTGGTAGTGGCTTTGAAATAACAAAAGTACGAGGAAGTCAGGCAAATGATATACCTTACATGGATAAGGGTAGTGTAAAAATGAAAACTAATAATAATGGTGGAATTAATGGGGGTATTTCTAATGGAATGCCTATAGTGTTTAGAGTTGCAATGAAACCAACACCTTCCATTGCTAAACTTCAAAATACCATTGATATGCACACCTTAGAAAATTCAGAAGTGTCTGTTATAGGTAGGCATGACCCTTGCATAGTTTTAAGAGCTTTACCAGTAATTGAATCTTGCGCAGCAATGAGCATTTTAGATTTTATGTAATATTAGAGCTTATTAGAAGATAAACAGCACCGAGGGTGATAATTTAAGGATGTGATTTAATGAGTAATGTAGATAATTATGATATAAATGATTTGAGAAATCAAATTGATAAAATCGACGCTAGCCTACTTTCACTATTTGAAAATCGTATGGAGGTAGTTTTAAATATAGCTGAATATAAAAAGAAAAATAATATGGAAATTTTAAATGAAGCTAGAGAAGAGGCGGTTATAAAGAAAAACTTAAATCTCGTTAAGAATAGTGACTTACTCTTAGAGGTAGAAGCATTCTTTAAATCTGTAATGGAAATAAGTAGAGAATTTCAAAGCAAAAATTTAAATTCAAGTGGAGTTTTAGTTAGCGATAAAAAGCTAACAGTTGGATTTTATGGCGTTACAGGATCCTTTAGTGAAGAGGCACTAAAAGGGTATTTTGGTGAAAAAGTGGATACAAAAGCAATAAGTGAGTTTGAGGATATATTTTTAGACTTAAGATATGGTAAAATAAATTATGGGGTAATTCCCATAGAGAATTCTTCCACAGGAGCAATATCTGAAGTTTATGATCTACTTAATAAATATAACTTTTATATAGTAGGGGAAAAATATCTTAAAATAAGCCAAAATCTAATGGGAATTAAAGGTTCAACCCTAGATGATATTAAAGAGGTTTATTCTCACTCGCAAGGGCTAGAGCAAAGCATGGAATTCTTAAAAGGGTATAAACATTGGAAGTTAGTCCCATTTAAGAGCACTGCAAAAAGTGCAGAGTTAGTTAAACAAAGACAGGATAAAACATTGGTAGCAATAGCCAGTTCTAAGGCAGCAGAAATATATGGTCTCCAAATTTTGCAGAAAAATATAAATTCAAATGCAACAAACATGACTAGGTTTGTTGTCATTGGTAAGGATATGGAAATAACCTGCTCTAGCGATAAAATAAGCACAGTTTTGTCTACAACCCACAAGGCAGGTTCACTTTATAACGTTTTAAAGCATTTTGCGCAGAGCAATATAAATCTTTTGAAAATTGAATCTAGGCCAATTGTAGATAAGCCCTGGGAATATTTCTTTTACATAGATTTTGAGGGAAATATGAATGAAAGTAAAGTAATAGCCTCAATTGATTTAATTAAACTGAATAGTCGTTATTTTAAGATACTGGGAAATTATAGAAGTGAAATTGTGGATATAAAATGATGATGAAAAACATAGTTTTAATTGGGATGCCTGGTTGTGGTAAAAGTGCAATTGGAAAAATACTTGCAGAAAAACTAAGATTATCATTTCTAGATATAGATACATATATTGAGGAGTGTACAAATCACACCATTACTGAAATATTTAAAAATGGTGAGGCTTTATTTAGAGAAATAGAAGCTAAAGCTATTACGGAAGTATCAGAAAAAGCTCCTGCGGTTATTTCAACCGGTGGTGGAGTGGTTAAGATATATGAAAATATTTTAAATCTTAAGAAAAATGGTATTATAATTTATATCAACCGCCCGATTGAAAACATAGCAGGGGATATAGACATTGAAACTCGTCCCTTACTTTCAAAGGACCCATCTCAGATTTATAAATTGTTTGAGGAGAGAGGGCCCTTGTATAAAAAATATTGTGATCATGAAATTATGAATATTAGTAATATTGATGATGTGGTGAGTAATATTATAGAAATATATACAGAAATTAATAAATAAGAGGTGCGGTTATGAAGATATTAATAATTAATGGTCCAAATTTAAATTTTCTTGGAATTAGGGAAAAGGGAGTGTACGGGAACACAACTTACGAAGAAATGTGCAGCTATCTCTATAAAGAGGCTAAAAAACTTCAGGTTCATATTGATATTGTTCAAAGCAATATTGAAGGTGAAATTATAAACTTCATACAGGGGGCTTACGAAAAGTATGAAGGAATAATCATTAATGCGGGAGCCTACACCCATTATAGTATTGCAATATTTGATGCAATAAAATCCGTTTCTATAAATACTATAGAGGTTCATCTTAGTAATATACATGCTAGGGAAGAATTTAGACAAAAATCAGTAACAGCACCAGCCTGCAAGGGCCAAATTTGTGGCTTTGGTAAATATGGCTATATTATGGCAATAAACGCTTTAGTTCAGGAATAGTGATTTAGAACAAGAAGCAAAGCACGAAATTTTAGAAATAGTTGAAGATATTTTAGAAGAATTTTCTAAAAATGAAGATATCGAATTATTATAATAAATAAAAGGTCAGTGGCGTTATTGGCTACGGACCTTTTATCGGTATATATTATTAATAATGAATATTCAAATAAAAATCTATCTTTATTTACTTTTAAATAAAAACTGACCTCTTCCAAGATCTTTAACCTTTACTTTCACATTAACTATAATCTCCGCATTACAAACAATGTTATCCCAATCTATTTCAGGGTTTCGCCCAAAAGTAGCTGCGGCATTACGACCCAGTTCCAGGCAGTCGGTTTTATACTGATTTTGCATTTTATTTATAAATTCATTGCACCTTTTTTTTGTTTGTTCTTCTAATTCATGACTGTACTTTTCTACTGTTTTGGGATTTATCATAAAATCCTTATACATAGTATTATTTACTATTGTACCTTTAAATTCTATATCTATAGTAAATTTATATTTACCATTAATTTTTTCACAGCGTACCTTTCTTTTTGATTCCCCATAATTTGATATTAAGTTTTGTGAATCCTTTTGAAGTGTTAGTATTCCTTGAACGTTATCTTCCCTTAAAATATTCATATACCCGGCTTGCGCCATTGGTATATTTGCAACCATCTTGTCTTTTTTGAAAACAGCCATGCCAGTCAAAGTGATTTTTTCGTTTTTTATTTCAAGGTAGGGAAGAACTAGATTTCTTCCCTCTGAACCTACCCTTGCAAACATATCTATCACTTTATATTGGTCAGACATGAAATTCTGCTCTGTAGAGCTTTCTATCAAACCGTCAATATGATCTGATGAAGTGATAGCATCATCAACTTTGAATTTTAGCATATCAATGGCCTTGCCTTTACATACAACCAGCCAAGTAGCATCATTCATTTGTTGATTAGAAAATATTATATCGGCAATAGGGTTAATACCATTAATTGACGCAGCTTCGCTAAAAATAAATACTTTCTGTAATCCAAGCAAGAATTCCTTGCTGCTGATGGTTGATCTGGATGCTCTGGTTTCAGCAATACTTTTACCAATACCTTCTAATATAGAACTTGAAACTTCATCTTTTTTAGTGAAAGTATAGACACTTGCACCAACATAATATTCATTCAGAGGACTAGTTGTAATGAGGTCATAGGATATTCCTGAGCAAATCTCAGTTTTTTCTATAGGAAGATTACTTTTGCTTGAATTAAATATGAGATATATAATTATACATGAAATAGATAATATAAGTAAGCTATATCTTTTCATTTATAAGTTCTCTCCTTTTTTTTGAATATTCCTAAGTCTGTTCTTATCCTTTAAAAGAGATATTAACGCAATTATGGTTATATAAAAGAAATTAAATAATGTTATCCAAGGAAGAACCTTGCTACCAATATCTCTCCTTATTACTTCATTTTCCATAAACAATGGGAAAATTAAGATAATTGGGAGTAATAGAAAACAATTTTTTTTCCTTTTCATTTTAGTAATATTACTAAATATTTTAGTTGCGGCATAAAATTCAACAGATATGGTTTTATAAGCAATTGTAATCCATATAACCATCTCTACAAATCTGAAATTATTTACCACAGGTATTTTAAATGATTCAGCCACGAAGGAATATGGCCATAATTGTTTTACTACTAAATCTGGTCCAGAAAAATAAATTGATGTAAACACTATCCAGGTATGAAAGATAGTTACTACAAGAACACTAATGTAGGCAGCTTTTAATATGTTTTTTTTATCTTGCACATATGGATATACTATTAATAGTAATTCCATACCAGCATAGGAGAAGAAAGTTTTTAGGCTTCCTTCTAAAATTTTTGGAAAACCTGCACCAAAAAAAGGTTTTACATTTAAAATGCTGCCGGACTTAAAGGTTACTGATGAAGCCACAACAATAGAACATAATAAAAAAAATGTTATAGTTGTAAACCTGGCTAATACCTTTAAGCCTTTAATTGAAGCATAACAAGATACAAAAGCAAAGATTAAAACCATTTTAAAAGGTGGGATAAAATATATACTATATGCTCTTAATTGATTGCTTGAACCGGAAATAACTAGAACCATATAAAATAAAAATGTGAGCATAAACAATAAATTTAAAACATTGCCGATTATTTTTCCAAAGTATGCTTTGCTTAAATCCATTATATTGCTATCAGGATGTCTTTTGATTATTATTCCTCCAACTAAAACAATATACAATGGATATATTCCACCTATAATGGAAGAAATCCACCCATCCTGTTTTGAAATACTTACTACATCAGCAGGGAGACTTGTGACGCCCATACCAATCATGCAACCAACCAAGATAAAAAAGAGCTCCACAGAGGTTATTAGCTTGTTTTTTTCATTCATCTTATTTCTCCTAAGTTTATAAGTCCATTTTTTTTAATCATCTTTTTTTCTCCTGAACTTAGACCTAAAATTAGTTTGTCTTTTAATATTTCGGTCTGAAATTATGGATGGACGAGCATTCATTTTCCATAATGGGGATCTAGTAAAAGTATCCTTTAAATCATTCTTGTTAAATTGCATATATGGAACACCAAAATTTTCTAAAGAGGATAAATGGATTATAAGTAGTGTATAGCCTGTAGCAACTCCCATTATCCCCATGCTATTTGCTAGAAATAACATGGGAAATCTTAATATCCTTATAGAAAGAGACATATCAACTGTGGGCACTGCAAAAGAAGCAATAATAGTAACACCAATTACAAGAAGCGTAGTAGGACTTACCATATTTGATTGTACTGCAGCATTTCCTATAATAATGCCTCCCACTATACTTAAAGTCTGTGCTATTTTTGTTGGAAGCCTTAATCCACCTTCTCTTAAAATTTCCATTAGTATTTCCAGTATAAGAATTTCCATAAAGGGTGAAAGAGATATTCCTGTTCGGGATTGTACTACCGGAACAACAAATTCAATAGGAATGAGTTCACCATTATATTTAATTAATGTTAAATAAATTGAGGGAAGTGTAATTACTAATAAAACTGATAAAAATCTAAGAAGCCTTACAAAATTTGCAGATATTGTTCTTTCGTTATAATCCTCAACAGTATGAAAAAATTCAATGAATACAGAGGGAAGTGTTAATACAAAGGGAGATCCATTTAAAATCACAGCTACCCTTCCTTCCATAATATTTGGAGTTACTCTATCTGGTCTCTCTGTGGCGAGGCACATAGGAAAAAGACTATAGGGATTTTCATCTATGAATTCTTGGAATGCTCCAATGCCGGTAATGGAATCTACGTCTATTGCATTTATTCTTTCTCTTACCTCATCTAGAACCTTAGTATTAACTAAATCTTTAATATAAACTAAAGCTAAATCCGTTTGTGAACGCCTTCCAACAACAAATTTTTCAATGGAAAGATTTGGGTCTTTTATGCTCCGCCTAAGCAAACTTATATTAACTTCTAAATTTTCCACAAAACCATCTCTAGATCCCCTTAAGGAGGTTTCATTCATTGGATCGGATACTCCTCTAATTGCACCACCAGTGGTATCGATTATTACATAATCTTCTACATTTTCAATTAGAAGTAGCGTGTTTCCATTTTTAATATTCTTAGAAACTTCCACCGTGTTACCCTTAATAAAAGTACAATCGGCAGTGATGTAATTACTGCATAAAAAACTTGGTGTGTCATTATTTAGTACTATGGAGCTGCGTATTTCAATCATTAGTGGAGTGAGAATATCTCTATTAATAATATTTTTATCTACTAGACCATCAATATATATAATAGCGCCTTGAATTGGTGGATTTTTACCAATCGATATTCTCTTTACTTTATTGGGAGCTGATGCTCCCAATACATTTATAATTGTAGTTATTTTAGAGTCAATTGTTTCAATTTTCATATATATCACCTTTATGGCATATTTTAATGAATATAATAATAGTAATAGTGTTCCCTTTAAAGGTGAATATATGAGTAATAAAAAATATAATAGAAAAATTTATACATTTAATGGCATAAACATCCAAATAGATCTTGTGAATATTTATGGCAAATGCATTGATTATAGGTGCTGCTAAAATGGGTATGGACTTTAGGATTGTGTCACCAAAGAACTTATTCCCAGAAGAAGCATTAGTCCAAAAATATATGAATTTGAAAGTGCACATTCTATAGTAAGCAAATAAATAAAGTGGCTAGGATTATTGCATCCTAGCCACTTTATTTATTTAACTTCAGTCCATATCTTATCTAGCTCTGTTACTGAGTTTCCTATATCCTTTAAGTACTCACCTTTTTTTACAGCTTCTTCTGGTGGATAAACTGCTTTGTCATCTAGTGTTTTTTTATCTATATATTTATAGGCAGAGGTATTAGGATTTCCATAAGGGAAATTACGAGAAATTTCAGCACTTATTTCTGGTTCCATTATAAAATTAATAAAAAGCTCCGCTGCTTTAATATTCTTTGCAGCTTTCGGAATTACAAAGTTGTCTTGTTGGAGGAATAGACCCTCCTCAGGTACTACGTACTTTATATTTGGATTTTCACGACTAGCCAAACTTCCTTCAGCCCCCCAGGCAAATATTGCTTTTGCCTCTCCATTTATAAGGCTTGTTTTTGGGCTGTCACTATCATAAGATTTAATATTGGGCTGAAGCTTCTTTAACTCCATTTTTGCTTCTTGAAGAGCCTGAGGACTAGTTTCATTTAGGGAATATCCTAATTTTTTTAGGGTTATTCCAATTATAACTCTTTCGTCATCAAGGACGGTTAAAGAGTTTTTAAGTTCAGGCTTCCAAAGGTCTTTATATCCCTTTATGCTACCTTCGGGAATCTTTGAACTATCATAGGCTATTATTCCTGCAAGCCACATGTAGGGAGTACTATACTTATTACCTTTATCAAAAGGTAGGTCTAAAAACTGAGATCCTATATTGTTTAGATTTGGAAGACTATTTTTATTTATTTGAGCAAGAAGACCTTGTTTACTTAATATTTCAACCATGAAATCACTGGCAACTGTTAGGTCATAATTTCCTCCACCTGCCATTAGTTTTGCTAGCATTTCTTCATTGGAAGAAAAGGTACTATAATTTACTTTAATATTGTAGGTTTGTTCAAATTTATCAATAACAGATTGCGGTAAATATTCAGACCAGTTAAAAACATTTAAAACCTCCTTAGGCTGCGCATTGTTTTTAGAATAAGCGAATATGCTACCACCAATACTTGCGAAAACAAGGAAAATAGATGTTAGTATAACTACCACCTTTTTCATATTTATGTTTACATTTCTAATCAAAAGCGCAAAACAAATCACTATAACAGTTAAAAATATTAGTAAAGTTGAAAGGGCATTAATTTCAGGTGTAACACCGAATTTTACCATGGAGAAAACTTTAAGTGGTAAAGTTACACTGCCAGGTCCAGCCACAAAAAAACTAATTATTACATCATCTAGTGATAAGGTAAAGGCTAGTAGTCCACCCGCAATAACGCCTGGCATGATAATTGGCAGTGTCACATAAAAAAAAGTCTTTAAAGGGGTTGCGCCAAGGTCCATTGCAACCTCTTCAACAGATTTATCAAAACCGTCAAGTCTTGTTTTAACTACTGCAACAACATAAGCTATGCTGAAAGTTACATGAGCAATAATTAAAGATACCTTTCCGAGAGGAATCTTTACAATAGAAAAGAAGACAAGGAGTGATATACCCATAACTATTTCAGGTATAACTAAGGGAACATATAGTATTGAGTCAACTATTCTTTTTCCTTTAAATTTGTATCTATACATTCCAATAGCAGCTAAGGTACCTATAATTACCGAAAGTATTGTACTTATTATAGCTATTATAAAGGAGTTTTTAACAGCCTCTAAGATTCCTGCGTTATGGAAAAGGCTTTGATACCATTTAAAGGTGAAACCCGTCCAAACAACATTTAATTTTGACTGGTTAAAGGAAAATGCGATAAGTACTATAATGGGTATATATAAAAACATAAATATTAAAAGTAAATATATAAATTTTATAGAATCTATTTTTTTGTTTTTCATCCTTATAATACCTCCTTAGTTCCTTTAGTTCCAGTTAGCCTTGAGTTATATATAATAACTGAAAGCATGAAAGTTATTAAAACAACTGATATAGCTGACCCAAAGGGCCAATCTCTTGCAGTAAGGAACTGATTTTTAATAAGATTGCTCATAAGGACTACTTTACTTCCACCCATAAGGTCAGTTACAAAGAAGAGGCCTAGAGTAGGAATAAAAACTAAAATAGAACCTGATACAATTCCACCCTTTGTAAGTGGAAGGGTAATCTTTAAAAATTTATATAGTGGTGCTGCTCCTAGGTCTGAAGCAGCATCTAATACTCTTTTGTCAAGTTTCTCTATAGAGGTATAAAGAGGGAGTACCATAAAGGGAAACATCATATATAGCATCCCAATCATTACCGAAGTGTTGTTATACATTAAATTAAGCGGTATATTTATTATATTCAAGTGCAGAAGTACAGTATTTATTAATCCTTCTGTTCTGAGTAATATGATCATTGCATAAGTTCTAACTAAAGAGTTAGTCCAAAATGGAAGTATTATAAGTAAAAGTAGCAGTGGTTTAAGCTTTTTATTCACATTAGCTATTATAAATGCAAAGGGATATCCTAGCAGCAAGCATAGCACCGTGGTATAAATAGCTATTAATATGGATTTAAAAAAGACACTAAGGTAAAGAGGATTTAAAAGTTTAGTATAATTGGATAATGTAAACTTATATACGATATTTCCAACTTCACCTCTAGTGGAAAAACTTACTACTACTATAAATAAAAGGGGTATAATGAAAAATCCAACCATCCATAGCATAGCAGGTAAAATTGTGGTTAAATATTTTGAAACTGAAGATAAGTATTTTATAATGGGTTTTTTACATTTATTAGTTTTCATTTATGACCTCCCTCTATGCTTTAATTACAATAGTATGATTTGGGTTCCAAGTTACGAAATAATCTTTGATTTCATCTGAAAAATTGAAATTTTGTCCTATGGGCTCATTAACTATAATTTCTTTTCTGTTTTTAGCTATCATAATAACCTTAATGTTTGAACCTACATAAACTTTCTCTTTAAATTTACATTGAAGCCATACATCCCCATCTTCAACGACTTGCTTTATTCTAATTCTCTCAGGTCTAACAGAAACAACAAACTTATCTCCGAGTTTATAATTCAGGTTAGGTATTCTGATTATATCTTCTTCTTGTTCAAGATTAAGAAGAACTTCATCGTCTTTTAACTTAATCACTTCTCCCTCTAAGATGTTTGTCTCACCTAAAAAACCAGCTACAAATTTAGTCTTAGGGTGCTCATAAAGTTCTTCTGGTGTTCCAATTTGCTCAATAATCCCATTGTTCATAACCACAATTCTATCAGACATAGTTAATGCTTCTTCTTGATCATGTGTTACGAATACAAAGGTTATACCAAGGATTTTTTGGAGATGTTTAAGCTCTAATTGCATTTGTTTACGAAGCTTTAAATCAAGAGCACCTAGTGGTTCATCCAAAAGAAGAACCTTTGGGCTATTTACTATAGCTCTAGCAATAGCAACACGCTGCATTTGGCCACCACTTAGTTGAGAAGGCATTCTATTTTCATAACCTTCAAGTTGAACCATTTTTAACATCTCATCTATCTTATCTTTGATTTTAGCTTTTGGAACTTTTTTCATCTTAAGGCCAAAGGCTATGTTGTCATAGATATTCATATGAGGAAATAAGGCATAGTTTTGAAATACCGTGTTAACACAACGCTTATAAGGTGGCTTGTCTGTGATGTTTTCTCCATCAATTACAATTTCACCACTTGTAGGTAATTCAAAGCCTGCGATCATTCTTAAGGTAGTGGTTTTTCCACAACCACTTGGTCCAAGTAAGGTTAGAAACTCACCTTGTAGTATATCAAGGTCTAAGTTTTTAATAACGGCCTCATCTTGATCAAAACTTTTACAAATATTTAACAATTGAACAAAAACATTTTTTGTCACACCGTAACAGCTCCTTTTTTAATATATATTTATAGTATACAATTCATATTAGAATTGTTAAAAGTTATAATTATACACTATAGTGAATAAACATAACTTTAAAAATAATAGCACAATAATTTTTAAATATCAATAAGTTTTATATTCAGGAAAAAAAGTAAAGTTATAGTATTTATAAATTATTCCATTATATAAAATTTAACAATAAAACTTAGTGGCAAAATAATTTTTTATGTATAATATATAGTGATAGCTATTTTTGGGAGGGTAATATGTTCAGATATCCTTATTTTTATAATATGACTAATATAGATATATACGAACAGATGAAAAATGAAATGATATATCATAATATGATTTCATATTGTGATAGCAGGAATTTTCAAAGAAAAAAATTTACAATAGAAGAAGCTGTATTAATTGCTAAACATTTGAATATTAGATTTGACAAGTTTGATGTAGAGCAATTTAGGGTTGGATTAGATGTTGAATTAGAACATGGCAATATTAATCCTCTTACAAATGTAACTAATGACGATCCTATTTTAACTGGCAAAATAGCTCTTGCTCATCTAAATGAATTCCAGGATTATTATACAAGACTAACTAAAATGGAAGAAGAGGCAGAAAAATATTGGGGTGACTAAACTGAAAAAATAGGAAGTAGATAGCTTCCAATCAGCTACTTCCTATTTTTTTATTGCTTTAATATTTTTTTGATGTTACAATAATTATTGTGAATTTAATTAAAATTGAATATTAGCTTTAGGTGCCTTGTAACAAGGGTTAAAAGGGAAAGTGGTTAAAGACCACTGCAGCCCACCGCTACTGTATTAGAGGATGAAATCCAAAAAACCATTGGGAAACTGAGAAGGTTGGAGAGTAAGATGATGCTAAAGCCAGTAAACCTGCCTAAATGCTCAAGATTTTAGTCTTCGGGGGGAGGATGAAAAATGCGTAATTTAGCAATAATATTGGGTAATCCAATAGGTGAAAAAAATTAATTGCATTATTCCACATCCATGAGATGTGGTTTTTTTATTTGAATTTTTTTGCTTAGGGATTTATCACTAAATTAATAAGGAGATACTATGAAAAACATTGTACTTATAACAGGTGGTGCAAGGAGCGGTAAAAGTACCTACGCTGAGAAGTTAGCTAAAGAAGAAAAGGGCGGGGTACTGTACATTGCAACCTCAATTCCCTTTGATGATGAAATGAAGGACAGAGTACAAAAGCATAAAGAAAGAAGGCCATCTACTTGGCATACTTTTGAAGGCTATAATAATTTAAAGCAGGTGTTTTATAAAGAAGAAATGCAGTTCGGTACGATTTTATTAGATTGTATAACAATAATGGTTACAAATCTTATGTTTGATAGTGCAGGGGATAACTTTGATGATTTAAATAATGAAGCTATAGATACTATGGAAAGTGAAATTTTGCAAGAGGTAGCTGACTTTCTATGCGAGGCTGAAAAAAGTACAAAAACAATAATTATTGTAACTAATGAAATTGGCTCTGGAATTGTACCAGAATATAAAATGGCTAGGGTTTTTAGAGATATTGCAGGTAGAGTAAACCAGTATATCGCATCCAAGGCTAAGGAAGTTCACTTGGTGGTTAGTGGTATACCAATTAAAATTAAATAATTAATTAGAAAATCAAAATTTATGGAGGCTAAACAATTAATAATTGTTTAGTGCCCCTAAGGAATACTAGGAGGAAAATTATGTTTAAGAGAAAGAGTATAATAAGTATAGTTTTAATTGTTTTTGTTTGTGTTGTGTTTAGTGCATGTGGTAATAAAGCTAAAGGCAATAAGGTTAATACTACTAAAAAGGAAACAGCATCTGTAGTATATCCACTAAAAGTGGTGGATTCATATAATAGAACCGTTACAATTGAAAGTGAACCTAAAAGAATTATTACAATTGCACCAAATATAACAGAGGGAATATATGCACTTGGTAAAGGTGGAAGTTTAGTTGGTAGAAGTGATTATGATGACTATCCAACGGAGGTAAGTAAGGTAGCAACTATTGGTAGTTTATTACAACCCAATATAGAAAAAATTGTTGAATTAAAACCTGATGTAGTTATTGCATCAACTCATTTTGATAAGGCTGTTGTTAAAAAATTAGAGGACCTTAGTATAAAAGTCATAGTACTTTATGGTGAAGAGAATTTTGACGGTGTATATGATACAATGTCAAAACTTGGCCAGGTTGTAAATGCTAGTGGAAAAGCGCAGTCAATAATATCAGATATGAAAAAGAAGGTTGCAGATATAACGCTTAAGGTAGCAAAGGCTAAGAAACCAACAGTTTATTATGTAGCAGGTTTCGGTAAGAGTGGCGATTTCACTGCTGGGAAAGATACATTTATAGGAAATATGATAGAAATAGCTGGTGGAAAAAATGCCGCAGATGATGCAATTGGTTGGAAATACAGTGTAGAAAAGCTTGTAGAAAAGGATCCAGATGTGCTAATATGCTCCAAATTCTTTGATACGAAAAAAGGTATAGAAGCTACAACAGGTTATAAAGATTTGAAAGCAGTTAAAAATGGTAAATTATTGGAAATTGACGAAAATACTATTGTTAGGCAGGGACCAAGACTTGCAGAAGGACTAGAAGCAATGGCTAAACTAATTCATCCTGAACTTTTCAAATAAAAGGGGTTGCAGTGCC
The DNA here is from genome assembly GCF_018861755.1 of Clostridium sp. CF012. Classification (GTDB taxonomy): domain Bacteria; phylum Bacillota; class Clostridia; order Clostridiales; family Clostridiaceae; genus Clostridium_AD. The sequence continues at coordinate 88,540 of NZ_JAHLEF010000007.1, read as the reverse complement.
ATGACATTTATAGAAAATAAGAGTTATTATAAAAGAGTTTTTGCAATAGGTGTATTTTTACTTATATTTGTGATAATTGCTGCAGCAAATTTTGGAGTGGCAGATATATCTTTCAAACAGACGGCATTAATAGTAATAAGTAAAATTCCAATAGTAAATACCCTTGTATCCACAGGCGGAATTAAGTCTACATCTATAATCATATTATTAAATTTAAGACTCCCGAGAATACTTCTAGCTTGCTTAGTTGGAGCGGCACTTTCGGTGGTTGGTACTTCTTTTCAGGGGATTTTTAAGAATCCAATGGCAGACCCCTTTGTTCTGGGAGTTTCATCAGGAGCAGCACTTGGAGCTACTATAACCATGGTTTTTCTTAAAGAAGTTCATTTCTTTGGAATGAGTATGGTAGCATTAACTGCATTTATAGGTGCGATAATAACTACTTTTTTGGTCTATAATATTGCGAGAGTTGGTACAAAAGTTCCAGTGGCCACACTACTTCTTGCTGGTATTGCTATAAATTATTTGTTATCTTCTATTATTTCATTAATGATGACTTTTAATAGAGATAACATTGAAAAAATAGTTATGTGGACTATGGGAAGTTTTTCCACAGCCGGTTGGAATGAGGTTATTTTACTGTCTATAATTGTAATTCCCTCAATATTGTTTATATCTACATTTTCAAGAGATCTGAATATCATGCTGCTTGGAGAAGATACTGCAAGAAGCCTTGGTATAGATGTAAATGGATTTAAAAAGTACATATTTGTAATAAGCACGTTAATGGTGGCTGCAGTCGTATCTGTAAGTGGAATAATTGGCTTTGTAGGACTTATAGTTCCTCATGCAATTAGAATGATTTTTGGATCTGATAATAGGGTGGTTATACCATTTTCTGCACTTGGAGGAGCTATATTTCTAATAATTTGCGATACTTTTGCAAGGGTAGTAGTTCCTCCCTCTGAAATACCCGTTGGAATTATTACCTCGATTTTTGGAGTGCCATTTTTTATATACTTATTATATAGAACAAAAAAGAAGGCGATTTAATTGATAGAGATAAATAATGTGTGCTTTTCCTTTGAAGAGGAAGTATTAAAGAATATTAACATAAAAATAGAAAGAGGAAAGTTTTACACGATTTTAGGACCAAATGGGTCAGGTAAAACTACTCTTTTAAGGGTACTATCAAAATCTTTGCATATGGAAAAAGGTGTGATTTCTATTGATGGAAAGAATTTAACCCAAATAAGACCAAACCTGCTAGCAAAGGAAATGGCTGTAGTTCCACAAAGCACCGATATTGAATTTGATTTTTCGGTACAAGACATAGTCCTTATGGGAAGAACTCCTCATATTTCTAGATTCTGTTCAGAAAGTGAAAAAGACATAAAAATAGCTATGGATGCTATGAAGTGCACAAATACTTGGGAGCTTAGGAATAAAAGCATAAATGCACTCAGTGGTGGAGAAAAACAACGAGTGATAGTGGCAAGGGCAATTGCCCAAGATACAGGAATAATCCTTTTAGATGAGCCTATTTCTCACCTGGATATTCATCACCAAATTGAAATAATGAATGGACTAAAACAACTAAATCAAAATAAAAACATCACAATTATTGCAGTGCTTCATGATTTGAACATAGCAGCTGCCTATGGGGATCATATGATACTAATGCATGATGGAGGAGTTTACAAAAATGGAACTCCAGAGGAAGTATTAACAGAAGATATAATAAAAGAGGTTTATGGATTAGAGGTATTTATAACTAAGAACCCCAAAACGGGAAAGACCTTTATTATGCCTTTTTAGTATTTAATGTAACAAAAGGATTCGCATTAATTTGAGAATTCTTTTTTACAAGTGGATCATATAAAAACATAAGGTAATATGAGTATTTTTGTTGTAAAATAGAATAAAATAAAGTACCATATATGAGTGAGAGCAAAGTTAAGGGGGGATTAAATATGTTTGAGATGAAAGAAAAGTATAAAACCGGTATTATACTTATTGATACAGAGCATGAAAAACTTTTTGAAATAGGGGAAAGAGCGTATCAATTACTAAAAAGTCCATATGATACGGATAAATATGATAAAATAGTAGAAGTAATTGAAGAACTAAGAGAATATACAGTTTATCACTTTCAAGATGAAGAAAAATATATGGAGAGTATAAATTATAAAAGATTATTTACTCAAAAAATGGACCATGCAGCCTTTATTGAAAAACTTGATGTGGTTAATTTAAATAAAGTTGATGAAAATCAAGATGAGGCTATTATGGGAATACTAACTTTTTTAAATGATTGGCTTATTAATCATATATTAGAGAAAGATTTACTTATACCTGTAAAATAACATTATATTAAACGTTTATTATTATTTTTAAAAAGGGAATCAATAAAATGATTCTTTTTTTGTTGCGTCAATATTACAATGTTTGTGCGGAAAGCCCACTCCTTCAGGTGTGGGATGGATATCACTTGAAGATATTTAAGATAATGATTATAAACAGTAATAAGTGTATAAAAACATTTATAATATATGAAAATAACTCTATTATTTTGTATATTGTCCAAGGTATATGAGAAAAATATTATTAACAACTATTGTATTAGTGAAAGCATTAAAAAACATGTAAGAACAAAAATAAGATGTTAATGGAATGCGGGGTGGATATCCACTGGCAAAAAAAGAAGCTAAGCAACGATTCATTTAGGCATGGGAGTTTCAGTATAGATATAGATATTGTACTGCCTCCGGGTGTACAATAAATTTAATGAAAATATTAGATGAGGTGATTTAATTGCTTGATATAGTTCTTCTAGGATGTGGAGGGGGAATGCCTATTCCTGAAAGGTATCTATCTTCACTTCTCATAAACTACAAAGGGAGAAAGATACTGCTTGATTGTGGTGAAGGTACGCAGGTATCCATGAAAATACTTGGCTGGGGATTTAAATCAATAGATATAATTTGTATAACTCATGGACATGCGGATCACATTGTTGGACTACCAGGTATTCTTGCCACAATAGGTAACAGCGGTAGAACTGAACCTATTACCATAATTGGCCCCAAAGGCATTGCTGACATTGTGAAGGGTCTGAGGGTTGCGGCACCTTACCTTCCTTACGAGCTTAACATTATAGAAAATCCACAGGAACCATTGAAAGTACAAATATTAAAAGATAGTATTAATACTTCAGTGTGTAAAGATCATGATTTAATAATTTCAACACTGGAACTTGAGCACTCAACTAATTGTTTGGGTTATAGCTTTTACTTTAGGAGAAAACCAAAATTTGATGTTAAATGTGCAATTATAAATGAAATTCCAAAAATGTTTTGGAGTAGGCTCCAAAACAATGAGACTATAATTCATCATGAAAAAACATATTTGCCCGGTATGGTGCTTGGAAAAGAAAGAACCGGAATAAAGCTCAGTTTCACCACGGATACAAGACCAATACCTGAAATAGCGACTTTTATAAAAAAAAGTGACTTGTTTATTTGTGAGGGGACCTATGGTAATGATAATGATATTGAAAAAGCCATAAAGAACAAACATATGACCTTTAGCGAGGCAGCACAGCTTGCTTTGAAGGGTGAAGTGCTAGAACTCCTATTGACACATTTTAGTCCTTCTATGCATATCCCAGAAGAATATAAAGACAGAGCAGAGAGTATTTTCAAGAACACTATTATTGGATTTGATAGACTTGTAAAGACAATTTCATTTAAAGATTAGAGAAAACAGAAAGTCTATGATACTATATAGTAAATACAACAGTGATTTGAGTGAGTTATCAAGCGGATTTTATAAAATTGAGAGGAAGGTGCGGATATGTTGAATAGCAAAGCTAAGGCCAACCTATTGCGGGAAGGAATTCATGAGGATGCTGTAAAATCCTTAGATGAAAAAGGGAAATGTCTATTTGATATAAATAGTACACGAGATGTATGCTTTGAATTTATTGATGAGGGTGTTAAATTTAGTTGTGAACAAAGTATTTTAGATCATGGCTTGTATCTAATAAAAATTCTAGATTAGAAATGTTAATAGTTAAACATCAGCTTTCCCCCACTTGTAAAAATGGGGGATTTCTTTCTAAAATGGTATTAAGAGATACGAGTATAAAGTCATTTATCAAAATTTGCCCCTTCTATATGCAATAGTAGTTTTTGTGTGGGTGTTCTATTACCTGCAAAGCCTATCAGATTGCCAGATTTACCAATAACCCTGTGACAAGGTATAATTATAGGTAATTGATTAAATCTATTAGCTTGACCTACTGCCCTTACAGCTTTAGGATTTCCTATGGATTCTGCAACCTGCAAATAATTTCGGGTTTCACCATATGGGATATCTTGAAGCGCCGTCCATACTTTTTTTCTGAACTGCGTACCTTCTATAGATAATGGTATATTAAAATTTTTTCTTTTTCCTTTGAAATATTCATCTAGTTGAACTATAACTTCCTTACATAGCTCCACATCTTTCTGAATAAATTCATGCTTGCTCTTGTATTGTTTCCAATCTTCTTCAAAAATCTCTACTTTTTTTACACCTATTTCATCCACAACCACGTGGATTAGACCTATAGGTGAATCATAAATGTCATACCCAATTTTCACAAAATCCCTCCTCAATTATAAAATGCTCTCTATAAATAAAGGTAACATAAGATTTTGAGCCTGTCTAGTTTAAAGCCATTCCAGTTGGAATATAAATGAATTTTCTTTGAATTCGTATGCGAATGTTAACCATTCACTTGCTTATCTACCTATAATAAGTGTAAGCTAGTATTAGAATATTTTGAAAATTTAGGAGGGTTACATATGCAAGGAAAAATGTTTTGTTTTCAATGCGAACAAACTGCAGGTGGAAAAGGCTGTACCAACATAGGAGTCTGCGGAAAAACACCAGAAATTGCAGCAATGCAGGATTTGCTCATATATCAGCTAAAAGGGATAAGTTGCTATGCTACTAAACTTTTAGAAAAAGGTGAGAAACTTGACAAGTCATGGATTTCATTTGTTGAAAATGCATTGTTTATGACATTAACTAACGTAAATTTTGATCCTGAAGCTCATACTAATATGCTAAAAAAATCTCAAGTAATCAAAGAAGAAGTTAGGAAAAAAGTAGGAAATGAAAAAGTAAATGCAAAAGAGGCTCAATATAATTTAAGTGATTCTAAGGAGCAAATGCTTGAAGATGCTAAAAAAGCGGGTGTTATGTATGATGAAAAATTAGATGCAGATATCCGTTCCGTACGCGAAACTATAAAATACGGATTAAAAGGAATTGCAGCTTATGCACATCAAGCTAGATTTATAAAATATAATAGTGAAGAAGTAGATGAATTTTATTTTGTAGCTCTTGCAGCATTAACAGATGATAGTTTAAATCTTCAAGATCTTATCAAATACTTACTTAAAACTGGAGAGATGAGTGTTAAAGTTATGGAGGTACTGGATAGTGCTAATAATGAAAAATATAGCTCACCTTCACCTCAAAAGGTTAATGTAAATATTAAAAAAGGACCATTTATAGTAATTTCTGGTCATGATTTAAGAGATCTCGAAATGCTACTAGAGCAAACTGAAGGTAAGGGAATAAACATTTATACCCACGGCGAAATGCTTCCTTCCCATGGATATCCTAAGTTAAATAAATATACTCACTTAGTAGGTAACTTTGGAGGAGCTTGGCAAAATCAACAAAAGGAATTTGATGGCATACCAGGCTGTATTTTAATGACAACAAATTGCTTAATGAAACCAAAAGATTCATATATAGATAGAATCTACTCAACAAGTGTTGTTGGTTGGGAGGGCATAAAACATATATCAGCTGATGAAAATGGTCATAAGGACTTCTCTGAAATAATAAGTAAAGCCTTAGACCTCGGTGGCTTCGAGAAAGATGAAGAAGTTAAAGAAATTCTAGTAGGGTTTGGTCATAAAGCAACTTTAAGTCATGCTGAAACAATAGTTAATGCAGTGAAGGAAGGGAAAATCAGACACTTTTTCTTGATTGGAGGCTGTGACGGCGCAAAAACAGGAAGAAATTATTACACTGAATTCGCTCAATTAGTTCCAAAGGATTGCATTATTCTTACTTTAGCTTGTGGAAAATACCGTTTTAATAAATTGGAGTTTGGAGAGGTAGCAGGACTTCCAAGACTACTTGATATAGGTCAATGTAACGATGCATATTCTGCCGTTAAAATAGCTCTAGCACTAGCTGAGGCTTTTAAATGTGGAATCAATGACCTACCACTGGCAATGGTTATAACTTGGTATGAACAAAAGGCTGTTGCTGACTTATTGGCATTACTTTCACTTGGAGTAAAAGGAATTTACCTGGGGCCAACACTACCAGCATTCTTAAGCCCGAATGTATTACAATTCCTAGTTGATAATTTTGATATAAAACCTATAAGCACACCAGAAGCTGATTTAAAACAAATACTAGGATAATAAAAATGGATATCAAAATTATAGTTTAGACAAAGGCTGTTTCTAAAGGTAGTCAAATATCTTTAGAAACAGCCTTATTTTAATATGATTTTTCAGTAAATAAGTGTTTCAATTATCTCTAAAATATGATAAAATGAGAACAAACGTTTGGGGGTGATTAAAGTGGATGTAATGAGAAAACTTGAAATATTATCAAATTCAGCAAAATACGATGCTTCTTGCTCCTCTAGTGGTTCTAATAGAAAGAATACAGCAGGTGGTATAGGAAATGCATCAGCATCAGGAATTTGCCATTCTTGGTCACAGGATGGTAGATGTATTTCACTACTTAAAATCCTGTATACTAATAAATGCATATATGATTGTAAATATTGTATTAATAGAGCTAGTAATGAGTTAGAGCGAACGAGCTTTACTCCTAGTGAGGTAGTAGATTTAACTATGAATTTTTATAGAAGAAATTATATTGAAGGATTATTCTTAAGTTCCGGGGTAGAGCGAAGTCCAGATTATACAATGGAAAACTTAGTTAGAATACTAAAGGATTTAAGACTAATTCACAAGTTTAATGGATATATACATGTGAAGGCTATCCCAGGTGCTGATCCGAAATTAATATATGAGGCAGGCTTGTATGCAGATAGAATGAGTGTAAATATTGAGCTACCATCTGAAAAAAGCTTAAAGCTCTTGGCACCTCAAAAGAATAAGGAAGATATATTAAGACCTATGGGACTTATTAAGCATAGTATATTAGAATCCACGGAATATAAGAAAAAAGGTTTTAAAGCACCAAAGTTTACTCCGGGTGGCCAAAGTACACAGATAATGGTTGGGGCAACAAATGAAAGTGACCTAAGAGTAATTAGTCTTACAGAAGGACTATATAATACTTTTGGACTTAAGAGAGTTTATTATTCAGCTTATGTGCCAGTAGTAGAGAACATAAATTTGCCAGCTATTCAAACCACTCCTCCACTTCTAAAAGAACATAGAATGTATCAAGCAGATTGGCTTTTAAGGTATTATGGTTTTAAGGCAAAGGAATTATTAGATGAACTAAATCCTAATTTCGATGTGGATTTAGATCCTAAAGCCTTTTGGGCATTAAATAATTTAGACAAATTCCCTGTAGAGGTTAATAATGCTCCCTATGAAATATTACTTAGGGTCCCGGGAATAGGAGTAACATCAGCTTTAAGAATCGTAAGAGCAAGAAGACTTTGTAATCTTTCATATGACAATTTGAAAAAAATAGGAGTTGTACTTAAAAGAGCTAGATATTTTTTAACCTGCAGTGGTAAATTTTATGGAGATAAAGCCATGGAAAGAGGAAGGCTTAAAAATTATTTATTGGATTATGAAAGCTTTGATAAGCCGGAGCAGCTTAGTTTATTTACCCAAAGGAGTGATTTATTTGGTTAGATATATTTATGATGGAAGCTTTGATGGGTTTTTATCTGTTATATATGCTTGCTATTATAGTAGAATCCCTGAAAGTATTGAGAAAGAAAGTGATTATAACTTCAATATATTATACGAGGACATAGTTATTGGAACTGATATGACAAAATCGGGTAAAGTATACAGGGCTATATTAGAAAAGATTTCACAAGATACACTAGTTTATGTGTATCAGGCCTTTTTATCTGAGGAAAATGGCATAGAATTAAATTTATTTAGGTATATACAATTAGGATTTAATCTTGGCAGTAAAGTAAATGACTTTCTAACAGAGGAAGCTGTGAATGAAGTACAGAAAATTTCTAGAAAAGTGGGTTTTGAAGCACATAGGTTTTTAGGGATAGCTAGATTTCAAGAGTTTAAGGGAATATTGTATGCAGCAATAGAGCCTACTTATAATATTGTTGAACTCATAGGAAATCACTTTAGTGAAAGACTTAAAAATGAAAAGTGGGTAATTCATGACATAAAAAGAAAAATTGGTTTAGTTTATGAAAATAATGAAATGATACTTAGAGATTTAAAATTTGAAAAATTAGAAAGTCATGAGGAGGAAGAGTTGTTTTATCAAAATCTTTGGAAGGCCTTCCATAAAAGTATATCCATAGAAGAAAGAGCCAATGAAAGGTTACAAATGCAGCATATGCCAAAGAAATACTGGGATAATTTAACTGAAATGAAAAAGTGATCACCATTTTATAGTGAACACTTTTTTATATTTCAACATTTATTCTTAAAAATGCTAGAAATCATGATATAATAGATTTAAATGCATTTATTAGATTATTGTTATTTAAAGGAAGGAAAGATGATTATGAAAAAATTAGTAGAATACACTCAAGTTGAAAGTCCTAGTATAAGTATTGAAAGAAAAAAACGCAAAATGGAAGAGATTTATAAAACACTAGAGGCATTAGGGGCTAAAAATAAAGAGACAGCTAAAAGTAGTAAGGAAATAAACAGTAACCTTCCTAAGGAGTTTACTGAGCAGCACATAGATAATGTGAAAAAAAACAAAAAAGCCCACTTGAATACACCTTCATTTGTAGGTTCACTTGCAGGAGTTATGTCTAAGTTTAAAATACTTGGAAAAGTATATGTAGTAGAAAAACAAGAAACTAAATGGTACATATCTGGAACTATAAAAATGATTAGTGATATAGACCCTAGAGATATGTAATATTTGTAATTTGTTTTTCATGGATACAAGCACATAACCACTATAAAAACTAAGTCTTAACTTTTAAGACTTAGTTTTTATAGTGGTTATATCATTAAAAATCCAAAACTACTTGCAAATATGTAGTTATTTATATAATATATGTATTGTATGATATACTATATAGGAAATGTGCTATACAAAAGAAATAGAAAATAACAAGATTATAAATCTTGTGACTGTAATATTTGCCCAAGTTCAAAGAAGTAAATAATATGCTGGAAGGGGATTTTTTTATGAAAATATTAGTTATTAACTGTGGCAGTTCTTCTCTAAAATATCAACTTATCAATATGGAGGATGAAAATTGTTTAGCTCAAGGATTGATTGAGAGAATTGGCAGTGAAGGCTCTATTTTAACTCAAAAAGTAGAAGGCAGAGAAAAATATATAGTAAAACAAATTATGCAGGATCATAAAGATGCAATTAAATTAGTTCTTTCAACTCTTATAGATGAAACTAATGGAGTAATTAAAAGTGTAGATGAAATATCAGCAGTAGGTCATAGAGTGGTTCATGGTGGAGAATATTATTCTAAATCTGTATTGATCGATGAAAAAGTAATGAAGGCTCTAGAGGATTGTTCAAAACTCGCACCATTACATAATCCACCAAATATTATTGGAATCAACAGTTGCAAGGTACTAATGCCAAATACACCAATGGTAGCAGTATTTGATACGGCCTTTCATCAGAATATGCCAGAACATGCATATATTTATGCACTACCATATGAATTTTATGAAGAGCACAAAATAAGAAAATATGGATTCCACGGAACTTCTCATAAATATGTCTCCCAAGTGGTTGCAGAAATGATGAACAAAGATATTAAAGATTTAAAAATCATTTCCTGCCATTTAGGAAATGGAGCAAGTATTGCTGCAATTAAAGGAGGTAAATCCATTGATACAAGTATGGGGTTCACTCCTCTCGCAGGGCTTGTTATGGGCACAAGATCTGGAGATATAGACCCTTCAATTATAACTTTCTTAATGGAAGAACTATCTTTGTCTTCAGAAAAAATAGCAGAAATACTTAACAAAAAATCAGGAGTACTGGGAATTTCTGGAATGAGCAGTGATTTTAGAGATCTTTGGGCTGCAGCTAAGGACAATAAAAGAGCACAACTCGCACTAGATGTTTTTCATTATGAAGTTAAAAAGTTTATATGCAGTTATGCAGGTGCCTTAGGTGGCGTGGATTGTATCATATTTACTGCTGGAGTTGGCGAAAACTCAGTGAAAGCTAGAGAAGCTTGCTGCAGTGGATTAGAGTTTTTAGGGGTTAAAATAGATAGTGAAAAGAATAATGTTATAGGCACTGCGGCAGAAATAAGTACATCAGATTCAACAGTAAAAGTTTTTGTAATACCAACAAATGAAGAATTAATGATAGCAAGAGATACAAAGGAAGTTGTTAATTCATAAGATAGAAAACACATGAAAATAAATAACAAATCAATAAGTTAGTGTATTTATTTCCATGTGACTAATTAAAGAAACCTCTACAAACACAAGGCTTGTAGAGGTTTCTTTAATTTTCTATAAATTTTTATACTATAACCATAAGGCAAATTATAAATATAAGCTATTTAATTTACTTAAAGCTAAATTTAATTTGTTTAAAATTAATTCTACATCATTTTCGGTTATAACAAGAGGCGGCTGGAAGGCTAGCACATTCCTATGTAATCCATTTTTACCTAAGAGAATGCCCTCATCCTTTAATACCTCTAATATGAAATCAGCTTCTTTTGAGGCTGGCTGACCATCTTCCTTTATTAGTTCTACACCTACCATAAGCCCCAAACCTCTAACATCATATATTATTGGATACTTTCCCTTCAGTATGTTAAGTCCATCTTTTAACTTTAATCCTAACTTTTCAGTATTTAAACATAAATTATTTTTTTCAATGTACTCAAGTACAGCTATAGCTGTGCTTGCAGCAACCGGATTACCACCTAAGGTAGAGGCAGACGCATTAGTAAACGCTTTAGCAATTTTATCATTTGTACAAAAGGCTGATATTGGTATTCCATTTCCAAGAGCCTTTGCCACGGTAATTATATCTGGGACTACATCATAATTCTCTATAGCAAACATCTTACCGGTTCTTGCAAAGCCTGTTTGAACTTCATCTATAATTAATAATATTCCATGTTTTTCAAGCAGGGTTTTTAATTTTTTGAAGTACCACTGAGGTGGAGTTATAATTCCTCCATTTCCTTGCACCGGTTCTGCAATTAAAGCTGCAATTTTATCTGCACCTTTAGTCTCTATTACTTTCTCTATAGCCTCTAATGAATCTAAAGCTGATTCTTCAAGGGTTTTATCGCTGTTATAAGCATTTGGTACAAAGGTAAAACAATCAGAAAGCATAGGATCCGCTCTCCACATAGGGATTCCTGTAGCACTCATAGTTAAATAAGTTCTACCATGTAAGCTGTTATTTAATGAAATAAATTCATTTTTTCCAGTATAAAGTCTAGCAAGTAAAAGAGCACCTTCATTAGCCTCTGAACCTGTACAGCAGAAGAAGGAATGTACAATATCCCCAGGTAATACATGTGAAAGCTTTTCAGCCAGATCAACTATGGGCTGAGTTAAATATATAATACTTGTGTGCTGAAGGGTTTTCATTTGATCTATTGTTGCCTTTAAAATTTCAGGGTTACAATGACCACAATTAACAACAGAAACCCCTGCAAAGAAATCGAGATATTTTTTACCTTCGCAGTCAAATAAATACTGCATTTCTCCACGTACAATCTGAGGAGGACTTTTATAAAAATGTTGTGAACAGGGAAAAAGAAATTGTTTTTTCTTTTTTATGATTTTCTCTGGTCCTATGTAACTTGACATCTTATACCTCCTTAACCTATTATTTATTTATTTTTATTTGCTTAACTAAATTGAAAAGCTCCAAGAGTAAATCCTGCATCACTAGGATCTAGGGTATGGAATAATTCTTCACACTTGCTTAAATCATTAATGGCTTCCTTGTAAATACTTAAAACTTTTCGTAGCTTATTAGTATCATAATGGCATGCTTCAATTCTAAAATGATTTACGCCAATATCATTAAGTTCCTTTAAAAAAGGAAGATAACAAAGATCTTTATAAAGTGTCATATGGCTTCTTCCATAGTTATCCATATATATTGGGTGTTCATTTGATTTTTCATCAACTAAAACTAATACCTCGCTCGGAGCGCGAGAATTATCTTCGCGTCCTGAAGGCTCTAAGGATTTAGTGTTCTCATATAAATTATAGCCCATATACATAACTGTTGGAGAGCCATGAACTATAATTTCAATAGGAACTTTTGATTTCGCAATAGTTTCTTTAGCGTCTAGCAGTGGTGTTTCTACAGAAAGAGTAGCAATAGATAACCCTTGCTTTTCATAGAACTTAGCTGCAGAGTGATTATAAATATTTAAAGAATAATCCCCAATAAGCTCAAGTCCTAGTGATTTGTATTTATGAATAGCTCCTAAATTGGTTACAATTAAGCCATCAAGACCTAAGTCATTTTCCACAAGTAATTGATTATATTTAGAAAAATCCTCTTCAAACATCATTCTTGGGAAACCTAAATATATCTTTGTGTTTTTTTTGTCTGCAGTTAACTTAAGTATTTCGCTCTTACTAAAAGGATGATTTGGCGCAAAAACTTCTCCAGATAAATAAATTGCGTCAGCGCCTACCTCTAATGCGACTTTAGCTTGTGAATAGGAATTTACTTTTACACTTAACTTAGGTTTCTGCGCTAGAGAAGTTTCCACATTTAAAATCTTTCTTATTCCATCTATCTTATCTTTACTTATTTCAATTTCTTCTGCAGCTTTACTAAAAATTTTACCCGTACCTTCGTTAAGTCTGTTGATATTTGAGAGCCCTGGTTTTCCAAAGGCACTGCCGGTAGATAAGTCTCTTTTGCGAGTTTTATAAATATTTTGTGCATCTTTTGTTCTATCATAGCAAATAGGGTCATCAATATATCTATCTATAGCATCGCTATAGTAATTAATTAAGGTAACTAGAAAATCTGAATCTTTCATTCTTCCTTCTATTTTAAAAGAGAGGATACCTGCCTCAATCATTTCAGGTAAATGTTCATACATATACATATCTTTAACCGCCATTGGATATTCTGTAGGATAAGCTAGTCCATCTTTTTTCATTGTAAAATTCCAGCGACAGGGCTTCATGCATTTTCCTCTATTACTACTTTGTCCAAAAAGCATGGCACTATACAAGCATTGAGCACCGTGGGCAATACACATATCACCATGTGCAAAATATTCGAATTCCATATCAGTTTGGCTATGTAGATTCTTTATGGTTTGTAAATCCATCTCCCGGGATGCAACAATTCTAGTAATTCCACATTCTCTAAGGGTTACAATAGTTTCTAAGTTGTGGACATTCATCATTACAGATGAATGGAGAGTTAGGTTCAAATTTAAACTATTGATTAATTCTAATATACTAAGATCTTGAATAAGTAGTGCATCTGGCTTCACTTTATCTAGGAATTTTAGATATTCCTCCGCTTCTTTTAAATCCTGCTGACTTAAAAGATTGTTTACTGTTACATAAACCTTTTTGTTTAAGGAATGAGCAATAGCAATAGCTTTTTCTATTTCATCATTTGACAGGTTATAATCTGGTCGTAGCATACGCATATTTAATTTCTTGCCACCCAAATATACGGCATCAGCACCGCTGTGAATAACCTTTTCAAAAATTTCAAAAGTTCCCGCAGGAACTAGTAATTCTATTTCCTTGTTATTAAAAAATCTACTCATATTAAAACACCTTTCCTTTACATTTAAAGTTTTAGTTTTTATATAAAAATGATTAAAAATGATTTTAACTAATCCAATTATTATTATAACCTCTTTCTACGCTTAGTAAAAAGAGGTTATATCAATAGCTATAAAATATTATTTAATAAAGGAGCTATTGGATAGATCTTTTAATGTGTAGTTATTAGGAGTTAGTTTTTTTGCTTTAAGCCAAGTTAAAACTTCTTTTAGTTCTTTTTCAGGTGGCATAGAAGCTTTTGAATATTTAGGAAGAATCAAGGTGCCTTTTACAGTTTCGGGAAAACCAGCTTCTTTAATTACAAAATCAATATAGCTTTCAGGCTTTTCTTTATTTATAAATTCTACGGCCTTGTTATAGGCCCTATAAAGTGCTTTGATTTCTTCAGGTTTTGAAGCTATTGCATCTGCTGTGAATATCATTACACCAGGGTTTATTCCAAGTTTTTCAGAACTGCTTAAAATTTTTCCACCAGATGCAATTGCAGTACTTGCAAGAGGCTCTGGTATTGTGACCATATCTAATTTACCATTGTTTAACATTTCTATTCTAGTAGGTAAACTTGGTATTGAAACCTTTTTGGGCGAATTAACATCTATATTTGAACTTGCCATAATCCTATCTGTTAGATATTCAATAATAGTATTTTTAGAAATTCCTATGGATTTTCCGGCAGATTGTTCAACTTTTGAAACACCAGAATCCTTTCCAGCAATTAATTTAAAGCTTCCTTCAGTTTTTGATGTGATTTTAACATCGAATTTACTATCGTTAAAAAAAACTACTGAAAGCATATCAGATGTTGCTCCGTGAATTTTACCGGTTTGAAGGGCTGCATCTCTGTCCGCTGCACTCTTAAAATGTTCTATTTTGACCTGAATACCTTGCTCTTTAAAATATCCATTGTGATCTGCTATAATAAGTGGAAGGATGACTAAATCTGGCATAACACCAATAGTTAGAGTTTTTACTGCTAACGGTTTTGTCTCCTCTTTCACCTTACTTGTGCAACCAACAATACTTATACCCACTATTAATGCTAATGTAAATGCTAAAAATTTGTTTTTCATATGTACCTCCAATAATAAATTATTTCGTTGGAAAATAATTTTCTAACGATCATATAATTTATAAAGTTGAAAAAAGTAAAATATTATATAAATTAATATAAACCACTGTAATGAAATGTAAATAACGGAGTCATCATAACACTTATTTAACGACCTGTAAACACCAACAAACCAACCTGTGGGATATATCTGTGAACTAAATTAACAAAACATACTATTAATGACCAAATCACTTCTTTATTTGCACAGTTAAAATTATTGTGATAAAATTTTAACTAGTAAAGTTGAAGAAATAAAGACTAGTAATTGTGTAAATAACATATATAATTTATTGTGGGGCAGTATTTTGATGATTTTACAGTTAAGCAATAATAAGTTTTGTTTTTTAGTAAAAGTGGTCCTATAAATAATAATTTTTAAATTGAGGGGGATATAGTATGAGTGAAAAGAAAAGAATAGCGATACTTGGCGGAGGGTATGGTGGGGTATTAACTGCAAAAAAACTCGCTAAAAAGTTCAAAAAAGATGAAGATGTTGAAATCACGCTTATAGACCAAAATCCATACCATACACTACTTACTGAACTTCATGAAGTAGCTGCTGGACGTGTCTCAGAGGATGCTATTAGAATTGATTACAATAAAATATTTGCAAAAAGAAAAGTAAAAGTTGTACTTGATGAAATTACTGATTTGGATTTTAAAAATAATATGTTGAAATCTGAAAATAATACCTATGAATATGATTATCTAGTAATCGGTGCAGGTTGTAAGCCAACTTACTTTGGTATAAAGGGTGCGGAGGAATTTTGTCATAAATTATGGTCTTTTGAAGATGCCGTAGCACTTAAAGAACATATTTTAAAAATGTTTAGAAAAGCTGTGAAAGAAACTAATAAAGAAGAAAGACAAAAACTTCTAACTTTTATTGTTGTTGGTGGTGGTTTCACAGGTGTTGAAATGATGGGAGAACTTGGTGAGTGGAAAGAAAGATTATGTAAGGATTTTTACATAGGAAAAGAAGAAGTAACTTTAATTTTAGCAGATGACTTACCTAAAATATTACCTAATTTCCCGGAAAAGTTACAAGCAAAAACTAAAAAAAGACTTAATAAGTTAGGTGTTACAGTACTAACTAATGCTGGCATAACAGAAGTTACACCAGACACTGCTACAATAAGAAATAATGGAATGGTTAGCACATATACAGTAATTTGGACTGCTGGTGTAGAAGGCGCCGATATTATTGGGAAAATGGATATTGAGCAAAAGGGTAGAAAAAGAATAGTAACTGACGATAAATTGCAATCTTTAGATTATAAAAATGTTTATGTTGTTGGTGATAATATCTTCTTTATTCCTGAAGGTGAAGAAAGACCTCTCCCTCAGATGGTTGAAAATGCAGAAGAATCTGCTGCTTTAATTGCACACAATCTTTGTATAGACATAAAGGGTGGAGAAAAGAAATCTTATAAACCTTCATTCCATGGCGCAATGGTTTGCGTAGGTGGTAAGTATGGTGTAGCAAACGTTGGAGCAGGAAAGAACTTTTTTGCCTTATCGGGATTCTTTGCATTATTCGTTAAGCATTTTATAAATATTGTATACTTTATCCAGGTTGCTGGATTTAACAAATGCTGGTCATACTTATTACATGAATTTTTCCATGTAAAAGATAATAGAAGCTTTGTGGGTGGATATTTTTCAAAGTCATCTCCAAATTTCTGGCTATTAGTACTTAGGATGTTTGTTGGTTACAAATGGTTAACAGAAGGACTTGCGAAATTACCTAAGATCATAGCTGATCCTACAAAAATTTTCTTGATACCTGCACCAGTAGTTGATGGAGCAACAGCTGCAACAGCAGCAGCACCAGCAGCGGGGGCAGCACCAGTAGAAGCGTGGGTTGCATTACCAGTGCCAGGTTTTATAGAAAAAATAGTTAAATGGTCTATGGATACTTTCTTTTATACAGGCGATGGTGGATATACAGTTTTAGCTACTATCTTCCAAACAGGTATGGTAATTGCAGAAATACTAGTAGGAATAATGCTTATAGTTGGATTATTTAGCGCATTAGCCTCACTATTATCAGTTGCTATGGGCATTATGATTTGGAGTTCAGGAATGGCTCCTGCTGAGATGTTATGGTATATGTGTGCAGGAATCGCTCTTATAGGCGGATCTGGAAGTACTTTCGGTATGGATTATTATGTACTACCAATACTTAAAAAGTACTGGAAGAGTATAGGATGGGTTAAAAAATCTTATTTATATGTCGATTAATAAATATATATTTATAAAATAGTTCTGTAATTTAAAATTGAATTTTATTAAATCAATGTCCTTTTAAAAAAATTAAAAGGACATTTGATTTTATAGTGGAATATTAATAAGAAGTAATAATTATTGAAAAACTTAAAAAATAATTGGACAAGGTGATAAAAATGAGTAAATTTTGGGAAAATTACCCTGATATTGCAGAAGAATTAGAAAATATTAAAAATTTAATTAAGACTAATGTAAAATCTAGTGAAAAAGAGTTTGATGAGGCTATTTCTCCACTAGTTGAAGCAGGAGGAAAGATGTTAAGACCTGCATTTTTACTATTAGCTGCAAAATTTGGAGAGTATGATAAGGACAAAATACATAATTTGGGGGCAGCCATTGAAATGATGCATATGGCAACCTTAGTTCATGATGACGTTGTAGATGAATCTAAACTTAGACGTGGCGTGGAAACGGTTCAACACAAATACAGTAAAGAATACGCAGTGTATATAGGTGATTTTCTATTTTGTCAATGCTTTATAATGCTATCTGGATTTAATTATTCCACAGAAAATTTAAGAGATATATCAAAGGGTATATCTAAAATATGTATGGGAGAAATAAGACAATATAATATCAGATATATAAAAAATACAAGCCTTAGAAAATATATAAAGATTATATCAGGCAAAACAGCAGCATTATTTTATATTAGTTTTTATACTGGTGCAAAAGAATCCAAATGTAGTGAGAAAACTTCAAAGTTACTTGGACGGGTTGGTTACTATATTGGAATGGCTTTTCAAATCATAGATGATTTACTAGATTACAGTGGAGATACAAGTAAACTAGGTAAAAATGCTCAAAGTGATTTAGTAAAGGGGTATTATACACTACCACTAATATATGCCATGGCAGAGGACTCGGAAAACATAATTTCTGACATTTTAGATAAGTCTTCATTAAATGATGAAGATGTAAAACAAATAACTATATTAGTTAATAAATATAAGGGAATAGATAAAGCTCAAAACTTAGCGGACAAATACACAAAGAAAGCCTTTGATTATATAGAAAAATTACCTGAGTGTGAAAGCAAAGAAATAATTAAAGACATAACGCAAAAATTATTAAATCGTAATTCCTAATGAACTCCAGAAAGGTTTGATTATGTGGCTTATAAGGATTTACAGGATATTATAAATCATTTAAGAGATAAAAAACTTTTAGATGATTAGATCCAGAAACCAATCAGCAAAATGTTGGAATGTACAGGCTTCAAGTATATGACAAAAATACTGCTGGTATGCATTGGCATTTACATAAATACGGAAGCGAGATATATGAAAAATATATGCAGCAACTGCGCCATTTCCCAAAATGATAGATGAGATTATTTTTGCAGGATTTCTTAGAAAACCTCCGGTAGAACTTGTTAAATCAATTACAAATGATATTTATGTACCTGCTAATGCTGAATTTATACTAGAAGGATATGTAGACTTAGATGAAAAAAGACTAGAAGGCGTATTTCATAATATAGATCCGAGTAGGGATTTAGTGATTTCAGAAGGACATTCAAGGCATTGTCCAGATGACATAGAAATGTCGGAGGAAATTAAAAAAATGGTAGATAAGAGGTGTAGTGAGTATGGTATTAAAGAAACTTAAAAGTTATGGAGAGTTAGTAATGTTTTCCCATACACTATTCTCCCTTCCTTTCGCTTTAATATCAATGATTTGGGCAGCTGAGGGGTTACCTTCAGCTGCTACAATATTTTGGATATTAATTGCATTGATTGGAGCTAGAAATGGGGCTAACGCTCTTAATAGAATTGTAGATAAAGATATTGATAAAAAGAATCCAAGGACTGCAAATAGACATTTGCCAAAGGGCCTGGTAAAGGATTATGAGGCCTTAGGAATAGTGCTACTTTGTTTCTTTATTTTTGAGTTAGCGGCCTATATGTTAAATCCTCTCTGTTTTATGCTATCCCCTGTGGCACTTTTTCTATTTATAATTTATTCCTATACTAAAAGATTTACATGGGTATGTCATATTATTCTAGGTATTACCTGTGGTGGAGCTCCTGTAGGAGCATGGCTAGCAGTAACAGGAAAATTTGCGCTAGCGCCAATCATTTTAGGTGCTGTTGTCACATTGTGGGTAGCAGGTTTTGATATAATTTATGCAACTCAAGATATTGAGTTTGATAGAAGAACGGGTTTATTTTCTATACCCGCTAAATTTGGGTTAAAGGGTGCATTATATATATCCTCCCTGTTTCACTTTATTACCATTTTGCTTTTAATTAGTTTATATTTTATAATGCATATAGGTTGGATATATTTATTGGGCATATTTATAAGTTCTATTTTGTTAATCACAGAACATTATATTGTGTCGCCAACAAACACAAAGAAGATGAAAATTGCTTCTTATAACATAAATCAAGTGGTAAGTGTTTGTATATTAATTTTTACTGTATTAGATTTTTTTATATTATAGTTAAGAGGTGATTTATTTGAGAAGATATATAGTAGGGATTACTGGGGCAAGTGGAAGTATCTACGGTGTGCGGCTTATAGAAGAATTAATAAAAGAAGATAATGAAATTTATTTAGTTATTACAAATAACGGTAAAAAAGTTTTGGAGTATGAGCTTGAAATTAATTTTGACGAATGGCTCCAAAATATTAAAAAAAGCAGTGGACGGTTTAATTTATGTGATATAGAGGATATGTTTTCTTGTATAGCAAGTGGTTCCTTTAAAACAGATGCAATGGTAATTATTCCCTGTTCAATGGGGACTCTTTCAAAAATAAGTAATGGAACTTCCGATAATTTGCTAATAAGAGCAGCAGACGTAATGATTAAAGAAAAAAGAAAATTGATTTTGATTCCAAGAGAAACTCCACTTAGTTCTATTCATCTTCAAAACATGCTTTTTTTAAGCAATTTAAATGTTTTGATAATACCGCCTATGCCAGCTTTTTATGAAAAGCCTAAAACCATTGAAGATATTGTGAATGTTACTGTAGGAAGAATTCTTTCAAGCTTAAATATAGATAATAAATTGAACCATCCGTGGGGGAGCACAAATGATAAAAATAAGTAATTTAAGTGTTTATTATAAAAATGAGAACAAACGCACCAAAGTCATAGAAAATGCGAATTTAAAAGTAAAAAAAGGGGAAATTTGCGCTATAATTGGGCCCTCTGGTGGAGGAAAATCAACTTTATTGAAGGTTCTAGCAGGAATTATTGTTGACTACACCGGTGAAGTTTTAATAGAGGGGGCAGCGGTGGATCCTAAAATACATAGAATTGGATTAATACCTCAAAATTATGGACTAGTTAAGTGGAAAACAGTAGAGCAGAACATATTTCTAGCCGCAAAAATCAAAGATGGTAAAGGATCTATAGATATGGATTTTTATGAAAAATTACTAAACGAATTAAAGCTTAAAGAATTTGTTAAAAGATATCCAAGTCAGCTCAGCGGGGGACAAATGCAAAGAGTATCTATGGCTAGAGCCCTATTATTAAAACCAAATATACTTTTAATGGATGAATCTTTTTCTGCCTTAGATGCTATGACTAGGGCAGAGGTTCAGAAAATGTTTTTGGAGGTTTGGGAAGCACATAAGGTTACCACTATACTTGTAACCCACGATATTAAAGAAGCAATATATTTAGCAAAGAACATAGCTGTAATATCCTCCTCCCCAGGAAAAATAGTTGAAGTTATAACTAATCCATTATTTGGTCGCATAAATGCTGAAGTGGATTTTGAGTACATAAATATAAACAATAAACTTAGAAAAACTCTTAAAGGAGATAGACAAGAATGAGACTTAAAGAATACAAACTTGTTAACTATGTAATTGCTTTTTTTATTATTTTTGGCTTGTGGCAAATAATAGCAATGATTATCAATAAGCCATTATTTCCACCGCCTTACGCAATAATAATAAATATATTTATAACTTTTAAAAGCGAAATAGCAATCCATGTTGTTTACAGTTTTAATAGGATTGTAGTAGGATTGTTATTCACTTTGGCATTAGGTGTTCCTGTAGGTATTTTAATGGGATATTTTAAAAAAATTGATTTAATATTTTCACCAATTATATATTTTAATTATCCAATACCTAAGATCGCATTACTTCCTATAGTAATGCTTATTTTTGGGTTAGGTGATTTAACAAAAATAGTTATGATTTTTTTAATTACTTTTTTTCCGGTGGTAGTTAATATACGAGATGAAGTAAAAAATATCCCTGAAGAAGTTTTTTACCCTATGTATTCATTGGGAGCAACAAATTTTCAAATAATAAGAGAGATTATTTTTCCGGGAATCCTTAAAGCCTTATTAACATCTCTCCGAATAGGTATAGGTACCGCAATATCTGTTTTATTCTTTACTGAAAACTTTGGTACAGAATATGGTATGGGGTATTTTATTATGGATGCTTGGATGAGGATTAACTATATTCAAATGTATTCAGGTATATTGATTTTAAGTATAATCGGTCTATTTTTCTTTATTATAACTGATGTTTTAGAGGGGGTATTTTGTCCCTGGAGGTAAAAAAACGAATACTTAAAATGACAAAAAAGTTCATAAATGATATAATTAAAGTAATGTAATTAATCCAGAAAATCAAAGAGAATAACAAGGGAGGAAACTTGCTTGAAAAGATTAGTAGGACTAGCATTATCTATAGTTTTAGCATCGGGACTAGTAGCTTGCGATTCAAAAAAAATTATGTATAAACAAGGAACCTATGAGGGAAACGCAGAAGGACATATAGGTCCCATAAAGGTTAAAATAGTAACAGATCAATATGAAATAAAAGAAATTGTTATACTATCGCAACAAGAAACTCCAGTGATAGCTGAAATAGTATATGAAAAAATCCCACCCAAAGTAATAAAAGCCAATAGTCCAGAGGTTGAAGTTGTTGCAGGAGCAACATATACGAGTAATGGACTTATTAAAGCTATTGTGGATGGGTTAAATAAAGCAAAAATAAAAGAACCATAATATGAGGTGGAGTATTATTGAAATTACAGTATAGATTAACAATATTTATAAGTATTATAATATTTATGGTAATTGGCGGAATAGGCATTGTTACTTATTATCAAGTGCAAAATTCTGTGGAAACTCAAATGGGAAATAACGCCATGGATTTAGCTGTAACTATTGCATCTATTGATATAATTGAAGAAACACTAGCAACTTCAAAAGATTATGAAATTGTTCAAGATACTATAGAAAGCTTCAGAAAAAAAACTAGATTCCAATATATCATTGTTATGGATATGAAAGGAATAAAGTATTCCTATCCCTATGGGAACTCACTGGGTAAAAAATATGCTGACGGTGGAGAAGAACAGGTGCTAACAAAGGGAGAATCATATGTTGCAAGGGACAGAAATGTTTTGATTTCTGCAATAAGATCCTTCGTACCCATATATTATAATGGAGAACAAGTAGGAGCGGTTTTAGTTGGTCTTTTAACAGATACAGTATATGCTGAACTTAGCAATCATATGTTTAATTTAAAGATTGTTTTAGTAGTTGCACTTTTAATGGGAATATTATGCGCAGCACTCTTAGCAAGTACAATAAAGAAAAGCATATTTGGACTGGAGCCAAAGGAAATTGCGCTACTTCTAGGGCAGAGGGATTTAATTTTGCAGAATCTAAAAAATGGAATTATAGCTATTGATAAAGATGGAAAGGTAATACTCTTTAATAAA
Organism: Clostridium sp. CF012; assembly: GCF_018861755.1. Taxonomy (GTDB): domain Bacteria; phylum Bacillota; class Clostridia; order Clostridiales; family Clostridiaceae; genus Clostridium_AD. The sequence goes on along the minus strand of NZ_JAHLEF010000007.1, from coordinate 65,412 downwards.
GTAGCTAAAGAAATTTTAAAACTAGAAGATGCAAATATAGGTAAAAGTGTTGCCAGTTTAAACCTGAATTATACAGATGAAATGATGGAAGTATTGAGAAGGGGGGAAGGGGTATATAACCAAGAAGTTAAAATGCGGCCTGGTAAAACACTTATGTGTAGTCATACCTTATTAAAAAATCATAAAGAAGAAATTATAGGTGTTGTCTCCAGTTTTCAGGACTTAACTGAGGTTAAGAATATGGCAGAAGAATTAACTGGAATTAAAAAAATGACTTGTGCCTTAAGAGCACAAAATCATGAATTTATGAATAAACTTCACACTATTTCAGGCCTAATACAATTAGAAGAGTATAATGAAGCTGTAGAGTATATTTCTCATATATCCAAGCTTCGTGGAGAAGTTTCTGACATTCTCAGCAAAAGAATTAAGAATACGCACATAGCAGGGCTCTTACTTGCCAAATATAATAAAGCAACAGAAGCTAAAATTTCTGTAGAAATTGATGCAAATTCTTATTTAGATAAAATTCCTGAAAATATAACAGTAGATGAAATTTGCTCTGTAATTGGGAACTTGATAGAGAATTCTATAGAGGAATTAGTGAAGTTTGAAAATGGTAAGATATTCATAAGATTAATATCCAATAATGAAGCACTTAGAATAAGAATTCAGGATAATGGACCTGGAATTAGTGAAAGTATAATAGATAGTGTTTTTGTTCGTGGATTTACAACTAAACCCGGGAACAGAGGCTTTGGGCTTAGTATTGTAAAGCAAATAGTAGATTATGCAGGTGGTGACATAAATATTTTGCAAGATGATGGAACTATATGGGATATATTTATACCAATGAAAAGGGGTAGATCATATGATTAAGGTTCTTATTGTTGAAGACGATCCTATGGTGAGAGAAATAAATGAAAAATTTCTAAGAAAGATAGAAGGATTTATATTATTTGATAGCGTTAACTCTCTTGAAAAAGCAAAAGAAGTTATAATAAGTGGAAAACCTGACCTAATATTATTAGATGTTTTTTTTCCACAAGGTCTAGGTACAGATTTATTAAAGTGGATACGACTGGAAAATTTGAAATGTGATGTTATATTAATCACTGCCGATAGGAATACAGAAACCGTTGAAGAAGCATTTCGATATGGAGCAGTAGATTATTTGGTAAAGCCTTTCATATTCAATAGGTTTAAGGAAGCACTTCTTCAATTTAAGAGTAGAAAGAATAGTTTTAAAAACGTTGATAGTATGGAGCAAGAAATTATTGATAAATATACTATAAAGGAAAACAAACATGTAATAGAATACTACGAAAATATTGGTGACATTAAGGGATTTAATCAATACACCTATGAAAAAGTTATAGTGGGTATATCCGATATGGAGGATAAATCATTTACATCAGAACAGATTGCAAAAAATATTGGGGTGTCAAGAATAACTGCTAGAAGATATTTAGACTACTTAGAAAAAGAACAAAAGCTTGTAGTTGAAATGGAATACGGTAAAGTGGGCAGACCTAAAAACAAATATAGAATAAAGGGAGAATATTAGTGCATTTTAAGATGCACTAATATTCTCCCTTTATTCTGGAACATGAACTAATATATCGTAGTGATAATTAAAACAGCTAAAAGGGGGGAGTGATAAACCCTAAAACTCCTCCGTTTCTAATTTAAATCCTTCTATTACAATATCCTCATCAATTTCAATTAGCAGACATCTTCTACCCTCTTTATTTTTTACCTGCTTAACTGAATTTAGATCCTTAGGTGTTAAAGTAATATTCGCAATTTCGCTAGTAATCCTAATAGATTTTGAATTGAATTCTGGCACAATGTTGGTTATCTTAAAATCATACTTTACACCACAAGTTTCTTCGAATGCAGTGTCTATATCACATACAATCTCTGCATTACAGTTATTAAGGATATTTTTAATATCGGCAATTCCAATAATAGGGTTTTCACCTTCTTCAGCTTGCTCCGCCAACTCGTGAATATTTACATAAATATCTTGCATAAGTTCAGGTTTGATTTTATCACCAATTATAGACTTTAATATATCACTAAAGCAATTTTTCTCGTCTTCAGCAGTAAATTTAAAATCACAGTTAAGAACCTGCTCAATGAAGGCAACGTTTAATTCTTTAGGTTTTGAAGCATAGTACAAAATTTTGTTCATATCTGAGTAACCATTGCTAAGAGTGGGGAACATGAATCCCTCCAAGGGCGAATTAAGATTAATTACTGAATCTAAGGCAGAATTTGCTTTAAATTCCTTATCATTATAATCAAATTTTAAAGTTCTCTTTGGAATATCTATTTTGTTGACACTGGAAAGAATGAAATTAAAAGTTTGCATAGCATCATCAATGCTTTCATCTGCATCTACATTTCTATGGTTAGAACCTAGCCAACATTCAGCTTTAATAAAAGTAACCACCACATCAGTCTCGTATTTATAATTAGCAGTAATCTTTTTAATAAGTTCATTAAGGGAGTTTTGAATTTCATTTTTATCGATCGCTTTTAAAGCACTTCCTAGAATGTTTTGAGTATTATTTTCTTCTTCAATATTCTGAAAATCTAACTCGAAAATTTTTGTATCTATAGCGCCAGTAAGTACTTTCTTAAAATTACCTAAAAACAATTCTTTTTTATCCATATCCATTCTATCAAAAAAATCAAATTCTGAATGAATAACTGGCTCATAATCAATTTGGACATTATCTTTTTTTAGATAAACACTATAAATTTCCTGGATTTTAATCATGCCACCATCTAATTTAAATTCTTTTCTTATGTCTGAAAGTTCCTTTTTATTCATCATAAAACCTCTTTTCCTTGATATTTTCGTTTATATATTAAAATTATAACACAAAATTATGGAACGAAATTATAAAATTTCCTATATTGATTAATAATAACTATTGACAAAGTATTATTAGCGTGCTATATTATAAATATAAGAAGCGCAACTTATCGTATGTTTAGTAAAATCTTTAAACAAAGCTTGATACCCCCAACAAATTGAAAAATAAGAGAGTGGGGTGAGGTCATAAAAATATATAAAAACTATAAGTATACTAAGAATTCAATGATGATTGCCATTGCAATCGGCTAAGAAGCCATTAATGTAATTACTTAGAAATACAGAAGATAGATTTACCGTAATAGTTTAAGTTTAAGTATGTAACAAAGTACTGATTTAATGATTAAGATAAAACAGGTCAATATATAGTTTAAGGAGATAAAATATTGTTAAATATATTAGAAAAAAATAGAAGTTAGAATCTAATTCGCTCAGAATTAAGTATTCTAACTTCTATTTGATTTCGTTAATATTGCAGCACCGCAGGTGATGATTTAATAATTTTCAGTAAACCAACAAATTAATTTTTTAGCTATGCTGATACTGTCAGGGGTCAAAGGCATTTCAGTAGAACTATACCAGTTAGCATGACCAATTTCTTTTCCATCTACTTGTATTTCTCCGCTTGCATATTCTGCTATAAATCCTATCATAAGAGAATTTGGGAAGGGCCAAGGCTGATTTCCAAAATATTTTATGTTTTTTACAGTAATCCCTGTCTCTTCTTGAACCTCGCGAACAACACACTCCTCAAAAGTCTCACCAACCTCTACAAAGCCAGCAACCACACTATATAATTCTTTTGGAGATTGATTATTATGTGCAAGAAGCAATTTTCCATCCCGTACAACAGCCACAATTATAGCCGGAGAAATTCTAGGGTAATTTACGAGCCCACATTTGGGACATTTTTTAGCTCTTTCTCCCTCTACATTTTGAGCTAATGTACCGCATCTTCCACAATATTTATGATCATTATTAAAGTTTACTAATTGAATAGCTCTCCCACCTATCCAAAACATGTCTTCAGATAACTGATGAGTTAATGCCTTAAGTTTACTGAAATACATATTGGGGGGGATAATAGCATCATTAATTAATTCTCCATAAAAGCAATTTTCCCCATTTATAGATCCAAGATATTGAGTATAACTTATTTCTAAATTGTCTAGGTCTTGAATAGCGGGAATTACTGCCTTATTGTTTTCAGATTTAACTAATAAATCATCCTTATAAAATAAAAAATAAATGTCTTTATTTGTTTTAGGCAAAACTATATCTACTGATGGTATAAAATTCGTCATATTGTTTTCATTATGCATTAGTATCTTATCTCCAATCTACAATTATAAATTAAAAAGCCTAATTAATAAGCAATTAGTGTTCGTTTAATTATTTATCAATGCCATATAATTATATCATATACTCTAACGCTTTAATATTCTAAATTTTAAGGACATTTCAGACCTGTGTTTAAAATTTATAGTTTTGACTACTTTCATTTTTATTATTTTGCACTGAAAGCACTTATCTTAGCAGAATTCTTAAAAAATATTGTGAAAAAAAGTCGAATTTTATATTTCGGGGTTCTTTTACAATTATATATATGGTAAAATTATATATATGATAAATTTGTATATAGGTTGAAATTGATAGTAAGTGGAATTGTTTTTTTGTGGATATCAAGGAGGTATTATTATGGATATTAAAGAATTACCTAGTATTCCTTACTGTAGTCTAGGTATTATGGCATTGGAGAGTAGTTCAGAACTGGGAAATAGGATTAATGAGCTTTTAATGGAAAAACGTAAAAATTACGATAATGAACCTACAAATCACCACTTGAGTGATGAAAAATCTTTTCTTATAAATATGACCGATACTCGATTTTCAAATGGTGAAGGCAAGATTATTATAGAAGATAGTGTTAGAGGCAAAGACATATTCATATTAGCCGATGTAGGAAATTATAGTTGTACCTATACAATGTATGGTTTTGAGAACCACAAAAGTCCAGATGATCATTTTCAAGATATAAAGAGGGTTTTGTCCGCTTTAGGTGGAAAGGCAAGAAGAATAACTGTAATAATGCCGTTATTATATGCAAGTAGGCAGCATAGACGAAAACATAGAGAATCACTTGATTGCGCCATTGCACTACAAGAATTAGAAAGATTAGGGGTTAATGATATTATAACTTTTGATGTTCATGATCCAAACGTTCAAAATGCAATACCACTTATATCCTTTGATAATTTATATCCAACTTACGAAATCGTGAAAACGATTTTAGAAGAGGAACCTGAACTATTAGTAGATAAGGCAAAGGTACTTGTGATAAGTCCAGATACAGGTGCAATGGATAGAGCTGTTTATTACTCCAGTGTAATTGGTCTTGACATCGGACTCTTCTACAAAAGGAGAGACCATTCAAAAGTAGTAAATGGTAAAAATCCCATAGTACAACATGAATATATGGGAAGAGAAGTAGAAGGACAGGACGTATTGATAGTTGATGACATGATAGCTTCTGGCGAATCAATATTCGATATAGTATTGGAATTAAAAAAACGTAAAGCAAAAAGGATATTTGTTACGGCAACTTTTGCATTATTTACTGAAGGTGTTGAAAAATTTAACAAATTTTATGAAGAGGGTTTAATTGAAAGAATATATTCAACAAATTTAACGTATATTCCCAAAGAGGTTAAAGAGGCTAAATGGTTCCGCGAAGTTGATATGTCTGGGTTTATTGCCAGCGTAATAAACAATCTGAATTATGATAAATCTATTGCACCACTACTTGATGCGACTAAAGGTATAAAAGACTTGCTAAATAAAACAACAGTTTAAGCAAATGTAACTTACAAAAAAAGTACATATAAAAGACTATTATAATAAAAGAATAACTGAACTTTTATTATAATGGTCTTTGTCTTTGTAAATATTGGAATTGTGACATTAGATCTTAATCTTTTGTAATGAATAGTTAAAATATTAATATAAATAGTGACATATGGCATTTTTTTATATTGTTATTTTTGGTATAATAGTAAATGTATAATTAAATAGAATTATTAGGAGGTTTCAACATGATACCAACAGCACATATTGAAGTAAAAGACGAGGGAATTATTGCAAAAACAGTATTAATGCCGGGAGATCCATTACGTGCCCAATTTATTGCAGAAACATTTTTAGAAAATGTTGAAAAATTTAATAATGTCCGCAATGTATATGGATATACGGGTACATATAAAGGACGTAGAATTTCTGTAATGGCTAGTGGGATGGGTATGCCCAGTATTGGTATCTACTCCTATGAACTATATAATTTTTATGGGGTTGAGAATATCATAAGAATAGGTTCATGTGGTGCTTACACTGCTGATTTAAACTTATATGATGTAATACTTACCACTGATGCTTGGAGTGAATCCACTTATGCAAAAGTTCAAAGTGGATGTAACGACGACACAATTCCTGCATCAATTGAGCTAAATAGTAAGTTAGAAAAAATTGCAGAGGATTTAGGAATTAAAGTTCATAAACATAGAGTTCACTCATCTGATGTATTTTATCGCGAAAATTTTGATGAGTATAAAGATATTTATGAAACTCATGGTTGTACTTCAGTAGAAATGGAATCATTTGCACTATTCCATAATGCAAATGTATTGGGTAAGAAGGCAGCTTGTTTATTAACAGTTTCAGATAATTTAGTAACTCATGAATTAACTACATCTGAAGAAAGACAGGAAGCCTTTACTAATATGATGAAAATAGCTTTAGAGATGGCTGAGTAGATTAATAAGAAGAGTGTAGCTCGAGTGGCGGTAAGGAAAAATTAGAATTAAGGAGTAGCAATTATTGCTACTCCTTATTTTATTTGATATTATTATAGTAAGTGTATTCACAATCTATTTTATTAAGAAAATTATAATTAAAGATATTAAAGGAGGAGATAATTATGCTTGATGAAGTTATAAATAAATCCCTTTTAAATAGTAATTCAAATTATGCTCTTTTTATTAAAAACTTTACTACTGATGAGCATATTTCAATTAATGCGGAGGTGCAGATTCCCTCAGCCTCCATTATAAAGTTATTTATTATGGGTGCTGCGTTCCAAGGTGTACAAGAAAATCTATTCACAGTACATGATCCTATTACTATTAAAGAAGAGGATAAAATGCCCTATAGTATCATTTCACTGTTAGAAACTAATAATACTTATAGCATCCAAGATCTAATAACACTTATGATTATTCAAAGCGATAATACTGCTACAAACTTAATGATATCTCTTCTTAGTATGGAGTATATTAACTCCTTTATTAAAAACTATGGTATGAAGCACACCGTTTTAGCAAGAAAAATGATGGATTTTTCAGCTAAAAAAAGTGGATATGAAAACTACACTACAGCAGATGATATATCTAAATATTTAAATTTACTTTATGAAGGAAAAGTGGTAAACCCTTTTTATAGTCAAAAGATGTTGGATATTATGTCAAATCAGTTAGATGGTTCAATGATGAAAAGAGAGCTGCCCGTGGAAATACATATTGCTCACAAAACAGGAGATCTTCCCTACATGAAACATGATGTAGGCATCGTATATACCCCAAAGGGGGATTATATCTTCAGCATGTTTACCTGGGATGCAATGGACGATATATGTGGTAAAAAGCTTATAGGAACTGTTTCTAAATCAGTATACGATTACTTAAGTGCCACTCACGTGGCAAGTGGCATATTAAAATGCTAAATAATTAAAATTGTATATAATACAAACTTATATATCTAAGCTTATATTGACAAAATGAATGAGGGTATTGACAATAATAAATGGATTATTTGGGCTATTCAACAGAAAAATCGAAAAAAGGTAATTGGAACAATTTGCATTTGGAATATTAATGAAGCAGAAGGCTGTGGTGAATTAGGATATGGAATTATACCTGATGATCAGGGATACTTTAATAAAAGAGTTTATCATATGGTGGTATATAGAGTAGAAAATAAAAATTAAGTATTTGTAATTTCATTTTGGTATTTTTAGAAAAGTACTAAAATGAATGTTAACTAGTCTATCTTGTGCCATTCCAAGTCCACATAAACTTCAAATAGGAAAACTATCATCTGTATATATATACTTGCTGGCACAAAACATCCCTAGCTAAAATAATAATAATAAAAGCTTTGAAACAAGCTTATTGAATGCCTATGAGAATATTAAAGGCTTTTCAATTGATGTAAGTGGAAAAAGCTAAGGTACTTAAGCTTTTTTATAATGAGGTGTCTAGATAATACAAATCTAATAGTAAAAGAAGCTGTTTTTTAATAACTTAAAAATTATTAGGTTGGACAGCTTCTTTTATTATTTCAGCTTATATATGAGTGCATTAATGTCCTTTGGAAAAGTAAATACAAACGATATTATGAAAACAACTGGGTTATCATCTTTGTTAAAAAATAGTTGTAATTTCTAATTTTATATTGTCATTATAATTAAAGCAATTTAGAAATCTTAATGAAAAGAAGGAAAAATGAGTAATTATGTAGAATATATAACGAATAAGACAGTTAATTATAAGGAGTTACAAATGGAGATTTATAGTGCATTAATATATTTTGTAATAGCTCTAATAGTTTTTCTTTTAATATTAGTTTCTGTTCTTTCAAGAAATATTTATCTGCGAACAAAGGCTGAGAAAGAACTTAAAATGAAAAATAAGGAAGTTATTGCTATCTATGAGGAAATGGCCTCATCTGATGAAGAGTTAAAGGGAAAATTATATGAGCTAATAGAAAAACAAGATCAACTTAAGCGAAGTGAGCAAAGATATAGAATTGTAGCTGAGTCGACCATGGACATTATTTGGGAAGGTGACTTGATTAGCAAAAGGCGCTATTTTTCAGAAAAACTGTATGACATTCTTGGTTATAAAACTTGGGAAATGGAACCTTTCAATGCTTGGTTTGATATTGTTCATCCAGAAGATATTGTCAGGGTGAAAAAAAGTATTAAAAAACAAATTAAAGAAAAAATTTCTGTAGAATCTTTTGAATACAGAGTAAAGTCTAAAGATGGAAGCTATAAATGGTTACGATCCAATACTAAGTGTGAGTTTGATGAAAATGGAGCGGCTACTGCAGTATTTGGAGCTTTTACTAATATTACTAAACTAAAAGAACAACAGGAGAAAATAAACAATTTAGCCTACTATGATTCAGTAACAGGGCTTCCCAACAGAGTTAAGTTGAGTGAAGTAGTAACAGAAGAAATTAAAAAATGTGATAGTATTAATAATAAATTTACATTATTCTTCATGGATTTAGATAATTTTAAATTTGTGAATGATTCTTATGGTCATATAGCAGGAGATAAGCTCCTACTGTATGTAGGGAAAAGGTTGAGTGAAATCCAAAATGATAATATGATGGCATTCAGGCTTGGGGGAGATGAATTCATTATTTTAATCAAAGATACACTAGACAAGGAAGAAGTAGAGAGTTATTCTAAAACGCTGCATGAGACCTTAGCTAATCCTATTTTTATTAACGGCAATATCTTTCGTATTACTTATAGTAGTGGTATTGTTTTTTATCCTGACAATGGATCATGTTATGAGGAACTTTTAAAAAATGCTGATATAGCTATGTATAAATCTAAGGAGTCCGGTAAAAACACTCATACTTTTTACAATAAAACAATGGGTGATAATGCAATGGAAAAAGTTAAAATGCAAGAAAATATTCATAAAGCTTTAGAAAACAATGAATTTGTGCTTTACTATCAGCCAATAATTGGTGTTAAGCAAGGAGAAATCCAGGGATTTGAAGCTCTGATTCGATGGATACACCCTGAAAATGGGTTTATTTTTCCCGATAAATTTATAAGTATGGCCGAAGAAAATGGGAGTATTGTACAAATAGGCAAATGGGTGATTATTAATGCAAAATAACCTTGGATGATTTTGGTTGTGGATATTCTTCCCTTTCATATCTAAAGAAGCTACCAATAAATATGATAAAAATAGATAAATCATTTATTTATGATATAAAGTCCGAAGATGATGTGAAAAGCATGGCAGGAACCATAATTCTTTTAGCTAAACAGTTGGGATTAAGTGTTATCGGGGAGGGTGTTGAAACAATGGATCAATTAAATTATTTAAAAAAACATGATTGTGATATGTTTCAGGGTTATCTTGTATGCAAACCCGTTCCCGAGGTAGAAATAATTAAATTATTGAAAGAAACTTTGGTTAGTTAATATATAAACATATATATTTGTATTGTAAAAACAAGATCAGAACAGAGCATATACTTAATACTATGAATAATGAAAGATTATTTATTAAAGATATCTTTAAATATTAAATATAATAGGATATAATATAAGAATAGAGTAGAAGAAATAATATTTAAATTAATAGTAAGGAGTACATTATGAGAAAAATTTATAAGGACCCAAAGGCTTTCGCAGCATGTTTAAAGGATTTGGTAGATTTTTATTTAGACGATGTTATGACCTATGAAAAGCTGAAAGAAAAGATAAATGTATTAATTAATGCAAATGAGGATAGACTTTATAAGGATGGAAACTTATCTTTAAAAATATCTAATATAATAGGTAGTTCTAGAGTAGACATTATTAATAAGATATTCTCTGAAAGACAAGTTAATTCCTAGTTTCAAGCAATGCCTATGAATAAATTGCTTGTATATATATCCATGTAACTATATAATAAATTAAAAGTTAAAATTATTAATTAGTAGGGAGTGGTATAATGGCTAAAAATAAACCGGCGTTTCCATCAAGTAACAATAAGTCTTCTAATGGTCAAGAATCCAAAGGTGACAATAAAACTCCGTTACCAACACCAAAGAAAGCCATAAGAGGTAACTCTAGGGGACAATAAATAAAAGCATATATATGATGTAATTTGAAAAAGGTAGCAAGTAACTAATTTAAAGTTATTTGCTACCTTTAAGATTATAATGATACTTCAGCGCCACAGGTGATATTTTAATCATTTATATAATAATTTGCAATGAATGAAGGGTTTCTTACTTTTACGTAGAATACTTTACTAGAAAACTACAAAACTAGAGAAACTAGAAAAATATAGATTAGAACACAATAATCTTATTTTTTTTAGAGGAGGAAATTTATGAATTTCAAGATAGGGACTAACAAAGGTAAAGCATTGGGCATTTTTCTTGCAGCAGTTTTAGTTATTACAGAATTGCTTTTATTAATGCCCAGTGTTCAAACTTTTGCCCAAAATGGCAAAACAAAGATAATTATTCATTATGCTAAAATCTCAAACAGTGATTTAAAATGGAATATGTGGTTGTGGCCTGATAAGAAGGATGGAAGCAAGTTTGACTTTACTGGAAAGGACGAATTCGGACAGGTTTGCGTAGCTGAATTTGATGGAGCCCTTAATAAAGTAGGATTTATAGTGCGCACGGACGAGTGGAGGAAAGACACTGTGGATGATAGATTTATTCAGCAATTCAATAATGGAATTGCTGAAATTTGGATTAAAGGAGGGGACCCTAAAGTATACTATTCTCTAACTGAAGCAAAAGCCGCAGCTGCCAAATTACCAGAAGTTCCTGTACCTCCAATAAACAAACCAGGTGAATTTGTAGTTGCGAAATTAGATGAAATGAATAGCATAAGCATAGAAACAAACGCAGCATTTCCATTTACTTCAGAAGGAAACAAAGACATTACAGTTAAGTCAGATGGTGAGATATTAACTGTAAAAAAAGTAACAAGTGATGAAGTAACAACTGGCACTACAACAGTTGCCAAAATAGAGCTTAGCGAAAATGTGAACCTAGCTCAAAAAATTACGGTCTCAAAGCTAGGTTTCCCAGAAAAAGAAGTTGTGTTTGGAGATGTAATGAAAAGTGCTAGTTTTGAAAAAATGTTTTACTATGAAGGTAATGACTTAGGCAATACTTATTCTAAAAGTAAAACAAGCTTTAGGGTATGGGCGCCAACAGCAACAGAAGTAAAGCTTGTAACCTATAAAAAGTGGAATGATAAAAGTGGCATTGAATCTAGTATGAAAACAGCTGAAAAGGGAACATGGACTTTTGACTTAAATGGAGAGCAAAAGGGCGTATTTTATACATATAAAGTTAATATTGGAGGAGTTTGGACTGAGGCTGTGGACCCTTATGCTCGTTCTGTGGCTGCGAATGGAGACAAAGGTGCAGTAATAGACTTAAAAGAAACAAATCCTGAAATATGGAAGCCAGGTGAAAGGCCTAGTTTTACAAATTTAAATGATGCTATTATATACGAACTACATGTTAGGGACTTTTCTATAGACAAAAACAGCGGTATGGTGAATAAAGGCAAATTTTTAGCTTTTACTGAAAAAGGAACAAAGGGAACTGATGGTAAGCGGACGGGTGTTGATTATATGAAGGATTTAGGAGTAACACATGTGGAGCTGATGCCAATATTTGATTACGCTAGTGTGGATGAAACCTCAAATAAGGAGCAATATAACTGGGGTTACGATCCTAAAAACTATAATGCACCTGAAGGAAGTTATTCAACAGATCCATACAACCCGGTTTCGAGAGTTAAAGAATTAAAGCAAGCAGTGCAATCTCTTCATGACAATGGATTAAGGGTAAATATGGACGTAGTTTACAATCATATGTATAGCAGTAATGATTCTAATTTTAATAAAATAGTACCTGGGTATTATTTTAGATACGATAAAGATGGAGCCGATGCAAATGAAAGTGGTTCTGGAAATACCATTGCCAGCGAAAATGTAATGGCAAGGAAATTCATTGTGGATTCTGTGATGTATTGGGCAAAAGAATATAATATAGATGGATTTAGGTTCGATCTTATGGGTTTACTTGATATAAAGACAATGAATGAGGTTAGAAAAAAATTAAGTAGTTTAGATCCTTCCATTCTCATTATTGGAGAAGGCTGGGATATGGGTTCTACTCTTTTAGAAGATACAAAAGCAGCACAAAAAAATGCCAGTAAAATGCCTGAAATATCATTTTTTAACGATACTATTAGAGACGGAATAAAAGGTAGTGTATTCGATGCAAAAGCCAAGGGCTTTGTGAATGGTAAAGCTTATGGTGAGGCAGCTATTAAAAAAGGAATAGTTGGAGGAATAGATTACTCAAGTGATATAAACACTTGGGGCAAGATAGCACCTCTTCAATCTGTGACTTATGCCGAAGCTCACGATAATAATACACTATGGGATAAACTTCTTTTAACAAACCCAAAGGATAATAATGAAATAAGATTGAAAATGCACAAAATGGCAGATTCTATGGTTCTTACTTCACAAGGTATTCCATTCTTTCAAGCGGGACAGGAATTTTTGAGAACAAAAGGTGGGAATAACAATTCCTACAAATCTAATGATACTGTTAATAAGATTGATTGGTCATTAAAATCTAAAAATATTGACACTGTTAATTATTTCAAAGGTTTAATAAAGTTAAGAAAGGCACATCCTGCCTTTAGAATGACTTCAGCGGAAATGATTAAGAAGAATTTAAAATTTTTAGCAGTACCGGAAAACGTTGTAGCATATGAAATAGCTCACAATGCTAACATGGATACTTGGTCTGACATCGTAGTAGCTTTCAATGCAAATAGAGAAGATGTAACAATTAAATTATCTAAGAAAAGCACCTGGAATATTGTGGTGAATGGTGAAAAAGCAGGAATTAAAACTATAAAACAGTTTAAGGGTGATTTATTAGTAGTCCCTGCACTAAGTTCTATTGTAATTTATAATGGATCAGAGAATATACTTACAACCTTACCCTTTTGGATTTATACTATACTAATATTGTGTGGAGTTACTTACATAATATTGTTTCTGAGGGGTAAAAAGAAAGCTTAGTATTACAACATATTGTATATTTTTAAAAAGTCCTTATAGTAAATATAAGGACTTTTTAAGTTGTTAATAAGAGTCCGCAATATCATTTTGTTCTTATTTACTTTATTTGGAGACATGTCTATAATAAGAATGTATATCTGATTAGAAAGGGAGATTTTAAGATGGTAAAAATATTGATTTTTATATCAATTTTAATTATTATTGCTGTTATTATGGTTATTATCGTAGGCTGGCATTTTTCTAGTATTATTATAGCTCCTAAAGTTGCAAAGTATAATTATACCTACGATTTTGAAGTAGAAAAAGGTAAAATAGAAGTAGAGGAATTTAATAACTTGGAAAAACAAGAAGTATATCTAGATTCGAATTATGGCTATAAAATTCATGGTTTCTTCTTTCCGAATAAAGATTCAAAGAAAATAATAATATTATGTCATGGAATAACTTGGAGTTTATTTGGTTCTGTTAAATACATGGATATGTTTTTGCAAAGAGGGTTTTCAATCTTTATTTATGATCATAGAAATCATGGCTTAAGTGGTGGGAAAAATACTTCATTTGGTTATTACGAGAAGTTTGATTTAAAAAAATGCACAGATTGGATATTTGATAAATTAGGAAAAGATATAATAGTTGGTTTGCATGGCGAGTCCATGGGCGCTGGCATAGCTCTTCAAAATATTGCAATAGACCCGCGAATTAGATTTTGTATAGATGACTGTGGATACTCTGATGCACAAGATTTGTTTAAACATAGATTAGAAAAAGATTATAATATAAAAAAAATTCCACTCGTGAAATTAGCAAGTATAATAAGTAAAATTAGGGTTGGCTGGGAATTCAAAGATGTTTCACCTATTACTACTCTACCTACTGAAATCCCAATATTGTTTATTCATGGCGAAGAGGATGATTATGTTCCTACTTTTATGTGTAATCAAATGTACTCAGTAAAGAAGGGCTACAAAGAAATATATATTGCGCCCAGTGCCGGTCACGCAGAAGCATATTGGAAGAATAAAGGTGAATATGAAAAAAAAGTTGATGGCTTTTTAAAAGCTATAAACGTAATCTAGATAAAGGTGAACAACAATTGCTGGATCTTTCTGATGTGATTTCGGAAGGAATTGATAAGCAACTCCCTCAAAAGTTTAAATAATCCCTAAGTATTGTGATATACTGATACTACAAGTAAAAACTTAAATAACGTACCACCTTTATTAAGGTGGTTTTTATATTGTAGAAAGGAAGGTGTGCTTTAATGTTTCAGCTAGTACAAAAGGATAACAAGTATTTATACACAACAAATTATTCAAAAGATGAAGAAAGTCTATGCAAAATGGAAATAAAATGTCTTTTTAATAAAACACTCCATGAAAAACACTTATTTTCTGATATTTATGTGGATCCATCCAGAAGTCCTTTTATAAAAAAGTGCATTTCTATAATGTATAGTGGACAAACAATGAAACAAATTATTGATCAAATTGTTATGGACAAATTGACTAGCGTAAATTATAAGGTTGCGTACATCAATGCTACGGACGAAATAACCGGTTTTCATGAAGGGCGGAGCATTGAATTCGAAGTGGGCTTTAATATACTTGGGGAAGCTGAAATGAAAAATCCTGAAATTACTTTTGGAATTACAAAGGTAGATAATATATGGGTATTTGGTGAATGTGAAAGCAATACCTCAGACTGGCAATTTCATAATAAAAAACCTTTTTCCTATTCTAATGCTCTAAAGGTAAATGTTTGTAGGGCCCTTGTTAATATAGCTGTAGGTACTAATCTGGGTTGTAGTGTTGTAGACCCTTGTTGTGGCATTGGGACTGTACTAATTGAAGCTATTTCAATGGGAATTAATATTAAAGGTTATGAAATAAACTCTTACATAGGTAAAAATGCCAAAACAAATCTCCGATATTTTGGATATGAAGAAGATGTAATAACTATTGGTGACATGCATGACATCCAAAACAAATTTAATGTGGCCATCGTTGATCTTCCTTATGGAATATTTACTCAAATTACTACCCAGGAGCAGTTAGCTATTATGGAAAGTACCCGTCGAATAGCGGAAAAAATGGTGATCATTACTTTTGAGGATATGGAAGAGCAAATAACCTCTGTTGGTTTTCAAATAGATGATAGATGTACTGTGTCTAAAGGAACCTTTAAAAGACATATATATATATGCAGCTAATAGAGAAATAAATACCACTGTTATTTACCCTGTAATTAATATATAATCTTAATTATGATATTGACACAATATAGTGAGGTATTAAATATGGCAAAAAAAAATAGTAGAACTAATGATCTTTTATATAATTTTAAGGCAAAGGGTTCCGCGCAGATATACTCTTTATTGATTAAGCTAGTCAATGAGGACAAAGAAGATTTAGCGCAAGTAGTTATAAAAGTTGATTATTTATTAGAATATGCAAGTTCCTGTATAAAGCAAAAGGATTTTGAAGAAGCAAAGGAAAGTTTAGATAAGGCTAAAAGCAGAATAGAGATGTTAAAAAGCCATGAAGTTAATACAGAATACCTAGAACATTTATATACTGGAATAGCTAAAAAGGCAAAATCATAATGGAGTAAGTGTATTTCTTAAATACACTTACTCCATTTTTTTATTAAAGCCTTAGCCTTTTGTCTTTTTTAAAAATTGTGAAATCTAATCAAAAGTATTGTTACTATAATAGTTTATTATCTTATTCTTTTTCCTGAAATCTTATCTACTATAAACACTATTGCAGCTACTACAAGTAACGTATTAATCAGACTGCCACCAATTTTAAATATAAGCCCCAAAACCCAAAATAATACAACTATTCCACCTATCCAACGTAAAAAACCCATACACAACACTACCTTTCACATATAAATTTATTTATTATATATGTTTGAACATTATATCAATAAACTCATATATTTACAATACGGTAGTCTTTGCTCTGATTTTTGAAGTAAATGGTTATTTTAATTATAATCTACTGTTGATGTAATAGGTTATGAGATTTTTCTTCTTCCGAAAATCATATCAACGATAAAAACTATTGCAGCTACTACAAGTAACAAATGTATCATACTGCCACCAATTTTAAATATAAGCCCCAATGCCCAAAAGAATACTACTATTCCACCTATCCAACGTAAAAATCCCATATAAAACACAACCTTTCACATATTTTATCGTAAATCTATTTAAATATTATAATGACCTAAATTTAGTTAAAGTATGCAAAATGCTTTAAACTTAAACTATTTATGAAATTTTTTAATGAATTCCTCTACCTCAGGAATTCCTCCTTGGTAAATCAGATAACCATTGTAAGGCTCTCGCTCAGTAATCTCACTACAAATGGGTGTTAACATAATGTCCTTAACTTTAGCCAAGTCAGAAGTTTGTCCAAGTGCCCAACCTAGCTTTATGTAGGCCACTTCTGGTAGCATATTTTCTGCAGGTATCATTCCCATGGTCATTAGGTCCCTTCCTGTATCGTATACGAACATGTTCACATATCCCCACAGTGTCTGCACTGTCATATAAATGGCAACGCCCTTTAGTACAGCACGCTTAATAGCGGGATATATCAGTTTATTAACATGGCCAAGACCTGTGCCTGCAATAACAATTCCTTTATAACCAAGATTAACCATGGCATCGATTATATCTGGGTTCATATTGGGATAATAGTACAAAAGGGATACACGCTCCTCAAATACGGCATTTATAGTTACGTTTCGGTCACTACGACGGTGATTGTAATCTTGCCTAAGGGGAGTTATTTTTTGCCTATCTACCATTGCCAGTGGAATGTCTCCAATGGTACGGAAAGTTGAACGGTAGGAGGAGTGCATCTTACGAACTCTTGTACCACGGTGGAGCAATCCGTATTCATCAGAGGTTGGTCCAAACATACACACCATCACCTCAGCAATGTCTGAATCCGTAGCGGTTTTAGCGGCATGAATTAGATTTAGGGCTGCGTCTGAAGAAGGCCTATCCGAAGAACGTTGAGAACCAACCATTACAATTGGAATAGGGGAGTTTTGTACCATAAAGGACAGTGCTGCAGCTGTATGACTCATAGTATCAGTGCCATGTCCAATCATAATGCCGTGGATCCCCTTTTTAATTTCTTCTCCAATAGCGTCAGCTAACACTTTATATTCATGTGGTCCCATATTTTCAGAGAAAACTGCGAAAAGCTTCTCAGTGCTTAGGTTACATATATCTGCAAGTTCAGGAACGGCTCCATATAATTCTCCTGGAGAAAATGCTGGAATAACTGCCCCAGTTCTGTAATCAAGTCGTGAGGCAATTGTACCTCCTGTGCCTAGCAACTTAATATTATGTTTGTTCTTCGAAATCGGAAATTCCCTTTCTGGAATTTTATATTGTATCTCCTTAAAGTTATATTCTCTCATATCTTGTATGGTATCAACGGCTATTCCTACGTTATAGCCAGTGGCAAGCTTTATTACAATATGACTATCATCATCATTTTCAGAACGAGGAAGTAAAACTCCTTTAAAATCACCTCTAGTAGTAGTTATTGTAGCTTCGCTCCAGATGCGCATGCTAAAGCTTTTTAAGACCTCTAGTGCCTTTCCCTTGTAACCTTTTAAGGTGTCGCTCATTTAATCTAGCCCTCCTTTGCGAATTGCCATTGCAAGCTCAGAGAGCGGTATATTTCCAATGGCTTTCTCTTGTAAATTTTTCATAATCCAATTAAGTTCTGCTTCCACATTCTTTGAAGTTTTTAGCCTTTTAAATCTTTCATGCATAATTGGGATAAGCGATAGGATACTATCAGGTGTACACTTAGAAAAACATATAGCTTTTAACACATAATTCATTTCCATCTTAGGCTGTTTAAAGACAACAGGAAGCATCTTGTATATAAGCTCACGTTCTATTTCTTGCTCTTTTATGAACTCAAACAGCTTATATATTATTTCAAAATCAAAGGATAAATCTATTTTGAATCTTCCTTGCAGTGATTTAAGTTTATGCCCTAATAGAGTGGCTACAAATTTAGGCTCAATATTAAAATCATTGCAAATTCTTTGTATAAGAGGAACTAGATTATATCTGAGAATATAGAAAAAAGTATCTGCAGGTATATTCCAATTATTTAACTTTTTAATCTGGTCCACAACATCAATAGGCAAATCCATGCCGGCGATATCTATAAGCTCTTGACTAATTGAAATGGGTGCTGAATCTGTGTCAGGATACATGCGATCGGCACCTGGTAGTACTCGTTCAAACATAGTGGTACCACTTGCAAAGGATTTACGGGTTTCATTTGGCACTCCAATAAAGGCTAGTTTGCAGCGTTCTTCAATAGAATCTAAAGCTGTGCTAATATCTTCTTTTGGACCCCAGAAGAGAATCTGCGCATCACTTACTTTTGAATTAAGTAATTTACGTAGATATTCAAAATTAATATTCTGATTTTCATAACCAAAGTCCTCGGAATGAGTCATATTTGGTTTTTCTATACAGGCAATAACCTTCAATCTGTCAGAAATCTCATCAGAAAACATTCGACAAGGTCCAGTAAAAAATGAGAGAATGTTTTTGAAACCTGGTAGGTTAACTGCAACTAGGCTATGTTGTATATTAAAATCATATTTAATGTTGCTAGATACAGGCGTAAGGCTGTCCTCATTAAGGATTACATGACTAATTCTCCAATGAGCAAAGTCTGGCATCCTTTCTATAAGATCATTACGGATTTCTAGAAGACTTTTTTGTCGGAAAGCTTCATTGTGAACTAATTCAGGAATATAGCTTATATGAGCTACACCTTTTATTTCTACCCGGGTTCCACCATGGATACTAACATTAACATCCTCGCGAGCAGCACCAATGCCTGTCCTTACTTTACCAGTACTACGGTTGAGAAAGCGAATATAGTTGGCAGCTTCAGCCGCTTCATCTGGTGTTTTCATATCAGGATAAGTAACTGTTTCTATAAGGGGCATACCCAAACGATCAGTAGTATATGATCTAACATGGCCTATGTCTGAAATCTCACGGCAGGAATCTTCTTCGATACTTAGTTGAATGATTCGAACTATTTTATTTTTCAATGGAATCTGCCCCTCGATACTAACTATGCCTGTACGCTGGAAGCCAGCAGGTATACTTCCATCTAGGTATTGTTTACGTGTGATGTGTAGCTCTCCCACAATATTTGTTTTAAGAAGCAAGGCAACCTCTAAGGCAATTCCTAGAGCCTGCTGATTTATCTTAAAAGGTGGAGTATCATCAATATCATAGGTGCAGGTGGTTAAATTGGCAATACGATAAACAATGTTCTTTTTAGTCTTGAATTCCATGAGTGCTGTGCCATCGTATCCACCCATTTCGCTTAAGGTTGGCCTCATATGTCTTATTATTTCTGCATCATATTGTCCCTCCTTTTGAAAGACACCTGCCTTGCAGTGGCAAAAGAGTTTCTTTTCTGTCTTTAGTTGTTGGTGGACCTCTAGACCACACATAAATCCCAAATCCTCATAGACCTTTGGGAGAGTTTGCTTAAGAGAGGAATAACCAATCCGCCTTTGGGTTTTCATGAAGTTATTTTCCATTTTTATTTAATCCTCCACAATTAATATATTAGAAACTTAATATTATTATATATCTTTTCATAACTTTATATAGTGTGAATATTATGATAATGCAATTATAAGTGAAGCTTTTACTAGATTCATATCTATAAGAAGTATATGTTTAGGAGTATAAAATTATGTGGTTAAGCATTCTCAAAAAAAACAATCAGTTTACTGGTTATTTTGTTGTATAATATAATTAATACATAGGATAGGGTGATGATATGTTTTTTAAAAGTAAAAAATTCAAAGAAAAAAAGGAAAATGAAGCACGACTTATGAGAATTAATAATTTTGAAGTAAGGTACGTAACAACTAGAGATCCAAATAAATATGGTGAATCTATAATAGGAAAGAGCTGTGTAATAGATATTAACAGTGGCGAGTTTAATATAAAGTGTGATAATAAAGTTATTTTTACACATTCCATAGAAAATTTACAATGCTCTGAATTACTGAGTCAAGAAGGAGCGATTTTGAGCTATACTGATGATAAAACTGGAGAAAATGTAGAGATTATGGCTTATTATAAATATCATAGAAAATAAATATACTTAAAAATTAATTGAGGAAATTAATGAAAGGATTATAATAATTGAAAAACATAGAAGTCCTATATAAAGCGGGGAGCTACTATGGGTTTTTCAAGAAAATTATAAAGAAATACTGAAAGTGGTAGTAATAAAAGTGTTTTAATTATAGGCATATAAGGATATAATATTGTTAACTAGTAAATTGTTGAAAGATTAGATTAAGGTGTTTTGACCTAGTTTATTTAGTACCTTAAAGCTAGTTAAAAATTTTCAATGTAGAAAGGTGAAGTTAAAATGAGTAAGATTGCGCTTATTACGGACAGTACTTCAGATGTTGATAAAGAAATGATTGAAAAATACGATTTGAAAGTACTTCCTCTGAGAATTATATATAAAGACAGAGAGTATATTGACAGAGTAACTATTACCCCAAAAGAGGTTTATGATAATTTTGTATATGAAATACCCTCAACCTCATTACCTTCAATGCAGGATATGGAAGACATGTATTTAAAGCTTGAAGCAGAAGGTTATACACATGCCATTGCAATAATAATATCTGCAAATTTATCAGGAACATATAATACATTGAGATTGGTAAGTGAAAATCACCCATCTATAGAAACCTGTGTTTTTGATTCTAAATCACTAACCATTGGTGAAGCAGCCATTGTTGAAGAATGTGGGGAAATGCTAAAGTCAGGGAAAAGTTTTGAGCAAATTGTAGGAGCTCTTCCTGAAATACAAAGCAGAGTCACTGTTTACTACGCAGTGGATACACTTAAATATCTAATCAAGGGCGGTAGAATAGGAAAAGTTTCTGGTACTATAGGTGAAATATTAAATATAAAACCTATAATTTCAATTAATAGTGATGGTGTCTACTATACTTATGCAAAGGCAAAGGGGAAAAAGAAAGCCATAAGCAAGCTTGTAGATATAGCAAGAGAAGCTCTTGAAACTACTCCTTGTAAAATTTGGGTCATGCATGGTGGAGCTTATGAAGAAGTAAAGCCCTTTTCTGAAATGATTGCTGCTCTTCCAAACATAACAAGATTATCCTTTGGAGAAATAAGTCCAGTAGCAGGAGTTCATACAGGACCTGGATTACTAGGAATTATTATAGTAAAACAAGCTCCTATTAAAAATTAAATAATATCTGTTTTATAATAAGAATTTGTTTCAAAAACAGAAAGTGCTAAGGAGTGTCCATAATGAATATTCAAGATATAATGTCGGGAGATTTTTCTGCATACCCTGAAGAAACACAAATATTTATGAAGGAATATACAGAGAAACTACGAGAGTGTATAAAAGAAGAATTAATACAGGATATATCCTACAAAATGCTTAAGGATATAGATAAAAGCAAAGATTATTTTATGAATGTTTTAACTGACATATTAGATAATGGATATAAAGGCCTAGGTAAAATGTCTACTCAGGCACTTATAGACACATATTTAGAACGAAAAAACGAAGAAGATTTTTTTGTGTTATTAGGAAAAGTTAATGAACAAGTTTAATATACTCATTTTTTCAAAGTTTCTATTAAAAAAACCATTAAATCAGAAGATTTAATGGTTTTTTTAATCAATTTATTTTTATTTTTAAAGACAATACCAAATTGATAGCGGCAATGAATGCAGCAACAATGAAAACATATTGATATCCCATAGTTGTCCATAATATACCACCTACAAAAGGTATTGACATAGCAATTACATGATCAAAACTCGTGCCGGCAGATAGAGTAGGGATAACGTCTTCTGGGCATATAGCAATCTTTTTTACATAAGTAGATCTTGCCATTTCTACTACGCTTAGTGAATTATCAATAACGTAACACCCAGCAATAATAACCACTGCAATATTTGTTGGAACTAAATCAGCTGCAAAAGAATAACCCAGACAAATTACTATAAGAACTATAGCTTCTAGTGAAAGCACAAATCTTTCACCTTTTTTGTCTATAGCATTGCCAACAATGGTTCTTGTAAAAATGCTTAATATAGCAATTATCAATCCTAGTTTAGCGAAAGTAGGAGGATCAACCTGGTACTCTTGGATAAGCACCCAAGGGGCAAAGGTTAAAAAAATCTGCTTTCTTGCCCCATTAACTACACTAAGACAATAATATAGAGTATATTTTTTCTTGAAAACAAGGGTTACCTTTTTTTTCTTAGGTTTTTTAGATTTCATTAGACCAAGAAAAAATGCTGCGAAAATGTAAAAAACTGATGCTAGCACAAAGGCTATTTGATATGTGAGTCTAAAATATTCAAATCCAAACCATACAATTGCATAACCAACAATAGTAGCAATTAGGTTATATGCACTATATCTTCCGAGTCTTGCACCATAATTTCCATTTTCAGAAAGATTCATGCCTATACCAGCAGATAGTGGCATAAAAATATGTGTGCCTAGGCTAAGTAACATCATCCACAAAAGCATAGTGGCAAAAGAGGGAGAAAATAAACCAAGGCCAAGCATTCCTAGTGCAGCAAATATCATTCCAACTATTGCTATTCTTATGTCCCCAAGGAATGCGAGTATTCCGAGTACTACTACTATTAGAACACCTGGAAGTTCACGAGGAAATTCTACAATACCTCTAGCAGTCGCAGTTAATTTATATGTATCGCTTAAAAAGTTATTAAATACGGTTGAGTTTATTCCACTTGCGATTCCAGTAAATAGTCCTACTATTAAAAATAATTTAAAATCCCTATCGTTATTAAACTTATTCAGTAAGCTTGAAATTTTTTTTTTAATCTTTTGTTTTTTAACTACCCCATCATCATTGTGTTTTTTTTCACTGTCCATAAACCTTATATCCCCCTTTATACTAACTCAATTCATTATATTATAATAAATTACAGAATTCAATTAAATCATAACTTGTATTGAGATACAGTTAAACTAGTATTTAATGAATAATTCCCCACTTAGAATTGTGTCTTTAGGCTGCGTCCAAGTAGCTTCAATTAAAAAATTTACTTTTAAGCCTGTTTTATAACTAAATGAAATCTCATTATCATGTAACATATGATGATTTTGGTAAACTATTAAATTTTTGTTGGCTTTATCTTTAATTATAATTGTCCAAACTCCATTTTGAGGCTGAAAGATTTTAGCTGTAATAATTAACGTTGACCAAAAAGTATTGTTGACCCCCGTTTCATAAAAGCCTTTTCCATTATGGATATTTATTTCAAAATCTTGCTGAATATTGCCACCGTTACTAGTTGCGGCTTCTTCTTCACACCATTCCATATTTTCATTGTTCATATTACTAATTAATTTCATAATAAATTTTCTCCTCATTAATTATTTAAAAGAAGGGAAACCCTGATTCAAACATGTAAAATTATAATAAAATTTCATTATAATTTTATTATATGTAAATTCATGAAAAATGTTATTAAATAAAATCAACCAATATAAATCTGAAACTCAGCTTATATGGAAAAACATAAAAACAAATTATATTTTTTATTCATTATGAATTTTTCATTAATTTTTTATTAATTTTCTATTGAAAAAAGACATACATATGTATATAGTAATATATATATGTATGTTTTTTTCTTATTAGTCAAAATATCTTATAATTTTTATATAAAGGATGTGACACACTGTGAAGTTAAGTTCACTATTTAAAAAAGTGATTGTTAAAATAAATAAGACATTATTAAGTAAATTTCCTTTGAAAATTTACTTGATTTCCATTTTCAGTGTGTGTCTAGCCTTACTATTAACAGTCTATGTGTCATATTCAGGAATTAACAAATTGTACAATGGCGCCTCACAAGAGATAAATACAGGAATAGTATCCTTAAATGAGGAATATTTAAACAACTATATAACAATTACCTCGCAACTTATAGAAACGAAAATGAATCAATTTTTTGCCGAGCAAGCTGTTACCGCAGAAATTTATCAAAAGTTCTTAGACAATGAAGAGCAATTCAAACCTCTAATTAGCACTGCAAATACATTGCCATTTTTTAAGGATAATATAAGTTTCAACGGAGGATGGTATCAAAATACCGATAATGAGCCTACAGTTTTGTACATTGAAAGATATCTTTTGGATAGAAGCATGAAAATAAAGCCTGAAGTTCAAAGGGAAATTGATAGATCAGCAATTCTAGATTTGATTTTACCCTCTATTTATAAATATGGCGAAAAAAAAGTAGCTGTATATTATCAAGGTGCAAAGGGACAAGAATTTATAAGAAGTGCTCCATGGAATGATATAGGCAATGGGTTTGATAAAATATATCCAGCTATTAAGGACACTCCTATTTTACAAGCATTTAGCCCGGGACTAGTTGAAGATTTTGAAAAACTAATGAAAAATGGAGAGAAATATAAGAAAAACCCTGAAGCATTAGCTATAATTAAGCCACCTTATGTGGATGGATCTACAGGAAAAGTAATAATGACCCTAAGTCTACCACTTTGGAATAAGCAAAGAGACACATTTAAAGGGACTATTGGCTTAGATATTGAATTAGATGAAATAATAAATTATACAAGAAATTTAAAACTTGCGAGTAGTGGATTCGCATACTTAAGCCACTCTAATGGAAACATATTTGCAGTAAATGAAAATGGAGAAAAAGTATTAGGACTAAAAACAATGATAGATTCCACCTTAAAGCCAGCCTCTAGCGCAGAATATGATTCGATGCAAAGATTTTTTAAGGACAGTAAATATGAGTCAGTAAAAAAAATTAAATTACCTACTACTATGGAAATTGAGCAAACTGAATTAGCTATAAATGGGGAAAAGTATATTCTTTTTCAACAAAATTTAAGTTCCTTTAATACCTGGAGCAAGGGGAATTCTTTTTCAAAGGATACATGGACCTTAGGGTTTTTAGTTCCTAAGCTAGAATTGTTTGGAACATATAATAATGTACGCGAGCAAATAAGCGGAACTAAAAAACAGATACTTATTAATCAAGCTAAAGTATCTATAAGTATTATTTTATTTCTGGGCGTGGCTATTTATTTTTTATTTAGTAAGATGACAAGTAATTTAAGGAAATTAGAATATGCTGCTTTAGAGATACAGAATGGGAATTATGAAGTGAAATTAGATGTAAGGTCTCATGATGAATTTGGAAGACTTGCTGAAACTATTGAAAAAATGCTTTTTGAAATTAGAACAACCTTTCAGCGTTTAAAAGAGCAGAATGGGGTACTGAAGAATGAGATAGAGGATAGAATTGATAAAGAGCGAATTATTAAACATTTAGAAAGTTATGACACCATAACAAATTTACCAAATCAGAATGTTTTAGAAAGGGACCTAGAGGAATATATTAAGTTATATGACAGTATAACCGTAATTATAATAGGTATTGATGATTTCAGAAAAATAAATGAAGACATTGGAAGACAGGGTGGAAATGAAGTTTTGAAAGTTATTTCAGCTCGTCTAAAGGGTATAAAAAATGCAAGAGCAATATTTAAAATAACAGGTGACGAATTTGTGATTTTGTATCATAACACTGAAGAGCCTGAAAAAATGATTACAGAGGCAGAACATATTTTAGATGTATTTAAAACCCCTATTTTTATAAAAGATAAAGAAATATTTACAACTGCGAGTATGGGCATAAGCACCTACCCAAGAAATAGTGATAATTCAAATTCATTGTTAAAATTTGCGTCTATTGCACTAAATCGTGCAAAAGAAAAGCAAAGGGGAGAATATAAATTTTATGACGAAGAATTAAATAATATGTCTCAAAAGCGAATGAATATGGTATATGAACTAAGACATGCGCTATATAATAACGAATTGGAATTGCATTATCAACCACAAATAAATTTCAGGACTAAGAAAATCATTGGCATGGAGGCACTACTTAGATGGAATAGCAAGGTTCTAGGACCCATAACTCCAGATGAATTTATACCCTTAGCAGAGGAGTTTGGTTTAATTCAAGAAATAGGTCAATGGGTCATTTATAATGCTTGCAGACAGACTAAAAAATGGCATAACATGGGCTATGATAATTTGTGTATTGCTGTAAATGTTTCACCATTACAATTTACCACAACAGATTTATTTGCGATAGTAAAAGATATTTTGTTAGAAACAGGGCTTCCAGCGAAAAATTTAGAAGTTGAAGTTACTGAAGGTATGTTTATTAATGACATGGAAAAAGTAATTCATACTTTGAAAGAACTAAGAGGAAGATCTGTGAAGGTAGCCGTGGATGATTTTGGAACAGGATATTCTTGCCTAAGCTATATAAAAGAACTCCCTATAGACAAATTAAAAATTGATAGATCATTTATAAAGGATATACCAAGTATTGACAATGGATCACTAGCCACTTCTATAATTGAAATCGGTAAAAACTTTGGTCTTAAGATTATTGCGGAAGGCGTAGAGACCAAAGCACAAGAAAGATTTTTAATACAAAGGGGTTGTGATCAGGCACAAGGATATTATTATAGTAAACCATTATGCGTAACGGAATTTACCAACTTACTTTCCGATAAAAATTGAAATTCATGAATAAATAGAAACAAAATACGAAATTTTTTCAAATTTAATAATTTCAAAGAATTTAAGCGTAAAGAATGCTATAATTGTATTTTGAATTACATATTGGGAGTTACGATTAAAGCAAAAGAAGGTGGAAGTAATTAAAGATAATAAATATTTACCTATTAGTAAAAGTGATATTTTAGATAGAGGTTGGACTGAATTAGATTTTATTATAGTTACAGGAGATGCATATGTAGATCATCATAGTTTTGGAACGGCAATTATTTCAAGGGTTCTTGAAAATGAAGGCTATAAAGTTGGAATAATAGCTCAACCTGAATGGAAAGATACAGAAGATTTTAAGAAGCTGGGCAAGCCAAGGCTAGGATTCCTGGTTAATGCTGGTAATATGGATTCTATGGTTAATCATTATACAGTGAGTAAAAAAATAAGAGAAAAAGATTTGTATTCTCCCGGTGCACAGATGGGTCTTCGTCCTGACAGAGCAACTATAGTTTACTGCAATAAAATAAGGGAAGCATATAAAGGTATTCCTCTTATTATTGGAGGAATAGAGGCAAGTTTAAGGCGATTTGCACACTATGATTATTGGAGTGATAAGGTAAGAAAGTCAATGCTAATCGATAGTGGGGCAGATCTACTAATATTTGGCATGGGTGAAAAACAAGTTGTTAACATTGCAAATAAGTTAAATGAAGGTATAGATATAAAAGAAATTACACAGGAGCTTGGAACATGTTATGTAACAGAGAACATAGAAAATATTGGTGACCACGTTGAAATAGCATCCTATAAGGAAGTCTGCAATGATATGAAAAAATATGCACAGGCTTTTAAAATACAATATGATGAACAAGACCCAATTCGTGGTGGAGTTATAGTACAAAAGCATACTAATAAGTATCTTGTGCAAAACAAACCAGAAATGCCACTTACTAGAGAAGAATTAGATGTTGTTTATGGCTTGCCTTATCAAAGAAGTTATCATCCTATGTATGAAAAGATGGGTGGAATTCCAGCTATAGAGGAAGTTCAGTTCAGTTTAGTTAGTTCAAGAGGGTGTTTTGGTAGCTGTGCTTTCTGCGCCATAACTTTTCATCAAGGTAGAATTGTGCAAAGTAGGAGTGAAAATTCACTAATAGATGAAGCCATAGAAATTACAAAATTAAAGGGTTTTAAAGGATATATTCATGATGTAGGAGGACCTACTGCTAATTTTAGACAACCTGCATGTGCTAAACAATTAAAAGTAGGTGCTTGCAGAGATAAACAATGCTTGCATCCTGCTCCCTGTAAAAGTTTAAATGTTGATCATATGGAATATTTAAATTTGCTTAGGAAACTTCGAGAATTGCCAGATATTAAAAAAGTTTTTATACGTTCAGGTCTACGTTATGATTATATTATGGCAGACAAAAATGAAACCTTTTTTAATGAACTTATTAAGCATCATGTCAGTGGGCAACTAAAGGTCGCACCAGAGCATGTTTCTCATAAAGTCTTAAAATTTATGGGCAAGCCAGCGGGCAAAACTTATGATAAATTCAGGGAAAAGTTTTATAAGGCTACTGAGAAAATAGAAAAAAAACAATATCTTATTCCTTATTTAATGTCTAGCCACCCAGGATGCAGCATAAGTTCAGCAGTAGAACTGGCAGAATACCTTAGGGATACTAACTATCAACCTGAACAAGTTCAAGATTTCTATCCAACGCCAGGAACACCATCAACAACAATGTTTTATACAGGAATTGATCCAAACACCCTTGATGAAGTTCATATACCTAAAACCAAGCATGAAAAAGCCATGCAAAGGGCATTACTCCAATATAAAGATCCTATGAAATATGATTTGGTATATTCTGCATTAATTGAAGCAAATAGAGAAGATCTTATTGGTTACGGACCTAAATGTTTAATAAAACCACGTGGACAAAAAAATAAAGAACATTTAAGTACCACGAGCAATAAACAAGGTCAACAAAAGAGCAAAGATAAAGGACGAAACGAAAAAAATACAATTAAAGATAAGCCTATAGATAAAAACCACAAAAGAAAAAATAAGCCTACGACAACTGAAAATAAGACGAATTTTGGAAATAGGCAAGATAACAAAAACAAAGCAAAGATGAAAAAAAGAAAATAAAAATTATAATAAATACCTACATCCATAATATGGATGTAGGTATTTATTATAATTCCATTTTAACTATTTTATTTATACTCTCTTCTTCTACTAGTTCACTTTTACTGAAACCCTTCCTAAAATATCTAATTTGTTTATATTTAACTTTATTCATCTCAAAATCTAAAACATCAATTCTATCGCCTTTATAAATAACAGCCTGTTTACTACCTTTTAAAAATACATGTAATTCCATAATTATATTTATTAGCTGCAAGCAGCTATGTCCTCCTTCTTATTTTTGATTTAATTATTATAAAATTAATTTATGAATTTCACATAACGAATTAACTTTTAAGAAATCATATACTAATATCTAAATTATAGTGCCATTATCTAGATTTATCAAGGTGAAACAAGCAAGAAAATTAATAATAGTTAACCATTTATTTATTGGTGAATATAATATTAATAAAACTAATAGTAGTAGGTGATTAAAGTGTACGCTGATTGTATTCTAAATTTAACCAGTAGAAAATATAAAGTTAAGCTTACATTGCAGATGTCTTTTTATTGAAAATCTAATATAGATTTATTTCTAAAAGGAGATAAGAAAATGATTTGTAAAGAATATTTATTGGATACTAATATAGTTATACAAGTGTGGAATAAATATCCTACATTACTAGATACTATAGAAAATATTGAATCAGTTGATTTTAAAATTTCTGAGGATATAGCTGGAGAGTTATCTGTAAAAGAATATGCGAAATTCAACGAAGACTTTGTACTCTCAAATAAATTTCTAAAACTATTAGGACATATTATTACTAATAATAGTCCTACTTTTACTCAAGGTTTCATAGGGAGTCATTTTATTAAATATGAGAAGAATGAAAGTATATATTTTATTAATGGAGATAAAATCTCTATAAATGATTATAGCCTAATTGATATTTGCGAAAGGAATAAGGGCTATACCCTTGTTACTGAAGATAAAAAAATGCTCCGAAGTGCAAAAATCATATTAGATACTTCAAGGGTGTTAAACTTTCAACAATTTTTAGATGAGCTAAGAGAGTTAAAGGTGTTATAATAACCCAATGGTAAGAGGCTTCAATTTTTGTGAATTGCAGCCTCTTATACTGTTTTAAATGATTATGATTCATTTTATGGTTTTCTCTAAATACTGTTTGAAGTTAAAATTCCATAATTCATAAATTTCAGAGCTTTCAGCTCTAACTACTAATAAAAATTCATCTAGTACACCTAAATTGTTTAGGCCTTTCATTAGATGCCTGGGGTAAATTACCCTCTTTGAATAATTATTTTTAGGATCGATTACTGTAATCGAAAGATCTTCTTTTAAGTATAAGTCTTTACACCTAATATCTAGTCTCTTAAAATTTAGCCTCTTGAATTCTTCAATAAGTTCTATTAGGTTATGTGAGATTTCTTTATTAATGCCATGTTTCTTTATATATTTGTCTAGCCGCTCGCCACTTGCATAATCTCGCACAATGTAGTAATCACCATGTTCGTAAACATTAGGAAAATATTTGCTCCTTTTAGTTTTTGCGAAAATATTATATTCCTTACCACAAATTCTTTTATCTTTGAAAATTTTGATTATTCTTTGGTTGGGAAGGGAATATACTATTCCATTATGACCAGACCCTAAAAACTCTGATGTTCTAAGCATTTTTTCTACTTTGCTATTTAATTGAATATAATAATTACCATTTCTATCCATAATATCATCTTCTTTATAATTATATTACTATATTATATGATGAAAGTTTATAAGTATTTCTTAGATATGAACAAAATAAAATAATTATTTTTTATCTAAATAATTCTTATTATCTAAATAATTCTTATTATCTGATGCCATTTTTATTGCTTCCTTAATGTTATTTATAAATTTGTTCCTATAAGAAACAAAGCTTCTCCCATCTTGAATTATTTTGCCTGTATTTTGCGGAGGTTCTTTGATTTTAAAAACCACATCGTTGAGATCTTCTAGCCTTTTAATTAGACTAGCATTTTGCTTTTGAAGTTCATCAGCATAAGTGTTATTATTGATTTGCACTATATTTGAATTAATTAATGTCTCAGAATACTGAAACCCTTTAAATATTCCCTTATAATAGGACAGTTCAATAAAATCGCGAGTTCTAGGTGAGGTGGTTTGTTTTAATAATGATTCTATATAAAAATCTTCTATATCATCCTTCTTAAAGCCGCTTTTAACTGCTCTATTCATAATTCTATCTGCTATTGCTTTAATTTTTTTATTATTAAAATTCATAACTATCCTCCGTTTTTCAATTTTTCTTTTGTTCCATTAAATTAATTATAATTTAACCTATTTAATCTTAACAAAATAAGTGACATGAGTAAACAGAAATAAGCCTCAGCACTGAAAATAAGTGCTGAGACATTTGGTTAATTTTAAATGTCCTTGGTTTATTGTATTGGAATTTCTAATAAAGCATTTCCAGTTAAACTATAATCACTGTTATAAACTGATAAGTTCACTTCTATGTCACTCTCATTTTGTATTTGAAGAATGCTATCATTAAATTTAATGTTTAAAAGTGCACTTCTGAAGGTTATTTTAAAAGAGCATGATAGCCAGTGTTTAGGGATAAATGGATTTAAAATTAATTTATTATCTATAACACGCAAACCACCAAAACCATGAACTACTGCCATCCATGTTCCTGCCATACTAGTAGAGTGACAACCGTCTTCTGTGTCGTTGTTATAATTGTCAAGATCAAGTCTAGAGGTCCTTAAATACATTTCATAAGCTTTATCATAATTTCCGATTTTTGCAGCTAGTATAGTATGGATGCAAGGGGACAAGGAAGACTCATGTACAGTTCTAGGTTCATAGAAATCAAAATTTCTTTTAATTGTATCAATATCATATTCCTGTTCAAATAAGTAAATCCCTTGAAGTACATCCGCTTGTTTTATAAAGCAAGAGCGTAGTATTCTATCCCATGACCAGTTTTGATTTATTGGTAGATGTTTCTTATCTAATTCACTAACCAATATCTGCTCTTTGTCCATATAGTCATCTTGTTGAAGGAAAATTCCAAGTTCTGCATTACAAGGATAGTACATATTTTCTATGATATTCTTCCAAGTGATCATTTCTTGGTCTACAAAATTAAGCTTTTCTTTAATTACGCTCAATCTTTCAGGTTCATTTTCACTTAGGTATTTTATAACCTCAAGTGTGTACTGCAGCGTCCAACAGGCAATTTTATTAGTATACCAATTATTATTTACATTGTTTTCGTATTCATTAGGCCCAGTAACACCTAAAATCACATACTTACTTTTATTTTGTGAGAAAGTAGCTCTTTGAGCCCAAAATCTTGATATAGCAGTAAGCACCTCAAGACTAAATTCGCCAAAACAAGACTTATCTCCAGTATAATTCACATAATTATAATTAGCATAAGCTATGGCTCCATTTCTGTGTATTTCCTCAAAGGTTATTTCCCACTCATTATGGCATTCCTCACCATTCATTGTTACCATTGGATAAAGGGCTGCTCCATTTGTAAAACCTAATTTCTCAGCATTTTCTATTGCTTTGTCTAACTGTTTGTATCTATATAATAAAAGGTTCCTTGATACTCTTTCCTGCGAAGTACTTAAGTAGAAGGGGATGCAATAAGCTTCGGTATCCCAGTAAGTGCTCCCGCCATATTTTTCACCAGTGAAACCTTTTGGTCCTATATTTAGCCTATAATCTTCTCCAGTATAGGTTTGGTTTAATTGGAATATATTGAATCTAATACCTTGTTGTGCTGACACATCACCTTCAATAACTATATCGCTCTCCTGCCACTTTTCTTCCCAAGCATCAGCTTGTTCTTTTAGTAATGTTTCAAAGCCGTCCACTTTAGCTTTGTTAGAAAGTTCTTTAGTTATCTCAATTAAATCTTCTTTTTCATAATATCTTGAGGAGGTATTTGCAACATATTTATATATTACAACTTCATCATTTTCATTGCAATTGACTAATACAGTATTAGAAATATATTTTTCGCTTTGCTTAAATTCGATAATAGGTTTAATTATTTCATCGTTTTTAGTTAATTCATAAGTCATATACGTACAGATGTGAAAATCTAATTTCTTGGTTTTGAGTAGAATATATCCTTCATAAGGTTTAACTTCACTAGAAATCTCATCCCAAAACTTCTCATCATAGTTGGAATCAGAATTCACAACATCGCCATCAAGATAAGGTGTAATCTCTAGTTTGCCTTTAAAATTTAATGGCACTATAGAATACTTTATTGCACCTATTTCTCCCCGTGACATACTTATAAATCTTTTAGCCTTTACTCTAATCTCATTACCGTTTGAAAGCACAGCCACAAAACTTCTTTGTAAATATCCTTGCTTCATATTTAAAACTCTCTCAAATTCTTTTACGCTGCACTTAGCAAGATCTAGTGAAATATCATTAATTTTAATGTTTATACCAATCCAATTTGTTGAATTTAAAACCTTAGCAAAATATTCTGGATAGCCGTTTTTCCACCAACCAACCCTAGTTTTATCAGGAAAATAAACCCCAGCTATATAATTTCCTTGAAGAGATGCACCACTGTATTCCTCTTCAAAATTTGATCTTTGTCCCATATATCCATTGCCTAAGCTGAATATGCTTTCAGATATTTCATTATTATCTGCATTAAAGCCTTGCTCAATAATATTCCATTCGTCTAATTTATAATAGTGTTTCATCAAAAGGCCTCCTAGTTATTCTCTTGGCACTAAACAATTATCAATTGTTTATCCTCTTAGTATTTCTCTGTGGCACTAAACAATTATCAATTGTTTAGCCCATTATAGTTTTAATTTATCAAAAGTCATATCAGAAAATCCTGATAGGACTAAATGAGCTTTCTTTAATATATTTTTAGAGCCTATTCCAATGCAATACATACCTGCATTAATGGCAGCTTCCACTCCGGCCTGCGCATCTTCAAAGACAATACATTCACTAGGCAATACATTAAGAGCCTCGGCACCTTTTAAAAAAACTTCAGGGTCAGGCTTTGCTTTGGATACTTTTGTACCATCAATTATCGCATCAAAATAATTCGTTAAATTTAACTTATCAAGAATAAGCATAGAATTCTTACTTGCAGAACCTAATGCAATTTTTATGCTATCTACTTTAAGGCTTTCTAAAAAGTCAATAACCCCAGGTAGAATATCCTTTGGAGTTAATTCAGAAATATACTCTACGTACCAAATATTCTTCTTTTGGGCTAGTTCAATTTTTGTATCATAGTCTAAAGTAGTATTTCCTATCTCTAATATGATATCCAGTGACTGCATTCTGCTTACACCTTTTAATCTCTCATTGTCTTGCAGTGAAAACTCAATGCTTAGTTCCTGCGCAAGTCTCTTCCATGCTAAGTAATGATATTTGGCGGTATTAACTAATACTCCATCTAGATCAAATATAATTGCTTTAATATTGTGCATAGCTTCCTCCCTTATGTCTGTGAAAATTACTATATTAATATTAATGAATGTGTTTACTTATAATATGTTAACCCCATAGTTATATAATAATATAAAATCATGCATTTGTGAATGCGTTTGCACAAAATAATTTGTATTATTTTTTATTAGTGTAAACATTATGGTTAGAATATTTAAACAGTATACATTCAACAAATTCAATGGTGTAACAAAGTAAATATAGGTAAAGTAGAAGAAGTCACAAAAGTAAAATAACATGGTATTGACAGAAGTTAAACTGAAAGATTATAATCATGTTAAGCAAATTGCAACCGGTTGCATAACTAAGTGGCATAACACTTATCTATAATTGTATTTCAGCTATAAGAAACTAGCCTATTAATGTATTTTAGATAATGTCTATCACTTATTCAAGCTAGCCTTGCACAATATTACATTTAATAATATAATTAACATAGAATATTTTTATAAATTAGGAAGTGAAGTTTTCATGTCGGTAACTATAAGAGAAGTAGCAAAGCTTGCAAATGTATCACCTTCAACAGTTTCAAGAGTAATTGCAGATAATCCTAAGATTAGTGATGCAACAAAACAAAAGGTTTATAAAGCAATGAAAGAAATGAATTATCATCCTAATGCTATAGCTAGGAGCCTAGTTAGTAAAACAACAAAGACTATAGGACTTATTTTACCTAATACAGATGAGGATTTGTTTGTTAATCCATTTTTCATTCAAATTATGAGAGGCATAAGCCATTATGCGCAAAAAAAAGGATATTATATTATGTATACTTACAGTAATGATGAAGATCAAGAAGTAGAGTATATAGCAAGTTTAATGAATAGTAGAAGAGTCGATGGCATTATTTTACCAGTAGTAAGAAAAAACGACAAATGCATTGCTTATTTAAAAGAAGCAGATTATCCTTTTGTAGTAATAGGAAAACCAGAAGATACAGAAGGAATTTTATGGGTTGATAATGATAATTTCCACGCCATGTATAGTGTTGTTAATTATCTTATACAAAAGGGCGAGAGAAAAATTGCATTTATAGGCGGTCCGTCTACGCTAAATGTAACTATTAATAGGTTAGAAGGATATAAAAAGGCTATGGAAAATATTGGCGTAAAAATAGATGAAAATATGATACAAGTAGCAGAGTTTACAGAAGATAGTGGGTATGATGCTATGAAACGAATTTTGGAAAAATCCAGCCCTACAGCAGTTGTAACCACTGACGATTTAATTGCATTTGGTGCATCAAAAGCTATAGGTGAAATGTCGCAAAATCATATTTCAATTGTTGGGTTTAATAACACGCCATTAACTGCCTACAGGAATCCTACACTATCTTCAGTGGATATTAATTCCGAAGAATTAGGTTATTTTGCAGTTAAGCTATTAATAAACAAATTGGAAAATGAGAAAGAGTATATAACTAATTATATTATTGATACAAAATTAGTTGAAAGAAATTCAACTAAATAACTCTAGATTTCTAGGGTTTTTTTTTGATATGCATACATATTATAAAGAAAATAGCTATAGCTATTGCTATACTTTTTACTATTGTTAAGGAGAGAGATTAGATAATGGATGAAGTATTAGAAAATAACGAATTCACCTATGATAGAAATGATTTAGGTGCAGTTTATACTACTCATTATACAACATTTAAAGTTTGGGCACCAACTGTAGAAGAAATTTCAGTAGTTGTGTATGAAACTTTTAGTGATGACCTAAAACAAAAACACGCCATGGCAAAAGGTCAAAATGGCGTTTGGGAGCTTAAACTTCAGGGTGATTTTAAAAATAAATATTATAATTATTTAGTAACAAATGATGGCGTTGAAAAAGAAACACCGGATATCTATACTAAAGGTGCCAGTGCTAATGGAGAGAAGGGTATGATAGTTGATTTCAATTCAATTAATCCCGAAAATTGGGAAACCCACCAAAGACCTTTACCAATTAATAGAACTGAGGCAGTAATTTATGAACTTCATATTAGAGATTTTTCAGTATCAATGGACTCAGGGATTGAACATAAAGGGAAATATTTGGCTTTTGCTGAGAAAGGGACCAAAACATCTAAAGGGGTTGTTACGGGCCTGGATCATCTTAAAGATTTAGGAATAACTCATGTTCACTTATTGCCTGTTTATGATTTCGCAAGTGTGGATGAAACTGTGGGTGGATATAATTGGGGATATGATCCTTATCTATACAATGTTCCTGAGGGTTCTTATGCAACAGATTCAAAAGATGGCACTGTAAGAATAAGAGAGTTTAAGACTCTGATTCAAACACTACATGAAAATGGTATCAATGTAATTATGGATGTTGTCTATAATCACTCTGTTACTATTGAAAATTCACCAATGGACATCTTGGTTCCAGGATATTATTATAGAAGGGATGAGAACGGCAACTATACTAATGGTTCAGGTTGTGGGAATGAAATAGCTTCTGAAAAACCAATGACACGTAAATTTATACTAGATAGTATTGTGTTTTGGGCTCAGGAGTACAAAATAGATGGGTTTAGATTTGATTTAATGGCTCTACATGATATCGATACAATGAAAGAAGTAACCAGACAAGCAAAAATTATTAACCCAAACATTATTATCTACGGTGAACCATGGACAGGTGGACAATCAGCATTAGAGCCTTCCAAACAAATGAGGAAAGGCAGTCAAAAGGGTATGCAAGTATCATTATTTAATGATGATATGAGAAATGCAATAAGGGGAGATAATGATGGCAGTTGGGCAGGTTTTGTAAATGGTAGAGGTGGACTAGAGGCAGAGATAAAGAAGGGGGTTGTTGGTGGAATTAAATATAACAATGAAATATGTAATTTTACGCAGGAGCCTGGAGAAGCAATAAACTATGTAAGTTCACATGACAATTTATGCTTATATGATAAATTTGAAAAAAGTAATCCTACTAGCGCACCGTTAGAAAGAGAAAAAATGAGTAGATTGGCACTATCTAT
This sequence comes from Clostridium sp. CF012, assembly GCF_018861755.1. Lineage (GTDB taxonomy): Bacteria > Bacillota > Clostridia > Clostridiales > Clostridiaceae > Clostridium_AD. The sequence goes on along the minus strand of NZ_JAHLEF010000007.1, from coordinate 27,228 downwards.
TATCCTTACTAGCCAAGGAGTGCCTTTTATTCAAGGTGGAACTGAAATACTAAGGACTAAACAAGGAAATCATAATAGCTATAACGCTGGTGATTCTGTTAATGAAATACAGTGGGGTAGAAAAGCTGAATACATGGAAACTTATGAATACGTTAAGGGTTTAATCTCTTTAAGAAAAAGTCAAAAGGTTATGACCTTAGACAACACTGAACAAGTAAGGAAATCCCTGATATTCCTAGAAACTCCTTTTAACTCGGTGGCTTACGAATTAACTTCTGCTTTCAAAGATGATTATAGTAAATTAATTATAATTCATAATTCTAATAGTGAAAAAATAAAAGTGGTTTTACCGGATTCTAATGAGTGGAGGGTTTTAGCTAATGAGTATGAAGTGGATAAAACAGGTGTAAGTAAAGGAACAAAAACTTGTATTAATGAGGTGGGTGTACCTTCCATATCTACATATATATTATGTAGATAACGGAGTATCTAAGTTTGGAGGAAAAATGAAAAAATGATTTATTTTCAAATATTTTTTTCGATATTAATTTTTATTGCCGCCAATCTTTATGTTGGTAAAAAAGGTTGGCTATTTATAAATACAGCCATTCCTAAAATTAGTATTTATTTGTATTGGGCTATGTTTATTTTTATTGCATTTTCTTTTATAATAGCAAGACTTAGTAAAGATAAAGTACCTCATTCTTTTGAGAAATTTCTTAATATTTTAGGCGGATACTGGCTTGCAGCATTTTTGTATTTTATAATATTGCTAGGAGCAATAGATATTGTAAAATTAATCCTAGGTATTAAAAGCATTGAATTTATAGGTGCTAAGACCTTGCAAAATATATATTTTATAGCTAACACCTCCGCACTTATAATTGTAGCTATTTTGCTAGTATACGGAACCTACAATGCAACAAATTTGAAAACAACAAAATATTCAATAAAAATTAATAAGGATGCAGGAAACTTAAAAAACTTAAATATTGTAATGCTTTCTGATTTGCACCTTGGTGATATTGTGGATAAACAGCGCCTTTCAAAGATGGTAATTGAAATAAATAAATTAAATCCAGATATAGTAATACTAGCAGGAGATATTATTGATGATTATATACAGCCTTTTATAGACCAAGGAATGGGTGTGGAATTTAAAAAAATACATTCTAAATATGGAGTTTACGCTGTTTTTGGTAATCATGAGTATTATGGAGGAGGGATAGATAAAATTGCCTATGAATATGAAAATTCTGCAAACTTTAATCTATTAAGAGATAAGACAGTAAAAATCAATAACAGTTTTTACATTGTTGGTAGAGAGGATTTATCCTTTGAGCGATACTCTAAATCAAAACGAAAAACAATTGATGAATTGCTAAGTGGCACAGATAAACTTTTACCCATTATTGTAATTGATCATCAGCCTGTAAAATTTAGTGAGGGAGAAAAAGCTGGGGTTGACCTTCAGTTCTCAGGTCATACACACAAAGGTCAATTGCTGCCAGCTAATATTGTTACTAAAAAGCTATTTGAGAATGATTTTGGATTACTAACTAAAGGCACATATAATGTTGTGGTTTCAAGTGGCGTTGGGACTTGGGGACCGCCTATAAGAATAGGAACATCTTCAGAAATTGTTCAAGTAGAAGTAGAGTTTAAATAATAATCCGTAATAGGTAATTCAGTACTGTTTAGACGAGCATATATCTAATGTCCTCATAAGGTGCGGATATAAAAAACCTGCAATCATAAGATTTGCAGGTTTTTATAGATTATTAAATTCATATTGTAAGTTATTAATTGCTTTGATGTAACGCCAAACCCTAAGGCTCTATTTCAATATAAGCAATTGCCTTTTTGTTAAACATGTATTTCTTACCCATTGTATTAATCTCATGAGGCCTGGAGTTTTCAAAATTGTAAAACCAACTTTTAAACAAATCAGCTTCAGATTGTTTTAAATCAAGTAATTCTTTGTCACCACTAATAAAAGAAATCGTTAACATTTTATGCCCTCCCCTTCATGTAAGTATTCTATACCTACAGATATTCTATACCAAAGAGAATTTTCCTCTATTTATTGTACTATTTATTTAAATTATTTTTTAAACATTAAAGAATGTGATTAAATGTTTAAATATATATTATATGCTAAAATTTCACAATTATATTTATAGAAAAAAAAGAAACCTTCACTTGACTGGACAGTGATAGATTTGCTTTTTTATTTTTAGTCTAAACATTCTAAACATTCGTCAATTACATCTTCTGTAATTTCAACTAATTCGTCTTTTTTCATATAAATACCTCCTTACTGGTCTACAAGGTCACAAAACAAACATTAGGTGTCTAGTTCCTTGAATTAAATTCAAATCATGCTACAACATATTGAGTTATGTTATAGGTGTTATCAGTACTTTATTTAACAAAATTTTTAATAAGGGATTCATTAAGAAATTTTCGAATGAAGAGGGTAAGAATTAAAGAATTGAAATTTTAAAATTCATGTCTTCTCTTGTTAAGTGTTTTAATGATCCGATTTATGCTACGTATTGGAAAGTAGTTTGTAATTTTAAAAACATTTTGTTTCTACTAGGTAACTTTAATATTATATAACATTTCAATCTAAAATGCAAGCACAATATTTAATTAAAAATCAAAATCCAATTTACCATTGAATATTTACAAAAATGGTAAATTGGATTTTAACTTTAAAACATTAATTATTATTTTGATATAATAGCTTGTACTCTACCTACCTGACCATCTTCAAGCATAACCTTTATACCTCTATGGTGCACAGCAGAGTTGGTTAACAACCTTTTTACTACGCCTCTTGTTAACGTATTTGTTCGTTGGTCTTTTTTTAAAACAACGTCTACAGTAGTGCCTATAGATATATTATTTCTTATTTGGCCTCTATTATCATTTTGTGTAATCATGTGCTTTTAGTCTCCTTCAATAATATTACTTTAAAACAAATACTTAATTTACCATGAAAATTCGGTTTGTATATGCTTTATATATAGACAATACTCCAATTATCATTGTTTTGTCAAAAAATATATTTATAAAGACTTAAAGAATAAAATATATTTATATGGAAACTATACTGTAGAAAATATTTTTTTAGAAAGGAGAAAGTGGAATGCAACAATCCTTTCCATTCATACCGGATCATCTTATATCATCTGTTTCTATTATAATAGGAGCTATTTTAGGTGGAATTTTCAGTTGGCTTATAAATAAAAATTATTCTTCAAAGGCAATTGAAACGCAAAGTAAAATCGAAAAATCCAAAAGAGAATATCAAGAGAAAAATAAGGAATTTAAACTTAATGAGTATGTCAATATTATTCAATTAGATATATGCACTGCTTTATTTCAAAGCTTAAGAATGATAAAAGAATTTGATAATAACAAGAAAAAAATCAGTATTTACCCTGTACCTATGAATAGTAATTATGCTGAAGCTATCGTATCTTTAATCAAAACTTTTAATTTAAAAGAAATGAGTTATATTTATCAATTATATGGAATTATAGAAAAATTGAAAAATGATACAAATGCCTACCATTATGATGAGAGGCATTATACTCTAATAAAAGAAGATTGCGAGATGTTTATTAAAAAACTTTATGGCACCAATTTCTCAAAAGCATTAGACTTTGATTTGAATAATGTAACCTATGAAAATTTATATGATAATGAAATTATAAAAGTGGGATATAAAAATGTATTAATTAAGTTAAGCGGTATTGTGAAAAGGATAGGATAAAGATAGTTGAGAAGGTGAATCATCATTATTATAAAAAAATACTGTTACATTTAAATATTATATTGAAATCTTGAGTGAATTAAGATAAACTGATTAGTAGGGAAAACAACAAGTTGAGTTTGTGTAGTGAATATAAATATAGAAAATAAAAATGTATTAATTATAAACTTAAACATAAATTCTATAGAATCTAACATACTTTGATTTGCTACAAAAGGAGGAAAAATTTATGTCAAGTAATAATATTGAAATGATGAAAAAAATTATTGAGGAAAAGAAAAAGAAAAGTTCTGAGCAAGGTGGAGTTTCAAGACCAGATAAAGTGATTGGAAAACAGAAAAAAGCAGCAAGAAGCACTAAGAAGACTGGCGGTCTATTTGATAGATAGATAGAAGTATATAAGCAGTGGAGACACTGTTCAATAATATATTTATAAGATGCTACTAAAATTTATAAAAGTAAATTAAGTGAGTCTCATTTTGGGGGACACGATTTCTAAAAGTAATAAGTGCTAGAAACTCTGGCACTTATTACTTTTTTAATCTAGTCCGATAATAGCACAATCTTTTTCTAAAGTCTCTCTGGATTCTAAGTAGCTACATAATTTAATGAATTCTTCTATTTTGTTAATATTGCATAAATTTCTCAAATCAATGACAATACCAGTACTTCTATGCTTAATAAATTCCATGTTATATATCTCTGTTTCAATAAAACCCTTTTTCCAATGATATACGCAGGCAGAATAATCACCCCAGTTTTTTTCAAAATATTTAACTTTGGCATAACAAAGCCTATAAATTTGAAATATTATCCCTAAAACTGAGGCTTTTTTAGTGAATTTATAGCTGAAATATTCCTGAGTAGGGTACTTATCCTTGACTCTCTGCCAATACAAATTTTCATTACATATAAGACAATACTTATCTAGTACTTTACTCTTTTCTTCTCCTAATTCACCCTTTAAATATTTATCTCTAGTTTCTTGAGTGCTTGTTTTTAGAATTTCGTAATCCATATAAATCACTCCCTATATAACTCTATTAGTTACTAAAGCCTAAGATATAAATTGACAATATTATTAACTACAAATATAGGATATACCTTGTTATATAGTTAGTCCAATATTTATATACAATAGATATTGATGTAACTATTATAATTATTAATACAAGTAATCTTTTTAAAATTATGAACCCTTAAACAGGAAACTGTTATCTAATATATATCATTATAACTATTAAAACAATATATCCATGAACTAAATTAACAAAACATGTTATTAATGAACAAATTGTATCTTTATTTGCACATGGAATAGTATTATGATAAAATTTTAACTAACTAGTAAAATTAATAAATTTACAGTTTAGACATTATAAACTATTTTTTTTCTGTGGAAATAATCCTATTAATAATAATTTTCATACTCAGGGGGATATAGTATGTGTGAAAAGAAAATAATAGTTATAATTGACTATTTTTAATTGAAATTGTATAATAAGTTAAATATTTAAAAAGTTAAAATATTTAAAAAGTAATATTTTGAAAAATAGGGGGAACATATAATGAAAAACAAAAGAATTCTTTCAATAATAGCAGCTGGGGTAATGACACTTTCAATATTAAGTGGCTGTGCTAAAAAAGAATCACCTGTAGTAACAGAAAAACCTGCGGAAACTACAGCGCCTGCTGCAGTAGAAACTAAAGCACCTGAAGTATATAAAGCTTCATCAGATTTTGACGAACGTGGTTGGAAAGGTGAGATATCAGTAACTTATACAGATGGGAAGATATCTAAAGTAGAATATATGGAAGTTAATAAAGAGGGAACGAAAAAAAGTGAAGATAAAGCATACGCTACAATGAAAGTTTCTCCTGCAGATGCTTTCACTCAATTAACTGAAGCTGCAGTAAAAGAAGATAAGGCAATAACAGTTAGTGGAGCTACTGGTATTTCAACAACATTTAAAACACTATTTGAGAAAGCTAAGGCTATGAAAAAATAGTATGATTTAAAATAAGAAGGACTTTAGACTTAGGTCTAAAGTCCTTCTTATTGATAAGAAAAGATTTATTATAGTAGCGACTGACAATAGTATAGGTATAATTAATTAAATGAGAATAAGAGGTGTATAATTATGATTTTTTCATCAAAGAATAAAAAACTTAAGATTATTGCAGCATGTACTATACTAGCCATAATGCTATCGGCTTGTTCTAAAAAAGTTGTAGGACCAGTAGAACCAATTTCCGGTAATGAGTTTTTAATGGGTACTGTGTGTACAATTAAAATTTATGATAAATCTTCTACTAAAGTGCTGGATAGTGCTTTCAAAAGAATTAGTGAAATTGAAAATACAATGAGCCTCAATAAAGAGACTAGTGAGGTTATCGATATTAATAATGCAGCTGGAGAAAAGCCAATTAAAATCTCTGATGGAACCATGAAAGTTCTTAAAGAAGGCTTGAAATTCGCAGGATTAACAGCTGGAAAAATGGATATAACTGTAGGGCCTCTTGTGAAATTATGGGGAATAGGTACTGATGCAGCAAGAGTACCTTCAAAAGGTGAAATTCAAGAAAAAAAAGCTCTAATAAATTACAAAAATTTAATATTAGATGAAAAAAATAAAACAGCATTTCTTAAAAACAAAGGTATGATAATAGATTTAGGCGCTATAGCTAAGGGATATACTGCAGATGAAGTAGCAAAAGTTCTCAAAGAAAATGGCGTAGAGCATGCTATTATAAATCTTGGTGGCAACGTATTTGCTATGGGTAAAAATGTTACTGGTACTCCTTGGAAAATAGGAATTCAAGATCCTTTTACGCAAAGAGGGGATATTATTGGAATGATTGAGGTTGATAATAAGTCCATTGTTACTTCTGGTATTTATGAAAGGTATTTTGAGAAAGATGGTGTGAAATATCATCATATTTTAAGTACTAGTACGGGATACCCTTGTGATAATTCTATAGCAGGAGTGTCCATAGTAAGTGAAAAATCAATCGATGGTGATGCCCTTTCTACCAGTGTATTTTCATTGGGATTAGAAGAAGGAATGAAATTAATAAATACCATGCCGGGAGTAGAGGCTATTTTTATAACCAAAGATAAGCAGGTATACACTACAACCGGGTTAAAAGACAATTTTAAAATTACAAATTCAGAATTCAAATTAAAAAATTAGAAAAGTGAATAATAATACCATAAATCGCATTACACTTTTCAAAGACAAACCCTTCTTAAATATGTTATAATATTCTAATGTATTAGAGGGGTGATGTTATGAGTAGTATTGCAGGAGAAGGTTGTGAAATAAGGGTTCCGTTTAATGAAAGAAAGCCAATAGGTGAAATAGAACGTAGTCTTATTACAACCTATAGAAAACATATTTGGTCAAAATTTACTAAAGCTATAGTGGATTATAAATTAGTTTGCCAGGGTGATAAAATTGCTGTAGCTATCTCTGGTGGTAAGGATAGTCTGATAATGGCTAAATTATTTCAAGAGTTACAGCATTACGGGAAGGTAGATTTTAAATTAGAGTTTATTGCAATGGATCCTGGTTATCATGAAAACATAAAAGAACTATTAATTGATAATTGTAAACATTTAAATATCCCAGTGAAAATATTTGAATCAAGTGTTTTCCAAATAATTGATAACATAGCAAAGGATTATCCATGTTACATGTGCGCTAAAATGCGTCGGGGAGCCTTATATGCAAAAGCGCAGGAGCTAGGTTGCAATAAACTTGCTCTCGGTCACCATTTTAATGATGTGGTTGAAACCACTATGTTAAATATTCTTTATTCAGGAAACTTTAAGACTATGCTTCCAAAATTAAAGTCACAAAATTTTGAGGAAATGGAATTGATTCGTCCTCTTTACTATATTGAAGAACAATACATTGAAGATTTCACTCAAACCAGTGGTATTTGGCCACTTAATTGTGCCTGTATGGTTGCAGCTAAAAAGATAGGAAACAAACGCCATGAAATTAAAGATTTAGTTAAAGAGTTAAAGAAAAATTTTAGTGATGTTGATAAGTCTATTTTTAGAGCAGCACAAAATGTAAATATGGATTCTATTTTAGGTTGGCAAAAAAACGGGGAAAATTATTCGTATCTAGATTTTTATAATAAAGATGAAGATTAATAAACAGCAGTAGAACGATTGTAAAGTTCTACTGCTGTTTTTATTGAATCACTGCCTTATTTAATTATCAAATTTTTGTTTTTATGTATATTTTAGAAAAATTTAAGAAATGCTTTAGAATGAGTTTATAACAGTATTGTATAATATAAATATTAAGTTTTGTTTATATATATATAAATTAACGAGTATTATCTAAAGTAAATAAAAGATAGATAACAACTGACAATTACTATCTATAAGCAGAAGTATATAAGGAGGAATAATAATGAAAAAGAAAACAGTAATTTATGGCTTAATTGTAATAGGTATTTTAAGTGGTGTTTTTTTAATAAGTGAAAAAAAGAATGCTAGTAAAATTATAAGTGTAAAAACTTCAATAGTTGAGGTAGGAGAACTTAAATCTTATATATCTACCACAGCGACGGTGAATTCAAAGAATAGTAAAGAATATTTTGGTCTTCAATCTAAAATCAAAAAAGTTAACGTAGCAGTAGGAGACAAGGTCAAAATAGGTGATATCTTAGTAACTTATGAAACTATAGATTTAGCTTCTACAGTTAGTCAAGCGCAAATTCAATATGATAATGCACTTCTTGCTAAAAAAGATTTGTACAATCAAAATGATGATATTAAAAGTAAAATCTCAGGTTTAGCCAAAGAAATTGCAACATTAGAGAAAAGTTTGAATCCAGCGGACAAAGCAAAATTGGAAGGTTTGAAACAACAAAAGGGTGCCTTATCACCTTTCTCCTCTGAGAAGTTAAAACAAACAGATAATTCTGTAAAGCTAGCAGAAATATCCTTAAATTCTGCTAAGCAAAAGCTAGTAGATAATAAAAGTACAATTATAGCTACTAATGCTGGAGTTATAACGACACTTACGGCAATAGAAGGTGCAGTAGGGAATGGAATGGAAGCAGTGGTAGTAGTTCAAGACATAGAAAGTTTAAAAGCAATTGCTTCCCTTGGAAAATATGATGCAAGTAAAGTCAAAATTGGTCAAGAAGTACTCGTTAAGAATGGAGACAAAACCTATAAAGGGAGTATTTCTTTTATAGACCCCGCAGCAAATAAATCAGTGGGAGTAACGGGAAGTGAAACAACCTTAGCGGTAGAAATATCTATTTTAGATAAAGCTCCAGATTTAAAGATAGATTTCGATGTAGATGTAGACATATTAGTAGGTAAAGTTGCAAGCGCTATTAAAATACCGTCAGAAGCATTAAAGGTAGAAAAAGGCGGTAAAAATTTAGTATACGTTGTTGAAGGAAATGTTGTGCGTGAAAGACAGGTAACTATTGGATCTCAGTCAGATACTGAAGTTCAAATAACTAAAGGGATTAAAAAAGAGGAAAAGGTTATTTTGAACCCCTCAACTTCAATTAAAGAAGGCACAATTATAAAAGAGACAACGGATTAAAGTAAAAGATAATTGTTTTGTAACCCATGGAATACAAGGAGGAATATAAATGTTAGAGGTAAAAGACCTTATAAAAATATACAAAACTGGAGATCTTGAATTTACGGCCCTTAAAAATATTAATCTAAAAATTGAAAAGGGAGAGTTTACTGCAATAATGGGGGCTTCCGGTTCTGGAAAATCTACTTTGATGAATATACTTGGGTGTCTTGATAAAATGAATAGTGGTAAGTATATTTTAAATGGACGTGATATTTCTATTCTGAGCGGTGATGAACTTGCCTATATTAGAAATAAAGAAATAGGATTTGTATTCCAGTCATTTAATCTTATTCCAAGAATTAGCTTGCTTGACAATGTTCAGCTTCCAATGATGTACGCAGGCATACCTGCTAGGCAACGAAAAGAAAAAGCTCTTTATGCACTTGAAAAAGTAGGGCTTTCAGATAGAGTAAAGCATTTGCCAAATGAAATATCCGGGGGACAAAAGCAAAGAGCTGCTATTGCAAGGGCCATAGTTAATTCACCGGCGGTAATCATGGCAGATGAGCCTACAGGAAACCTTGATTCTAAATCATCAGAAGATATAATGAAGATATTTGAAGATTTGAATAATGAAGGAGCTACAATCCTCATGGTAACGCATGAAACTGATATTGCTAACCATACTAATAGAATAGTAAGGTTTAGAGACGGTGAAATTGTATCAGATTCTATTGTTAAGAAAAGAATCGTTATATAAAGGGAGTGAAAGTATGAATATATTTGAAAGTATAAAAACAGCCTTAGAAAGTATAAAGGCTAATAAAATGCGTTCTTTCCTCACTATGCTTGGAATAATAATTGGTATAAGTTCAGTTATAACAATTGTATCTCTTGGTCAAGGAGGTCAGAAGGCTATCACAGGTGAATTTGAAAAATTGGGTGCTTCTTCAGTTACAGTTAAAGTAAGCGGAGAAAATGCTCAATCAACAGATTATATAACTTTAGAAGATGTTAAACAAATAAAACAAAAAATTGAGAGTATTAAATATGCAAGTCCTGCCTTTCAGCTTCAAGGTACTGTTTTTTCTGATAAGAAGAGTAAAAATGCCTTTATGAGAGGAGGGTCTCCAGATCTTGCATATATAAATAATACAGAAATTATTTATGGAAGATATTTTAATGAAAAGGAATACGAGCAGGGAACATCAGTAGGAATTATTGACGAAACTGATGCAATTACATTGTTTGGCTATGCTGATGTGGTAGGTCAGAGTATTAAGATAGGTCAGAATACACTAATGAAAAAGATGACTATTATAGGCGTTGAGAAAGGAGTTTCTTCTCCTTTTGGAAATGGTGGTAATTCGGGTAAACCTATTATAGTAACCGCACCAGTAACCTTCTTAAGTACGCTGCAGTCAAAGGAATTTAAAATAAGTTCTATAACAGTTGTTGCAAATTCACAAGAGAACGGTGAATCCGTAGGAAATGGCACAATAAAAATGTTAGAATCAAGACACAATAACCGCGGAAAGGAAATATACTCAGCAGACAATGCACTCGCAATGCTTGAGCAAATTAACAGTGTTCTTGGAATATTTACAGCATTTATAAGTGCTGTTGCTGCTATATCACTACTGGTTGGTGGTATTGGTGTAATGAACATAATGCTTGTGTCAGTTACAGAGAGAACAAGGGAAATAGGAATAAGAAAGGCAGTAGGGGCAACAACTAAAATTATACTAATGCAGTTTTTAATTGAATCAGTTATTTTATCCTTAATAGGAGGTATAATCGGAATGATCTTGGGTATTGTTGGAGCAGAGATAATAGGAAGTTTTGCAGGAATAACACCTGTGGTATCTTGGACAGCGATAGTTGGTTCTATTTTATTTTCTTCAGCAGTTGGGGTTTTCTTTGGTATCTACCCAGCTAAGAAAGCAGCAGAATTAGATCCAATTGATGCTCTCAGATATGAGTAAAATTAAGAATATAAGAACTTCAATTAAAGCAAGATTACTATTCTCCTATATAACAATGCTTATTGTACCTATAATTCTAACGGTAATGGTAGCTTTAGCCGCAGGATTATATTATTTTAGTGATGCTCAAACGGCTTATGATGTAAAATCAAAAATATATCCTTTTGGTGAAATTGTAGAGGAACGAGATAAGATATTTGCAACCATTAAATTAACCTCGCTTGAGTCTCCAGAGAGCTTTCAAGATGAAATATATTTAAAAAATTTAGAAGACAATTTATTAGCTATAAATTCTGGGATAATAGTAAGGAAAAATAATCAAATAGTATATTCTAGTTCCACAGTTTCAGATTTCAATACAGATAAATATTTACCGAAATTCGGAGAGTATGTAAAAAATATACCCGTCCCCTATAGAAATATAAAAGTAGGATTGATTTTAAGCCAGCAGGATTTTCACTTTTCAGACAAAGCAAAAGGAAGTGTGTTTTTAGTTACTAATGTAGAACCTTTAAAAAAAGCTTTTACCAAGTTTCATATTACAGTAAGTATATTCATAATATTAATACTTATTGCAACTAATGGTACACTGACTTTTATTGTAGCCAGAAGTATTATAAAACCGTTATATAAATTAAAATCTGCAGCTAATAAAATTAAGGAAGGAAACCTAGATTTTGAAATTACAACAGATTCAAAGGATGAAATTGGTGACGTATGCACGGCTTTTGAGGAAATGAGGGCAAGGCTAAAAAAATCTATAAAAGTTCAACTTCAATATGAGGAAAACAGGAAGGAACTTATTACTAACATCTCTCATGATTTAAAAACACCTATTACAGCAATAAAAGGGTATATTGAGGGCATAAGAGATGGTGTGGCAGATACTCCAGAAAAGACTAGTAAATATATAAATACGATATATACCAAAGCTTCAGATGTTGATAAACTAATTGATGAGCTATTCTTATATTCTAAGTTAGATCTGAATAAATTTGCCTTTAATTTTACTAAAGTAAATGTATACCAATATATAGAAGACTGTATAGAGGAACTGTATTTTCATTTACAGAAAAAGAATATTACAATAAATCATCATCCAATAAGTGTGGAACCCATATATGTTATTGCAGATGTACAGCAACTTAAAAGAGTATTCATAAATGTAATTGAAAATGCTGTGAAATATATGGATAAAGCAATTGGTGAAATAAATATTATGATAGAGCAGGATGAGAGTAGCGTTATAATAGAAATTAAAGATAATGGACAAGGAATCCCAAAGGATGCACTCCCTTATATCTTTGATAGGTTCTATAGAGCTGATCCAGCTAGAAATATTTCAACAGGTGGAAGCGGGTTAGGTCTTTCAATAGCAAAAAAAATTATTGAACAGCATGGTGGATATATTAGAGCTCATAGTGTGGAAGGAGAGGGAACAAGTATGGTGTTTACTCTGAAAAAATATAGAAGTGGTGATATATTATGAAGAAGGTTTTAATTATCGAAGATGATATAAGTATAGCTGAACTTGAAAGAGATTATCTTGAAATAAATGGTTTTGAAGTAGTAATTGAAAATAGTGGCGATAAGGGCCTTTTAAAGGCAAAACAAGATCAGTATGATTTAATAATACTTGACCTAATGCTTCCAAAGATTGATGGCTTTGAGATTTGTAGACAAATACGACAGGGAAAAAACACACCAATAATCATGGTATCTGCTAAAAAGGAAGATATAGATAAGATAAGAGGCTTAGGTCTCGGTGCAGATGATTTTATGACAAAACCCTTTAGTCCTAGTGAATTAGTAGCTAGGGTAAAGGCGCATATTTCAAGATTTGAAAGACTAACAGAAGGTACCCAGGCTAAAAATGATAAAATAGAAATAAGAGGCCTTTCTATGGATAAGAGCTCTAGAAGGGCATTTATAAATGAAAGAGAAGTAATCCTCACCACCAAGGAATTTGATTTACTAATATATCTTGCGGCTAACCCAAACAAAGTATTTACTAAAGAAGACCTCTTTGAGCGAATATGGGGATTTAATTCACAAGGTGATATTCCAACTGTTACTGTCCACATAAGAAAAATAAGAGAAAAAATTGAAATAGATCCATCTAACCCCCAATATATTGAAACTATTTGGGGTGTGGGATATAGATTTGAGGTATAGATATAATTTTTTTATATAAAAAAATCAAAATAGTGCCTGTGAGGGCACTATTTTTCATTTTCTTTTAATTCTTCTATCATAAATTTATCAAAGTGAATTTCCTCTATAAAATTATTTTCATCAAAACTAGTTTTATGTCTTTTATTATATTCATTAACATTTGATTTTAGCCAGTAAGGTGTTGAAATATCAAATTTATAACATAACTCTGTTATGCAGGCTTTTAAATTTTCTTGATAACTGCCTTGAATTTCCGACACTGACACTTCGTCCTCAATAATCCTAGTATCATAAATTAATTTCCCCCAAATTTTTAACATCGTAGCCTCCTTGTTTACAAAATACCATTATACTGTTGTTTTTTTTATTAAACATAAGTCTATCATAAATAGTAGTTAAAGTCATGAAATATATTTGAATGTTTGCGTTGTTATATGTTGCATGTTTTTAATCACTTTGGGAAACAATACAAAGTGATTATTGGAATTTATAGGAGGAAAAAACACATGGTAAATTTAAGTGCAATCCACTACGCGTATATTATCATCATTGCAATAATTATTGTGATAATTACACTTAAAAAGGATGTTATACTTCCATGTATTTTAGGCATTGGAATAATAGGATATATCTTTACAGGTGACGTTCTAAAAGCTGTGCAGATTATATATAAGGCCGTAGTTATATCTGGAAAAGAATTTATTGAAGTAGTTGTGCTTATTGCATTAGTTAATGCAATGTCTAGTGCGTTAACTGATATTGGCGCAGATGAGCTAATTATAAAACCTATGAAGAAATTAATGCTAAACAAAACTATGTCCTTTTTTGTTCTAGGTATAACTATGACTTTGGTTTCCTGGTTTATTTGGCCGACACCTGCTGTGGTTTTTGTAGGAGCTTTAATGGTGCCTGTAGCAATCAAATCTGGATTACCGCCTGTATGGGCTGCAGTAGTTTTATGTATATTCGGAAATGGAGTAGCCTTATCCAGCGATTTCGTTCTTCAAGTAGCACCATCCATAACTGCTAAGACTGCAAACTTGGAAAGCCCATTAGGGATTATTAAAGATTCACTTCCCTTTTGGGGAGTAATGAGTATAGTTACTATAACTACAGCATTTATACTTATGAGAAAAGATAAAAACACAGTAGTTCAAATTGATGATAAAACAGCTCAAACTAAAGAATTAAAGCGATGCTATGGAGCAAAAATTATAGCTATTTTTACTCCTTTAGCATTTATAACAGATATAATATTCATAACGAGATTCGGACTAGTAGGCTCAGAATCTACAGCTTTAATAGGCGGAACAGCAGCAATAATAATGATAATATCATCTATAGTTCATACTGATATTAAAACATCATTAGGAGAGGTTACTAAATATATTAAAGGTGGCTTTACTTTTGGTATAAGTATATTTGCACCAATAATAATTATCGGTGCTTTCTTTTTTCTAGGAAGTGAAAATACAGCAACTGCTATTCTGGGTAATGGTGCCAGTGGTATTTTAAGTGATATTGGAATATATGCAGCCAGCAGGATACCCTTATCCAAATATTCCGTGATAGGCATACAAACAGCAGTAAGCACTCTTCTTGGACTTAGTGGTTCAGGCTTTGCAGGTCTTCCTTTAGTTGGCACTTTAGCCAATACCTTTTCAACCGCCATTGTTATAGACAAAGAGAAGGTGGCAGCCTTTGGTCAAATAATAACCATTTGGATAGGTGGCGGAACTATAATTCCTTGGAGTGTAGTTGCCGCAGCCGGAATATGTAAGGTTGAGCCCTATGAGGTAGCGAGGAAAAATTTTATACCTGTTACTTGTGGAATAGTCGCAACAGTTATAATGGCTATGATTATATTATAGTTATTTTATTCAGATGCCTTAATAGTTAATCAATGATATAATTAATGGTAACATAAAAGATATACTAATACATTTTAAGGAGATTACCACAAATGAATATTCAATGTTTTGGAACCAAGAAGTGTTTTGATACACAAAAAACAGAACGATATTTTAAGGAAAGAACTATAAAATATCAATTTATAGATTTAAATATTAAGGGATTAAGCAAGGGTGAACTACAGAGCGTAAAAAAATCCGTAGGTTTAAACAATTTAATTAACGTAAAATCAAAGGATTATAAAAAATTAAATTTAGATCAAATTAGAGGAGAGGAGACTAAAGAAGAGATTTTATTAAAAAACCCACAGCTTTTTAAGACACCTATAGTACGTAATGGAAAGGAAGCCACTGTGGGTTATGCACCAGAGATATGGACAACCTGGGAATAGCAATACATATTAAATAGTATGCTACTTTAAATTTAAATATTTTGGTAACCTAGGAATTAATTGCTTAGCTAAAATTATGGCTATAATTGCTTTTATAATATCGCCAGGTATAAATGGTATGCAAGCGTATTTTAGAGCTGTGTAAAAATTTATGCTTTTTCCTAAATAGTTTGTAAAAATAAAATAAAAGTAAGGTACACCTATAATATAGATTACAAAACTTGCTAAAATAACAGAAGATATTATTCTAGAAAGAGACTTGTTTTTTTCTGTAAGTTTTCCAATTACATAAGCTGCAACAATAAAACCCATTAGAAATCCAAAGGTAGGGCTTACTACAGAAGTTAATCCGCCAGTTCCACCAGAAAAAACAGGCACTCCAATTAAGCCTAAAATAACATATGTAATTTGAGATAGTGCACCGAGCTTTGCACCTAATATAAGGCCAGATAAAACAACAAAAAGAGTTTGCAATGTTACTGGAACGGGGCCTAGTGGTATAGAAATAAAGCCACCCACTGCTGTTAGTGATGTAAATAACGCAGTAATTATTAAATCTCGCGCGGATAATTTCAAAATAAATTCCTCCCTAAAAAGTTATAAATTAACCTAACATTATTATCTATGTAGGTAGATGTGTTATGCAAGGCATTGTAAACCTTATTAGCATATAAGGTTTACAATGATAATATCATGAATTATTCGCAAAGTCAAACAAACTGTAGCGAGCGCTATGTATTGTACTTTTAAAAAAATGATATAATTAACTTTCCAAGGAATTTGCATTATAAAGGCTTATTTCAGAAGTTTATTATTCGATAGGAGGGTTTATTATTGTCTTTAAATAGGTTCTTTCAATTCATTGAAATTAAAACAAAATTGGCCAGTATGATACCGTTTATTTTGGGAACTCTCTATTCACTATACCGATATAAAAGCTTTAATTTTAAAAATTTTATTATTATGAGTGTATCTCTATTAGCATTCGATATGGCTACAACAGCAATTAATAATTATATTGATCACAAGAAATCTTTGAAACATCATGAAAATAAAAATGAAATTCATGGATATGGCTTCAGTGAGTCCACGGCCTTGGCTATAATTTTCATCTTACTTTTAATAGCTATTTCTTTTGGAATTTTATTAACTTTTAATACTAATGTAATTGTACTTTTAATAGGAGTTATTTCATTTTTAGCCGGAATATTGTATACCTATGGACCTATTCCAATTTCACGCACCCCTTTGGGAGAAATATTTTCAGGAGTATTCATGGGCTTTATAATTCTTTTTTTATCGTTATACATTCATATATTTGATAAAAACATAGTTTCTTTCATGTATGCTAATAATATATTAAACATCAACATAAACCTAGTGGAAATATTTTATATCTTCTTAATTTCCATTCCTACAATGGGTGGTATAGCAAACATAATGCTTGCTAATAACATTTGTGATATTGAAGAGGATATAGTAAATAATAGATTTACATTGCCTCACTATTTAGGCGTAAAAAACGCATTAAAACTATTCAAAAGCCTATATTATATTGGATACCTAGACATTATTATTTTAGTTATATTGAGAGTTTCACCAGTTATTTCTTTACTAGTAATCTTAACTATAATACCATTAAATAGAAATATAAAATTATTCTACAAAAGACCTGTTAAAAGTGAGACCTTTGTTTATTCCGTAAAAAATTTTGCGTTAATTAATATGGTTCACATCCTATCAGTATCAATAGCGCTTATATTTAATTGGTAGGAACTTGTATAAGCATTGCTAGACAAAATTTTAGGGAAATAGACGCAGCCTTTATTAAAATTAAATAGTTAGGTATAAAGTAACCACCTTAAATAAACACTATCCATGTTGGATGAGCTTATTTAAGGTGGTTATTTTAATTTTAAACAATATGAAATGAATTCAATAAAAATTCTTTAAATTGGTTATTGACAAAGGGTATTTAAACGTATACAATAAACTTAACCGGTTCAGTTAATCGGTTAAGTAAATATGAGGTGATGTAGTATATGAATAAAATATGCATACTAGGAAGTTTAAATCTTGATATAGTATTAAAAGTAGAAAACATGCCTAAAATTGGGGAAACCATTTTTGCGAAAAGTTTAACAACTATGCCTGGAGGCAAAGGAGCAAATCAAGCAGTTGCTGCTAAGCGAATGGGCTGCGATGTATATATGATAGGTAAGGTTGGCAATGACAGCAATGGTGATTTCTTGGTTAGCAACCTTGAAAGTGATAGCATAAATACAGATTATGTATTTAAAGATATTAATGAAACTACGGGCACAGCTATAATTAATGTTAACTCTGAAGGTAATAATTCTATAGTTGTAGTAGCTGGCGCTAATATGAGTATTAATTTAAATGAGATAAAGCAATGCTATTCAATTATAAAGGATTCAGATGTAATAGTAGCACAATTTGAAACGCCTTTTGAAGTGACAATGGAGGCTTTCATTTATGCAAAATCTAAGGGAATTATAACAATATTAAATCCAGCTCCAGCAAAAGAAATAGATGAAAAACTATTAAAATGTACAGACATAATAATTCCGAATGAAACAGAAGCTTATGAGCTTACCGGAGTTTTAGTTGAAGATTTAGAAAGTGCTAAAAAAGCAGCTGCGAAGTTCATAAAAATGGGAGTGAATTACGTAATAATAACTCTAGGTTCAAAGGGAGCAGCCTTAATAACTAAGGAAAAGGCAGAATTAATTCCAGCAATTAAAGTTAATGCAATAGATACAACTGCTGCAGGGGATAGTTTTATTGGAGCAGTAGCAAATAAATTAGGGTCTGAGGAATTGAACTATGAAAATCTTAAAAAGGCTATAGCCTTTGGTAATAAAGTTTCTTCAATAGTAGTTCAAAGATCAGGAGCACAACCCTCGATACCAAGCTACAAAGAGGTAATAGACATTTACGGGGAAGAAAACAATTAACAATTGTGATTTTTTCTATAGGTATACAAGATGGAATAGGAGGAATAGTCATGAGAAAAACTACATTACTAAATTCACAAATATCTGAAGTAATATCTAAAATGGGTCACACCGATACTTTAGCTATAGGGGACTGCGGTCTACCAATTCCAGATGGCACTAAAAGAATAGATATTGCTTTAATTAAAAATATACCAGGCTTTATTGAAACTTTAACATCTATATTAACAGAACTTCAAATAGAGGAAATAATAGTGGCTAAGGAAACCTTTGATGTTAGTCCCCATTTATTTAATGAAATAAAAAAAGCAGTTGGTGATGTGAAAATCACATTTATAACTCATGAGGAATTGAAATCCCAGTTAAAACAATGTAAAGCAGTAGTAAGAACTGGAGAACAAACACCCTATGCAAATGTAATTCTAAAGTCAGGAGTTGTATTTTAACTACCGGTTAATAAAAGTAAGGTTTAAGGAGGAAATTCAATGGCTAACATAATGCCTCTACTCCAGATGAAAAATGTTTCAAAATCCTTTCCAGGAGTAAAAGCTCTTGAAGGTGTTAGATTAGAAGCTTATAGCGGAGAAGTTTTGGCTTTACTCGGAGAGAATGGAGCGGGAAAATCTACTTTAATGAAAATTTTAAGTGGAGTCTATCATAAGGATACAGGAAGCATTTATATCCAAGGTTCTGAAGTAGATATAAAAGGGATAAAAGATGCTGAAAAGCATGGAATTGCAATAATTCATCAAGAACTAAGTCTTCTTCCTAATTTAAGCATATGGGAAAATATATTCTTAGGTAATGAAGGATTTAATGGATTAACAAGAAGAATAAATAAAAAAGAACTAAAAGAAAAATCAGAATCTTTACTTAAAGATATTGGTTTCAGTATTGACGTAGATACCTTAGTCAAAGATTTGAATGTAGGTGAAAAACAACTAATAGAGATTGCAAAAGCACTTTCTAAAAATTCAAAAATAATAATAATGGATGAACCTACAACTGCATTAACTGATGTTGAAACAGATAATCTTTTTAAAGTAATTGCTAAGCTCAAAAGCGACAACATGGGTATTGTGTACATCTCTCATAGAATGGATGAAATATTTCAAATTTGTGATAGGATAACAGTTTTAAGAGATGGTAAATATATTGGAGAGGTTAAAACAACCGACATTACTAAAGATGATTTAATATCAATGATGGTTGGTAGAAAACTAGAGGAACAGTTTCCATATAGAGAGTCAACTAAAGGACATACTATTCTTAAAGTCAAGAACTTAAGCTTTGGTAAAAAGGTCTGTGATATTAGCTTCGAAGCAAAGAGTGGAGAAATCTTAGGTGTCTCAGGACTCATGGGTTCAGGTCGGACGGAAATGGCAAAAACTATATTTGGAGAATATAAAAAATCATCAGGCAAAATATTTGTTGATGGTGAAGAAGTTAATATTTGTTCCCCAAAAGATTCTATTGAAAAAGGAATATGCTATCTTTCAGAAGACAGGAAACAGGAGGGGCTTATTCTAGGTATGTCAGTAGCTAGCAATATGACATTAGCTAACCTTAAAAAATATGAGAATGGAGCTAAGCGTTTAAATAAAGTAGAAGAAAGTAAGGAAGTCCAAGAATATATAAAGAAGCTTTCTATAAAGACTCCTAGTTCAGAACAGTTAATTAAAAATTTAAGTGGAGGAAATCAGCAAAAGGTCATTTTAGCTAAATGGCTTATGCTTGCACCTAAAGTATTAATAATAGATGAGCCAACTAGAGGAATAGACGTAGGGGCTAAGAAAGAAATCTATGATGTTTTAAATGAATTAAAATCTACAGGTAAATCAATTATTATGATATCCTCTGATATGACTGAAATACTGGGAATATGCGATAGAATTTTAATCATGCACGAAGGAAAAATATCTGGTGAGCTTACTCGGGACGAAGCTTCACAAGAAGCGATAATGAAATATGCAGTAGGTATAAAAAATTAAAATACTAAAAGAGAACCCTCAGTCAGGAAGGAGTTTTATTGTGAAAACTAATTTAAAAAGTGTAGTTTTAAAGTATAAATCACTAATAGGTCTTTTGATATTATGTATAGTTATATCATTTATTACACCCAGATTTTTAAGTATAGGAAATATTAAAAATGTACTTACTCAAGTTTCAGTAAATGCAGTTATAGCTGTAGGAATGTCTTTTGTAATCCTAACGGGAGGCATTGATTTATCTGTAGGATCAATACTTGCAGTCAGCGCTGC
Organism: Clostridium sp. CF012; assembly: GCF_018861755.1. Taxonomy (GTDB): domain Bacteria; phylum Bacillota; class Clostridia; order Clostridiales; family Clostridiaceae; genus Clostridium_AD. The sequence goes on along the minus strand of NZ_JAHLEF010000007.1, from coordinate 6,176 downwards.
TGTAGCAGCAAGTATAATAAAATCTACAGGCAATATATATTTAGCAATAATTGCAGCTTTAGCTATCGGCTGTGTAATAGGTCTTATAAATGGAGTTCTTATTTCAAAAGGTAGAATACAAGCTTTCATTGTTACACTAGCTACTATGACAATTTTTAGAGGTGTAACTTATGTATATACGAATGGTACTCCTATTTCAGGATTGGGACAGAATTTTTCTGGCATAGGTAACAAAATGATTTTAGGTCTACCAATTCCAGTTGTAATTATGGTTATAGTCTTTGGTTTAGCATTTTATGTTTTGAGTCAAACTAGATATGGTAGATATCTTTATGCACTTGGCGGAAATGAAGATTCAGCAAGATTATCCGGCATTAATACAGATAAAATTAAAACACTTGTTTATGTTATCTGTGGTGCAACAGCAGCCTTAAGTGGAATAATTGTTACAAGTAGAATAGGATCAGCTTCACCAAATGCTGGAGTAGGTTTTGAGTTAGATGCTATTGCTGCTGTAGTAGTAGGTGGTACTTCTTTATCTGGAGGAGAAGGAAGTGTAGTAGGTACAATAATAGGTGCTCTAATAATAGGTGTGCTAAATAATGGATTGAATCTTGTAAATGTGTCACCTTTTTATCAAGCAATAGTTAAGGGATTAGTTATTCTACTCGCCGTAATGATTAAACGGAATGATAAATAAAAAATGGAGGATGATTTAAATGAAAAAAAGAGCAAAATTACTATCAATGGCATTATCAACAGTATTAATTATGGGAGCTTTGGCTGGCTGCACGTCACAAAAGGGCGCTGAAGGTGGAAAGAAAATTGGAATGGTAATATCAACTCTTAATAATCCCTTCTTTGTATCAATGAAAGAAGGCGCGGAGAAGAAGGCTAAGGAACTCGGATATGAGGTTGTGGTTTTGGATTCACAAAACGATGCTGCAAAGGAAAGATCTAATGTGGAAGATTTAATTCAACAAGGAATTGTAGCTCTAATAATCAACCCAACGGATAGCGATGCTGTTGTAAATTCAATAACAGTAGCAAACGATAACAAAATAAAGGTTATAACTGTAGATAGAAAAGCAAATGGTGGAGAAGTTGTATGCCACGTTGCATCCGATAACATAAAAGGTGGAGAAATGGCAGCAGAGTTTATACTTGAAAAATTAAAAGGAAAAGGAAACCTAGTAGAATTACAAGGAATTCCAGGAGCTTCAGCTACAAGAGATAGAGGTAAAGGCTTTCACAATATAGTAGATAAAAAAGACGGTGTTAAAGTTGTTGCTAGTCAAGCAGCAGATTTCGATAGACAAAAGGGATTAACAGTTACTGAAAATATTATTCAAGCCACACCTAAGTTCGATGGAATATTTGCACATAACGACGAAATGGCACTAGGAGCTATAAAGGCAATTAAAACAGCAAACAAAAATGTAATTATTGTAGGCTTTGACGGTAATGATGAAGCAAAAGCAGCCGTTGCAAGTGGAGATCTAGCAGCTACCATAGCACAAAAACCTGATTTAATGGGATCAGTTGCAATAGAAAATGCTATTAAGGTAGCTAAAGGTGAAACAGTAGAAAAAGAGGTTCCTGTAGAACTTCAACTTATAAAAAAATAGTAATAAAAATATTATTCCCCCAATAATAGAATATAAAAATTATAACCCAGGGGATTATCTTCTGGGTTATAATTTTATAAAGTGTTTCAATACAAAGTATAATTTGGTATAATTTTATATAATTATGTTTTTTAATTAAAAGTTAAAAATTGAAGTTGAAAATTACAGTTTTTAAATAGATTTAGCATTGAATGCTAACATTAAATACTACCTTGTTTATCAATGGTGAGTATTTACGTTAAATCGGAGGATAATTATGAACAATGTTACAATGAAGGATATAGCAGAGATGGCTGGGGTTTCAAAGGCCACAGTTTCAATGGTTATGAATAAAAAAGATGCTAGCATAAGTGACGCAACTAGAAATAAAATATTAAAAATTGCTAAGGAAATGAGTTATATTCCAAATTCCATAGCTAGAAGCCTTAGCACAAAAAAATCTGGTACCATAGGAATTATACTTCCAGATATAACAAATCCCTTTTTCTCAGAAATGGCAAGAGCTATAGAGGATGAGGCAGAGAGATTAGAATATAATCTAATAATATGTAACACGGATAATGATAAAGATAAAGAAGAAAAATATATTGAACTTCTTATAAGTAAACTTATAGATGGTGTTATTTTTATGTCTGGCGGTAAAAGTAATGAGAGCATAACCTTACTCAAAAACAACAACGTTCCTTTTGTATTGGTTGATAGATATACTGAAGGATATAAAAATCACTATGGGGTGTTTTGCTTAAATAATCAGGGTGTAACAGATGGTATTAAATACTTATATGAAAAGGGAAAACGTAAAATAGTTTTTGTAAAAGGAAGAGAACATTTAGAAGTATCAAAGCAAAGATTAGAAGGGTACATTGATGCAATGAAGAATTATGGAATATATGATGAAAAGTATATATTCGATGGGGACTTTAATGTGGAAGGTGGTATAAAGGCCACTGAAAAAATTATAAACCGTTTTAATAATTTGGATGCAATTTTTTATAGTAATGATATGATGGCTCTTGGAGGAATGAAGATTCTACTTCGAAATGGATATAAGATTCCAAGGGATATATCAATTATTGGCTTTGATAATATTCATATATCACAAATTATTGAACCAGAACTTACAACAATAGCACAGCCTATATATATTATGGGTAAAAAAGCTTGTAGCATTTTAATAGATGTAATAAATGGAGAGCTTCCTCCAAAAAAACAAATTTACTTTGAAACAGAGCTTATTATTAGAGGAACTGCATAAATTTCTATTTTTATTAAAGGTAATACTAGCAATTCTGGAAATGTTTGTTGTATATATTTCCTTGGAAATATAATACAATTTTTTTCTGGTTTTACTGTTTTTTATAAACTTTTTTTAGAAAAAACAACAGTTAGTTAATACATTAAAATGATTGATGACTTAGATAATTCATTTTAAATAAATCAATATAAGAGAGGAGTGTAATTAAAAATGGAACAAGAAAAGAAACAATAGTCTAATTCTTTTCAATAAATTAAATAATTTAAAATACCAATTAACTAGATACAGTTAATTGGCATTTTGATTTTTTAATTTATTCTAAGTTCGTCTATATTAACACATAAAATAGTTGCAATTGTTTCAATTATATTAAATGATGGATTTTTTTTACTTCCGCGTTCCAGTTCTTCTAAATAAGTCTGAGATACATGTACATTTAAATTTTTGGATAAAGTTGATATATCTCTGCTCGTTAAAGATTTATTAAGTCTTAATTCTCTAATCCTAGCGCCATTAAGCATATAAAAACCTCCTTATAATTATCTATATCAAATTAAATTGTACAAGTTAATTATACTACGAATATAAGTAAAAGCTATGTTAATTTTCTGTATTATTTGTTAAGAATAGACGTAATTAAGCAATATCTTAATTTTACAATCACCATTCATGAAATGTTAACATATCTGCCACGTTGGTGCCATGGTATAATTTTATTATATAGGTATAGAACATATGCATTGTAATCGAAATAAATTGAATATAAGAATCTGTACTTCCTCTGTGACCACTTTTTTGCAGAGGAAGTTTTCATATTAGTTAAAATATAATAAATTATGATTATTGATAGTATTATTATATAATGTAAAGTAGAACTAGAAATTATTATTTAACCTAGAAATAGAATTAATTTGTCACAAGTTTTTAATAAAGGAGAAAAATTATATGAATGAAACCATTTTAATAGTAGATGATGAAGAAAGAATTAGAAATCTTGTGTCAATTTATTTAAGAAAAGAGAAATATACTATTTTACAAGCTGAAAATGGTAGTGAAGCTGTAAATATATTCAATAAAAATAAAGTAGATTTGATTATTTTAGATGTAATGATGCCTATTATGGATGGCTGGGACGTATGCAAGGAAATAAGGAAAACCTCCAATATTCCTGTTATAATGCTCACAGCCAAATCTGAAGAAGATGATGAATTATTAGGGTTTGAATTAGGTACAGATCATTATATCACTAAGCCTTTCGTTCCAAAGCTATTAGTTGCAAAAGTAAAAGCCATTATACGGAGAGCTCATAGCACTGAGGTTATTCTGGATGAAGGAAATAGCTTTGATGGCCTTATAGTTGATAATTTAAGCCACGAGGTTACTATAGACAATATTGAAATTAACTTATCCCCAAAGGAATTTGAACTACTAAATTATTTTATCATTAATAAAAGAATTGTATTAAGTAGAGAAAAAATATTAGATGCACTGTGGGGTATTGACTATTTTGGAGATTTACGAACAGTGGATACTGTTATAAAAAGATTAAGAGAAAAATTAGGTGAAAGATCTTACCTTATAGCAACTATAAGAGGGGCTGGATATAAATTTGAGGTGAAAAATGAAAAGTAAAAAGAGTATTACCAGAAAGCTTTTCGCTATAACCTCTATAGTTTTTGTCATTTTCATAACTACTAATTTGATAGTTCAGTCACAGTTTTTTGAGCAGTTTTATATAAAATGGAAAACAAACAATCTTCAAACTAATCTTGTTAAATTCAAAAGTCAATATAGTCTTCTTCAAAAAAGTGAAGATGAGATTAGCTTAATTAGTTCTTTTGAAGAAGAGAATGGCTATAAAATAATTATACGAGATAGATTAGGAAATTTAAAATATCTTGCAAAAACAGCTGATGTAAGAAAAGACTCCATAAAAGTTAGAATCATGAACCAAATAATGTCATCTGAAATTGAAAATCGGGGTGGTATTACTAAATTTAGAGGCAATAAAAAACCATTTATTTTTCTTACGCAGCAAAACCCAGATATGCCTGCAAGTGTAGCAGGTATATTATATGATGAAAAGAAAGATGAAACTGTGTGTGCTTTTTCTTCACTACAGCCAGTAAATGAGGCAGTCCAAGTTATAAAGGAATTTTATTTGTATTTTTATATAGGTGCCCTAATTACAATTCTGATTCTTTCCTTCTTTTATTCGAACATGATTGCAAAGCCACTTATAAAAATAACAAAAACGGCGTCAAAAATGGCAAAGCTTGATTTTACAGAAAAATGTGAGGTCAAAAGTGAAGATGAAATAGGCGCTCTAGCTACTTCACTTAATCTTCTATCAGAGAATTTAAATGAAGCATTAACCTCACTTACAGATGCTAATACACAATTAGAAAAGGATATTGAAAAAGAAAAAAAATTAACAGAGATGAGAAAAGACTTTGTAGCGGCGGTTTCTCATGAGCTTAAAACACCTATTACCCTTATAGAAGGGTATACCCTAGCTTTAAATGATGATGTTCTAGAAGGCGAAGAAAAACAATATTTCATCGATGTAATTATGGATGAATCTAGAAAGATGAACAATTTAGTATCAGATATGTTAGATTTATCTCAGCTAGAATCAGGAAATTTCAAATTGACTAAAGAAGAATTCACTCTTTATGAACTTGTAAAATCAATTACTAAGAAATTTTCCGCCCTACTTAATGAAAAAGAAATTAAACTAGAATTAAATCTTATTGAAAATATAAAAGTGAATGCAGATTGGAACAGAATAGAACAGGTAATAACAAATTATATGAGTAATGCAATAAGACATACTCAGGAGGGTGGGCTCATAACGGTAGCAATGATAGATAGAGAAGATACCGTTTGTGTTGAGGTGGAAAATAGCGGAAATAAAATTGATCTTTTAGAAACAAATAAGATATGGGATAACTTCTATAAAATTGATAAATCAAGGACTAGAAAACTTGGAGGCACCGGTCTAGGTCTTTCCATAGTTAAAAATATAATCTTACTTCATGGTGGTAGTTGTGGAGTGGAAAATACAGAAATGGGTGTTAAATTCTATTTCGGATTAATAAAACAATAATGATCCTGTAATTATAGCTCCAATGCTATTCAATATATAACCTTTTGGCAATATAATAGTATTATAAAAACGGTAGAGAATGTTTATAGATTTGTGTAAATAATTTTAGACAAGTATATTTCAACTGAAATTAGTATGGGAATTCACTCCTGTACTAATTTTTTATTTTTATGGTAATACTAAT
>NZ_JAHLEF010000006.1 GCF_018861755.1 Clostridium sp. CF012 | reverse complement strand
TTAATCATGGTGTCCGGGGTTCGATTCCCCGGTAAGCCACCAAAATAGTAATAATAAGCAGGTGTGGCGGAATGGCAGACGCACTAGACTTAGGATCTAGCGCTTTACGGCATGGGGGTTCAAGTCCCTTCACCTGCACCATTACTATTAAACTTTTACTAGAAAAATATATGCGGGGGTGGCTCAGTGGTAGAGCGTCACCTTGCCAAGGTGAACGTCGCGAGTTCGAATCTCGTCTCCCGCTCCAATACGCGGGTATAACTCAATGGTAGAGTGTTAGCCTTCCAAGCTAATTACGAGGGTTCGATTCCCTCTACCCGCTCCAATTAAAGTCTTTAGTATTTATACTAAAGACTTTTTAAAAATTAATTTTGATTTTGCGCCCATAGCTCAGTTGGATAGAGTTGCAGACTTCGAATCTGAAGGTCGTGGGTTCGACTCCCGCTGGGCGCACCAAGACCGTTGATATAGCAAGTTTTGCAGAAATGTGAAACTTGCTATATTTTTTTACCATTACATGGGTTTTTAATTAAATACCCCTCGTCAACTGCATAATTTAGAAAATACTTAATTAACTTATTTAGATTTTTAATTACGTTACTGCTTTTGCCATCTTTCAGTAATTGATTATAGTATCTTTGAATTTGGATAGATTTTAATTGCTCAATTTCAGTATTTTGCTGCAAAGTGATACAAATGGTACAAATGTTTTATGATGCAATAATAGCAAAACCTCAAACAAGAACGCTTGCAGCAACTCTGATAGCAATACGCAGTCAGGTACACGATAAGCTGATGGCTAATGGGTATGATGACAATGGAGTTAAAATACCAGTAGTTGAAGAACCATCAGAATAATTTAAAAGGGTAAAATTGGCACTCAATAGGGTGTTTTTATTTTGCCTTTTTAATAAACAATTGGACATCTCTAATCTTTGTATTTATGCTATAATATGGTATTACTAAGTAACAATTGTAAAAAAACGAGTCACAAAATTAATGTAAGAATGAGTTACGTCTTAACTAATGAATGATATTGGTTACAGATAGGCTCATATGCTTTTTATGGAATTATAATTAATATTATTAGAAGCCTTATTAGAAAGAGCAAATAAGTGTCCTATTACTACATCCTTTTCATAGTGGCTGCAGCAATCAAGGTTTTCTGGTTGATACAACCTTGGACGGAATGGCTAAGCTGTTTATTAAGTAAAATAAATTTGAAAATTACCAATTGATCTATCCGCAATACTAAGTATATTATTTATAGAATTTTGCGGGGTGAAGTCTATGAATTGCCGATAAAGGAACGTTATCGGCTGATAAAAGAAGCCGGATTTGATGGCGTTTTATTATGGTGGAGTGAATACTTAGGTCGGAATGATTATCGCAGCGGTCCGCAAATTGTTCGGGAAGCGGGTCTTGTTATAGAAAATATCCACACACCATTCCAAGTCCAAGACAACATCTGGCTTGATAATCTGGACGGTGAAGCTTCAATCGATTGTTATTTGCAATGTATCAAGGATTGTGCCGAATTTGAGATTCCGACCATGGTGGTGCATCTTCCGGACGATGACAAACCATATAACGCATTGGGATTGTATAGAATCAAGAGAATTGCTGAAAAGGCTGAACAGCTTGACGTCAATGTTTCGCTGGAGAATTTACGGAATTTTACCAATTTGTCATATATGCTGGAGCAAGTGGATTCCCAGCGCATAGGATTCTGTTATGACTGCTGCCATCACTACCACTATTATCCGAGCTATGATTTATTATCCATGTACGGTTCCCGTTTGATGGCATTACATTTACATGATTATAACGGAAATACCATACACCGATTACCCTTTGACGGTACAATTGATTGGTCTGTAGCCATGAAAAAAATTGCCGAAATTGGTTATTCCGGTCCGATTGCAATAGAGGCCATGAATTGGGATTATAAGGATTTATCGGCAGAGGAATTTTTACGAAAAGCGTATGTGCAGGCAAAAAGGTTGGAAGCATTAAAACTTGAGGCTTATTATTAATATTTTTGCGACTACCAGTGGTTACAATTTATTTTACCATTTTACCATTTTACTAATAATCGATTCAATAAAAACAGTCCATAAAAAATAGTGGTAAGATTTTATCATTGTTTCGTAAGTTTCATATCTTAAGACGGACGTGTATTATAGGGCGATATAACAATACAAGATTACAAAGAATGGTAATACAGTTTTTGCTATAGAGTCATTAGATGGTGTACACATCGGAAGAATAATTTTTTCATTGGATAATGAAAGACATGGAACTTTTGGCATTGGTATTAGAATTGCAACAAAGCATCAAGGAAAAGGATATGGAACAAGTGCCATGAAGATACTTTTACAATATGGATTTATGGAAAGTAGATTAAATAAATGTTCTTCAACTGTTTTAGAAGGAAACGAAGCAACGATTAAAATGCATAAGAAACTTGGATATGAACAGGAAGGAGTGCTTAAACAAAACATTTATACAAATGGAAGATATTACGATGAAATATGTTTTGGATTAACAAAAGACATGTATTTAAAAAACATAGCAGAGGAAATAATTTAAACTTAGAATTGAGTCACGCTTTTCTTAAAGTGTGCAAAAACAGTAAAAAAATACGAACTAAATACATATAAAAAGGGGCTATATTATGAGTGTTAAGAAATTATTTTGGGAAAATCCTTATTTAACAGAACTTGAAGCAAAGGTAACGAGTGTAAATAACAATATTATTACTCTTGACAAAACGATTGCCTTTGCTTTTTCGGGAGGACAACAATCTGATTCAGGAACGATAGGAGGATTTCAAATTATTGAAGCAAAAGAGGAAGGAAAAGAAATTTTTTATACTATTGAGCATAATCATAACTTAATAATTAATCAAAATGTCATGGTTACAATTGATTGGGAAAAGAGATATAAATTAATGAAATTGCATTTTATGGCAGAAATTATCTTGGAATTAGTATATCAGAACTACAACCATCCTGAGAAAATTGGGGCAAACATTACTGTCGACAAGGCAAGGATAGACTTTTTCTGGGAAGGCAAAATTTCTGGGATATTTTCAGAACTCATTAGTAAAGCGAATAGTATCATAAACTCAAATTTAGATATATTAAGTGCTTTTGAGGATGAAGAAAATGAAAGAAGGTATTGGTATATAGAAGGATTTGCAAAAGTTTCCTGTGGAGGAACGCATTTAAAGAAGACAGGAGAAATCGGTTTAATATCTTTAAAAAGACATAACTTGGGTAGTGGTAAGGAAAGAATTGAGATATATCTACAATCATAATAATACACAATCCTCTTATTAGACGTCACAAACAATAAAAGTTTGTGGCGTTTTTAGTTGTGATGACTTAGGAAAATACTGCGAAGGATTATGTTCGCAGTCCTGCATATGGTGGATCGGGTGGCGCAGTTAATACCTATACATTTAATTGGAGTGGATTGGGTGCTAAGGCAATAATAGATAGTAAAGGATTAACTTTAACAGCTGGTAAAATGCCTTTAGATAGCATAATTGGATTGAGTCAAGTAAAGCGTCTTTTCAATTGTTGGGTGAGGGAGGTGATTTGCTAACAGGCAATTTTGATGCAGGGGATTTATTGGTAGGAAAATCGGGGTATAAGGATGATCCCTCAATCAAGATAGCTGGATTTATTATTTTTGCACATTTAGTCGGCTTTTGTAACATGGTTTCTATGAAGTATTTGTAATAATGTACTATAATTGGGGAGAAGAAAGAAAAAAAGGGGGCAATTTTATGGACATGAAATTTAAAAGTAAGATTTTATCAATTATGGCGGCTACTTTAATTGTTTTTTCTACATATGCGTCTGTAGGCGCTCACTCTGGAAGAACAGATTCTAAAGGTGGTCATTATGTTCGTACTGCGGGGAAAGGGTATCCAGTTGGAAGTTATCATTATCATAATGGTGGATCTTCTACAATTAAAGCTACTTCGCCGAGTAACAGTTCTGCAAGCAGCAGTTCTACAAGTAATATTAAAAAGATTCAGCAAAAACTTAATGATCTTGGATATAGTTGTGGAGTTGCAGATGGGTCAATGGGAACAAAAACTAAAAATGCTATAAAGAATTTTCAAAGAGATAATGGGCTAAAAATAGATGGAGTTGCAGGTAAAAGCACTTCGGTTAAATTATTTAACTAATAGTAGATACTTGTAACAAGTTAGCAATTCCTTCATTAGTTTGGTTTATAGTTGATACTATCATAAAAATAATTAAGTTTAATAAACATTCAAAGAATCTTAATATATCAGAATAAAGATACAAAAAAGACACTGGTTAATGGAACGTATCCACGAGCGGTTCGACTCCTGCTGGGCGCACCATAAAAGCCTTACAAACATTATGTTTGTAAGGCTTTTATTTTTGCTCCCATATAATTACATAGATCATTTAGTTTAGCAAATTAATGCATGAACTCGTAATTACTATGGCTTTATTTTTTTATTATTTTCTGAGAAAATAGCTTGACTTAAAAAATAACTGGTAATATACTATATATAAACATATGAACGTAGGAACATATGAACAATCAATTACATATGATAGTGGAGAGAGATGACCATATTAAACAAATATTTAATCAAGGATTACAACATATTAATGAAAAATAAAATAATTTATTAGGGAGTGATGCAAATGAGCTCAAATATAAAAACAGAACTTATCCTGGAGGGTTTAGATTGTGCAAACTGTACAGTAAAGATTGAAACAAATGTACAAAAAATTAATGGTGTGAAATCGGCCTCAGTAGACTTCGTTTCAAAGAAATTATTTTTAGAAGTTAATAACAAAGATGGATTACCTGGCATCATTGAGGAAGTAAAGGTGATTGTTAAAAAGATTGAACCTGATGTTGTTGTACGTGAAAAGATTATTCAAAAGGCTGAAAAGAAAGTAATTCTTTTAATGGGGCTTTGTTGTGGTAATTGTGCAGTAAAGATTGAAACAAATGTACAAAAAATTAATGGAGTGAAATCAGCCTCAGTAGATTTCGTTTCAAAGAAATTATTTTTAGAAGTTAATAGTAAAAATGAATTACCTAGGGTCATTGAAGAAGTAAAGGTTATTGTCAAAAGGATTGAACCTGATGTAAAAGTCATAACGGAGGATGAAAAGAAAGACCAAGTTGATAATAACCCTTCTGAAGGAGAAAAGAATAAAAAAGAACTTATAAGATTACTCATTGGTGCTGCAATTTTTGGCGCCGCTATGGTATTTAAATTTTCTACTACTATTGAATTTACTTTGTTTTTTATCAGTTATATTTTAGTTGGTGGAGAAGTGTTATTAAGAGCATTTAGGAACATTTTAAGAGGTCAAGTTTTTGATGAAAACTTCTTAATGAGCATAGCGACTATCGGTGCATTTTCGATTAAGCAGTTTCCAGAAGGTGTAGCAGTAATGTTGTTCTATCAAGTGGGGGAATTCATTCAGGGCATAGCAGTAAATAATTCGAGAAAATCTATTTCTGCTCTTATGGATATAAGGCCTGATTATGCTAACTTAAAGATAGGAGATGATTTACAACGAGTATCTCCGGATGACGTTAAAGTAGGGGACCTAATTGTAGTTAAACCAGGTGAAAAAATTCCACTTGACGGTAAAGTAGTGGAAGGTAAATCAATGCTTGACACATCTGCATTAACAGGCGAATCCGTACCTCGCAGCGTAGAAGCTCCAAATGAAGTTTTAAGCGGATCTATCAATAAGAACGGTCTTTTAACAATAGAAGTTACAAAGGAATTTGGAGAATCTACTGTTACAAAGATATTGGAGTTAGTTCAAAATGCAAGTAGTAAGAAGGCTCCAACAGAGAAGTTTATAACAAAGTTCGCAAGATATTATACCCCAGGAGTAGTTATCGTTGCATTATTATTGGCAGTTATTCCGCCTATAATAATGCAAGGTATTACTTATTCAGAATCCATATATAGAGCATTAGCATTTCTAGTTATATCTTGTCCATGTGCCTTGGTTATTTCAATACCACTTGGATTCTTTGGTGGGATTGGTGCAGCATCAAAAAATGGTATATTAATTAAAGGTAGTAACTATCTTGAAGCACTTAATAATGTTGATATAGTAGTTTTTGACAAGACTGGTACACTAACAAAAGGAGTATTCAAGGTTACTGAAATAAATGCACAAAACAGTTTTGTTAAAGATGACTTATTAGAATATACTGCATATGCTGAAAGTTATTCTAATCATCCAATTGCGGATTCAATAATAAAAGAGTATGGCAAAGAAGTTAACAAAAATGAAATCGAAAACTATGATGAAATATCAGGTTACGGTATAAAGGTAAATGTTAAAGGAAAAGAAGTTTTAGCAGGTAATATAAAACTAATGAATAAAGAAAATATTGTTTTCAAATATGTTGAGGTGGCTGGAACCGTAGTTCATGTGGCTATTGATAAAAAATATGCTGGATATATCATAATATCAGACGAACCAAAAGAAGATTCTAGAGAGGCCATAAAAGGATTAAAGCAGATTGGTGTTAAAAAGACTGTAATGCTTACTGGTGATAATAAGTCAATAGCAAGTAAGATTTCAGGGCAATTGGGACTTGATGAATTCTATGCGGAACTACTTCCAGTTCAAAAGGTTGAGAAATTGGAGATGCTTGACAAAGAAAAAAGATCAAAAGGAAACCTAATTTTTGTTGGTGATGGTATAAATGATGCACCAGTTCTTGCAAGGGCGGATATAGGAATTGCTATGGGCGGATTAGGCTCAGATGCCGCTATTGAAGCAGCAGATATTGTTATAATGACTGATGAACCATCAAAAATAGTTTCCGCAATTAAAATAGCAAAAAGAACAAGAAGAATTGTTTGGCAGAATATAATTTTTGCAATGGGAGTTAAACTTATATTCTTAGCACTTGCAGCCATTGGAATAGCAACAATATGGGAAGCAGTTTTTGCAGATGTTGGAGTTACTGTAATTGCAGTATTAAATTCTATGAGAGTTATAAAAGTTGGTGATATAAAATAAAAATTATGCGGCTTTTTAGCCGCATAATTTTTTTATAGATTAAAATGCTTAATGCATAATTAGAATAAAGACCTTGCCTGCTATTATTCCTAGTACTGTACCAATTGCAGACAATCTACCACGCCAAAGCCCGATGGATTCGGGTATTATCTCTTTGCAGACGGTATATAATATTAAACCAGCAGCAAATGATAGACTAATAGAAACAATCACAGGGGATATATTGTTTAAAACACCTCCTATTAAAGCACCTATGCCCATTGGAATAGAAGTAAATAGTGAAAAAAATATTATGGTTAGTATTTTACTACCACCTTCTTTAAGATAAATTCCTAAAGTTAGTCCTTCGGGTATGCTATGTAACAATAAAACAATTGCTAACTTAATACCTTTAGTATAGGAAATATTGAGAAGTGAGCCTAATGCAATTCCAGCAGGTATATTATGTATTCCTGTACCTATTGCCATGAAGAATGCTACTTTTAAATATCTCTGCTTTTTACTATTCAAGCCTTTAGAATTATGATGGCTAATACCACTATCAAGCAGTAAGGCAGTAATAAGCCCAATAAATATTCCAAAGGTTGCTAAATAAACATTACCATTTTCAAATGACTCTGGAATTAAATCAAAGCAAATTATAGCAAGCATAAGACCACCAAGGAAGCCCAAAATAGTACCTTTAAATCTTCTTCCATTGTCAATAGTTGTAAAACAAAGTAGCATCCCAAACATTGTTCCAATCCATGCAGTAAAAAATCCTATACTACTTATGCGAATAAGCAAATTTAAATGAGAGAACATGAAAAAACTCCTCCAATATTTTAAATGATACATAATTAAGTCTATGTAAGATAAAAGGTAGGTTAGAATATAAAACAATTAATTTATTTTTCAAAAACATTAAAAGAATTTATAAACTATAGAGTTAAGAATAAAAGTATAGTATAATTAATTTAGGATTAAGACCACAATCTTCATCCATACTTAAAATTATCTAAAATTTGATAAAAAATGATAAAAATAATGTAATATGAAAACTATTAAGGTTTAGGAGCGGTTATATGAAAAATATCTTTAAAGCATTTATAATTATGATTTTAACTTTTGCATTGTTTATACCCATGCAAATAGTAGTTAAGGCTAGTACATATACAGAAATGGGCCCTAAAAACGATGTGGTACTAAGTAAAACGTGGACAGTGAATTTTAATAAAACATTAAGTTCTACTACTATTAACACCACAAACGTTAAAGTGATTGGAGAAAACAATAATTACATTGACATTAATGTAGGTTTAGCTAATAATAACAAAAGTATAACAGTAAAACCTGTAAAAAATTACGAGTCTAATAAGACATATACTTTAATAGTGACGGAAAAAGTTAAGTCAGGAGATGGAAAACCTCTTCCTAAAGAAGTTAGAATGAATTTTACTACTAAAAAAAGCTACAAAATAGTTTTAGATGCAGGGCATGGAGGAAATGATCCGGGTGCAATAGGACCAACTGGGCTTAAGGAAAAAACTGTAACACTGGCAGTTACTTTAAAAGTAGGAAGTATATTAGCTAAGAATGGTGTTGAAACAATATACACAAGAACAAGTGACAATGTAGATTGGTCCACTAATGAAGCTCAAAATCTTCAAGCAAGATGTGACATTTCTAATAAAGCTAACCCAGATTATTTTGTAAGTATTCATGCGAATAGCGCTACAGCGGCAGCTGTTGGCATCGAGACTTATTATTATGCGGGGAATGTATCTGGAGCAAAGTTAGCTCAGGCTGTCCAAACTGAATTGATCAAAGCAACTGGAAACACAAACCGAGGAATTAAAACTGCGAATTTCTATGTTTTGAAAAATATGGATGCCACTGCTATATTGGTAGAAACCTCATTCATTTCTAACCCAGTAGAAGAAAAGCTATTAGCTAGCGATGACTACCAAAACAAATTAGCTAAGGCAATTTCAACTGGTATTCTTAAGAGTTTAGGGATAAGTAATATGGTATATTAAAGCTATAAAAGGAATTAATGAAAACATTATATTTACAAAGATATAGAGCTCGTTAGAGTTTCAAGCCTGAGGTTAGAGGAATCGAACTTCAGGATTTTTGATTTTTTGTTTTGCAGGAAAAAACAGTTTTGTGTTAAAATTATTATTATGGGTATAAAATTGTATTCCTAGAATGTTAGGCCCATGAGTTAGTTTATATACATATTTTTAAAGGGGGATAAATTTATGAAAAGACAACTATTCGTAAGCTTGGGTAATTTGCTATTATCTTTATCCGAAGTATCAGACTTAGCAAATCCCTTGATTGCGCAGCATCAACATAGAACTGCATTTATTGCACTTGAATTAGCAAGGTTTGCTGATTTAAAACCTGAAATTACTGAAAATATTTTTATGGCGGCATTATTACATGATATTGGCGCAATAACAGTGGAAGAAAAAATAGCTGTCCATAATTTTCAGAAAATAAATGAAAATATTCATACCATAAGAGGCGAATTATTGTTAGAACAAATACCATGGCTAAAAAAAATTTCAAAGATAGTGAGAAATCATCATAAAAATTGGAATGAATGGGAGGAAGACATAGACGACCCAGTAGTCTTTTCTTCTCAAATTGTCTTATTATCTGACTACGTGGAGAGATTAATAGATAGAAATAAATATATTTTACATCAAAGTAAGGATGTAGTAGAAATAATAAAAAAATTAGAAGGTACAGTCGTTAATAAAAAGATTGTAGCCTATTTTGTTGATTTATCTAAAAGAGAAGAATTTTGGCTCGATTTGACTTCACCACGATTATATTCACTGCTATTAAACAATGGTCAATTTAAAAACATGCAAATAGGTTTGGATGATATATCATTAATATCGAATTTGTATAGAGACTTAATAGATTTTAAGTCTAGGTATACTGCTACTCACACATCTTGTGTATCAGAATGTGCGGTAAAGTTATCTGAATTATTTGGACTAGCTGAGTTAGATGTAAAGTCAATGATGATAGCAGGAAATTTTCATGATATAGGAAAATTAGTAATACCAAACAGTATTCTTGAGAAGCCTGGCAAATTAACTGTGGATGAGTTTGCGATAATGAGATGCCATACATATCATACTTTCAATACCTTAGATTCAATTGGTGGATTGCAACGAATAGCTGAGTGGGCTGGATATCATCATGAAAAATTAGATGGTAGTGGTTACCCCTTTCATCTGACTAATGAGGAAATTGGGACCGGGTCTAGAATAATGACTGTTGCAGATATATTTACTGCAATATCCGAAGATAGACCTTATAGAAAAGGAATGGATAAAAATGAAATTTATAAAGTTATGAAAAAACAAACAGACCATAAATTATTGGATAAAAGAATTGTTGAATTATTATTTGACAACTTTGAAGCTGTAAATATACAAGTAAAAGTAAAACAATCAAAAGCATTAGATTTTTACGAAAAGCGATTTTTATCAATAGATGGTAAGCTTCAAAATTTCTAAAAATAGTATGTAAAACACCCTTTCTATAGCTTATAGAAAGGGTGTTTTAAACTTGTGTTATTTTTCGTTTAACTAGCAACGCTTTCTGCTTAGTGGTATTCTTATTGTCCACAAGTTTTTAAAATTTAAATATTTAAAAGAAATTAGAGGGTAGTCGACAAACTAGTTATCCCATATTGTTTTCATAATATTATCGTATTCATCTTCTACAGCCCTAGATAGAACTGAAAGGATATCAAAAACTAACTTTGCATCAAAATTGTCACTAAAAGGTATACAACATTTAGCATTTATTACGTTACCAGCTTCATAAAAGGATATGAATTTATAACAACTATTAAGGTCATTTAAAAGCTTATATAATTTTGCTTTTAAAGTATCATCGTTAATAACATTAGCTATATCATATATGTACATATCTGCGTAGGCATCGTCATCAGTTATAGCCACTACAACTTTAACTTTGGCATCTTTAATTGCTTGTTCTTCAGGAATAACAAAAGTTGTAAACCCTTCAATATTATTATTAGTCATCATAGGTATGGAATTTTCATTTATAAACTGTTGAAATAATTTAGCGTTTTGTCCCATGTTTATGCCCCCTCAAAATTTTAATAATATGTTTTTTAATCAAATTATTAAAAGAATTAATAATGGAATCATTATCTCATAAAGCATCAAATAAGTAAATAAAACAAGTGGTTGTTTTTTGCATTTAGGTTGACAGGGATTCAAAGATATAGTACTATAAATGAAAGAATAAATAATAAATAACCTTTAATTTAGTCCGAGAGGCTGAGAAGGAAGTAGATGTTTTATATTGGTATTGCTACGCCTTCTCATAATAGAGATGGCGTTTTTTATTTTTCTAGTAATTATAAAATAAATGAAAACAATGTTAAAAGAATTTTAGTACCTTTAAATTTAGTCCGGAGAGGCTGAGAAGGAGAGGATGTATATGTTAAAAGGAAGACACTTAATTGACCCAATGGATTTTACACTACTAGAGCTAGAGGAGATTTTTGATTATGCAGATGAAATAATTAAAAGTCCTGAAAAGTTTTCGCATATTTGCGATGGAAAAATTTTGGCAACATTATTTTATGAAGCAAGCACAAGAACAAGACTAAGCTTTGAAGCAGCAATGCTAAGGCTTGGGGGTAGGGTATTAGGTTTTTCTGAAGCAAAATCAAGTTCAGCAGCAAAAGGAGAAAGTGTAGCAGATACTATAAGAACAGTAGAATGTTATGCAGATATCGCGGCAATGAGACATCCCAAAGAAGGAGCTCCGAGGGTGGCATCTATGAATTCAAAGATGCCAGTAATTAACGCAGGTGACGGTGGTCACCAACATCCAACTCAAACACTAACAGATCTTTTAACCATAAGGGATATTAAAGGAACATTATCAAACCTAACCATAGGAATTTGTGGGGATTTAAAGTTTGGTAGAACAGTTCATTCATTAATAAAGGCCATGTCTAGATATGAAAACATCAAATTCGTACTTATTTCACCAAAGGAATTAACAATTCCTACCTACATTAAATCAGAAGTATTGGGAAAAAATAATATAGAGTTTCTAGAAGTGGAAAGATTAGAAGAGGTTATTTCTGATTTAGATATCTTATATATGACTAGAGTTCAAAAGGAAAGATTTTTTAATGAGGATGATTATATAAGGCTTAAAGACAGTTATATATTAGATAAAGAAAAAATGAAAAAGGCTAAAAAAGATATGATAGTTATGCATCCACTTCCTAGAGTAAATGAAATAGCTGTAGAAATTGATACTGATCCAAGAGCTTGTTACTTTGTGCAAGCAAAGTATGGAATGTATGTAAGAATGGCACTTATTGCTAAGCTTTTGGGGGTGGATGAATAATGGTAACAATTAATAGCATAAAAAGAGGAATAGTAATAGATCATATTAAGGCCGGTGTTGGAATAAAAATATTTAAATATTTAGGCTTGGATAATGCTGATTATACAGTGGCACTTATTATGAATGCAACTAGCAAAAAGCTTGGGCGCAAAGATATAATTAAGATAGAAAATGAAATTGATATAGATTTTACAGTGCTAGGCTTTATAGACCCTAACATAACAATAAACATAATATCTGGAGAAGAAATCGAAAATAAGGTTAAACTACGGCTACCAGACAAAATCGAAGAAGTTATAAAATGCGATAATCCAAGATGTATCACATGTGTTGAGCAAGAAATTTTGCACAGCTTTTACCTCGCAGATAGAGAAAAGGGCGAGTACCGATGTATATATTGTGATGAGGTTAACAACCCTACTAGTAAATTATAAAATATGTAGATTTTAACTGGAATTTAAATTCTACAAAAAAATAAGCACATTAGAATAAATAATGGGGTCAATATACTAGTATATTGACTGTACCATAATTTAGTGTGAAGGGAGGGTATAACTATGGAATTACTGATTAAAAATGCAAGAGTAATTGATTGTTCACAGGATTTTATTTCTGATGTATATATAAATAGTGGAATAATATATGAAATAGGAAAAAAACTAGAAAAAGACTGTGAGGTAATAGACGGAGAAGGATATATTTTAGCCCCTTCCTTTGTAGATATTCACAGTCATTTTAGAGAGCCGGGATATACCTATAAAGAGGATTTATTGTCAGGCAGCCAGGCAGCCGCACGTGGCGGATATACTGCGGTAAACCTTATGGCAAATACAAAGCCAGTATGTAGCTCTATGGACACCATAAATAGAGTATTAAAAAAGGCTAGAGAAATAAATCTCGTAGACATTCATCAATGCGCATCTATTACGAAGGATCTATTAGGACAGTCTATAGACCATCTATTGGAGCTAACTAATGAAGTAAAATTTATATCAGATGATGGTAAAGGAGTTGCGAATAGTAGGATAATGCTTCAGGCAATGGTAGTGGCCAGGGAAAAAAATCTAACAATAATATCTCATGCTGAAAATGAGGAACTTGTAGACATTGACACTAGACTTGCTGAAAATATAATGACCTCAAGAGACATCATTCTTTCAAAATTCACTGGTTGCAAGCTTCACTTAGCTCATGTTAGTACAAAAGAAGCTATGAGTGACATTATTGAAGGTAAAAAGCAGGGAGGAAAAATAACCTGTGAAGTTACGCCACATCACTTAGCATTAACTTCGGAAACAGAGTATAGAGTAAATCCACCATTAAGGAAAGCAGAGGATGTGAATTTCTTAATAGAAGCTATAAAAAATGGATTTGTAGATGTTATAGCTACTGACCACGCACCTCATACTATGGAGGATAAAACAAAAGGGGCCCCTGGCATATCAGGACTCGAGACTTCTTTTCCTGTATGTTTTACTAAGTTGGTAGGGGAGGGGCATATTACTTTAAACAAACTTTCAGAACTTATGTCAAAAAATCCAGCTAAAATTATGGGATTAAATAAGGGTGAAATTAAAATAGGCTTTGACGGAGACTTGGTGCTCTTAGATATAAAAAATAAATATAATATTGATACTACTGAGTTTTTATCTAAAGGAGTGAATTCGCCCTTTGATGGGAAAACAGTACTAGCCGCTGTAATGTGTACCATTAAGGCAGGCCGAATAGTTTATAAAGCTGAGAACTTTAAATAAAAAGTTAATTTATAAATAAAATAGCAAAGGTGGAATAACTGTTGATTATAGATAAATTATTTAAAAGTGTAGAAAAAAAAGGACATGTATGCATAGGACTCGATACAGCATTAGAATACTTACCGGAGAATTTTAGAAGTAAGTTTGTATATGAGGATTACGCCCTATATAGATTTAATCAGCAAATAATTGATGCGACTTTTGATGTGGCAGCTTGTTATAAGGTACAAATAGCATATTATGAAGCTCTTGGACTCAAAGGGTTCAAAGTATATAAAGATACTTTGAATTATATAAGAAGTAAAGGTGGCATAGTTATTGCAGATATCAAACGAGGCGATATCGCAAAAACTGCAGAAATGTATGCCAAAGCTCATTTTGAAGGAGATTTTGAAAGTGATTTTATAACTGTAAATCCATATATGGGAATGGATAGCATAGAACCTTATCTTCCTTATATAAAGAATAAGGAAAAAGGATTATTTTCACTAGTAAGAACCTCAAATAAGGGAGCCGAGGATATAGAGTATATAGAAAATAAAGAAAATAAAAAGGTTTATGATGTTGTTGGAGAGAAATTATTAAAAATTGGAAGTGGATTTATGGGCCAATGTGGATATAGCGCGTTAGGTGGAGTTGTGGGTTGTACACATGTAGATGAAGGTCTAAAGATGAGGAAAGATTTAGAAAAAATGTTTTTCTTAATTCCTGGTTATGGAGCACAAGGTGGCGCAGCTGAGGATGTGGCCATATATTTAAAAAATGGAAATGGTGGGGTAGTAAATGCTTCTAGAAGTATTTTGCTTGCATATAAGAATAGTGAAAAGGTCGGTCTTCCTTTTGAAGAAGCTGCTAGGGAAGAGGCAATAAGAATGAGAGATGCAATAAGGGCCGCGGCAAATATGAGAAATGAAAAATAAGAACAGAGGCAAATAAATGAAATAATCTACGATTTTTCAAGAAATACTGGAGGGGTTTAGTTGATATGTACAGTTGCGAAAACATATGAAAATGTTGAAATAAGTGAAGGTGTGTATATGCTTTCTATAAAGGGCAAGTTTAACGTAAAGCCAGGTCAATTCTTTATGTTAAAGACAGGTGACCTGGAGCCCTTATTACCAAGACCTATAAGTGTTTACGATGTAAGTGCGGATAAAATAAGCTTTTTATATGGAATAGTAGGTAAAGGTACGAAACTTCTCAGTAAATTAAAGGGAAATGAGATCGTTCAGTTAATGGGACCACTGGGAAATGGATTTGAGGTAGAAAAGATAAAAGGCAAGATTGCTGTAGTTTCTGGGGGAATTGGAATAGCACCACTTATTTATTTGATCAAAAGTCTTACGGATTGTGAGATAGATTTGTATTCAGGGTTTAGGACTGTGGATTACTCTGTGGATACTGTGGAAAAATATGTAAATAAAGTTTATTTATCCACAGAAAGTGGGTTAAAAGGACATAAGGGATACGTAACAGATTTAATGGAACCACAAAAATATGAAACAGTTATATGTTGTGGGCCAGAAATTATGATGAAAAAGGTTGTAAGTTTATGCAATGATGTTAAAGTACCAGTATATGTGTCAATGGAAACTCATATGGCCTGCGGAATAGGTGCATGTCTTGTATGTACTTGTAAAACAGTGGGTGGAAATAAAAGAACCTGCAAGGATGGTCCAGTTTTTCTTGGGGAGGATTTGATTTTTAATGACTAATGTAGAGTTATGTGGTGTGAATTTAAAAAATCCTGTTATAGCTGCATCTGGCACTTTTGGATTTGGTGCGGAATACAATCAGTATTACGATATCGGTAAATTGGGAGGAATATCCTCTAAAGGACTTACAATTAATGAAAAACAAGGTAATGAGGGAATACGTGTTTTCGAAACACGTGGGGGAATGCTAAATAGTGTAGGGCTCCAAAACCCAGGTATTGAAAAGTTTATAAAGATAGAACTTCCAAAAATGCGAGAATATAATACAGCTATAATTGCAAATGTTGGAGGTAACAATATTGAAGAATATATGGCCGCCATAGAGAGATTAAATAATGAGGCCATAGATATAGTTGAATTGAACATATCCTGCCCAAATGTGAAATGCGGGGGTATGGCGTTTGGAATTAAATCAAAGGTAGCCTATGAAATCGTTAGAGAAGTGAAAAGCATCTGCAAAAAACCACTTATGGTAAAACTTTCACCTAATGCAGAGGATATAGTAGATATGGCTTACAAGTGTTGCGAAGCTGGAGCAGATGCATTGTCCCTTATAAATACTTTTAAAGGCATGGCAGTAGATATAAATAAAAGAAAAGCAATCTTTAATAATATATATGCAGGACTATCAGGACCAGCTATAAAGCCTATGGCACTCCGAATGGTTCATGAGGTATGCAGGGCCGTAAATATACCAGTTGTAGGTATGGGTGGAATATGCAGCGCAGACGACGCTATAGAATTTATAATGGTAGGGGCACAAGCAATTCAAGTTGGAACCGCCAATTTTATAAAACCTGATATTTGCAAAGATATAATAGAAGGAATTGAAGCTTATATGACACGCGAAGGTATTAAAGATTTAAGTGAGATTAGAGGAATTATTTAATACAGTTTGAAGTTAATTTTCGCAATGATTTACTAAAAAACAGGAGGTTATCTTATGAATATTAACGTTTTAGATATATTAAAAGAATCAGGGGCACTATTGGAAGGCCATTTTCTATTATCCTCAGGAAGACACAGTAATAGATATTGCCAATGTGCAAAGTTGCTTCAGTATCCAGACAAGGCTGAAAAAGTTCTAAGTGTAGTAGTGGAAAAACTTAAAGATATAGAGTTTGATGTAATAGTAGGACCGGCTATGGGAGGTATAATAGTAGCTTATGAAGTAGGAAGACAAACAGGAAAGCCTGCCATATTTACTGAAAGAGTAAACGGTACTTTCGAACTTCGAAGGGGATTTGAAATTAAAAAAGGTCAGAGGGTTTTAATTACAGAGGATGTAGTTACTACAGGTAAATCCTCACTAGAAACAATAGAGGTGTTAAAGGAACTTGGCTCAGAGGTAGTTGGCATATGTTGTATTGTAGATAGAGGAAGTAGCACTATTGATTATCCTATTTACAGCTCTATAAAGCTGGATATTGAAAGCTATGATGAGTCAGTTTGTCCACTTTGTAAAAGCGGAGCAGCTTATGTAAAACCAGGGAGTAGGAATATAAAGTAAATCATGATAAAAAAGATAGGAAATTTCTCCTACGTGCCTTGCAATACGTACTTGAAACTGGAAATTTGATTAAGAAATTCTAATCTTTTCTGCGTTTCGCTTTGCAAGTCACTTCGGATAAGTTTCCTATCTATTTTATTCTTAAAAGTATTTATAATTTTTGATTATAACCTGCATTTACAAGTTTTTCAATTCCCACGATGATATTCATTTTAGGCTATGTTAAACATAAAATTTCCTCTTTTTTTTATAAAAGACTCTATTACCAATGTGTCCTTACTTAATTATACGGTAGACTATACAATTATTAAAATGTTTAGCATAATAATTGTATAATTTTGTTAAGTATATTAATATATATATTAATATACAGTGCAATCTAATATATAAAAGGGGGCAAATTGGTGCTTAAAAGAAAATACGTAATGTTAATTTTATTTTTTATCACTATATGTATAATATTGTTTGTTTATAATACTCAGAAAGGTAATTATAACAACAAAATTCAGACCTATTCTAATAAAGATTTTAACTTTAGTGTAGAATTTCCTAATAGCTGGGATAGTAAAATTAGTGAGAGATTGGGAAACACACCTACTCAAGATGCTTCGCCAGATGGAGGAATCGAAATTTATGTGGAGGGTAACAAGGATGATCGGATATATGTCTATGGTCAAATCGGACACGTAAATTTTCCAAGCGCAAATTGTGATAGTACTAAATTTGTAACAAGTCATGGTAATAAGGGAGTATTATATACTGAACGTGTTAGTGACAGGAAAGATATGCATTTGATATTTGATGAAGGCTTTCATGCTGCTCATATTTATGTAAGTTCCAGTTGCTTTAAGAAAAATGAAGGAAAAATTATTGCATTGTTAAAAAGCATAAATGTGCAAGAATTTAAAAATTAAAAAAATCAAAAGCAGAAGGTAATATTAACCTTCTGCTTTTGCTATGCTATTTGTGATTTTGATTTTTTATTAGTCGTTAGTAAATTATCTATTAACAGCTGAAGTTCTTTAAGTTTCTCACTATCCATGGGATGCACATCTTTTAACTTATAAGGGATACCTAGAGCTTCATATTTACTTACTCCTAGATCATGATAGGGGAGAAGTTCGACTTTATCTACATTTGGAACTTCTTCACTAATTATTTTAGAGAGTTTAGTTATATGTTCCACAGAGTCTGTAATTCCTGGTACAACAACGTGTCTTACCCAAACCCTAGATTTTGATTTTCTTAAAGCTTGTAAGAATAAATTAACATCGACTGCATCTCTACCGGTTAAGTTAACATAACCAATACTGGAGGTATGTTTTATATCTAAAAGCACTAAATCTGTATATTCTAATATCTCAGAATAGTCACCATTTCCAAAACCTGAGGTATCTATGGCAGTATGAATGCCATTTAGTTTACATAATTTTAAACACTGAAGTAGAAATTGTGGTTGAATTAATGGGTCGCCACCGGAAAAAGTAACTCCACCGGAAGAGCGATCAAAATAGGGTTTGAATCTAACAATCTTTTGAACAATTTCTTCTGGTGTCATTTCCGTACCGCCACTGAGACACCAGGTATCTGGGTTATGGCAATAGGCACATCTTAATTTGCAACCTTGAAAAAAAACCACTACTCTTATTCCAGGCCCATCAACTAGGCCCATAGTTTCTATAGAATGTATTTTACCTTTTATCATATATATTCCTCCTTGCATTGGTATGAAAAAATAATAGGAAGACTAATCTTTCTTCATTTCATATTGAAACAAAAATTAAGAATATTTTTGCTTTAATATAAAATGAAAGAATTAAGAATTAAGAATTAAGAATTATATAATTGAGAAGCGCTTATAAGAATAAGCACCTCTCAATTATATAAAACTTGAATTATCAAACTATAAGCTAATTATATTTTTTTGTGGAAAGTTCGGCTAATAACTTCTAACTGCTGTTCTTTTGATAATCTATTGAAATGAACGGCATAGCCTGATACTCTTATTGTTAGTGTTGGATATTTGTCGGGATTCTCCATAGCGTCAATTAAAACTTCTCTATTTAATACATTTACATTTAAATGGTGTGCACTTTGTGAAAAATATCCATCTAAAAGGAACACTAGATTATTAATTCTTGTAGCTTCATCTATTCCAAGTGCAGCTGGTACTATTGAAAAAGTATTTGAAACTCCATCTTGGCAATAATTTCTATAAGGAATTTTAGCAACTGAATTTAATGATGCCAGTGCCCCATTTTCATCGTGGCCTTGAGTTGGGTTTGCTCCCGGAGCAAGTGCTATTCCTTGTTTTCTTCCATCTGGAGTTGAACCTGTTTTTTTACCATAAACTACATTAGAGGTAATAGTAAGTGCTGACAAGGTATGTTCGGCGTTCTTATAAGCTGGGTGTAGCTTAAGAGCATCACTGAATTCTTTAATAAGCTCAACAGCTAAATCATCAACTCTATTATCATCATTTCCGTATTTAGGGAAATCTCCCTCTATTTTAAAGTCAATGGTTATGCCCTTTTCATTTCTTATTGGAGATACTTTAGCATATTTTATAGCACTTAAGGAATCAGCTGCAACTGAAAGTCCTGCTACGCCAAAGGCCATGAAGTATTTAAGATCAGTATCATGAAGGGCAAGTTGTCCTGCTTCATAAGCATACTTATCATGCATATAATGTATAGTGTTCATTGTATTTACATACATTTCAGCAACGTATGCTAAAACCTTTGAATACATTTTTTTAACTGTTTTATAGTCAAGAATCTCATCAGTTATCTTTTCAATTCCAGGTATTACAAGTTTTCCTTTTAATTCATCGATTCCACCGTTAAGTGCTAATAACAATGATTTTGCAAGGTTAGCTCTTGCACCAAAGAACTGCATTCTCTTACCGATTTCCATAGCAGATACACAACAAGCTATGCCATAATCGTCTCCGTAGATGGGTCTCATTATGTCATCATTTTCATATTGAAGAGCGTCAGTTTCAATGGACATTTTAGCGCAGTACTTTTTAAAGGATTCTGGTAATTTTTCTGACCAAAGCACAGTCATATTTGGTTCTGGTGCTGATCCTAAATTTGTTAATGTATGAAGGAATCTAAAGGAATTCTTTGTTACCATTGGGGTGCCGTTAAGTGCTACACCACCGATTGATTCTGTTACCCAATTTGGATCTCCACCAAATAAGTCATTGTATTCAGGAGTTCTAAGATGTCTTGCCATTCTAAGTTTAATTACGAACTGATCAATAATTTCTTGTGCACCATCTTCAGTGATTATCCCTGCTGCTAAATCTCTTTCAAAATAAATGTCTAAGAAAGTAGTAGTTCTTCCAAGTGACATTGCAGCGCCATTGTTTTCTTTTATTCCTGCAAGATATCCCATATAAACTGCTTGTACAGCTTCACATGCGCTGCTAGCTGGTTTTGAAATATCAATACCGTATTTTAAAGCCATGCTCTTTATTTGAGTAAGTGCCCTTATTTGCATGCTTATTTCTTCTCTATGTCTTATTAAATCATCAGAGGCATGTCCTGTGAATTCATTTAAATCACTTTTCTTCTGATCAATTAAGAAATCCAAGCCATAAAGAGCTATTCTTCTATAGTCTCCTATAACACGTCCGCGACCATATGCATCTGGAAGACCAGTTAGGAGTCCAACATTTCTTGCAACTTTTGTAGCATCAGTGTAGGCATCAAAAACTCCTTCGTTATGAGTTTTTCTATACTTAGGGAAGTATTCTTCTATGTCTTTGTTTAATTTATAACCATATGCTTCTAGTGATTGTTCTACCATTCTAAAACCACCAAATGGATTTACTATTCTTTTTAATGGAGCATCTGTTTGTAATCCAACGATTACTTCATTT
Organism: Clostridium sp. CF012; assembly: GCF_018861755.1. Classification (GTDB taxonomy): domain Bacteria; phylum Bacillota; class Clostridia; order Clostridiales; family Clostridiaceae; genus Clostridium_AD. Next base: position 176,613 of record NZ_JAHLEF010000006.1, on the reverse strand, counting down.
TCTTTATCTATATATCCAGGTGCGAAATTATCTATTCCTGAAATTTCATTAGTTTCTACATCTATAATACCTTTTTTTATTTCTTCTATAATAAGTGAATTAGCTTTATCCCAAACCACATTAGTTTTATCCGTTTTTCCTACTAAGAAACTATCGTCACCTTCATATAAGGTATAATTCTTTTGAATAAAGTCACTTACATCAATTCCATCTTTCCATTGCTCGCCTTTAAAACCGTTCCATTGTTTAAACATTTTTTTCCTCCTTATAATACATTAATTTTATATATTATAAAATTAAATGGGTGAAATATATTGGTAATAACAATTATTTAAAATATAATATGTCAACATAATATATTGTAATATTAATATTGAAACAGTTCAAGGGCGAATATAAAAGTTGTAATATTAAGAATATTTAGATAATTTATAAAGCGTTGAAATATAAGGGTTCGTTAGCGAGCCTGAATAAAAATAAATAATGAAACAGATAAATATTAAAACGAAACAACGGAATACGATGTTATTTAAATAGGGGTATATGTTATTTATTTAAAACTATAATAATTTATGTGACTTTGATTTCAATGTAGGGCTTGCATTAGCATTTGTAAGAAAGTTATCTGTTAGAGAAGGACATGAGGAATCTTGAAAAATTAATATTATTTTCATATATAATGCGCTATAATAAGTAATAGATCAATATAATGGAGGGTTAAAATATGAGGAAACCTAGCATGTTTAGCAAGGATTATAGGAAAGAAACTAAAAAAAGAAAAAGGAAAATAGCATTATTGATTATTGCCCCTATAATAGGGTTAACTATATTTTTGATTACAGATTTTAATGCATTAAAAAATAGTGGAATAAGTATGAAAAAGGGTATAAATAGCATCCTATTAAATAAATCAAAAGATAAACAAAGTAGCACAGTAAAAGCGGAAAAAACATCACAAGTTGTTAAAACACAATCAGATGCTGAAAAGACTAAAATTAAAGAAGCAGAAGTTGCTTTAAAAGAAAAAGCGGCACTAGAAGCGGCTTTGAAAAATGAAATATTTGTTGTTTCTCTATCTGATGGGCAAAAAATCAGTGTTGATTTAAATGTTGTGGCAGCAGAGAAAACTATAAAAGGTGTAACAGATGATAAAAATATATCATATGATATAAGTCCAAGTAAGAAATCAATGGTTATACAAAGCACAATCAATCAGGATCTGGTATACGTTGATGTAAACAAAGTCAGTAAAGACATTACAAAAAAAGCATATGAGTCTAGCAAAGGTCAAATGTTTTCAAAGGAAGGAATACTTAAAAGTCATAAAACCTACCTTTGGTCAGTTACGCCGAAGTTCATTGATGAAGATAATATTGCATACGTAAGTTCATTACCGTGGATAAATGATAAAGGAGTGCAATATATATGGAAGGTTAATTTAAAAAGTAATGTTCATATGCAGGTAAGACCAGCATCTGGGAAGAATATCACTTTTAAAAATATTACTTCTAAGGGGCTTGCCACACTTATAGATGGCAAAGAAGCGTTTGTAACTTCTACTGGGGAAGTAATAGAATAGGAAAAGAGGTTTAAATATGGATGTAGGACTATCTTCGGCGTGTTTTTATCCTGATTTACACACAGAAAACAGTATAGCAAAGATGAAAGAGTTAGGATTTAATCATGGTGAAATATTTTTAAATACAGTAAGTGAGTATGAGGAAGAATTTATAAAGATACTTTTAGAAAAAAAAGAACGCTATGAATTTAACATAAACTCTGTTCATGCATTTTCAAGTTCTTTTGAACCATATCTTTTCGATAAATACAATAGACGAAGAGTGGATGCGTTAAAACAGTTCCAAAGTGTTTGCAGGGCAGCGAAGCTATTAGGAGCTAGTTGCTATACATTTCACGGTATGCGTTACACAAATTTTAATGAACTGGATCGTAAATTTATTATAGATATATATAATGAACTTTCCTATATTGCTATGGAGTCAGGCATTAAATTAGCACAGGAAAATGTATCTTGGGCCATGTCTTCTGATTTAAATTTTTTAACGTTTTTAGCTGAAGAATGTAAATATCCAATATATTTTACTTTGGATTTAAAACAAGCGTGCAGAGCTAACGTTCCAATAGAAAAGTATATTGATCTTATGGGTAATAATATAGTAAATCTTCATATTAATGATAGAGATGAAAATTCATTTTGTCTTTTGCCAGGAAAAGGAAATTTGAACTATAAAGAAATAGTAAGTAAGCTTAGAAGTGTAGGATATACAGGAAAAGGGATTATTGAGGTATATAGCGATAATTACTCAAATTATGAGGAGCTAACAAAGGCAAAGAATTTTGTTTGTGAAATCTTTAAAGATATTGAGTAACACAAAACAACTATTATAGGTGTAACACTTTTAAATACATAACATACAATATATGTAATAATATGTATTAGGAAATACTAAAAGATTATAAACATTACTAAAATTATGTTGTAAATTACAAATAGTTTGGTTATAATCAGTACTATTAGACTATATAAGTATAGATGCTTAATAATATTTGTAAATAGCTTAAAAGTTATGTTATAATGTTAAGGTTAACAAGCATTTGTGGTGATTAGGAGGAGTAATATAATGATAGTTAAAATGGAAAAATTAGAAAAAAATATTGTTAAATTAGAAATAACAGTAGAGGCAAAAAGATTTAATGAATCTTTGAAAAAATCTTCTGCAAAAAACTCGAAAACTATAAACATACCTGGATTCAGAAAAGGTAAAGCACCAATGTCTATAATAAAGAAAATGTATGGTGAAGGTGTTTTCTTTGAAGATGCTATAAATTTCTGTTGTGATGATACATATCCAGAGGCTTTAAAAGAGTATGATATCAATCCATTGGATTATCCTAAAATTGATATTATTGAAATAGGCGAAGGAAAAGATTTTGTATATACTGCATCTGTAGCAGTAACTCCAGAAGTTATATTGGGAGAATACAAAGGACTTGAAGCTAAGAAAACTGAATATAATGTAACAGATGATGAAATTGAAAACCAACTAAAAGGTATGCAAGAAAAAAATGCTAGAATTGAAGAGAAGATTGATGGCGAAGTTGCAATGGGCAATATAGCTGTTATAGACTTTAAAGGATTTATTGATGAGGCAGCTTTTGAAGGTGGAGAAGGAAAAGACTTTGAACTTGAAATAGGTTCAGGATCGTTTATTGATACTTTTGAAGAACAATTAGTGGGTCTCAAAGCAGGAGAAATTAAAGAAGTTAAAGTTAATTTTCCAGAGACTTATGGAAGAGAAGACTTAAATGGAAAACTTGCAACTTTTAATGTAACTATTAAAAGCATGAAGGAAAAAGAATTACCAGCTATTGATGATGAATTTGCTAAAGAAGTATCAGAATTTGATACTTTAGAAGAACTAAGAAATGACATTAAAACAAATCTTGAAAAATCAAGTAAAGATAGAGAAGTGAAAGAATTTGAAGAAGCTGTAATAGATGCAGTTTGTTCTAATGTTCCAATGGACATTCCAGAAGTTATGATAAAAAGAGAAACTGATGTTATGCTCAAAGATTTAGAAATGAAATTGAAATATCAAGGTTTAGATCTTGAACAATATTATCAGTATACTAATAACACAGAAGAAAAAGTTAGAGAATTCATGCAAGAAGCAGCTGAAAAGAGAGTTAAAACAGATTTAATAATAACAGAAATAGCAAAAGTAGAAAAAGTTGAAGCAACTGAGGAAGAATTGCTTGCAAAAGCTAAAGAAGTTGCTAAGCAATACGGAGAAAAAGACATAGAAAAAACAGCAGATTTAATTTTAAAAGCACAAAAAGATTATCTGAAAATTGATGTTGTAAATGAAAAAGTAATAAAAATGTTAGTTGATAGCGCTAAAGTTATTGCATAAAGTACTTTAAAATTAATTGCCAGATATTTTTCTGGCAATTAATTTTAAATATAGGATAAAATAATATGGTTAAAAATCAATTATTTAGGATAGAATTACAAGTGGATTACCTTTCGAAGTAGTTCTATTAAAAGACAAGAGGAGGGAATTATATGAGTTTGGTGCCAATGGTTGTTGAACAAACAAATAGGGGAGAAAGATCCTATGATATTTATTCAAGATTATTAAAAGAAAGAATAATTTTTCTAGGAGAAGAAGTAAATGATACTACTGCTAGTTTAGTTGTTGCTCAATTATTGTATTTGGAGTCAGAAGACCCCGATAAAGATATTTATTTATATATAAATAGTCCGGGTGGATCAATTACAGCGGGAATGGCTATTTTTGACACAATGCAATATATAAAACCACAGGTTTCAACTATATGCACTGGTATGGCAGCATCTATGGGAGCATTCCTACTGGCAGCAGGAGAAAAGGGTAAAAGATTTGCATTACCTAATAGTGAAATTTTAATACACCAGCCTTTAGGTGGATTCCAAGGTCAAGCAACGGATATTGATATCCATGCAAAACGAATTATGAGAACTAAAGATACATTAAATAAGATATTGTGTGAAAGAACTGGCCAATCAATAGAGAAAATTCAACATGATGTTGAAAGAGATTATTTCATGAGCGCTCAAGAGGCTATGGAGTATGGATTAATAGATGAAGTTATAAGTAAAAAGAAATAAAATTAAACGAAATTAGGTTAAAGAGGTGAAAATATGACAAAGTTTGATGAAAAAAAACAACTTAAATGTTCTTTCTGTGGTAAAACCCAAGACCAAGTTAGAAGATTAATTGCAGGACCGGGAGTATATATTTGTGATGAGTGTATAGAATTATGTTCTGAAATAATTGTAGATGAATTTCAGGGAGATGTGGAACTAGACTTAGGGACACTACCAAAACCTGCAGAAATAAAAAAATATATAGATGATTACGTAGTTGGTCAAGATACCGCTAAGAAATCCTTGGCTGTTGCAGTATATAATCATTACAAAAGAATAAATTCAAATGTTAATGAAAGTGATGTTGAACTTCAGAAAAGTAATATATTACTACTTGGGCCTACAGGCTGTGGCAAAACACTACTAGCTCAAACCTTGGCTAAATATTTGAATGTACCCTTTGCTATAGCAGATGCAACTACACTTACTGAAGCAGGGTATGTAGGGGAAGATGTAGAAAACATCTTGCTTAAATTAATACAAAATGCTGACTATGATGTAGAAAAAGCAGAAAAAGGTATTATATATATAGATGAGATAGATAAAATTGCTAGAAAATCAGAAAATCCTTCTATAACTAGAGACGTATCTGGAGAAGGTGTTCAACAAGCATTACTTAAAATATTAGAAGGTACTACAGCATCAGTACCACCACAAGGCGGAAGGAAGCACCCTCATCAAGAGTTTATTCAGATAAACACAGCAAACATTTTATTTATCTGTGGAGGAGCCTTTGACGGACTTGATAAAATCATAGAAAAAAGAACTAGAACTACCTCCGTTGGTTTCGGGGCTGAAATACAATCTAAAGAAGAAAAAAATGTAGGCGAATTATTGAAATCTATAATGCCTGGAGATTTACTAAAGTTTGGTTTAATTCCAGAGTTTGTAGGTAGACTTCCAATAGTAGTTACTCTTGAAGCACTAGATGAAGAGGCATTAGTTAAAATTCTTAGTGAACCTAAAAATGCTCTTATAAAACAATATAAGAAATTGTTTGAGATGGATAACGTAGAGTTAGAATTTGAAGAACTAGCCTTAAAAGCTATAGCCAAAGAAGCTATTAAGAGGAAAACTGGAGCTCGTGGACTCAGATCTATTATAGAGGATACAATGAAGGAAATTATGTTCGATATTCCTTCTAATGAACAAGTATCTAAAGTAATAGTTAATGAGGATACTATTAAAACCAGGAACCCACAACTAGTTTTAGCGGAAAATGGAAAAAGAGAAAAATTAAAGTTAACAAAAAAAATTAAAAGCAAAAAAGGTATAGAAACAGCATAAAGCAAAATTAAAAGTATATTAGAAAGACGGATTACATATCTGTCTTTTTTTTATTTTTTGGTAAATTATAATATAATTATATGGAAAATAAAGAATATATTAAGTGCAACTTGAGCATAATATCAGATGATAGAATATTTACTAAAACATGTTAAATCATATGTGAAAGGAGGATTAGTTTAGTATACTTGATATTAAACTTTAAATAATATGACTATTCAACTTCTCATGATAGTACAACTTTTTTTTACCGCAGTAATTGGAATATATGTTTTTAATGCATTAAAAAGTCATCAAAGTGGCAAGGTGGCTGTTGGTAAGGATAGCAAAAAAGAAATGGAAAAATTAAGAATTATGAAAAGCATAAGTCTTACGGAACCACTTACAGAGAAAAGTAGACCAGCAAGATTTGAAGATGTTATAGGACAAGAAAAGGGAATTAAGGCCCTGCAAGCAGCAATATGCGGGCCGAATCCTCAACATGTAATAATTTACGGTCCACCTGGGATTGGAAAAACAGCAGCAGCTAGGTTAGTGCTGGAAGATGCTAAAAAAAGAGCGCGATCTCCATTTAATGAATCTTCTAAGTTTATAGAAATAGATGCAACCACAGTAAGATTTGATGAAAGGGGTATAGCAGACCCACTTATTGGATCTGTTCATGATCCTATCTATCAAGGAGCTGGTCCACTAGGAGCAGCTGGGGTTCCTCAACCAAAACCAGGAGCAGTTACAAAAGCACATGGTGGGATTCTATTTATTGATGAAATTGGAGAGCTGCATCCTATAGAAATGAATAAACTCCTTAAGGTCTTAGAGGATAGAAAAGTGTTTTTAGATAGTGCTTATTATAATGGAGAAGATCCTAATACGCCACTTTATATAAAAGAGGTATTTGATGAAGGGCTTCCAGCTGATTTTAGGCTTATAGGAGCAACTACACGTAATCCAGAGGAAATAACCCCGGCAATAAGGTCAAGGTGCGTAGAAATATTTTTTAGACAATTGCTTCCAGAAGAATTGCAGATAATTGCAAGTAACGCAATAAATAAAATTGGGCTTAAAATCTGTGAAAACGCATTAAAACTTGTAGGTAAATACTCTAGCAATGGCCGTGACACCGTTAATTTAATTCAACTAGCTTGTGGAATTGCTATTAATGATGAGAGAAATGAAGTAAGTATTGAAGATATTGAATGGGTTATAGAAAATGGGCAGTATTCACCAAGGTTTGAGTCTAGAATATCAGATAAACCACAAATTGGATATGTAAATGGTTTAGCAGTTTATGGGGCTAATATGGGAGCTGTAATGGAAATTGAAGCTTCTGCAAAAAAAATAAAGCTCCGAAAGGGTATACTTAAAATCACAGGAATTATTGAGGAGGAAGAAATAAGTAGTACAAATAAAAAGCTCAGGAGAAAAAGTACGGCCAGATCCTCAGTAGAAAACGTGGTTACAGTTCTGGAAAAATATTTTAATATAGATTGTGACGATTATGACATTCATGTAAACTTCCCAGGTGGATCACCTGTGGATGGACCATCCGCTGGCATAAGCATAACAACTGCAATATACAGTGCAATAAAAGGTATACCAGTTGATAATATGGTTGCAATGACAGGAGAGATATCAATTCATGGTAGTGTAAAGCCTATAGGTGGTGTCAGTGCTAAGATTGCTGCTGCAAAAAAGGCGGGAGCTACTAGGGTTATTATTCCTAGGGATAATTGGCAGGATAGCTTTAAAAATATTGAAAACATTTTGATTATACCTGTGAGTAATATTACGGAGGTAATTAGCGAAGCATTAATGAAGGAGAGTACAAAAAATATTTCCATTACATTTGATCAGGATGTGGATGTTATAGCCGCTGAATCGCTAAAAGTATAGCAATATTTTAGAACCTCAGATGATGATTTAATGACAGTTTAATGGATGGAATAACAAGTCAGTATTATAATATATTTGACTTGTTTTTTGTTTTTATGTGCCTTATAATTATATTTTAAATTTTCTAGTATTGAAAATTGTTTGTATTATATGTATACTATAGTAGTTGTGCTATAATTAAAGCTACTATAAAAATATAGTAAATTAATATTTATAGTTCCTAAATATTAATAAAAAATATCAATTTAGAATTTAAAATATACTATTAAATAATATTAATTTAGAAAAGAGGGAGAAAAATGGATAAAAATACAAAACTTCTTCCGCTAATTCCACTAAGAGGTATGAATATATTTCCATATATGGTGTTGCATTTTGATGTTGGTAGAGAAAAATCTATACTGGCGCTGGAAGATGCTATGCTAAATAATCAAGAAATTTTTCTGGTTTCACAGAAGATATCAAAAATCGAAGAACCAGAGGAAAAGGATATATATAGTATTGGTACTGTTTGTAATATAAAGCAAATATTAAAGTTACCAGGAGATACAATTAGGGTACTAGTTGAAGGGCTAAAAAGAGGGAAGATTTCGGAGTATAAAAATAATGAATCTTTTGTACAGGCAGAAGTTGAAATTATTGAAGATGAAGATTTTGAAGATGATAAGAAATGTAAGGCATTAGTTAGAATTATAGATAAATCTTTTGAAGAATACATAAATTTGTCAGCTAATAATTTTCCTGATGCACTATTCAGTTTAGAAGAGACCAAAGAGCCAGGAAGATATTGTGATATTGTAAGTTCCTATTTAATACTAAAACCAGAAACAAAACAAAAATTGCTTGAAACACTAGACGTTATTAAAAGATTAGAAAAATTACTTTTTATATTGAAAAATGAAGTTGAAGTATTGAAAATAGAAAAGAAAATTGGAACAAAGGTTAAAGGTAGAATTGATAAAATCCAAAAGGAATATTATCTAAGAGAACAAATAAAAGCTATACAAGAAGAGTTAGGAGAAGATGATGAGAATAAAAGAGAGATAGATGAATATGAAGTTAAGATAAACAAGGCAAAGCTTCCTAAAGAGGCAAAAGAAAAGGCGATATATGAACTAAACAGATTAAAAAGTGCAGGGAATTATTCTGCTGAAAGTGGAGTAATAAGAGCATATTTAGATTGGATTTTAGATCTACCTTGGAATAAATTCACTAAAGATAACATTGATATTAACAAGGCTAGAGAAGTTTTTGCAGCAGAACACTATGGCCTGGAGGATGTTAAGGAAAGAATAATAGAATATTTAGCAGTTAAAAAAATTAGCAAAACTCTTAAAGGACCTATACTTTGTTTGGTAGGGCCACCGGGAGTTGGAAAGACATCTATAGCGAGGTCCGTTGCTAATGCAATAAACAGAAATTTTGTTAGAATGTCACTAGGTGGAGTAAAGGATGAGGCTGAAATAAGAGGGCATAGAAAAACTTACGTGGGAGCAATTCCAGGTAGAATTATATATGCCATGAAACAAGCAGCATCTAAAAATCCATTGTTCTTATTAGATGAAATTGATAAAATGAGTGGTGATTTTAAGGGTGACCCTGCAGATGCACTACTGGAAGTTTTGGATAGTGAACAAAATGCAACTTTTAGGGATCATTACCTGGAACTCGACTTTGATTTATCAAAGATTTTGTTTATAACTACTGCAAATAAATTAGATACAATTCCAAGACCATTACTAGATAGAATGGAAATTATTGAGGTGTCTGGTTATACATCAGAAGAAAAATTTCACATTGCTAAGAATCACCTTATTCCAAAGATGTTAAAAGAACATAATATGGAAGGCGATAAAATAAATTTCTCTGATTCTTCAATAAATTGCATTATAGAAAATTATACTAGGGAATCTGGGGTTAGAAATCTAGAAAGACAAATTGCTTCTGTTATCAGAAAAGCAATAACAGAAATGGTAGAAAAGAGTAGAGAAAATGTTAATGTTACAACGGCCCACGTTAAAAGGTATTTAGGAATTGCGCTATATACATATGATAAGGCTGATGTGGAAGATGGAGTAGGAGTTGTAACAGGCCTTGCTTGGACTGAAGTGGGTGGTGTTACTTTGCCTGTAGAGGTAAGTGCTATGGAGGGAACTGGTAAGCTTGAACTTACTGGCCATTTAGGCGACGTTATGAAAGAATCTGCTAAAGCTGGATACAGCTATATTAGAGCTAATGCAGCTAAGTATAATATTGATAGTGACTTTTATAAAAATAAGGACATTCATATTCATGTACCAGAAGGTGCGGTACCTAAAGATGGTCCCTCAGCTGGGGTAACTATGATTACTGCAATGATATCTGCCTTAACTAATAGAAAAGTAAGACATAACGTAGCAATGACAGGTGAGATTACGCTTACTGGTAGAGTATTACCTATTGGAGGGCTTAAAGAAAAATCACTAGCTGCCTATAGAGCAGGTATCGATACAATTATAATACCTAAAGATAATGAAAAAGATATACAGAAGATACCAAAGAGTATTAAAGATAAACTAAAATTTATAATTGCAAATAAAGTAGATGATGTACTTGAAAATGCATTAATTGGAGAGATAAATAATGGAGATAAAACAATCTGAATTCATAATTTCAGCAGTAAAACCAGCTCAATATCCTACAGATAATCTAGTAGAGTATGCTTTTGTTGGTAGGTCCAATGTAGGGAAATCATCACTAATAAATACTTTAACCAATAGACGTAAATTGGTTAAAGTTAGTGGTACACCTGGAAAAACAAGACTTATTAACTTTTTTTTAATAAACGAAAGCTTTTATTTTGTTGATTTACCGGGTTATGGATATGCCAAAGTATCAAAAACTGAACAAGCTAAATGGGGAAAAATGATGGAGGATTATTTAGTTCGCAGACCTCAGCTTCAAAAGGTAGCATTACTCGTTGATTGTAGACGTAAACCTACTAAAGATGATCTTCTAATGTATGGATGGATAAAACACTTTGGCTACGAAGTTGTAATTGTTGCAACGAAAAAAGATAAGTTAAATAGAACGGAATTGGTACAAAATAATAAGTTAATTAGGGAAACACTTAATTTAGATGATAATGAAGAGATTATCAATATTTCATCACTAAAAAAAATAGGTGTCAAAGAGCTACTAGGAAATATGCTTAGCAACATTTCAGAAGAACCTGAAACTATAGAAAAAAAATAATCTGATATATAAAATAGACCTACATTATAGTGTGCAAAAAAGTACTTTTTGCACAAAGTGATAAGGCCTATTTTTTTTGCGTTTTAATTGAAAATTCAGTGTCAATTTATTTGTATGAGAATAGTATATATTAGAAAACAAAAGAAAAAGGTTTCTAAAATTAAGAGTTAAACAGAGGAAGAGAACAATTACTAATTGTTATTTAACCTAATAGTAAATATAAGGAGGGAAGTAAAGTGGATATGAATGGATTGCTAGGTGGATTAGCTAATTCACAAAACAATGGATGTGGTCATGAAAAAAAATGTTGTAACAACAACAACAATGGCATCTTCGGTGGAAACTCAATAATTTTGATCATTATTCTTTTATGCTTCTGTGGAGGATTTGGTGGTCAAGGACAAGATAATGGTATTGTTTGTGGATGCGACCCTAAACATTGCAAGGAATTATGTAGATGTGGATCAAGTAATGTTGGCGGATGCGGTGGATTTGGCGGCTTTGGTGGCTTTGGCGGCTTCGGCGGCGGTGGATGCTGGTGGATAATAATATTAATACTTTTATTCGCATGTGGCAATCAAAACAGAGGATGCTGCTCAAACAATGACGACTGTTGTGATGAATAATAATTTAGACAGTAAACATTTGATAAAGTAAAATATAAATTACTTTAGTTGAAATATGTAACACATTGAAACATGCCCAGAAAGGGGGGTTTTATATGTCAAAAAAAAGATGTTGTGGAGTTCGACCAGTAAACTCATGCTGTGGAGTTCAACCAGTAAATTCATGTGGAGTTCAAAGTCTATGTAGCAATCCAATTTGTGCTTTGATAATCTTGATTATACTTCAAAGGACATGTCTACTTGAAAACAAAAACGCATTTCTATTAATATTAATATTCTTAGGTTTTTGTTTTTGTAGAGGTGGAAATGCTATAAGTCCAGTAAAAACTTGTGGTTGCTAGTTCCAAAAATCAGGGAGAGCTTATGCTCTCCCATTTATAAATGAGGTGATAAATGTGTCAAAACATCATAAGAATCGTACAAATAATATGAATGATGGAAATAACAATAATAACAATAACAATAACAATAACAGTAATGGTAACGGTAATAATAACAACAGTAATGGCAATGGTAACAGTAATAATAACAGCAACGGCAACAATAACAATAATAATAGTAACCCATTAACACAAATGTTAAATGGAAATTCTGGGAATCCGATGATGGCATTATTATCTAGTTTTCTTTCTGGAAACAATGGTGGTGGCAACAATATGCTTGAAGGTTTACTTTCTGGTTTAGGCGGAGGTCAAGGCGGAGGTCAAGGTAATAATATGTTAACAAATTTATTGGGTAGTTTAGGCGGAGGTCAAGATAATAATATGTTAACAAATTTATTGGGTAATTTAGGTGGAGGTCAAGATAATAATATGCTGGGAAACTTGATGGGTAGTTTAACTGGTCAAGGCAATAACACACCTGGCAACTTAACGAATAATTTAAACCCGAGTAATGCGAATTCAAATTCAAATGGAAAGTCAAAGTCAAATGCAAAGGCGTCGCCAAGTGCTGCAAAGAATAACAAAAACAATTCAAATGGAAATAATGATTCAATAAATTCTAATGTTGATGCTCAAGATAACCCCTTAGTAGATATATTTTCAGGTATGGGAGGAATAGACTTAAGTCAAATCTCAAATATGCTAGCTGGAATAGATTTAAATAATTTAGATTTAAATAATCCAAATCTTAATGATATGATAAATTCAATGTCCAATAATAATTCCTTTGTAAATAGTGAGCCCATTGAAAGTAATGATGTTGAATTCAAACATACTGACCCCAAAGAAAGAACACATAGTATTATTAAAAACTTAGAAGATGAGGATGTGGGACAGTTAATATATATATTAGCTCATCTAGTAGATGATAGAAAACTTGAATTGCTCAATAAGATTGTAGAAGAAAACTCTAATTAATCATATTAGAATTTATATAATTAATGCTAATATTTAGGCGGAATTCAATGATGATATTTTTTATATTGGACATCTTAAAAAAATAACAGGTCAAATATACGTGCATATTTGACCTGTTATTTTTTCGTCAGCCTTATAAATTATTACTATCACTATCACTATCATGAACTTCATAACCTATCATAGTGCATTTACCATCAAGAATTCCACCTTCAGAAATCATCAGTTTTTTCACTGAAATATCTCCTTTGACCTTGCCGCAACTTTCTATAGATAAAGTATTTGTGCAACGGATATTTCCATTAAGTACTCCATTTATATATGCATTATTACATACCGTATTACCCTTTATGTGGCCAGATTCTCCTAGGATTACATCATCATCACAAATTATGTCTCCATCAACAGAACCGTCTATTTTTATAAGCCCAGTTACATTCAAAGAGCCAATTATAAAACATTGATCTCCAATTAAAGTTTCAATTCTATTTACATCTTTCTCCTTATTATTAAACATATGAACACTCCTCCAATATTAAATTAGTTTATATTTCTATATAATAATAACTTTATAAAAAAAAATAAATATCTTTTATAATGAATAAAACTATGCAAAAAGGTTAATATTATAAATGTAATCGGAGTTAAATCTCCATTAGCATAAAATTAATTATTTTATGCGGAACCCCCCCCATCCCCCTTGGGACCGATAATACGGTCCCTTTTTAATCTGAAAATTATATTAAACTTGTACATATTAACTAGCTAATTAGAGTTTTGTTTTATCACTTTATATCTATAGAACTAATCTTTAAATTAGAAACATTATCAACCTTAGGCATAGGTTTAAGAATTAATTCTATGGTATAGTTTTTTATATCTTTTAAATCCTTAGAAGCAGTTCCTTTAAAGTTTAAGGTCCATAAAATTTCACTAACATTGCCGGCTTTGTCCCAGTTAGAATCTTTAAAAACAGCATCTTGGAAGATAAAATTTATTTTTTTGCTGGATAAATCGCTTAATAGTGATATATCATTACCATTTAAAGCAGGTGAGAAAATTTCTTTTGATATATTTAATTCTGATAGTGGAAAGCTTTCCATAAGATTTATGAAGCTTGTTATTGTGTTTTTACCCATATAATTATCGTCATAGTTATAGTCAAAAGATTTCAAATTATTTTTAATAAAAATATAACTTATAAAAGTCATTTTACCATCTTTAATATTTCCAGATAAAACCTTAGGAGTTTTATTATTTTTACTGTCAATAAAACCTAAAATATTGTTACTACTGCAAAAGATATCATCAAATTTGTCTCTATTCCAAAGGAATACATGCTGAATAGCTTTATTATCTACAGATGCTGTATCATCTACGGATGCTTGAGTAAATATTTCAGGTATCTTGTTTCTGGATATGTCCATTAAAGTAAGTCGCATTGGCCAATCAGTATAATAATTTCCAACAGTGTTAATTTTTTTAGAAGGCTCTAGATAATAACTTTTATCTTGTGAATTTATTTGAATATAATATTTATCTGTTTCTGTTTTTATGTAGAGAATATCCTTAGTTCCATCCCCTGTTAAATCAGCCTGCATCATTTTACTTTCAGTAACAATATTAAATGTATTTAATGACTTGTTTTTAATTAACAAGAAGAATGTAAGTATTGTTGCAAAGACAATAAATGCTAAAGCATAGTAAACAAATTTCTTCTTTAAAAATATTATCTTCAATTTCATATATTCCACCCCCTTTAAATTATATGTAACAATTATATATTTAATTAATTTATATAGAAAAAAAATTAAAATATTCATATTTATTATTATTGTGAGGTGAACTTATGAAGAAATCATTTAAAACATTGAAAAAGCTAACTAGTTTTCTTATAATTTTAAATATGATTTTTACCCTTTCGGCCTGCAAATCTGATAAAAGTGAAAAACAAAAAAAAATAAATGTATTTTTAGATACAACTGATAAATATTCTTCTAACGTAATTAAATTTTTAATTGAGGATTTTAAAAAGGCAAATCCAGATGTTGAATTAAAATTAAATGATGTACTAGGTGATAAAAGTGATATCATGGATAGTATTAATCTTGGAACAGAAATTGATTTAATTTTCACTAATAGAAATACTCTTATTGATCTTAGCAAAAAGGGAGTACTTAGTGATATGAAAAGCGTTTATGAAAAAGCAACTATCAGTGAAAGATATTATGACATTGTAGGTTCCTATGGTAGAGTTGGGGATAAATACTATGGTATAGGAGTTGTGCCATATTCTATTGAGCTATTATATAATAAAGCTAATTTAGAAAAATTTAAAATATCTAACCCTAAAAATTTAGAACAATGGTTCGATATTTTGAAACAAATTAATGGTAAGGGAATAAAAACCCCAGTAGTGTTAACAGAAGATATAGATGTTAATGGATTTCTATTTTCCTTAATGGCTAGCAAAATAGTAAATATTCATGAACTTGAAGAAATTTATGATAGTGGTGAGGAGTCTTATAAAAAAAATAAAGCCATGCAAGAAATATTTAACCAATTTAATTTGCTAACAAAAAATAATGGAATTGCTAAGGCGTCTTTTGAGTTAGGTAATGAACAAAGTATTATTAATTTTAATAATGGTGAGGCTCCACTACTGGCATGTATTTCTTACTATAATTCTAAACTTAATGGAACAAACATAGGTATAATAGGAGATTATGATAATAATTCAAATTATGGTTCTAATATTCCTATAATTATTAATTCACTAGTATGCATCCCTGTAAATGCAAAAAATGGGGATAATGCCAATGCTTTCATTAAATATATATATAGTGATGAGGTTCAAGCAAGAATTGTGCAGAAGGGAATTATAAGTGGGAATAAAATTGCAAATAATAAAGTTTCAGGCATAGGTAAAATAATGGTTGAACATATGTATAAAGCTAATGACAATAGTATTTTCATATTATATAATCTACCTGATAAAATCAAAAATAATTTATTGCTAACTCTTAAAAAAATTTTAGCTGGTGGCTATAATTCTAAAGAATGGGAAGAAGTATTAAAAAAATCTTACAAATAACTTATTAAATAAAAAAAAGAAGTATAATTTATATACTTCTTTTTTTTGATTAATAAGTTATTTTTGACAAACTTTACATAATCCGTAGAAATATATTTTACTCGCTAAAATTTCGTAAGTAGTATGCGATTTTACCTCTTCAATTACATTTGGAAAAGATATGCCCTCTATGTCATCAACTCTACCGCAACTTAGACACTGAACATGAGGATGTGTTGTCATGTTTCCATCATATCTAAAGTTGCCTTCACCTACATTAAGTTCTATGATTAATTCAACTGCAACAAGAGTTTTTAATGCTTTATAAATTGTAGCCAAACTCATAGTAGGGTAAGTTGGTTGTAGGGCTTTGTAAATCACTTCTGCTGAGGGATGTTCTTTTGTAGATTTTAAATATTTATAAACTGCAATACGCTGAGGTGTTAGCTTCAACTTTTTCTCTCTAAAAATTGTCGTAATGTTATCCATATACACCATCCTATAATATAATTAATAGTTATAAGGCTTATTATATAATAAAAATTATTACTTGTCAAAACAAATTACGGAAATATTACTTCTTAAAATTAAATTTATATTATATTTTTAATTCATTTATAGGATAAGGAACATATATTAGTAATATAGAGAGGAGGGCTGATATTTTGAAAAAAACCTATGTATTAGATACCAATGTTATCCTATACTCACCAAGTGCTATATTGTCTTTTGGAGATAATGATGTAATAATACCCGAAGTGGTGTTAGAGGAATTAGATAGTTTTAAAAAAGATAAAAGTGATTTAGGGGCTAATGCCAGATATGCTGCTAGACTTATTGATAAACTAAGACTTGAAGGAAAACTAAATGAGGGTATTGAGCTAGAAAATGGGGGAAGACTTAGGGTGGAAATGAATCATTATGATACCAAAATTCCTCCTTCTTGGAGTAAAGAAAAAGCAGACAATAGAATATTACAGGTATGTAAGGGACTTAAAGAGCAGGGGGAAGATGTATGGCTAATAACCAAAGATATATTCCAACGAATTAAAGCGGATGCTGTAGACATTAATGTAGAAGATTTTTATGAAAAATTTGTGCCGGAATATGACAATCAGTATACAGGAAGAATTGAAGTATTTGTATCTCCCGAAAAGCTTCAGGAGTTTTATAGCAAAAAAGTTTTACAAGCTAGTAACTTACTTAATTATGATGAGAATTTAGAAGAATATACCACGCCGATTTTATATACAAATCAATTTTTAATAATTCATTCAATGGAAAATCCTAAACAAACTGCACTAGGAAGATATGATGGTAAAAATGTAGTACAACTTTACAGTAAAGACAATAAGCCCTTAGGAGTAGTACCGAGAAATGTAGGACAGAGATTTATGCTAGAAGCACTAAGTCTTGATGCAATAAAAGCCCCTTTAGTAATTGTTAAAGGACCTGCAGGAACAGCTAAAACATTATTTTCATTAGCAGTAGGGCTTCAAAAAATACTACAAGATAATAGTGAACATTACAGGAGAATTTTAGTTTGTAGACCTAATGTTACCATGGATGAAGAAATAGGGTTTTTACCTGGGACAGAACAAGAAAAAATATCACCCTTTATGAGACCAATATTTGATAATTTGGAAATACTTGTGGATTCTGATGAAAAAGAACGTTATAAAAATGAGAAGGAATTAACAGATAAGATAAAAGACTTATTTGATAGGAGAATCATAACCACAGAAGCAGTCGCTTACCTTAGAGGAAGGTCAATAGTTAAAAACTGGGTTATTATAGATGAGGCACAAAATTTGTCGCCCAAACAGGTTAAAACAATAATAACTAGAGTTGGCGAGGGAACTAAGTTGATTCTAATAGGTGACCCAGAACAAATCGATCATCCTTTTCTTGATTCAAGATCAAATGGTTTGTGTTATGCATCTGAAAAAATGAAAGGTAGTGACTTATGTTATCAGGTAACTTTAAAATATGATGAATGTGAGAGATCACCACTAGCATATGAGGGCTCAAAAAAATTATAAATAGATTGATTTATATAAGAGAGTATAAGAGATTATACTCTCTTTTGTATTAAATTATCATATTAGTGGTTATATTCACAGAAATTACATTAAAAATCTGTTTTAAAATACAAAATTTTATTGTACAATAGGATAGTACCTAATAAGAAAAAGGATGGGAAGCATGAGAAAACTTAAAAAAACTAGAAAAAGCAAAAAGCGTACAAGCAATCTTGTTATATTATTTATAGTATTTGAACTTGTGTTCACAGCCATTACAGGACCATATGTACTTTATTATGGCCCATTTAAAAATGCAAAGACTACAGTGGTAGGTGCAGCGATGACTACTCTTACGTTACAGTGGCTGGCAACAACATTTTTATCCGACTCGAAAATAAAAGAAATTATGAAGGATCAATCGGTGGAAACTATAGCTCAAGCTGGATTAGATGACAAAACATCTGGTGTAAAGGTAGAAAATAAAAACGACGATAATATAGAAAGATATAACATAAAAGGTAAAAAATTCAAAGGATATGTATTAATAGTTAGTGATCCAACTAGAATAAAGGTAGGTTATAGTAGTAAGCTTGGAGAGGAAGGCCAATTAACAAGTGAAATTGCAAAAACCAATAATGCAGTTGCGGCTATTAATGGTGGTGCGTTCAAAGATGAAGCTGCTGGTGCACTTTGGGCAGGAACCGGAGCAAATCCAACTGGAATTATAATGACTGGTGGAAAAACTATTTTTAATGACATAAAAAATGAAAATTCGAAAAGAGAAGTTGTTGCGTTAACTAAAGCGGGAAAACTACTAGTTGGTCGTCATAGCATCAATGATATGAAAAAAGTAGGAGTTACTGAAGCTGTATCTTTTGGTCCAGCCATGATAGTTAATGGAAAGAAAATGATAAATAAAGGCGATGGGGGTATGGGTATAGCACCTAGAACTGCTATTGCACAAAGGCAAGATGGAGCAATAATATTATTAGTTATTGACGGTAGACAGGTAAATAGTATAGGAGCTACTTTAAGAGAGGTACAAGACATATTGTATGATGAATATGGGGCTTATAATGCTACTAACTTAGATGGAGGTTCTTCTTCTACTTTGTTTTATAATGATGTTGTTATAAACAATCCTAGTGACAGTTTGGGAGAAAGATCAATACCTTCAATTATTTATGTAGAGGGTAGATAATAAGGTTAAATCCTTGCATAGTATATTTTAAATTAAAGGAGAAAGCATTATGAAATGGAAGAAAAGAATATTTATATGGGTTGTATTATCTTTAACTTTACAGTTTTCGATCCTCTTTTATGTAGATCATTATTTTTTAGCTACTGATTCAAAAGTGGTTACAAAAAAAGTTGTTGAAGAAAAAGTCGAAAAAGTAAAAAATATTGATATTACAGTACCGGAAAGCGCAAAAAATATATTAGCCTCCTATGATGCTAAATATTTATCTTATTATGAAAATGGAGAATTAAAAATTGTTAATTGTAAGGATGGAAGCGTTAAAGATATAGTGGCGGAAGAGGAAAGCAAAATTTCTTTTTATGAATGGCTTCCAGATAGAAATAGGATGCTTTTAGTAGAGAAAAAGAGTTATGATGACTCTAGTAACTTAATATTATATTCTTATGATTTATTAAAGGGTGAAAAAGTAAAGATTAAAGATTTAGCTTGGGCCGATACAAAAGCTGAAGTAGAAGATATCCAGTTATCAATCTTAACTGGAGTTACTTACGTAAAGGTTTCAAGTAAAGGTGAGAGAAGCAGTATATATAGAATTGACAGAATGGGGAGTATGACAAAAGCTGATACAATACCTAATTATGTTAGTAATATATCATTGGTTCGCCATGAAGATAAACTAATATATGAGGGATTAGTTTATAATAAAATATATGCTACCGGTAATGACGAAGCTATCACTATTAAAGGTGTAGATAAGCTTACGTTAATTGGTACTGATGATAGTGATAATGTGTATCTTGGAGAATTAAAAGATGAATTGATAAGCAAAATTTATTATGGTAAAACATCAGATAAGACTTCAGAATGGAAAGTCATTGAGCTACAATTACCTTCTGAAAGAAATGATTTATTCGTTTCCTGTGATGGTAAAGTCTACCAAAATGATGCACTAAAAGGTTCAGTAAAAGAAATGGCTTCGGGAACTGAAACTAGCTATGAAGGAAAATTATTACAACTATATACTAATGGAATAGTATCTTTAGTAGGTAATAAGATATCTTTTGTTACTTTTAAGTAGGTAGACAGATATAAATAAGTGTTTTAATTTTAAACTATGCCTTTGGCATGGTTTTTTTATTCGTTAAGCAGTTGTTAATTTTGTAAATGTCATGTAAAAATTTTATTAACCGTTTACAAAAAGTTTTTTTAGTATTATAATATGATTACTGGATTATCCTAAAATTTACATGTTAATGCATAATATAGATTAATATAAAGATTATAGGATGGAATTAGTATTTAATGAATGGAGGGGTTAATTTGTTTAATAATTTTAAGGGCAAGAAATTAACATCATGGTTATTAGCATTAATGATGGTTTTTACTTTAGTTCAACCAGTTAATGCTTTTGGAGCAGAAAGCAAGGAAAAAAACTTACAAATATTAGCAACTAGTGATATGCACGGTAGATTTTTACCCTATGACTATGCTGTTAATGCAGCGGATACATCAGGAAGTATGGCTCAACTTCAGACAGTTATTAAAGAATTAAGAGCAGCAAATCCAAATACTATTTTGGTGGATAATGGTGATACTATTCAAGATAATTCATCATCATTATTTAACAACGATGAAATGCACCCAATGGTACTTGCAATGAATGAAATGAAATATGACACTTGGTCCCTTGGAAACCATGAATTTAATTATGGAATACCAACATTACAAAAAATTTCATCTAAATTCACTGGAACAGTCCTTTGTGGGAATGTTTTTGATAAAGATGGTAAGTCTTTAGGACAGCCTTATAAAATCATAGAAAAAGATGGGGTTAAAATTGCTATTATTGGCATGGTAACTCCACATATAACAAAATGGGATGGTCCCAATTTAATAGGGTACACAGTAACGAATCCAGTTGTAGAGACTAGAAAAGTTGTTGATGAACTTAAAGGTAAAGTTGATGTTATGATAGCAACGATTCACGCAGGTGAAAATACAGAGTATGGAAATGGCGATAGCGCTAGAGAACTGGCTAAAGCTTGTCCAGAATTAACTGCTATTGTAGCTGGACATGCTCATTCAACTATAACACAAGTTAAAGAAGGAAATGTTATTATTACTGAACCTAATAAAGGAGCATCTCAATTAGCAAAAATTGATATTAAACTTACTAAGAATGCTGATGGTAAGTATTCTGTAGTAGATGCTAAATCAGATTTAGTGTATGCAACACCTAAAGGTGGAAAAGCAGTAGTAGCAGATGCAGATCTTTCAGCAAAGTTACAACCTTATAGTAAAACAGCTATTGCAGATGCTAATGTGGTTATTGGAGAACTTAAAGGCGGAGATTTGGTTCCAGCCTCTGAAATTAAAGGAATTCCAACAGCACAAGTAAAAGATACTGCAATGATAGATTTAATTAATAAGGTTCAAATGTTTTATACAAAGGCAGATGTAGCAGCGGCTGCTAGCTTTAGCACTACTGCAAATATTAAAGCTGGTAAAATAATTAAAGCTGGTACAGCTTCAATTTATAAATTTGATAATACCTTAGTGACACTTAAAGTAACTGGAGCACAGTTAAAGAAATATATGGAGTGGTCAGCCAGCTATTACAATACTTTTAAACCAGGAGATTTAACAGTTTCATTTAATGAAAAAATAAGAGATTATAATTATGATATGTTCTCAGGAGTAAAGTATGATGTAGACGTATCAAAGGAAGCAGGGAAAAGAATTGTTAATTTAACTAAAAATGATGGAACGCAAATAAAAGATACAGATGTTTTAACATTAGCAGTTAATAATTACAGAGCTAGTACAACTTTACTTAATGAAGAATCAGGTTTATTTAAAGGTGAAGGTGTAGAAACAGTATATGACTCCTTTAAAACTATGGGGGACGACGGACGTATAAGAGATTTAATAAGAAAATATATTATTGAAGAAAAGAAGGGTGTTATAACTCCAGAGCTAGATGATAACTGGAAAATAATCGGCAATGAGATGGATGCTACTAAAGCTGCCTTTGCAGCTAAATTAATTAATAGTGGTAAATTAGATTTACCAAAATCAGAAGATGGAAGAACTCCAAATATTAAATCTGTTACTTATGATGATGTAATAGCTGCTAATGGAGTTAATGTTCTTACATTTAATGATTTCCATGGCGCAGTAGCTGCAGAAGGAAAGAATCCTGGCATAGCTAAATTTGCTGGAGAAATAAACAAAGTTAAAGCACAAAATCCTAATACTATAGTAGTATCAGGAGGAGACAGCTATCAAGGAAGTGCAATGTCTAACTTAACTTATGGAAAACCAGTAAATGAAATGATGAAATCAGTTGGAGTAGTTGCCTCAGCTGTAGGAAATCATGAATTTGATTGGGGTACTGATAAAATAGCTAAGTGGGCACAAGAGGGAGGATACAAGTTCCTCGCTTCAAATATCTATGATAAAAAAACTGGTAAGCCAGTAACATGGGCTGAGCCTTATATGATAGTTGAAAAAGGTGGAGTAAAAATAGGCCTTGTGGGAATTGCAACACCAGAAACAGAATTTAAAACCAAACCAGAAAATGTTAAAAATTTAGAATTTAAGAATCCCGCTGCTTCAGCTAAAGAATGGGCTAAAGTTGCAAAAGATAAGGGCGCAGATGTAGTTATTGCATTAACTCATTTAGGCGCATTCCAAGATAAAGATGGTAAAATCACTGGAGAAGCCACGCAGCTTTGTGGACTTCCAAATATAGATGCAGTTATTTCAGCTCATACTCACCAAACTGTAAGTGGAGTGGTTAATGGGATTCCTGTAGTCCAGGCATATAATACAGGAAGAACTTTGGGAAAATTAACAATCAAAATTGATGCCAGTGGTAAATTAGCAGGCATAGTACCATCAGTAGACAACTTATATAATAGGCCAACTACTTTAGTAGAAGATGCGGCGGTAAAAGCAATTGCTGACAAATATACTAAAGAATTACAACCTATACTTGGTGAAGTTTTAGGAAAAACAGATAAAGAATTACCTCATGATAGAAATGTCCCTGGAACATCATTACTTGGACAATGGACAACTGATGTTATGAGAAAGAAAGCTGGTACACAAATTGGTATAACCAATGGTGGTGGACTAAGAGTTCCAGTAGCTGCTGGAAATATTACAATGGGTAATATGTATGAAGTTATGCCATTTGACAATACATTAGTTAAAATGGAGCTTAAGGGTTCTGATTTAAAGAGAGTAATTGAAAATGGAATAGGTAATAAAGAAATTGGTTGGGTTCAAGTAGGCGGAGTTAAGGTTTACTATAATGAAAAAGCTGAGTTTGGTCAAAGAATTACAGCTATGGTCTTAGAAAATGGAACTCCAGTTGACATGAAAAAAACTTATTCAGTAGTAACTAACGACTTTATGTTCACAGGCGGAGATAAATATGACTTCAAAGGTGCAATAAAGGCACTAGACATGATGATTCCAATAAGAGAAGCATTAGTATCTGAATTAAAACAAGTTAAGGCTATATCAGTTAAAAACAAAAATAATCTCGATTCCGGTGCTGCACCAGTGATAACAAAACCAGGAGTAACACCACCAGTAGTAACAAAACCAGGATTACCTACTAAGGGAAAATATGTTATGACTACAGCTAAAAGTGGATTGAATTTCAGAGTAGCAGGTTCAGCGTCTTCAAAGAAACTTGGAGTAGTTAAATATGGCACAGTAGTTCAGGTTACTTCAGAAACAGCTAGTTGGTATAAAATTAATTACAATGGCAAAGTAGGTTATATTTACAAAGATTACACAAAAGTAATCTCGGCCAAGCTGGTAACTGCGGCTTAAAAAAGAATCCTACAATAAAATACCCTGTAGACAGTATAGTAATATATTGTCTATAGGGTATTTTATGTGGCATCTTAAATAGAGCAGAAGAGTATACTCAATATTTTTTGAAGATGCCTTATATAAAAATATAAGCTTATTCATAAGAAATCCATTTGTAGAAATATATTCTTTTGTTTTAGAAATAATACATTCAAAATAACAATAAACTTTGTTATAATAGATATATTAGACATCTGAAAAAAATAATAAGTCAAAGATGCCTTACAAGGGAAGTAACAATTAGCAGTTGCTATTTACCTTGTAGGGATATAAGGAGGAATAAATTTGAGTACACAACAACAAATATTAAATATAATTTTGATGATTCCGGCAATTTTAATAGCATTCACTTTTCATGAGTATGCACATGCTATCACTGCAGATAGGTTAGGAGACAAAACCCCTAGATTCCAAGGAAGGCTTACGCTGAATCCAATTGCTCATATAGATCTAATGGGATTTATTTTGATTTTAGTAGTAGGATTTGGGTGGGCAAAACCCGTTGAAACAAATCCCAGTGCCTATAAAAACTATTATAAGGATGATTTAAAAGTTTCAATAGCTGGACCCCTTGCAAACTTGGCCCTAGGTTTTATATTTGCAATTTTATATGTATTACTTGAAAAGTTTCTACCACTGGGTGATGTATATGGCATTATTCTAGCAATAATAGGGAGTATAGGGTCCCTAAACTGTCTATTATTTTTTCTTAATTTAGTGCCAATACCTGGCTTTGATGGATTTCATATAGTTAGGGATTTATATCCAAAGTTTTTTTATAATTTATCAGATTCCATTCTTAGGTATCAATTCCTAATATTTATGCTTCTAATATTGCCTATATTACCTGGTAGAACATCAGTTTTTTATTACATTGTACAAATACCAGGATCCTGGTTATTTTATTTTTTCACAAATATTGTAGGAATAATTTAAAAGAATGGATAGTTTATTATTTATGTGCTCTATATGACCTTAGTCATATAGAAAAAGGTGACTTTCACTACTTATTGGAAAGTCATCTTTTTTTATATAAAAGGTGCGAAGAAGCGGGGACGGTTAACAACTAATTGATTTTTAAAGAAGAAAAAAGGTGGGGACAGGTAACAACTAATTGATTTTTAAAGAAGAAAAAAGGTAGGGACAGGTAACAACTAATTCACATTTAAGGCGGGAAAATTAATAAATAAAAGTATAAAGTTTGTTTAGGACAATTCCTGTGATATAATAATAAAGTGAATTTGAGAAAAATTATGTAGTGATTTTTTTAATATATAAATAAAAGGAGAAAAATATATGCGCCTAAGAAAAAAATATTGGGCTAGGCCAGAGCTTGAGGCTAGTCATATTGTAGTAACAGACCATTATGTTCATAAAGGAAAGTGGGCTAAGCAATTTAAAAATACTAATGAAATACATCTGGAGTTAGGCTGTGGCAAAGGTGGCTTTATATCAGAAAAGTCTAAGCAAAATCAGGATATTAATTTCGTAGGTATAGATTTAAAAGATGAGGTACTGGTGTTTGCCCTTAGAAAAGTTATAGATGTAAGAGAAATAAAAGGGGAAGAAGATTTAAATGTAAGACTTATGCCATTAAACATTATGCTTATTGATGATGTGTTTGCAAAAGATGAGATAAGTAGAATTTATATAAATTTCTGTAATCCTTGGCCAAAAGAAAGACATAACAAAAGAAGATTAACTCATACTAGGTGTTTAACCAATTATAAGAAATTCTTAAAGCCCGGATCTGAAGTTTGGTTCAAAACAGATGATACAGAGTTGTTTGAAGATTCAGTAGGGTATTTCAAAGAATGCGGCTTTGAAATATTATTTTCAACCTATGACTTGCATAATAGCGATTTTAAAGAAAATGTAGTTACTGAATATGAAGCTAAATTTGCAAGGCTTGGTATGAAGGCTATGTTTTTACAGGCTAAACTAATATAGTTATAAACAGAATTGTCCACACTAGAACCATATAATTTGGTTTTAGTGTGGACAATTTTTTTTATGGAGCTGGCTAGGTATAAATCTATCGAAATGAAATAATAAAAACTATTTCAAAAAATAGTAAAGGCAAATGAATTAAAAGAACCATCCTTATATACGAGTTTAAAAGGCTTGAATCCCAAAAGTTTATTGAGTCCTATTGGGGAAATGAAAGTCAAGGTGGCAGACGAAAGTATTACAAGATTACAGAAACTGGTAAGGAGAATTATAAAAAATCACTTTCAGCCTGGAAGATAGCAAGAGATTTAATTGATAAACTCATTGAAAGGGAGGAGTAATATTTATGGATAGTTTAAAAAATCATGTTGATAATATGTTTAAGAAGTACAAAGGAAATAAAAAATAGATGAGTTAAAATATGAGGTTTAAAGTAATCTAGAAGCTAAGGTTAATCTACCCTTAAATAATATAGTAATGTCTTTTGAATTATTTCCAGATAAGCTAACAGCAGATGTGAACTACAAGAATACTATAGAAAATATTAATGAGAATAAGGTGAACAAAGCACTAATTTACAATTCTACTGCTGCCTTTGCACTAATTGATAATCTTGAAGTAATAAATTATAATTTCACTAATTTAACATATAAAGTTTCCCGTTCTGATGTTGAAAAGTGGTATGGTCAAAAATTATCAGGCTTATTAAAGAGTGAGGAATGGAAAAACAAAGTACAGGATAAGCTTTTAGATTATGAATATGTTAATGGTTTTATAAAAGCAGTATTAAAAAGTCTGTAACGTCCTCAGAAGAGGCGGCTGTTTGCTCTTATATTGCTGAAATGGAATACTAAATGTGGTTAAGCTGCATTTAGTATTTTTTCTTGTTTTAAAAAGCAGTTTAGTTATTAGTTTATAGTCGCACAACTGGCATAGTAAGTAGTTTAAGATAATATAATAGTTCAGAACGTATAAATATTAATAGCAAGGAGTTGAGCATTTGGATCAGGAAAATAAAAGAACTTATGATAGCGAGATTGGCTTAATAAAAATTTTGATTATCATCATAGTCTTACTATTGGTCATATATTTTGCACAGAATACAACAGTTATTAAATTTGATTCTGGAGTTATTAATGATTTTTCTACAATTTTTCTTAGTATAATTTTTGAAGGTATACCCTTTATTCTAATAGGAGCATTAGTTTCTTCTATAATTCAGATATTCGTATCAGAGGAAGCAATTGCTAGAATAATTCCTAAAAATAAGTTTGTAGGGGTTTTAATTGCTTCCTTGGTTGGACTTGTTTTTCCAGTATGTGAATGTGCTATTGTGCCTATAACTCGGCGACTTATTAAAAAGGGTGTCCCACTAAGTATTGCGGTTACATTTATGCTATCAGTGCCAATAATGAATCCCGTGGTCTTATTGTCAACACATTATGCGTTCATGGGAATGTCATATATGGTAATATCAAGAGCTATGTTTGGTATGATTGGATCTATAACAATAGGTGTTCTTATAGGGGTAATACATAAAGACAGCCCTTTTAAAGGGCGAGTAGTTAAAAAGCCTAGAGTAAGCATACATAAAGAGGATTGCAATTGTGGACACCATACTATACAGAAGTCTAAAAACACTAATGTTATTAAACATAATCATATCCAGGTAGATAAAAATAATGGTAGCTGTTCTTGTGGACATAGTCATAATCATAGTGATCATAGAAATAAGTTTATAAGAAATATAGAGGAAATAATATCACATACTAGTGCAGAGTTATATGATATAGGTAGATTTTTTATAATGGGAGTTTTCCTATCAACCTGTATGCAAGTTTTCATACCTAAGGAATTTATTTTATCCATAGGTGGGGGTGTTTTATCTTCCATAATAGTAATGATGGTACTCGCTTTTGTATTATCAGTTTGTTCAGAAACAGATGCATTTATAGCTAGAAGTTTTTTAGGCCAGTTTACCGACGGTTCAATTTTAGGATTTTTAATTTTAGGGCCTATGATAGATATAAAAAATACAATTATGCTTTGTGGAAGTTTTAAATTAAGTTTTGTAACAAAATTGATTTTTCTTATAATTACTATTTGTTTTATTTTAGCTGTAATAGCAAATATATTGCCTCCTAGGTCGTTAAGTAATGCTTTAGGTTTAGGAGCTTAAAAAATGAAAGATATCGCGAATATTTTATGTCACTAAGAAAAGTAACCGTTAATAAGTGTTATAAACCCACAAAGAGCTACAAGGAGGATATATTTGAAAAAGAAGTTAAATTTAAATGAATTAATATGGTTTCTTATATTAATGGGCTTCACTTGTTATTTTTACAGGATTATTAACACAAATAAATTAACTTTATTTGTGCACCCCAAAATGGTTAAATACGTGAAGTTTGCATTATATTTTTTTATTGTTTTGGTTATTTTCCAAGGAAAGAATATTTTATCATTTAAAAAAACTAAGAGAGTAAAGCTTGGGTACATGATGTTCTTAATTCCATTGCTTTTAGGATTTCTATTAAAGCCAGTGGGGATCAGTGCTGATACTGCTATAAATAAGGGGTTTTCATTAACCTCGCAATTGAAAATTAATACCCTAAAGCATAAACATAGTGTTTTAGAGGATGGAACAGAGGTATGTGAGCATGATGGTGAGAATACTCATTTTGTTGAAAATACTAATGTTGCTGAAAACAGTAATGTTGCATTAAAAAACCCTATAGAAAGTAACCCACTGTTAAAAGAAAAAACTATAAATATGACGAGTGAAAATTTTATAAATACTTATGAAGAGATATATGGGAGTCCTCACAATTATATTGGTAGATCCATTAATATGAAGGGGTTTATATATAAGCAAAAGGGACTTAATAAAGCAGAATTTATATTGTCTAGAATTGTTGTAAGTTGTTGTGCGGCAGACGCCCAAATAGTTGGCATTTTGTGCGATTATTCCGAAGAAAAAATATTCCCAGAAAGCACATGGGTAAATATTGAGGGAACACTGGGGGAGCGAGATTATAAGGATGCTAAAAGTGGAGAAATTAGTGTAATTCCAATAATTAAAGTGAGTAAAGTAGAAAAATTAGATGTACAGAATAATGATTATATATATAATTAGTAAATTCTATAATTAAAGATAGAACAAAGTACCTTAAATTCTTATTTATTGACAGAATTAATGTAATACTATAAACTTAGATTTGTAGAAATACATAAAATACTGGAATGTTTAATAAATTTAATTTTATAATGTATATTAGAAAAAAATTGAATAAATATTTTTTAGGTGCCTTTTATTAATTATGCCGCTTAAGTGGACTAATCTACGTTAGTAGATAATTAATAAGGTGAAAAGGGAATGTGGTGTGATTCCACAGCAGCCCCCGCTACTGTAATTGACAACGAATTTTTATAACCACCCGTTTTATATAGGGAAGGGATAAGAAAAGAGTGAATCAAGAGTCAGGAGACCTGCCTAGAACATTAATATTAAGCTTTCGGCGGGAAAGAACTTGTAGGATTTAAGTTAGTGCAATGAAGTTTTGTACATAACAGCAGGTGCGTAAGCTTGCTGTTTTTTATTTTGTACAAAAAAGCATATAAGGAGGAATAGTAATGGCTAAAATAATGGTTCAAGGAACAGCTTCATCTGTAGGAAAAAGCATATTAGTAACAGCACTTTGTAGAATTTTTAAACAAGATGGGTTTTCTGTATGCCCTTTTAAGTCACAGAACATGTCGTTAAATTCTTATATTACAATGGATGGAAAAGAAATGGGACGTGCACAGGTGCTTCAAGCTTATGCAGCTGGTCTTGAGCCAGAGGTATATATGAACCCCATTTTATTAAAACCTTCCTCAGATCAAAAGTGCCAAATTGTAGTTAATGGAAAAGTTTTTGGAAATAGTACAGCTATGGAATATCATAATATGAAACTGGAATTTAGAGATATGTTAAAAGAACAGTTTGAAGAATTAGAAAAGAAATTTGAAATTATAGTAATGGAAGGAGCAGGTAGCCCTGCGGAAATTAATTTAAGAGATAGAGATATAGTAAATATGGGAATGGCAGAACTTATAGATGCCCCAGTAATACTTGCTGGAGATATAGATAAGGGCGGAGTATTTGCATCCCTTGCTGGGACTTTGCTTTTACTTAATGAGGAAGAGAAAAAAAGAGTTAAGGGCACTATAATAAATAAATTCAGAGGGGATATAGAAATTTTAAAGCCAGGACTTACAATGCTTGAGGATATTATACATATTCCCTGTTTAGGAGTAGTTCCCTACTTTAGGTTAGATTTAGAAGATGAAGACGGCACAGTAGAATTCAACAAAAAAATCACCGCGCCTATTGATATTGCAGTAATATGGCTGCCACATATATCGAATTTTACAGACGTAGATGCCTTAAAGGCTGAAGAAGATGTTTCAGTTAGATTTGTTACAACTAAAGAAGAATTAGGAAATCCAGACTTACTTATTATACCGGGAACTAAAAATACCATTGAGGATTTAATAACCATAAAAGATTCAGGACTTTCAGAGGCCATTGTGAAATATAGTATGGAAGGTAACATATTAGGCATCTGTGGAGGTTATCAAATGCTAGGAAATAGCTTAAATGATCCCCAAGGTGTAGAAACAAATCTAGAAAAAATAGAGGGTATGAAGCTTTTAGATATAGATACAGTATTCCAAAATGAGAAAATAACTACAAGAGTAAAGGCTCGCAGCATTAATATGAGTACTGAAGTCTATGGTTATGAAATACATATGGGAATTTGTAAGTATGGGCATAAGGCAAAACCACTTTTTGAAATATATGAAAAAAATGGTGAGCATCCTTCCGTGGAAGGTGAATCAGTTTCTTCATTGGACGGAGCAATTAACGAAGGCGGAAGTATTATGGGTACATATATTCATGGGATTTTAGATGGAGTAGAATTTAGGGAATATATATTGAATAAACTAAGAATAAAAAAAGCTATGGAGCCTAAAAAGTCTGTGCCCTATGAAAGCCTAAGGGAAAAAGAAATAGACAAGCTAGCAGATATAGTGAGAGATAGTATAGATATGGAGTCAATCTATAAAATCATGGGAATAGAAAAAAAAGTGGTTGGGACGGTTAACAACTAATTAAACAAAAGTTAAAAAGTTGGGGACAGGTAACAACTAATAGTAATAGAATTAAGTTGAAAATTGGGGACAGTTAACAACTTTATAAAAAATTAAAACATTATAAGATAGTGAGGAATTAAAATGGAAACTCTATTGGCAATGAATGTATTAGATTTAATATTAGCGGTTGCCCTTGATTTACTAATTGGAGACCCGAATTGGTTTCCACATCCGGTGATTTATATAGGAAAGCTTATTTCTAAATTAGATAAGTTAGGGAGAAAGTTATGCAAAACCAATAACCAAATTAAAGCTTTTGGAGCAATTATTGTAGTTGTAGTAGCATCCTCTAGTTTTCTAGTGCCCTTTGTAATTTTGAAGATTTCTAGTGAGTTTTTTTGGTTATACCATATTCTCAATATAATATTGCTTTGGACAACCATAGCTACTAGAGGCCTTCATAAAGAGGGTAAAAAGGTATATGACTCCTTAGCTAAAAATGATATTTGCGATGCAAGGGTTAAATTATCTTATATTGTAGGCAGAGATACTAAGACTCTTAGTGAATATGAAATAGTAAGAGCTGATGTGGAGACCATTGCAGAAAATACAGCGGATGGTGTTATAGCTCCTATTCTCTACGCAATATTGGGTGGAGCGCCTTTAGCTATGATGTATAAGGGTATAAATACTATGGATTCAATGCTTGGATATATGAATGAAAAATATAAATATATTGGATTCTTTCCAGCAAAAACAGATGACCTATTTAATTTTATACCCGCGAGGATAACAGGTTTTTTAATTTGTTTAGCAGCGCCACTGGTTGGAGGAAATATTGATGCCAGTATAAAAGTAATGATAAGAGATAGAAAAAATCATAAAAGCCCTAATTGTGCTTATCCAGAAGGTGCAGCAGCAGGTGCTATGAGAGTTCAATTAGGTGGTACAAATGTATATTTTGGAGAAACAATGTATAAACCCACTATAGGAAACAAAATAAAAGAGTTAGGGAAAGAACATATAGTCGATACAATAAAACTAATGTATGCATCAATGTTTTATTTGGTAATATTATACCTATTATATGTAATAATCGTAAATTAAATATGAAATATTAGTAATAGTGATGTATTTTTGGAGATGATAAAATGATACAACTAATAGGACTAAAGCATGATGTGAAAATAGAAATAAGAGAAAAACTTTCAATTATACCAAAACGTCAAGAAAAGTGTCTAGAGGCTCTTTTAAATATTTGTGAAGAGGCAGTTATTTTAAGTACCTGTAACAGGACAGAAATATATTTTAAATCCAAGGATGAAGATATTATTAGAATTTTTGAAGCGTTAAATTGGGATAAGACTCTAGTAAAGTGTGTATTTAATTATAAGGAAGAAAAGGCCATACAGCACTTAATGGAGGTAGTTTGTGGATTTGATTCACTATTACTTGGTGAGGACCAAATTCTAGGTCAAGTTAGAGACGCTTATGAGGCTGCAAAAGGTTCAAAAACAACTGAAAAGGAACTTCAGAGACTTTTTGAAAATGCTATTGCCTGCGGTAAGGAATTTAGAACTAAATCTAAAATAGGTGATATACCAGTTTCCTCATCATCTATGGTAGTTAAACAGGCAATAAGAGGGGGCCACAAAAATTTTATGATTTTAGGCTATGGAGGGGTAGGTGAATTAACCTCAAAATACATACTAGAAGGGGAAATGGATTTACTATATATTGCTGTTAGAGATACTCAAAAGGTTAATATAGAAGACCCAAGGGTAAAAATAGTACCTTTTAAGGATATACATAAATATTATGAAGAGGTGGATTGTGTTATATCATGTACATCTGCGCCTCATACTGTGGTCCACTTAAAGGAGTTACCTAAAAAGCACTTGTTATTATTTGATTTAGCAGTACCAAGGGATATTGAAGAAATAGTAAGTGAAAATCCTTTATATGAAGTATATGACATAGATAAGCTCAGAGACATTCATGATGATAACTTTAAAAGAAGAGAAGCCTCAATGAATAATAATAGATATATCGTGGATAAATCCGTAAAAGAATATATAGATTGGAAAACTACAAAAGAGCTTTCACTTTTCATAAAAAGGATAAAGCGCAATGGCGAAAATATCTACAAAGAAAGATTAGACACTTTTAAGCACAAGAAAGAGACTAAAGATAATGAAAAATTAGCAGAAATACTTTTGAAGAGTACTTCAAATGCCTACTTAAACAGAGCTATAGAGGTGTTAAAGGAGGAACATTTGAAGGGGAGGTCTAAAGAATGTGTAGACATAATAAGTAGGATTTTTTAATAATAACTTGTGGATAACATCATAATTCAATTAGCTTGGTGTGGATAACTATAGGGAATTATCATTTTTACTACAGTGATATAGTCCATTTTTCTAAAGTAGTATAAAAGTATCAAAATTTAATATTAAGAAAAGAGGAGAATATAATGAAGAATTTAAACATATTTAATGAATCAAAACAATACATGCCTGGTGGAGTTAATAGTCCAGTTAGAGCCTTTAAAGGTTTAGATGTAAATCCTCCAATTATTAAAAAAGGTAAGGGTGTTTACATTTATGATGAAGATGGAAATAAATACATAGATTTTGTTTGTGCCTGGGGCCCAATGATACTTGGACATAGTGATGAGGATGTAGTAAAGGCTATACAAAATACATGCGTTGACGCTATAGCCTTTGGCGCACCTACAGAAATAGAACTAAAACTCGCAAAGCATATTTGCACTACGGTAGATTGTGTAGATATGATTAGAATGGTTAATTCAGGTACGGAAGCAACAATGAGTGCAGTTAAGCTTGCAAGAGGGTACACAGGAAAGGATAAAATAATAAAATTTGCAGGTTGCTACCATGGACATGCCGAAGGATTTCTAGTGGAGGCAGGTTCAGGAGTAATTACCGCAGGGATACCAGGATCTGCAGGTGTTCCAAAGGAAAGCATAATAAACACAATAATAGCAAGTTACAATGATATAGACAGCGTAAAAAAAATATTCGAGAAATATAGCGATGATATTGCCTGCATAATCATTGAGCCAGTAGCAGGAAATATGGGAGTTATCCCTGCTGAAAAAGAATTTCTATTAGAGCTTAGAAATTTATGTGATAAATACAAGAGCCTACTTATTTTTGATGAAGTAATGAGTGGATTTAGAGTAGC
Organism: Clostridium sp. CF012; assembly: GCF_018861755.1. GTDB lineage: Bacteria > Bacillota > Clostridia > Clostridiales > Clostridiaceae > Clostridium_AD. Next base: position 142,017 of record NZ_JAHLEF010000006.1, on the reverse strand, counting down.
TTATAAAGGAGCACAAAGCATTTATGGAATAACTCCTGATTTAATAACTTATGCAAAGATCATGGGAGGTGGACTTCCTTGTGGTGCTTATGGCGGGAAAAAAGAGATAATGGAGCAATTATCGCCTATGGGACCAGTTTATCAAGCAGGTACTATGTCAGGGAATCCTGTGGTAATGGCAGCAGGATACGCAACATTAACTAAGCTTTATAATAACCCTAACTTGTATGAACACATGGAGAAGCTTTCTGAAGAACTTCAAAAGGGACTACTAGAAATCGCAAAAGAAAAAGGAATACCAATGGTAGTTAATAGATGTGGTTCCATGATTACGCCTTTCTTTACGAAAAAGAAAGAGGTTACAAATTTTGAAGATGCTAAAACTTGTGACGCTAAGCTATTTGCAAGATACTTTAGACATATGATAAAAAGTGGAATAAATATTGCACCTTCTCAATTTGAGGCAACATTCTTATGTGTTAAGCATACGAAAGAGGATATTGAGAGATTCTTAGAAGCATTTAAGAGTTTCAAATATTAAATAAATAACTGGGGACGGTTAACAACTTTTTGACTTAATTTTGCTAAAAGTAAATTACTTCTTAACTGTCCCCACGAATTCCCCGTGAATTAAAGTGAATTAGTTGTTAACCGTCCCCACCATTTCACCATTTAAAATTAAACCCCCCCCTATTATTTCAAATGAAAATCATCTTGAAATAATAGGGGGGTTTACATTTTTATTTCTATTTTGAAGTCAAATATCCTTCAGCCATTAAAAGTTCAGCTGTAAGTACTGCACCACCGGCTGCACCACGTAGAGTATTATGAGATAGGCAAACAAATTTATAGTCAAATAAGCTATCTTCTCGGAGTCTTCCAATTGCTATGCCCATACCTTTTTCAATATTTCTATCTAGACCAGTTTGTGGTCTATCATTTTCCTCAAAGTAAGTTAAAAATTGTTCAGGTGCATTTGGGAGTTTTAAAAGTTGAGGTTTACCCTTAAAACTCGCCCAATGCTGCAAAATAGTTTCTTTGGATGGTTTATCTTCAAAGGAAACAAACACTGCAGCTAAGTGACCGTCTGATACAGGAACACGTATGCATTGAGTTGATATTATAGGTTCCGTAGCATTAACTACGCTATCATTTTCTAAATGGCCCCAAATTTTTAGAGGCTCCTGCTCACTTTTTTCTTCTTCTCCACCTATATAGGGTATAACATTATCATTTATTTCTGGCCAGTCAGAAAATATCTTCCCAGAGCCGGATATAGCTTGATAGGTACAAACTAATATTTTTTTAGGTTTATATTGCATAAGTGCACTTATAGCAGGCACATAACTTTGAATTGAGCAGTTTGGTTTAGCAACAATAAAGCCTTTTTTAGTTCCTAAACGCCTGCGTTGAGCCACAATTAATTCAAAATGGTCAGCATTTATTTCTGGAATGACCATTGGAACATCCGATGTATGGCGATGTGCAGAGTTATTTGAAATTACAGGAGTTTCAGCTTTTGCATATTTTTCTTCAATTTCTCTAATTTCATTTGCAGGCATGTTAACAGCGCAGAATACAAAATCTACTTCACTGCTTATTAAATCTACTTGATCTATATTTTTTATTACTATATTTTTAACACTGGCTGGCATTGGCACGTCTAATTTCCATCTATTATTTACAGCTTCAAAATAAGTTTTACCCACAGAGTTCGCACTAGCAGCAATAACTGCTATTTCAAAATAAGGGTGATCTGCTAGTAGTGTAACTAGACGTTGACCAACAAAACCAGTTCCACCTAATAAACCAACTTTTAATTTTTTGTCCATCCTATTGATCCCTCCATTTTCTAATGATGTACATTTGTGATAAAATATAAATGCTATAATTATATATATTCAAATCCACATTATAAAGTTAATAGTAATAATAATAAATATAAAATCATATAAAGATTACTATTATAAATGATTATAATGTTAAAAAGTATATACTTCAAGTAAAAAGTTGTATAGAATAGATATGTACAAAAATTTATGTCTTGACAATGAGGCCATAAGATATATAATTTTTTTAGAAGATGTCTAAGAGAAATGGGGAATAGAGTTGACTAAGAATGATAAAAATAAGATAAAGCTATATGGATTTAACAACCTAACAAAATCATTAAGTTTTAATATTTATGATATTTGCTATACAAGGACAGAAGAAGACCGTAAAAAATATATAGAGTATATTGATGAACAATATAATGCTGAGAGGTTAACAAAAATTCTCACTGATGTTACTGGAATAATAGGCGCTAGTGTATTAAATATTGCGAAGCAAGATTATGATCCCCAAGGAGCAAGCGTAACCTTACTTATTTCAGAGGAAGAAATTCCACTATATATGGTAGATCCTTCTTGTAATAGAGGAATTCTAACTCCAATACGTGAGAATATTGTGGCCCATTTAGATAAAAGCCATGTAACGGTACATACTTATCCGGAAAGCCATCCTCAAAATAATATAAGCACCTTTAGAGTTGATATAGATGTAGCAACGTGTGGAACTATCTCCCCATTAAAAGCTCTAAATTACTTAATAGGTAGCTTTGATTCAGATATTATCACCATTGACTATAGGGTACGCGGTTTTACTAGAGACATGGATGGTAAAAAACATTTTATAGATCATGAAATTAATTCTATACAAAATTATATAGCCAGTGAAACTATAAATAGATATAACTTAATTGACATGAATATATATCAATCTAATATATTTCATACAAAAATGATATTAAACGATTTTGAGCTTGATAATTATTTATTTGAGATTACAGAAAAAGATTTAAATAATGATGAAAAATGTGATATTATAAAGAAATTAAAAAAAGAAATGGTGGAAATATTTTATGGTATGGACATTTCTAATGGGTGATTTTATTAAAGTTCACTAAAATAGCTTAATAACGACTTCAATAGGAGAATAATAATCCCACTGAAGTTTTATTTTTTGATATAATAGATACCACTACCTCATGAAATTTATAATGTAGTGGCTCTTACTTAAATAGCATACATCCCATACAATAATATTAAGAAAATAAATTTAGGGGTGATTGTATGAAGGTAGGAGTTATAATGGGTGGAATATCAGCAGAAAAAGAAGTATCTTTGCAGACGGGAAAACAGATTATTGAAAACTTAGATAGTGATAAATATGAGGTTGTACCTATATCAATAAATAATAAATATGAATTTATAGCTGCTGCGAAATCACTACAGTTTGCATTTATTGCACTTCATGGAAAATTCGGTGAGGATGGAAGAATTCAAGCCATACTAGAAAGCCTAGGGGTACCTTTTTCTGGCTGTGGTGTTTTAGCTAGTGCATTATGCATGGATAAAAATATAAGCAAAAAATTGTTTGTATCAGAAGGAATAAAAACTGCAAAGTGGATAATAGTAAAAGACGAAAATAAAATTGATTATAGTGTAATAGAAAATATGGGATATCCTCTAATTGTAAAACCTAATAGTGGTGGCTCAAGTATTGGAACTATATTGGCATATTCAAGGCTAGAGCTTAAAGATGGGGTTTGCGAAGCTTTAAAATATGATGATGAAATTATAATTGAAGAATATATAAAAGGTGAAGAAATAACCTGCCCAATATTAAATGGCGAATTACTTCCTGTAATATCTATAAATCCTAAATCAGAATTATTTAATTATAGCTCAAAATATGACAATGATGGTGCAGAAGAAAAAATTATTGAATTGCCTAGAATCATAAGGGAGAAAGTTGAGGAAATATCCTTGAAATGCTGGAATACATTTAAACTAAAGGTGTATGCTAGGATTGATATGATAATAAAGGATGAAGAGGTATATGTGCTTGAGATAAATACTCTCCCAGGTATGACCCCAAATAGCCTTTTTCCCAAAAGTGCTCAGGCTTATGGACTAAATTTTAGTCAACTTTTAGATAAAATAATTCAGTACTCTTTGATTGAATAAGAAGATTTCTGGTAATAACAAATTTTCTGGTAATAATGATGGTATTATTGCCCTATAGTATTAAGAGATTAAATTATATCTTTATAGATGGAAGGTGCACTAATGTTTTTTGATATTAAGCTTAACAAACATGAGCCTATTTATATTCAGGTTTACAATTATATGAAGGAAATGATTGAAGATGGCATGCTTCCACAAGGAAGCAAGCTACCTTCAACAAGAGAGATGGCGTCTCTTATGAAGCGAAGCCGAACTACTATAATGAGAGCCTATGAGCTTCTTTGCGATTATAATTTGACCTACACTATAGATGGCACCGGCACCTTTGTCTCTAAGAGAGATGCAAATAAGAATAAAGAATGGAATATCAAATGGGAAAATAATGTTAATAGCTATGCAAGTTGTGCTGAAAAACTAGATATTATGAATCATGAAAAATTATATAAAAAAGGTATGATTTCTTTTAAAACTATAGCACCGGATGAAAGTTTATTTGATATAGAAGAATTTAAAAGAGCTTTCCTAAATATAATTTCTAATGAGGGTGGCAAAATCCTTAATTACGGATATGCAAAGGGATATAAACCATTAATTAATTTTCTGCTAGAGTATATGAGACAAAAGGGAGTTAGCACAACTAATAAAAGTATCTTAATAACTAACGGATTCACCGAAGGCTTTGATATAGTTTTATCCTCAATTACTGAAAGTGGGGACAAAATAATATGTGAAAACCCTACTCATAATACAGCAATAAAATTAATGAAGCTTCATGAACTAGATATAATAGGCATTGAGGTTGATAAAGAGGGAATAAACTCAAATAAATTAAAAGAAGTACTTAAAAGCCCGGATATAAAAGCTGCGTATCTAGTTCCATCTTATCATAATCCTACTGGAATGGTGATGCCTTATAAAAAAAGAGAAGATATCTATAAATTACTAAAGGCGAAGGGCATACCAATAATTGAAGATGGATTTAACGAGGAGCTTCAGCATTTAGGCACACATATTGCACCTATAGTAGCCATTAGTGGCGAGGAGAACTCAGTGATCTATATAGGAAGTTTATCAAAAATCCTTTTTCCGGGAATAAGGATAGGATGGATTTTTGCTGATGAAAAACTCATAGATGTGCTCGAAAGTGTAAAGAGAAGCAGAAACATTCACACCTCATCATTAGATCAAGCAATTCTATATGAATATATGAAAAGTGGAAGTTTTGAAAGATACGTAAAAAAAGCAAGAAACATATATAAAGAAAAGTATGAGTTAATTACAAGATTATCTAAAGAATACATACCACATAAATATATATTAGGTGATGGCGGGCTTTATATATTTATAAAATTAGATGATATTAACGCAAGAGAATTATTAGAAAGATGTTACACGCGAGAGGTTATATTCGCTCCAGGAGATATATTTTATACTGATGATAGCGGAGACGACACTATAAGATTAGGCTTCTCTAGGTTATCCATGGAAGATATAGAAAGCGGTATAAGGATAATTGGAGAAGAAGCAGAGAAATGCTATAAATTTTTGCCTTTTCTATAGTAGCCATCCATGACATCTTTTGGTACTAAACTTCCACCAGTAGCCCAAGCAATGTGTGTAGCCTGAGTCATCTTATGAGTTAAATTATGGGTCGCTAAATATTCTGTAGCAGATTCATCCGCAAATAGATTAGCAGCTCCTATAATTCCTGCACAAGCAGAGGGTTCTAAATATATATCCTCTGAATCTATTAAAGCGCTTAAAAGCATATATAAAATATTATCCTCCACAGTATAAACACCACTTAATAGATTTTGCATAGTTCTTGCTACAAACCCAGAAGGAGTTCCAACAGCAAGCCCATCTGCCTGCGTAATATTATCAATGCCAAAATCTTGAACAGATATTTTTTCATATTGCTCTGTCATGAGGCCCAGTAGCATGCAAGGTGAATGTGTAGGCTCTGCAAAAAAGCAGTGTACATTATCTTTAAATAATAATTTTAGTCCAAAGGCAACACCACCAGGACCACCACCTACACCACAAGGCAGGTATACAAAAAGAGGATGATCACTATCTACAATAACGTTCATATCTTCTAGCTGTTTCTTTAGTCTAAAAGCCGCCGTGCTATATCCTAAAAATAAATTGGTTGAATTTTCATCATCCACAAAATAACTCATAGGATCCTTATCAGAAATCGCTCTACCCTTGGAAACCGCAACACTATAATCAGATTGATATTCAATAACTGTAACTCCCACACTTCGGAGTAAATCTTTTTTCCACTGCTTTGCATCTGATGACATATGTACAATCACCTTAAACCCAATTTTTGCACTCATTATTCCGATACTAAGACCCAAATTTCCAGTAGAACCTACTTGAATAGTGTATTTACTAAAAAACATACTGAACTGCCCACCCGCCATAATTGAATAATCATCTTCTAATTTAATTAAATCATACTGTAGTGCCAAGTCCTCTGTATGCTTTAATACCTCGTAGATTCCACCGCGAGCTTTAATAGAACCAGCTATAGGAAGATGACTATCGCATTTTAATAACAAAACACCCGGGATTTTTACATTAAATAAATTCTCAATATTGCTTTGCATATTTGAAACCCTATATATTGGAGATTCAATAAGGCCACCTTGTGCTTTAGTTTCAGGAAATAATTTGGAGATAAGTGGTGCAAAGCGAGTTAATCTATTTTCTGCATCTTTTACATGATCTTCATTCAAAGAAATCTTTTTTATTGCCACGTCGAAATCTTCTAATTTAGGATTTACCCAAAATACTTCACTAGTATGTATAATATTTTTGAGAAGTGGAAACTCATGTATGCACTCATCAATAGTTTTTTCACCAGGTAGTTTATTTATCATTTTAACACCCCTATTGTAAAATATATTTACTTAAACAAGATATATTGATTCCATTTGACCAATTAAAACTTAATGCTACTATGTACTCTTATTATAAATTATAACGTATTGAGGGTGGCTGTGCTAGTAACATTTTTGGTTTATAATTTTACAAAAAGTGCAGAAAAATATTGTTAAAATATGTAGAAAAGATGGTCTAATTCAAATTAACTGAAAAAAATAAAAACTTACTATTATTTAATCGTTTTTTAATAATTATATGTTATAATTTTAAATATATTATTGAAAATATTCTAACAAATGATACAAAAACAAGAATATTTTTCATTATTTAAATTTTAAAGTATGTAGATATTTATTTATTTATATTATAGGGTTTTAAATTTTAATTATTAAAAGCTAATGTATATTTGTGCAATAACGGAGGTTTAGAGAGGAGAGAACTAGCATGTTAAAAAAAGAAATGATAGCTATGATACTCGCAGGAGGTCAAGGGTCAAGACTTAAACAATTAACGAAAATGATAGCAAAGCCAGCAGTTCCCTTTGGAGGAAAGTATAGAATTATTGATTTTTCTTTAAGTAATTGTTCTAATTCTAATATAGACACCGTAGGAGTTCTTACTCAATACCAACCATTAGCACTAAACTCTCACATAGGAATAGGCGCACCGTGGGATTTAGACAGAAGAAATGGTGGTGTAAGTATGCTTGCCCCTTACCAAAGTGAAGATGGGGGTAATTGGTATAATGGTACAGCCGATGCTATTTATCAAAATACAAATTACATTGATAGCTATGATCCAGAATATGTGCTTATTTTATCAGGAGACCATATTTATAAAATGGATTATTCCAAAATGCTAGATTATCACAAAGAAAAAGCCGCAGATGTTACTATTGCTGTACTAGAGGTTTCTCTAGAGGAAGCTAGTAGATTTGGAATGATGAACACTCGGGAAGATGATACTATATATGAATTTGAGGAAAAACCAGTAAAGCCAAAAAGTAATTTAGCATCCATGGGAGTTTACATTTTTAATTGGGCTGTTCTTAAACAGCTTTTAAAAGAGGACAACCTTGATAAAAATTCCGATAATGACTTTGGAAAAAATATAATACCAAAAATGATAAAAAAGAATCAGAAGCTATATGCGTATCCCTTCAAAGGATATTGGAGAGATGTTGGTACTATTGAAAGCTTTTGGGAAGCTAATATGGATTTGTTGTCTGAAGACAATGATTTGAATATACATGATACTAAATGGAAAATATATACTATTAATCCTATGTTGCCACCTCAATATATTGGACCTGAGGCTAAGATAAGCAATGCAATGGTAAATGAAGGCTGTACTGTTTTTGGAGAGGTAAATAATTGTGTCCTTTTCCAAGGGGTGCATATAGGCAAAAATACGAAAATAACAAATTCAGTTATTTTGCCAAACACTAAAATAGGAAATAATGTGGTTATTGATAAAGCGATTATAGGAAGCGATGTTACCATAAGGCGCAATTCACATATTGGCAATGGCGAAGATATTATTGTTATAGAGCAAGGAAAAGACATTAAGGTCGATTCGAGAATATCAGCTAAATTATAAATTGAGGGGGTGCTAGTATGCTTAAAAACTATATAGGAATATTAATGCTAAATGAGAACGAAGATAATATTAAAAGTTTGACAAAATCAAGGCCTATAGCATCTATACCTATAGGTGGACGATACAGAATTATTGATTTTGTGCTTTCAAATATGGTTAATTCAGGTGTTCATAATATAGGTATATTTGCTAACACAAAAACTAGATCACTGGTGGATCATTTAGGCTCAGGTAAATCTTGGGATTTAGATAGAAAAATAAATGGATTATTTTTATTTAATTTCACAACAGATGGATCGCAATTAAGAGATATAGATGCATTAAGTGATAATATGGAATATATTCAAAGAACAAAGCAAGATTATGTAATAATATCTTCCTCATATATGCTATGCAACATGGATTATAATGAGGCTGCTAAATTTCATGAGGAATCAGGTAGTGATATAACCCTATTATACAAAAAAACAATTAATGGGAAGAAGCATTATGTAAATAGCAACACACTGTATATTAATGAGGAAAATAAGGTTTTGAGCATTGGCAAAAACATCGGGGCAGAGGATAAACTAAATATATCCATGGAAATGTTTATAATGAAAAAAAGTACCCTTATAACCCTTATAAACAACGGCGTTCAGACAGGTTATCATAATTCAATAAAAGCAGCTATTTATAATAGCGTATCCCAGCTTAATGTAAATGCATTTGAGTTTAAAGGATACCTTCAATGTGTAAATTCTATAAAAAATTATTACAAAACAAGTATGGATATGCTAAATGGAAAAGTAACCAAGGAATTATTTTTTAACAATGGGTTAATATATACAAAGAGCAAAGATGGAGCACCAACTAAATACTTTAATGGGTCAAATGTTAAGAATGCACTTATATCCAATGGATGTATTTTAAAAGGAAGTATAGAAAATAGTATAATTTCAAGAAGGGTCACAGTGCACGAGGGTGCGGAACTTAAGAACTGCATAATATTTGAAAATTGCGAAATCAAACAAGGATGTAAATTAACTAATGTAATAATTGATAAGAATACTATTATAAATGAGAATACAGTATTAAAAGGGGATGAAGAGTTCCCCGTTGTTATAGAGAAAAAATCCAGATTAGAATAATAAAACTAAGGCACAGGAGGTTTAGTATGAAAGTATTATTTGTGGCATCAGAAGCTTATCCTTTTATTAAAACTGGAGGTCTTGGGGATGTAGCATACGCACTACCTAAAGCATTAAGAAAGATGGGTATTGATGCAAGAGTTATTATACCTAAATATAGTGCTATTCCCTTCTCCTTTAGAAATTGTATGGAAAGTGTAGCTAGCTTTACTGTTCCAGTTGGATGGAGAAATCAATATTGTGGTTTGCAATATTTAACTTATGACGAGGTGCCTTATTACTTTGTAGATAATGAATACTATTTTGAAAGGCCTGAGATATATGGATGTTATGATGATGGAGAGAGATATGCTTACTTTTCAAAAGCAGTACTAGAAGCTATAAAACACATGGGGGATTTTGTGCCAGATATAATTCATTGCAATGATTGGCATTCCGGGATTTTGCCAGTACTCCTTAAAGATAACTATAGCAATGACGAAATGTACAGTGAAATAAAAAGTGTGTTTACTATTCATAATTTAAAATATCAAGGAGTATTTCCAAAAGAAATACTTAGTGATTTATTAAATTTAAATGAGGGATATTTTAGAGATGATGCATTGAAATTTTATGATGCAGTATCCTTTATGAAGGGTGGAATTGCATTCTCAGATGTTGTAACTACTGTAAGCGAAACCTATGCAGAGGAAATACAGACTTCATTTTATGGGGAGGGACTAGAAGGATTATTGCGCTCAAAATCAAAAAAACTATACGGCATAGTAAATGGTATAGATTACGAACTCTACAGTCCTATTGTGGACAAAAAAATAGTTTACAATTTTGATGAAAACTCTTTAAACCAGAAGGTGAAAAACAAATTAAAGCTTCAATCTGAACTATGTTTTACCGTAAATGAAAATATACCAATGATAGGAATTGTCACTAGACTAGTAAAACAAAAGGGTTTGGATTTAATAGTAGAGAAACTCCAAGAACTTTTAAGCCTTCCTATTCAAATAGTTTTGCTTGGTAATGGTGATGGCTACTATGAGGATATATTCCAATATTATGCTTCTATTTACCCAAGTAGGATATCAACAAATATTGTTTTTGATGCGGCGCTAGCTCAAAGAATATATGCTGCTTCAGATATGTTTTTAATGCCATCCTTATTTGAACCATGCGGTATTGGTCAGCTTATAGCTCTTAAATATGGAAGTATTCCAATTGTACGTGAAACTGGGGGATTAAAAGACACCATTACACCATATAATAAATATACTGGTAATGGAAATGGTTTTTCTTTTACCAATTATAGTAGTGATGAATTAATGGATGCCATAAATATGGCTCTAGATTTATATAATGACAAAGATTCCTGGAACAAATTAATTAACAATGCCATGACCTCAAACAATAGTTGGGAAAATTCAGCTAAAAACTATATAGAGTTATATAGTAATTTAATAGGGTAGATTAACGACATTTCAGAAGGAAAGTTTCCTACTTTTATAAATGGGAGATCAATACTATAACAAAGAGAAAACTTCAGTGGGAGTCTAAATTTCCTTCTGAAGTCGTTAATTGCAGCTCCGCAGGAGATGATTTTATTTGTTGTAGATTTTAAAATTTCTAGGTGGTGAATATTGTGGTAATTGATAAAGAAGAGTTTAAGATAGATTATATAGAAAAATTACAGACGATGTTTGCAGAAGAGGCAGTGGATGCGTCACGGCTACATCAATATGTTGCATTAGGTGCATTAATAAAAGATTATTGCTCTAAAGCTTGGATAGAAACTAATAAAGAGTATGGAGAGAAACAAACAAAACAGGTCTATTATTTTTCAATGGAGTTCTTAGTTGGCAGGTTACTTAATAGTAATTTAGTTAATTTAGGTATAAAGGATATTTGCGAGGAAGCATTTGGTGAACTCGGAATTGATTGGATAGATATAGAAGATATAGAACCCGATGCTGGACTTGGGAATGGTGGTCTTGGAAGGCTAGCAGCATGCTTCTTAGATTCTATGGCATCTACGGAGGTTCCTGGTCATGGGTGTGGTATAAGGTATAAATATGGACTATTCAAACAGAAAATAGAAGATGGTTATCAAGTAGAAGTTCCTGATAATTGGCTTAAAAATGGTAATGTTTGGGAAATAAGAAAAGAAAATAAGGCTGTAGAGGTGAAATTTTCTGGAGATGTATATTTAAAGGAAGAAAATGGGGAAATGAAAGTTATCCATGAGAATTACCAATCTGTAAGAGCTGTACCTTATGATACTCCAATAAAAGGATATAAAAACAACACTGTAAATACCTTAAGGCTTTGGAGTGCTGAGACTATGGAAGAAGATTTTGATTTTTCTTCCTTTAGTCAAGGAAATTATGCAAAAGCAGGTGAGGATAAATATTCAGTGGAGGCTATTTCACAAGTTTTATATCCAGATGATAGCTATGAAAAAGGTAGATTATTAAGGCTAAAGCAAGAGTATTTTTTTGTAAGCGCCGGAATGCAAAGTATCGTGAAAAGCTATAAAAAGATGAAGATTTCACTTAGTGAGTTTCATAAGCATGTGGCGGTACAGATAAATGATACCCACCCAGCTGTAGCTGTGGCTGAACTAATGAGATTATTAATGGATGAGCAGGGATTACCTTGGGAGGAAGCCTGGACCATTACAAATGGTACAATGGCATACACTAACCATACAATTATGGCAGAAGCACTAGAAAAATGGCCTGTAGAAATGTTTAAAAAATTGCTTCCACGTATTTACATGATTATAGAAGAAATAAATAGGCGTTTTTGTAATGAAATTTACCATAGGTACAATGGAGATTGGAATAAGGTTAATAAAATGTCCATTATTCATGATGGATATATAAAGATGGCATACCTGGCTATTGTAGGAAGTCATTCTGTTAATGGGGTCGCAAAATTGCACACAGAATTATTAAAACACCAAGAACTTTCAGACTTTTATGAATTCTTTCCAGATAAATTTAATAATAAAACTAACGGAATAACTCATAGAAGATGGTTACTAAATTCTAATGAGGATTTGGCAAACCTTATAACTGACACCATAGGTGACAAGTGGATAAAGTCTCCAAATAAACTCCAAAAATTAATGGATTATGCCACAAATTCTACTTTTCAAGAGAAAATACAAGATATAAAAACAAATAATAAGATAAGTTTTTCAAATTATATAATGACAAACTATGGCACAGAAATTGATCCAAGTTCCATATTTGATGTTCACGTAAAAAGATTGCATGCCTATAAAAGGCAACTTTTAAATGTTTTCAATATAATGCATTTGTATAATCAGCTTCGCGAAAATCCAAATTTAGATATAGTACCGAGAACTTTTATATTTGGTGCAAAGGCTTCTCCAAGTTATTATTTCGCAAAACAAAATATTAAACTTATTAATACACTAGCTAAAAAGATAAATAATGATCCTATAGCTAGAGATAAAATAAAGATAGTATTCCTTGAAAATTATGGAGTGTCACTTGCCGAGAAAATTATTCCTTGTGCTGATGTCAGTGAACAGATATCTACTGCGTCTAAAGAAGCGTCTGGAACTGGTAATATGAAATTCATGATGAATGGAGCTATAACAATAGCCACTTTAGATGGGGCTAACGTAGAGATATTTGATGCAGTGGGAAGAGAAAATATTGTTTTATTCGGACTAACTTCCCAGCAGGTAATAGAGTATTACAAGAATAAAAATTATAGAGCTTCTGATATTTATAATAGCGACGTTAGATTAAATACCATTGTAAATCAGCTAGTAAATGGATTTCTAGATACTCATAAAATGGAATTTATGAGTATCTATGATAGTTTGATTCCACACAATGATGAATTTTTTGTACTTAAAGATTTTGATTCTTATGTAAGTGCTCAATGTGAAGTTGATAGGTTGTTTAGACAAAAGGCAATTTGGCAAAGAATGGCTATTACAAACATTGCTCAGTCGGGAATATTTTCCAGTGATAACACTATAAAGCAGTATGCAAAAGAGATTTGGGATACACCAGCGGTTAGGATTAAATTATAATTATATAGATTAAGATAAATAACAAGTCGGTATGTTAGCCTATTAATAGGGTATCGTACCGACTTGTTATTTATTTAGTGGGATATAGTTTAAATACAGATGGGTTATATAAATATTATGTCATTGGGATTTAGATAGAAAAATAAACGGTCTATGCTAGATACTAAGGTAAGCAAGGAATTATTCTTTAAGAATGGATTAATCTATACAAAGTATAAAGATGAAGCTGCCACTAATTATTTTAATGGATCAAAAGTTAAAAATGCTTTGATTTCTAATGCTTGCATTTTAAAAGGTATCATAGAGAATAGTATAATTTCGAAAAGGGTGATTGTACATGCTGGTGCAGAAATTAAAAATTGCATTATATTCAAAAACTGTGAAATAAAAAAAGGATGCAAACTTACTAATGTTATAATTGACAAAAATACTATTATAAGTGAGAACACAGCATTAACGGGGGAGAAGAATTCCCAGTTATAATTGATAGGGAAATTCGACTATAGCAATTTAAAAGACTAAAGGAAGGTTTTTTCAAACAATATTGGAATTATAAAATTATCAGGTTATATTAGTGAAAAAAATGTTGAATTAATGAATAAAATGTTGTAGTATTGTTATTATAACAAATACATACACGAACAATTAATGAGAAAATAAAACTTAATATTCGCAAACTCATATATGCTTAGAAATATGGACTAAGCGTTTCTACCAAGTAACCGTAAAATACTTGACTATGGGTGTTTTAATAAAACGGTTCAATAATTTTAAGATAGGTTATTATTGTTGTTCTTGCCTTTATTTCAAAGTTTAAAGAGCTTCTTCTTTAAGATTAAAGAAAGTACTCTTTATATTTGTGTATTTTAGGTTTAATATTTTTATTATAAACTCCCTAGTTATAGTTAACTGTGGAGTTTTTTTTGTATTTAAAGTATGTTAAAAATTTAATGAATAAAGGAGAAAAATTATGGAAACATTAAAGAATAAAATATTATCTGAGGGAACAATAATAGGCAGTGAAATCTTAAAGGTTGATAGTTTTTTAAATCATCAAATTGATATAAACCTTTTTAACGAAATTGGGCAAGAATTTAAAGAAAGGTTTGCGGGTCATGAAATTACAAAAATATTAACAGTTGAAGCCTCTGGTATAGGAATAGCATGTATTGTAGCCCAATATTTTGGTAATGTTCCTGTAGTTTTTGCGAAAAAACATGAAGCAACTAATATGGATAGCGAAACATATGAAGCTGATGTGTTCTCTTTTACAAAAAACAAGAACTATAAAATAAGGGCTAGTAAAAAATATATAAATTCGGAAGATAAAATTTTTATAATTGATGACTTTCTAGCAAATGGAAATGCAGCCATGGGACTTGTACAAATAGTACGTCAGGCTGGAGCAGAGATTATTGGAGTGGGAATTGTAATTGAAAAAGCATTTCAAGATGGACGCAGCCGAATAGAAAAAGAAGGCATTAGGGTAGAGTCGCTGGCCATAGTAAAATCTATAAAAGATAGCAAGGTAGTTTTTAAATAATAAGGGGACAGTTAACAATTAATGCACTTTTTTTAAGAGGGACGGTTAACAATTAATGCACTTTTAAAATTTTAAATGTCAAAGAATTATTAATTGTCCCCATTTAAATGTCAAAAAGTTGTTAACCGTCCCCAACTATTTTTATCAAAGAAGAATAGAGGGGGAATTATAATGAAGAAAAAAATAAGCAGTTTATTAATAGCCTTTACTTTTGTTATATCTTTAGGGCTAGTTGGATGTAGTAGCGAGAAAAAAGTTGAGACCAAGGTTAGTGAAAAAAAGGCAATAGCCGTAGGATTTATATATGTAGGACCAGTAGGAGACGAGGGTTGGACATATTCTCATGATGTAGCAAGAAAAGAGCTTGAAAAGCAGCTAGGGGTAAAGACGCTATCTAAAGAATCAGTAAAAGAAGATTTAGCGGAAGTAGAAAAGGTATGCGAAGAAATGATTAATCAAGGCGCTAATGTTATCGTAGGAACAAGTTTTGGATTTATGGACGGAATGGAAGCATCAGCTGCAAGACATCCTGAAGTTAAGTATCTACATGCATCTGGATACAAAACTTCAGAAAATATGTCAAATTATTTTGGCCGAATATACCAAGCGAGATATCTTTCAGGTAAAGTTGCTGGAATGAAGACTAAAACCAATAAAATTGGATATGTAGCAGCTCATCCAATTCCAGAAGTAATAAGAGGAATAAATGCTTTTGCTCTAGGGGTACAATCTGTGAAACCAGAAGCTGTAGTAAAAGTAAAATGGACTAATACCTGGTATGACCCAGCTAGAGAAAAAGAAGCAGGAAAAGCACTAATTGCAGAAGGTGTAGATGTAATTACTCAGCATCAAGACACTGCTGGACCACTACAAGCAGCAGAAGAAGCAGGAATATCTGCTATTGGGTATAATACAGATATGAAGGCTAAAGCACCTAAAGCATATATGACATCACCAGTTTGGAATTGGACACCATATTATGTTGAGCAAATAAAAGCTATTCAAGCAGGTACTTGGAAATCAGGAAGCTATTGGAAGGGTTTAGAGTCTGGAATAGTTTCTCTTGCACCACTAACTGAAAATGCACCAACTGGAGCAAAAGATGCCGTAGAAAAAGGTAAAGCAGCTATTCTGAGTGGGGAAAACAAAATATTTGAAGGTCCGCTAAAGGATCAAAGTGGAGTGGTTAAAGTTGCAAAAGATAAAGTGATGACAGATGAGGAATTACTTCAATTTAATTGGTTTGTTAAGGGAGTAGAAGGGAAAATAGAAAAATAATATATGATTAGAAAATATAGGTTTGAGAATTTAAATATGGAACGGAGAATTTAAATATGGATAAAATCCCTTATGTATTTATAGAAAATATTAGTAAGACCTTCGGGAAAGTAGTAGCTAATAACAATATGAATCTAACGGTGCATGGTGGAGAAATCCATGCACTTCTAGGTGAAAATGGGGCAGGCAAAAGTACACTCATGAACATGTTATCTGGGGTATACACTCCAGATAGCGGTTCTATTTTTATTCACGGGAAAAGTATGGATTTCACTTGCCCAAAGGATGCTATTAAAGCTGGAGTAGGAATGATTTATCAACATTTCAAATTAGTTGAGGAAATGACTGCTAAGCAAAATATATTATTGGGTCAAAATAGTGGCATATTTTTTAAGGACAAGTTAGAAATTAGAAAAATTAATGATATATGTGAAAAATTTCAGTTGGAAATAGATATAAATAAATATGTTTGTGATATGGCAGTTGGAGAGAGGCAAAACCTTGAAATATTGAAGGTGCTGTATAGAGGTGCTGACATTTTAGTATTAGATGAGCCTACTACTGTATTTACACAAAGTGAAACAGCCAAATTGTTTAAAATAATGAAGAAGATGAAAGAGCAAGGGTGCGCAATTATATTTATAAGTCATAAAATGGATGAAGTAATGGAGATTTGTGACAGGATTACTGTTTTAAGAAAAGGTGAAGCTGTAAAAACTGTGGAAAAAGAAAATACAACTCCAAAAGATTTAACGGAACTCATGATGGGACGCAAGGCAGATTTATCTATAAATCGTGTGGATAAAGAGCCAGGAGAAATATTGCTACAAGTAAAAGATTTGAAAGTATTAAATGCTGAAAAGGCAGAAATAATTAAAGGCATGAGTTTTACCCTAAGACAAGGAGAAATTCTTGGCGTTGCTGGTATTGCTGGTAGTGGACAGAAGGAATTATGTGAAGCCATTGCAGGAATTGAAAAGGCCGCCAGTGGTGAAATATTTTTTGAAGGAGAGAATCTGGTAGGGAAATCTCCTAGGGATATTATTAATAAAGGTATAAGCATGAGCTTCATACCAGAGGATAGATTAGGCATGGGCCTTGTTGCGTCGTTGGACATGGTGGATAACCTTTTACTAAAGGATTATCATAAACAAAAGGGACTATTTATAGATAGAAAACCAGTCGTAATCAAAGCTCGAAATATGGTAGATAAGTTTGACATTAAGACGCCAGACATATATCATCCTATAAAATATTTATCCGGTGGTAATATTCAAAAAATATTAGTGGGAAGAGAATTAAGCATGCACCCAAAGATACTTATTATGGCATATGCCGTAAGAGGGCTAGATATTAATACCTGTTATACAATTTATGATTTAATAAGTGAAGAAAAGAAAAAAGGAACGGCGGTATTATTCATAGGAGAAGATTTGGATGTACTAATGCAATTATGTGATAGGATCATGGTAATTTGCCATGGTGAGGTAACTGGTATTGTTTCTGCAGTGGATGCCTCAAGAGAAAAAATTGGCATGATGATGGTTGGGAAAACAGTTGAGGAGGAGGTGTAGATGATGCAAATTGTTAAAAGAGCTGAAATCAGTAAAACTGATAATTTTAAAATTAGATGCATTGCAGTACTCCTATCCCTTTTGGTACTAGGCATGTTTTTGCTCCTAATTAAACTTAATCCTATAGAAGTATATGCGGCACTTATAAAGGGTAGTCTAGGCTCTTCTTATAGTATTAAGCAGACACTTATTAAAGCGATACCACTGATTATAACTTCGCTTGGAATATCTATAGCTTTTAAAATGCAATTTTGGAATATTGGTGGAGAAGGACAAATAGTTATGGGTGCGTTTGCTGCTAGCTTTTTTGCTTTAAAATATCCTCATATGGATAAATTACCACTGCTGCTAATAATGTTTTGCGCGGGGATTTTAGGCGGGGGCTTATGGGCATTAATTGCAGCCTTGCTTAAGGGGAGATGGAAAACTAATGAAACCATTGTAACCTTAATGCTAAACTACATAGCCTTAAAATTTATAACATATTTACAATATGGACCTTGGAAGGATAAGAGGGCAATGGGTTTCCCTAAAATACCTAATTTTTCACCAAATGCAACGCTTCCAGAGGTTTTTGGTATACATATGGGATGGGTAATCGCAATTATACTTGTTATTTTAGTTTATATTTTCATGAAATATACTAAAAAAGGCTATGAAATTGCAGTGCTAGGAGAAAGTGAAAAGACAGCCATTTACGCAGGCATTAAAATTAGAAAAACCATGTATATAGCTATATTTTTAAGTGGCGCTCTATGTGGAATTGCCGGTGTAATTCAAGCTTCTGCGGTAAGTAGAACCTTGACTGCAGAAGTGGCAGGCGGGGCTGGATTTACAGCTATAATTATAGCTTGGTTATCAGCACTCAGTGCGCCTATTATAGTAATAGTAGCTATACTTTTTGCGGCGCTTTTAGAGGGAGCTTCCTTTATTCAAACAGCCTTTGGAATACCTCAAGCGGCGGCACAACTAATACAAGCGGTTATACTATTTTTCGTATTAGGTAGTGAATTCTTTACTAGATATAAAGTGAATTTTCATAAAAAGAAAATGAAGGTTAAAATTGATAGTGAACAAATTAAAGCAGAAAAGGGAGGTAAATAAAAATGAATAGTATAACAACATTTTTAGCAGCTGCAGTTGTAGCTGGTACACCTCTACTTTTTGCTACCTTAGGTGAAATATTAACTGAAAAAGTAGGAAATCTTAATTTAGGTGTAGAAGGTATGATGCTTATGGGCTCTGTCATTGGATTTATGGCGGGGTTAAGTACAGGGAGTCCAATTATAGCCATGGTAGCTGCAGCAATTGCAGGAGCCTTTGGAGCACTGATTTATGCATTCTTAACTATAACCCTAAGAGCAAATCAAGTTGTATGTGGCCTTACACTAACTATATTTGGAACAGGCTTTTCCAGTATGGTAGGTAAAAAATTGATTGGGCAAGTTACTCCAGATAAAATTAAAAGTTTTTTTGTACCTAAAAGAATTCCAATAATAGGAGATATACCTTTTATAGGTGATATATTTTTTAATCAAGATGTGTTTGTATATCTTGGATATGTTATAAGTCTACTTTTATTTATATATTTATATAAAACAACTAAGGGGCTAAACACCATGGCAGTGGGAGAAAACCCTGCAGCCGCTGACGCAGCTAGTATAAATGTTACTTTATATAAATATGTTAACACGTTAATAGGTGGAGCTCTTTGTGGTCTTGGTGGAGCATATCTATCTCTTGTTTATGTACCAGCGTGGCAGGAAAATGTAACAGCGGGCAGAGGATGGATAGCGGTGGCCTTAGTTATTTTTGCAACTTGGAGACCTCATAGAGCACTTATAGGAGCATATCTATTTGGTGGTCTTGACATATTAGGATTTAGACTTCAGGGCCTACCTAATTTTGCAGTATCTCAATATCTTATTGATTTACTACCTTATGTGGTTACAATAATAATTTTAGTAATAGTTTCCATGAATAAATCTAGTAAAAATTCACCCCCAGCTGGACTTTCTAATGCCTATTTTAGGGAAGAAAGATAAGAGGCAGTGGCGGCAATGGGAATTGGGCAGCAGGGACGGTTAACAACTAATGCGATTTTAAAGAATGACGGAACCTGGGGACGGTTAACAATTAATGTACTTTTATAATCATGAGAGTAGGGAGAGCTGGGGGGACAGTTAACAATTAATGTATTTTTAAATGCAAATAGTTCAAATAGTTGTTAACTGTCCCCAAGGATCCCCGAGAATTTCCCCAACTATTTTAAAACAACTTTGTATTTTATGATTTTTTTGTGTATAATGGATAGTGTGATATTTAAATGGTAGCAATGATGAGAAAATCAGATAAACAAAACTGATTTTATGGTCATTCTATGAAATCATCAAAATAAGCAGGATTTGAATGAGTATATAGAATAAAATATTAAGTTATAATAATCTATATAATAATTCAAGGATAGTTTTAATAATAATTATTTAATAGAAGGAGTGTATTATATGACAACGGAAAATTTAACAACAGATAATATAACAGAAGAAAATAACGAAGAAGTAACAATGAAAGACGTAATGGGCAGTATCGATGAATCTATGGTTCAAGTTAACAGTGAGGACAACGTTGAAATATGGGATAAATTGCAAGAAATTTTAGACCAAAATAAAACTTTAGAAATAACAATTAATGAAATAGTAAAAGGTGGAGCTACAGCTGAGGTAGAAGGAATTAGAGCATTTATACCTGCTTCACAAATGTCAAGTGCCTATATAGAAAATTTACAAGATTTCAAAGGAAAAACTATGGAAGTTAAAATAATCGAGTTAGAAAAAGAAAATAAGAAGTTAGTATTATCTAGAAAAGTTATAGAAAAAGAAGAAAACGAAGCTAAAGGAAATTTAGTATGGGATGAGCTTAAAAAAGGCGATATGAAAAAAGGCGTTGTAACAAGACTTGCTAAATTTGGTGCTTTTGTAGATTTAGGTGGCGTTGATGGACTTATTCACATTTCAGAATTATCATGGAAAAGAGTTCAAGATCCAGCAGAGGTAGTATCAGTTGGACAGGAATTAGAAGTTCGTATTTTAGACCTTGATAGAGAAAAAGGAAGAATATCTCTAGGACTTAAAGCAGCAGCAGGAAACCCTTGGAATAATATATCAAGCACATATAAAACTAATGATATAGTAGAGGGAACTGTAGTAAGAATAATGGAGTTTGGTGCTTTTGTTCAATTACCTTCAGGTATAGATGGACTTGTTCATTTATCAGAAATATCAGAAGATCGTATAGAAAAGGTTTCTGATGTATTAAAAGTTGGAGATGTTGTAAAAGTTAAAATTGGTGATATAAATGAAAAAGATAAGAGAATAAGCTTAAGCATAAAAGAAGCATTAGATAAAAGTTATGGCGATCTTTCAAAATATAATGGGGAAGAGCAAGGCTTAACTTTAGGAGATATATTAAAAGATAAATTTAAGGATTTTAAATTCGAATAAAAACTATATATTCTAGTAAAACTATGAGGCAAAACAATTGTTAATTGTTTTGCCTCATAGTATTTAAGTAGGGTAAAATTTTACTTAACCCTTATTTAAAATAGCACTTATAATATAAATAGAATTGTTTAATTCACTATGAGGAGTCGGTTTTACTTCAACCGCGTATCCTAGCTCAATTGCTGAATTATATAAATGACTAAGTCCTATACCCATATCTATATGGTTCATGTCTTTAAGCATTTTCTTCATTAAAATATTTCTGTTTTCTAAATATAAGTCAAATTTATTATCTTCAATATATAATTTCCAAGGCTGAGAATTAGCGGCAGAGGGAGCATCTATAAATGATTGTATTATAGGCTCATATTGGTTTTCATAAACGCCGTTAACTACTTTGTTTTTATCTAATCTCTTTCTAGTTGTCACTGGTTTTAATTCTTCAACTGGGTATCCAAAGGCAACTAAAATTATATATGTTTGTTTATCCTGTACTTTGACTATATTCTTGAAAATTTCCTGCTTAATTGCACTGCCTACCCAACAAGTTCCAATTCCGAGCTGTGTTAGTTTAAGAACTATTTCCTCACCCATGAAGCCTATATTCTCCAAATGACCTTCCACAATTTCAGAAGTAAAGGCTAAATAATGAGGAGCTTTAACTTTTGTATATTTATCCATAAGGCCCTTAAAAGTAGCCTTGATTTTTTCACCATCTTCAATTAGTAATACTTCCATAGGTATATTGTTAAATAAGGGTTCAGCATCATTTATAATAGTTTTAATCTTATGCAAATCTTCTGCGGAAACACTTTCCTCTTTATAATTTCTTATTGATTTTCTTGATTTTATAGCTTCTATCATAATAATTGCCTCCATTTAATTTTTATTTTAGACTAATATAGGATAATATGTGATTAAAATTCAAGGTCTATATTCTCCTGGCTCAGAGTTTATGCGGTCAAATATAATAATGCTGCTAACAAGAAATAGTATACAACGAAGTGGGAATAATTTGCAATAATCTCTTGGTATTATTGATAAATAATTATAGAAATATTTTTCATAAATAATTAGATATTTGGTAAAACTGTATAGGAAGATACTTTACTTTATTTTTAATCTATTTACATTGTTGGGGTATCTAAAATAAGAGCACATGTTTTATGTGTTTAATTAAGAGAGGTAGTGTAATTATGAATAAAAGAGAAAACTCAGCTCATATGATTAGTAGAGTAGTTAAGGACAATAGTGGAGAAATAACAGCTTATGAATTTGAAAATGGAGATATAGTTTCAAAAGAACAAGCAGTCATTTTGGCTAAGCAAGGGAATATCGGTGGAGTTTCTATATCAACTTCAAAAAAAGGTGAAGATTTCTTAAGAAGTTTACCTGATGGAGATAAAGCAAATAATTTAGATAGTTTACCAGTTATAGACGATAACGAAATATATTAAGAGACAGGGGCATTAATTTGTCCCTGTTTTTTTAACTTAGTGGGTAAGTTTAGTGGGGACGGTTAACAAATAATGAACCTTTTAATATTAATGTTTTAAGATTATTGGTTCAGTGTTGTTTCAATGGGGACGGTTAATAAGTAATAAAACTAATGCAACTAATGAACACTCGTTAAGGTTTATGTGTTAAAATTATGGGATAGACTTAGATCAGAACAGGGGGAATACAAATGAAAATTCTAAAAAATACTTTGCAGTCTATTGAACCAGCAAACAAGGAAGCTATGAAAAAGGCCTGGGATAGACTTGATAGTTTAACAAAACCTATAGGAAGTCTTGGCGAAATAGAAAATATTATAGCGAAGATGGCAGGCATTACTGGAGAGATACATAATGTGATTAATAAAAAGAATGTGGTTATAATGTGCAGTGATAATGGAGTTGTAGAAGAGGGCGTGTCTAATTGCCCTAAAAGTGTAACGGCTACAGTTACTAATAATTTTACTAAAAAAATTACCGGTGTATATGTTTTATCAAAATTTGTTGGGAGTGATATTACAGTTGTAGATGTAGGGGTTGATGCGGATTTTGATAATCCTAAAATTATAAATAGAAAAATTGCATACGGCACCATGAATATGATGAAAGGGCCCGCGATGACTAGGCAGCAAACTATTAAAGCTATAGAAGTTGGTATAGAAACAATTGACGATTTGGCGCGTAAAGGCTACGATTTGTTTGGAACAGGGGAAATGGGTGTAGGAAATACTGCCACAAGTGCAGCAATTCTAAGTGTTTTATCAGGTCTGGAAGTAGAGATGTCAGTAGGTAAAGGCTCGGGAATTACTGAGGAGCAATTTATTAATAAAAAAAGAGTAGTTAAAAAGGCTATTGAAATAAATAAACCAGATAAAAATGATATTATTGATGTACTTTCAAAAGTTGGAGGCTTCGATATTGCAGGACTATGTGGTTGCTTTCTATCAGCAGCTAAAAATAGAGTGCCTATTGTTATTGATGGTTTTATAGCGTCCGCCGCAGCTCTGTGTGCTTATAAATTAAATCCCTTAGTGAAGGAATATATATTTGCATCTCACTTATCTGCGGAACCGGGAGCAGCGTTTATAATGAAGGAAATAGGACTTGCACCTATGCTAAATTTGAATATGAGACTGGGAGAAGGCTCAGGGTGTCCTCTTGCTTTTAATATAATTGAGGCGGCACTATTCACAATGGATAATATGGGAACATTTGAAGAGGCAACCTTAGATAGCAAAAAGTACATAGATATAAGGGATAATACCGTAGGGTAAGATTTAGGAGAGAAATTATGAATATTTATTTGCTAAGGCATGGTCAGACTGAAGAAAATAGAAGAGGTTCTTATTATGGTAATTTGGATATAAGCCTAAATGAAATTGGGATAAGCCAAGGCAATAAAGCTAATGCTTTCTTTAATGATATAAAACTAGATAGAGTATATGTTAGTGATAAAAAAAGAACCAGAGAAATGGCAAATCTAGTTTTAGGACAAGTGGAAATTCAGGTTATACAGGATAATAGGATAAATGAGACTAATTTTGGAGATTTTGAAGGTAAAACCTATGAGGAAATTAAGACGCGTTATCCTAAGGAATGTGTTTCTTGGCAAAATAATTGGATGGAATTTGTGCCTCCTAGCGGTGAAAGCTATATTGAGCTATGTGAAAGAGTTAAGGGTTTTATGGAGGATATTAAAAAGTTGGAATGTGATAATATTTTGATTTGCACTCATTCTGGAGTCATAAGAGCTATATATTGTTATGTTATGAACGAGAACATAGATTTGTTTTGGAAATTTGGTTGTAAAAATGGTGACATAAGCGTTATAAAATATGAATATGGTAATTTATATATTGATGCCATTAATCATAATGCATAACACATAACGCAAAATGCATAATTAGGAAAGAGGTGGAGTTTGCAAGGGTAAGTCTTTGCAAGCAAATGATATGAAAGAATATTTAAATGATTTTTTACTGTTTTTTCAGTTTTTTACACGTATACCTATAAATAAAAATTTGAAGTGTGAAAAAGAAAACTTTAGGCGCGGGTCTATATTTTTTCCCGTAGTAGGATTATTTATTGGGGTTGTCCAGTGGTTAGTTTATTATTTATTAATAAAAGTGTTGCCTATAAATATTACAGCTGTGTTTGTAGTTATTATACCAATAGTTATTACTGGTGGATTACATGTAGATGGACTTGGGGATACCTGTGATGGTTTCTTTTCCTTAAAAGGTGATAAAGACAAAATAATAGAAGTTATGAAGGATAGTAGAGTAGGTACTTATGCCAGTATTGCTATAGTATTTGATATGTTAGTAAGGTATGCAGCGGTATTTAGTATAATAGAATTAAATTTACCACTTATACTAATTGCTACGCCAATCATTGCAAGATTTACTGTGGTGTTTATATCTTTTATCGGAAAAAATGCTAAAGAAAAGGGCTCAGGTAATATATTTATTGGTAATATAGATGTTAAAAGGATTGTTATTACAGGTATTACAACTATTATACTTGGGACTTTATTAATAGGGTTTAATAAAGGTGCTATATTAATAGTTTCAGGGCTCCTTTTAAGTTTCTTGTTTAATAAGTTTTGTGAAAGCAAAATCACGGGACTTACAGGAGATAGTTTAGGGGCCAATAACGAGTTAGTTGAAATTTTAATTATGATTTTGTTTGTAGCTATGAGTTAAGCAAGCCGGGGACGGTTAACAATCAATTAGGCAAGTTGGGGACGGTTAACAATCAATTAAACTATATTTGGTACAAGGTTTTTATGAAGCCTTGTACCAAATATAGTTTAATGATATTTTCAGTATTCATTTTCATCATTTTTATGGTATAGCATAGTAAGATATTATATTTTTAGACGCTTGTATTGAAATGACATTTAATAAATTCCTCAATGATATCCTCGTATTTTTTGTCAGTACCAATTAAATCTATACCAATAGTGCTTAATTTTGAGACCCTAGCCGGTGTAATGTTTCCAAGCACCCTGGATATATCGCTTGATTTAAAATTGCAGATACTCCTCATTAAAACAACTGTTAATGCTCTTGCTTCTACAAGCTTTCTACTGTACTTCATATGAAGTTGAAGCTTTGATATATTCATTTTATTTGCTATAAATTCCATTATTTCTTCAGACTTAAAATTTCTTACAAGTATTTTCCGTTCACTGCTATACTTTGTCTTTTCAACTTTAAATTCAAATTCTTCTTTTAATTTTTCGTTGGTGCATCCAAAAACAAGGCTATAATAATGTTTCCTTGCGGATTCAAGGTTATTGCCAAAAAAGCTAATGATAAATCCGTAATCAACTATATTGAAATGATCGCGCGTTTTTCCTACATAAATTCCTAAACTCGAAAAGGCATATTTTTCAGGGCAATCTTTAAATTTACTTATATCTGTAGGATTATTATGTATATATAGGGATACAGTCCTCAAATATCTATCATTATCAACTATTATGCTTTTGAACCTGTCTTTAAAAAGGTGGCCATCACGTTTATACTTCTTATTAAAGTACATCGCATAAGAAAAATTTATTCCATGCATGACTCTGGATATATCTGCACCATTAGCATCGACCAATAGATGTGAATGGTTATCCATAAGACAGTACCCGTAAATTTTAACATGATAGAGATCTTTATATTTCTTTACAAGGGATAAATACTTTTTCTTATCCTCATCATCCCTGAATAAATCTACTTCACTGATACTTTTACACATAATATGATATATAGCGTCATCTGATTTTAATCTTGCCTTTCTTGCCATAAAAATCACCACTCCAAACAATTTTTTTTATATTATTGCCTTTATCTGGTGAAAATAAACATAGTTTAAAAAGTTGTTAACCGTCCCCAAAGATTTTCTTAACCGTCCCCAAAGATTTTCAAGGATTTATTGATAACTGAAGCACGCACACTCGTGACTTCAGTCGTGAGTTAGTGGTTCTTTACGATAGTAAAAATATTTTCACAATTTACAAATAGAATATAAGTTCGAATTATTTTTGCTATAATAAATGCATATGTAGGACATAATAATGGTAGAAAGCGAGGTGAATATTCATTGGCAAAAAAAACAACTCCTAATTATGTTTTAACTCTTAGTTTAGATACAAATAATAGAGAGGAGATAATCTTAAATAAAAGATTTGAAATATGTAGAAAACTTTACAATGCTATTTTAGGACTAGGGTTAAAGAAATTTAATGCTTTAAGCGAATTAAAGGTATACAAAAAACTAAGAAAAGAATTAGTAGAAATCAATAAATTATATTTTAAAGATGAAGAGAGTAAAAAATCTAAAATAAATGATGAACTAAGAAAAGAAAAATACAAAGAGTTAACTGATTTATTAGGAGAATATGGCATTAATGAATATTCACTTATAAATAAAATGACACCAATGTATAAACCGTTTAATAAAAATATAGATAATAAATCTGCTCAAGCATTAGCAAGTAGGGCGTGGAAAGCTTTAGAAAAATTAATATTTAAGGATGCGCAAAAGGTTAATTTTATTAGATATGATGAATTAAAAAGTGTTGAAGGTAAATGGAATAAAAGTGGGATAACTTATAGAGACGGAATTATTAAATGGAACGGATTAAAGATTCCAGTAATTATAAAATCTAATGATTTTTATGCTCAAAAAGCTATTCAAGATAAAATTAAATATTGTAGATTATTGGGAAAATTTGCTAATGGTAAGTATAAGTACTATGTGCAATTAATAATGGAAGGTATACCACCAGTAAAGTATAATAAAGAAACTGGTGATATAAAAAGAAGTGTTGGACGTGGTAATGTTGGAATAGATATAGGAACTCAAACAATTGCAATATCTAGTAAGTATGATGTTAAATTATTAGAATTATGTCCTGAAATTAATAATATTCAGGGTATAAAAACTAAATTGTCAAGAAAATTAGATAGACAAAGACGTGTTAATAATCCTAATAATTATAATAATGATGGAACTATCAAATTTGGTATTATGATTAATAAAAAGAAAGAGAAATTAACATGGGTTAAGTCTAATAAATATATTAGAACTCAAATGGAATTAAGTGATATTCAGAGGAAACAAACTGATATTAGAAAACAATCTCATGAAAAGTTAGCAAATTATATAATTTCATTAGGTGATAGAATCCTAGTTGAAACAATGAGTTATAAAGGATTGCAAAAAAGAAGTAAAAAAAACACAATTAATGCGAGGACTGGTAAGTTTAATAAGAAAAAAAGATTTGGGAAGTCTTTAGAAAATAAGGCACCTTCTAAATTAATAGAGATAATTAATAGAAAACTTAAATATAATGAACTGGAAATATTAAAAATAAATACACATAAAGTGAAGGCCAGTATGTATAATCATTTTACTGATGAATACATAAAAAAAGAATTGAAGGATAGATGGGATGTTTCTACTGGAATTCAAAGAGACTGTTACTCTGCATTTTTAATAATGAATGTCAGCAATGATTTAGAAAGCATTAATAGGAAATTATGTTTTGGGAGTTATGATAATTTCAAGCAATTACATGATAGAGAAATAAATAGACTTAGAACATTAAAAGAAAGTGGTAATAAATTAATAGCCAGTATGGGTGTATAAATATAAATAAATATGGTTTTGAACCGAGCCATTATGCTATCGTTAATGGGCTAAATGTAGTCTTTGGTAGTAAAAGTCTTATTATAATTAGATGAGTCATAATATATTGTAAGATATAGAAGAAATACAATTCCTATAAATGAGAGTATTATGGAAGTTTAAAGAGATAAGAACCACGTGACTTCAGTCATGTGAGATTCAGATTGACAGTATGGCTTAATTATAATAAACTATAGCTAAAATAGAATAGAATTTTAGGTGCCTTTTAATAGGTGAAAAGGGAATGCGGTTTAAATCCGCAGCAGCCCCCGCTACTGTAATTGAGGATAACTCTTCAAAAGCCAGGAGACCTGCCTAAATGATGTTAACAAAGATTTCGGAGGGAAATAGCTTTTTAATATAGTTAATTTAAATATGGATTAATTAAAAAGTAGTCGCTATCTTAAGCTTACTACTTTTTTTGTGCTTTAAAAATATAGTAGATAAAGGGAGCCCGGGGACTTCTGAAAAGTTAGAAGGGAAGGTATTTAATGATACATGGTGGAGATGTTTATACTGATGGATTACTTAAGGGACGAGAGTTAGTAGATTATAGTTCTAATATAAATCCATTAGGGGTTCCTAAAAGCTTCATTGATAACATTAATGAAGCAGTAATTGCTTTGACGAGATATCCAGATATTCAATATAGGGGTGTTTTAAAAGGTTTGAAAGAATACATTGATTGCAGCTCAGAGTATTTTGTTTTAGGTAATGGAGCTGCAGAAATAATTGACTTAGTCATAGCTTGTCATAAAAGTTTACTGATTGTTGTGCCATCTTTTGTAGAGTATGAAATTGATGCTAAAAAATGGGGGTGTGATATAGAGTATTCATACTTGAAAGAGGATCTTAATTACAAGGACACATTAAAGAATGAATATGCTCAACTTTCCTATGATTATGGAGATATTTTAAATAAATTACAAAAGGTAGAAGCCATGGTTTTAGGTAATCCCAATAATCCTAATGGCAATATCATTGATAGAGGAGAGTTTCAAAAAATTCTTGAATATTGTGAGAGTAATAATAAAGTTATAATAATAGATGAGGCTTTTATTGAATTTACGGGAGACTCGCAGGACAGTTTTGTAGAGGAGGTTAAAAAGTACAAGTGCCTATTTATAATAAGAGCTTTAACCAAATTTTTTGCAATGCCCGGTATAAGGTTTGGGTATGGAATAAGTAGTAATGCCGCTTTAATAAAAAATATTAAAGAGAAACAAAACCCTTGGAACATAAATTGCTTTGCAGAAGTTGCAGCACATCATGTATTAAAGGATAGTGAATACATTGAAAGAAGCAAAGAGTGGATAAGAGATGAAAGACCTAGGTTCCTAAAAGCATTGAAAAGTATTTGTTTTATAGAAAAAGTATTTTTAACCCATGGAAATTATGTGCTTTGCAAGTTAAAAGGACTAGCCTTTGAAAGTGGACTAGACTCAGAGGAGTTATATAAGATTTGCCTAGAGCAAGGCTTTGTCATAAGAAAAGCAGATAACTTTAGAGGGCTTGATAAACAGTATATAAGGCTGGCTATTAAGGATAGGCGTAGTAATGAAAAACTGATAGCAATGCTAGAAAGTTTAAGAAATAAAGTTTAATTAAGTAGGGACAGGTAACATTTACTGCTGCTGAAACACGGGGACAGGTAACAATTATTTGAACTAAAGGATGTGGGTAGTAAAAATGAAGAGTATAGTTATAGCTTCAAATTGCAGTGGTGGAGGTAAAACCACAGTGACGCTGGGAATTATGAAAGCACTAAAAAATAGAGGATTTAAGGTACAAGGATATAAAGTAGGGCCTGATTATATAGACCCAGCTTTTCATACAAAGATAACGGGTAGTGCTTCGAGAAATTTAGATTTATATCTTATGGGTGATGCGGGAGTTAAGGCTAGCTTTTCTAGAGGAGAGGGGGACTTAGGTGTAGTTGAAGGCGTTATGGGTTTGTATGATGGAAAAGGTATAGATACATCCTATTCTACTTATCACATATCAAAGGTTTTAGACTTGCCTATTATACTTGTATTGTCACCAAAGGCTCAGGTAGCAACTCTTTGCGCAGAAATAAATGGAATAGTGAATTTTAAAGCTGCTAATATAAAGGGCGTAATACTAAACAATATAACAGAAGGTTATTTTAATTTACTTAAAGCTGCTATTAATGAAAACTGTAATTTGAAGGTATTAGGTTATCTTCCGAGAGATGAGAGATTAGACTTAAAAAGTAGGCATTTAGGGTTAATTCAAAGCAGTGAAGTAGAGGATTTAGAAGAAAAAATTGAAATATGTGCCCAGTTATTAGAAAAGCATTTGGATATGGATTTATTGTTAGATGGATTTAAAGAAAGTGAAAAGTATGTAGATAATTTTCATGTGGAGAATAAGGGAAAAAAAATAGCTGTGGCCTATGATAAAGCCTTTAGTTTTTATTATAAAGAAAATTTAGAGCTTTTAGAGGAACTGGGAGAAGTAATATACTTTAGTCCACTTGAGGATAGATCGCTGCCAAGTAATATTGATTTCCTTTATATAGGCGGAGGATACCCTGAGGTATTTATAAAGGAGTTGTCCCAAAACACATCTATGCTGGATAGTATAAAAAGAGCGCTCAACAATGGACTACGTTGTTATGCGGAATGTGGAGGATTAATGTACCTCACGCAGGGAGAAAAACCTCAAGGAGAAAATCTCAGAGAGGAAGAACAAATATCACATAATTCAGTTGGCTTTTTTAATGGATATTATACCTTAACAAAAACACTTCAGAATTTTGGATATGCAGAAATCAAGGTAGAGGTAGAAAATAATATTCTATCCAAAAACATGAGTATAAACTGTCATGAGTTTCATAAATCCATTGTTGAGCTCGAGGAAGAAAAGGTATTTAAACTTTCTAAACAGGTATATGATGGAAACCTGAAGAATTGGAAATGTGGATATATTCTAAAAAACACTATAGCAGCATATGGACATGTACACTTTTTTGGAAATTTACAATGGTTTAGGGAGATATCTAAATAGTGGCAGTAGTGAATTAATTATAGTTTCACAAGAAGTTGAATAGGAATACTTAAATTAGTTGTTAACTGTCCCCAACACTTATTCCTTTTATTCAAATTGTTTGGTACAATACCTTAGAAGATAATAATTAGAGCTAGTATAACAGGCAGAGGGAGATTGAACAAATGAAGATTAGTTTTTGTAAGCACAATGAAGGAATAGAAGAGGTTATTGAAGCCGTTAGAAATCAGTACCCAGAATGTACAGTTAGTATAAATAAATGTATAGGGGCCTGTGATAAATGCGGAAATACTTTAATTGCTAGGATAAACGGGAAATTAATTGAGGCAGAAGATTGTGAAGATTTATTAGATATTATAGGAGAGTATATGGAGTTAGAATAGGATTTTCTTTTAATAACCCACTTTAGAGTTATAGATGCTAAAGTGGGTTATTTTTATGTGCTATTTGTAGATTTAACTGGCGCATAAAATTTGCGTATATAGTTGAATTAATTGTTAACCGTCCCCACCTCTCTCTCGCTCCCACCCACCCACAAACCATAAGAAAATCTTTTTTCATATGTATCACTATTGATACATATAATCAATAGTGATATAATGACAATATAATGCGATATAGGAGGAGTTAATTTGAATAAAATAGCTTTGATTACAGACACTACAAGTGATTTAAGTAGAGAAGTCATAGAGAAATATAATATTAATGTATTACCCTTTAGGATTATCTATTCTGATAGAGAATATTTAGATAATGTAGATATTACATCACAAGAGGTTTATAGAAATATGGAAAAAGAAGTACCTACATCCTCATTGCCATCAATGAAGGACATGGAGGAGCTATTTTTAAAATTAGAAGAAGATGGATACACGCATGCTATAACAATAACACTATCCACTGGGTTATCAGGGATATTTAATGCTATAAAACTTACAAGTGAAAATCATCCGAGTATTATTACTCACTTATGTGATTCACAATCCATTGCCCTTGGTGAAGGATTAATAGTAACAGAATGTGGAAGGCTTATAGAAGAAGGAAAGAGCTTTGAAGAAGTTGTTGAAGCTATCCCATCTATTAAAAAGAGAATTCATCTATATTTTGTAGTAGGTACTTTAGAGTATTTAAAAAGAGGTGGAAGAATAGGAAAAGTTTCAGGAACTATAGCAGAGCTTTTGAACATCAAACCTATAATAGCCATTGATACTGATGGTAAGTATATTACCTGTGAAAAGGTAAGAGGTAGAAAGCAATCTCTTAATAAGCTTGTTGAACTTACAAATAATATTTTGGATAAAAAAAGATGTAAAGTTTATATAGTTCACGGTGAGGCAGAAGAAGAGTCTAAAAAAGTAATGGAGAGTATACGTCCTCATCCAAACGTTATTTCTATAGAATTTGCTGGATATATAAGCCCTGTATCAGGAGTTCATAGTGGACCAGGTTTAGTAGGAATGGTATGTATAGAGGAACCTTAAATATAGATGGCTAATATAGAGATTAAAGAAAGTGAGATAAACATTAGGGCTGAAGAAAAAAGACTTTATGAAGAATATAAGAAAAAACTTTTAGAACTTCGAAAAGTTCAAAAGGAAAAAGAAGCGGTGGGGCAAGTATTCACAAAAGGATTACTACCACTGTACGTATTATTTATTCTAAGTTTAGGCGAGACTAATGGAAATGATATATCTCATAAAATTGGCGAAAGAACAAAGAATCTTTGGGTTCCAAGTACAGGCGGAATATATCCTCTTTTAAAAAGATTAGAAAAGGAAAAATTGGTGGTTGGTGAATGGAGTAGCGCGAAGAAAGCACAGAAAATTTATAAAATCACCGAGGTCGGTAAAGGGGAATTAGAAAATAAAAAATACCTATTGCAAGATAAGATTGAAGAAGCTTTGGAGGTATTTAAGATAATTTATAGTGATTTATATAAATAACATATTATAAAATAAAGAGCTGCAGGTGAATTTAGCTTGCAGCTCTTTTGTTCTTTTATATATAATATTACTTGAATTCATTTTATTTGAAATATCTGGTTAATGACTAAATCTCTATTTGAAGATATTGGAAACGAGGTGAAAAATCTATGTTCATATTTCTCCGGCATCCAATAAGATGACATTGTATAATTTTTTAGAAATTCTATAATTATTTTCTATTAACCTATCTAAATATGGTTTTAACGTTAAAATTGCACCAGATAATTTAGCGAATTTCAAAATACCTAAAAGTCCTGTAGGTTCTAACATTAAAGCTTCTGCTAAACTTCTTGCTGATTTCTCATCAATTAATAAGTAATCTAAATTTAGTTCTTTAGCTCCTGCTATTACTTCTAATTCACCTCTATGTAATTTCCCCATAAACCTATTTACAAATAATTCGTCTTTTACATGATAAATTTTAATGAACCCTTTTTCTATGGCATCATGTAATTCTTCTGTTCCAATTCTTTTATTCTTTTGACTTTTAACAACCTCATTATAAACTGCTTCTGGAATAAGTACTTCTTCAAAAATAACCCAGAGTAAATCTAATTTACCTATTCCAGATAAACCAATAATAGGACTGGAATTACATATTACAGTGCTTAATTTCTTTATGTCCATCTAGTGACCTATCTCCTTTAACATCTTTTTTATAACTAAATCGTCTTGTTTTTTATGCTCATCAGTATATTCTCCCCAAGGGACTCCTTGTTCTTGAAGTACATCCATAAAATCTAAAAGTAATAAACCCGAAAGTTCAGCTGCTTTTTCTAATGTTACTGTCTTATTGATAAATAAATTTAGCGCAAGAGCTAGCCTAACCTTTTGGTCTATAGACTCACCAGAAATTTTATCTAAAAAAGGAATAAGCTCTTCTGGTAAAGTTACTTCAAACGTAGTTGGTTGTGTATTCACATTAACACCTCACTTTAAATCACTATTATTATATATTATATCATCTTTCTTATTTTTTAAAACAAAAATAAAACTCACACTATTATTTATAAAGTAAGAAGGAATTAAAAGAAAAATATAGAAGATATTACATATGAAATTTAATTAGAGTGTCTAAACATAATGTCATCGTTTAGGCGAGACTAGGTTGGTGAATGGAGTAGCGCGAAGAAAGCACAGAAAATTTATAAAATCACCGAGGTCGGTAAAGGGCAATTAGAAAATAAAAAATACCTATTGCAAGATAAGATTGAAGAAGCTTTGGAGGTATTTAAGATAATTTATAGTGATTTATATAAATAACATATTATAAAATAAAGAGCAGCAGGTGAATTTAGCTTGCAGCTCTTTTGTATGTTATAATTACTTTACTTGAAAATTAAAATAATGGCGGTGATTTAGAATGGATAATGAAACAAAGAAAATGTTCGAAATGTTGATGAAGAAATTAGATGCTATAGAAGAAAGCCAAAATGGTATGAAAGAAAGCCAAAATAGTATGAAAGAAAGCCAAAAGAATATGGAAATAAGGCAGGATGAAATATTTTCTGTTGTAAAGGCTATTGAGCACAGTAATACTATTATACATAAAGCAGAGATTGATAATATTACTTATAAAATTGCACATACAGAGGGAATAATTAATAAGATAGGCAATGTAATTAATGAAAGCAGAGCCGTAAAATAAATTCTATTTGCAAGGCGAAAATGCTACACTTGATCCGGACTTAGTATATGTAAAGTTTGGGTTGAAAAGCGGGATAAATAGGAAAACAATAAAAACAAAAAAACTTGGCGATAGCCATTAAGTGAAAACTACCGAAAATATTTCGGTAGTTTTCTGTACGTCCAGCATTTGTGCTTTGAAAAAAATCTTTCAAAAACATTAAAAATAAGAAGGAATTAAAAGATAAATATAGAAGATATTACATATGAAATTTAATTAGAGTGTCTAAACATAATGTCATCCTAGTCAACGGTGCCATCCAAGTGCAAGTGGCAAGTGTAAACTTGCCACTTGCCACGTGGATGGCACCAGCCCGGGAGAACCAATCATGGCACCAGTCTAGAAGAGGGGGAAAACATGAAAAAAATCAGAGAGCTTTTTAAATACACCTACGATTATAGAAAAAGGTATTTATTTGGAATTGTATTTTTAATAATAGTTGATATATGTCAGCTAATACCACCGAAATTAATAGGAGTTATAACAGACAATATTTCAAATGGTACAGCAAGTAAAGGTTTACTATTAAAATTCATATTACTTATAGTTTTGGTTGCAGCTCTTATGGCAATAGGTAGATATGTGTGGAGAATTTTCATTGTGGGTAGTTCAAGATATGTGGAATACGATATAAGAAACAAATTTTTCACCCATTTGCAAAGTTTGTCTACTAACTTTTATGATGATAATAAGACAGGAGATCTAATGGCGCTAGCCACTAATGACCTTAATGCGGTGAGAATGGCTCTAGGGCAGGGTGTAATTATGATCATAGATGCCATAGTTCTAACTATAGCAACTATTGTCATTATGCTTAGCATAAATGTACGGCTTACGCTATTATCTCTTTTGCCACTTCCTTTTGTAAGTATAGTATCACTTAAATTTGGTAAGGTAATGCACAGAAAATTCACGGTAGTTCAAGAAGCCTTCTCA
Organism: Clostridium sp. CF012; assembly: GCF_018861755.1. Taxonomy (GTDB): domain Bacteria; phylum Bacillota; class Clostridia; order Clostridiales; family Clostridiaceae; genus Clostridium_AD. Next base: position 105,600 of record NZ_JAHLEF010000006.1, on the reverse strand, counting down.
AAGCTTACGGATATGGTTCAAGAAAACTTCTCAGGCATTAGAATTATTAAATCCTTTGTACAAGAAGAAAGTGAGTTTCAAAAGTTTGATGTAGAAAACACTAATAATTTTAAAGCTAATATGTCCCTTATTAGAATATGGGGATTATTCTCACCGTTAGTTGAATTTATTGCATCTCTGGGACTTGTATTATTAGTGGCCCTAGGCGGAGTATATGTAATTTACGGAAACATATCACTAGGGGAGTTTATAGCTTTTAATATGTATCTTGCCAATCTAATTTGGCCAATGATGGCTATAGGTTGGGTAATTAATCTTATTCAAAGAGGGTTTGCGTCGCTAGAGCGAATAGAAAAAATTCTAAAAGAAAAACCTGAAATTTTTGATGTGAACACTAATCCGACAGCAACACTTAAAGGCGATATTGTTATAAGTAATCTTAGCTTTAAGTATAAAACTATGGAAAAGCCAGCCTTAACTAATATTAGTTTAACTGTAAAGTCAGGACAAACATTAGGGATAGTAGGCCGCACAGGTAGTAGTAAAACCACCTTGGTGGAATTACTCCTAAGGCTTTATAACGTAGAAGATGGTAAAATTTTTATAAATAATGAAGATATAAATAGGATTCCATTAAATACATTAAGAGAAAATATAGGTTTTGTATCTCAAGACTCCTTCTTATTTTCTAATATAATATCAGAGAATATAAATTTAGCCTTTGAGGAATTAGATATGGATAAAATAACTCAAAGCACTAAAGACGCAGACATTTATGACAATATAATGGATTTCCCTATGGGCTTTGAAACCATTGTTGGAGAAAGGGGAGTAACCTTATCCGGAGGACAGAAACAAAGGACCTCTATAGCAAGGGCTCTTATTAAAAATCCAGACATATTGATTTTAGATGATTGCTTATCTGCAGTAGATGCTAAAACGGAGGTTAAAATACTTCAAAACCTAAAAAGAATAATGAAGGAAAAAACCTCTATTATAATATCTCACAGAATTTCAGCAGTGAAGGATGCAGATACAATAATAGTGATGGAAGAGGGAGAAATAATTCAAAGAGGAACTCACGCAGAGCTTACACACGAAGTTGGTATATACAAAGATATTTATGAAAAACAGCTTATAGAACAGCAAATACAATCGGTGGAGGAGGTGGAAGCTAATGGAAAACTATAATAATGAGGAAGAGAATATTACTAAGGAATATGATTCAAAGCTTATGAGGCGCCTTCTAAAATTTGCAAAACCATACAAGTGGTACATAATACTCGTGATATTTATAATGTTAATAGTAACAGCTATGGATTTAGCTCGCCCCTACCTCATAAAGAATGCTATAGATAATAATCTAATGGGTTACAATAAAGTCTACACCATTGTGTCAAAGCCTCTGAAGAATAGTATCCCTCTGGGCGATAAGTATGTAGTTCAAGGATATTATAGAGTTGGTGAACCCTCCTCTATGGTATATCATAATAACAGTTACTATATAATCCATGCAAAAGTACAAGAAAACACTGAATTTAGTATAAAAGTTGATAGGTTTACGCAAGGAGGCGCTTCCTATAAGGCAGATATTATAAAGCCTGCGGATTTGAAAATACTAAGAAAAACGGATGCCCAGGAGGTTATAAAAACTGCAGTATATATTGTAATAATAGCTATTCTGATTTTTATACTTAATTATATTCAGACATACATATTGCAGTATACGGGGCAAAAGATTGTGTTTAGCATTAGGGAAGCGGTATTTAAGCAGGTAGAGGGCTTATCATTATCCTTCTTTGATAAAAACCCAGTGGGGCGCCTTGTGACTAGGGTAACAAATGATGTGGAAACGCTAAATGAAATGTACACAGCAGTCCTTGTTAATTTATTTAAGGATTTGTTTATGCTAGTGGGAATAGTTATAGCTATGTTCATACTAGATGTCAAGTTAGCACTAATTACTGTAGGGGCACTACCCTTTGTGATATTCACGGCTTACCTGTTCAAAAAATATGACAGGGAAGCTTATAGAAAAGTAAGAGCAAGACTTGCAAGAATAAATTCATCCATATCAGAAAATATATCTGGTATGAAAACTGTTCAGGTCTTTGGAAAAGAAGAGAAAAAGTATAAGGAATTTGCAGAGGTAAATAAAGCTTATAAGCAGGCTACCATGGATCAAATAAAAGTATTTGCAATCTTTAGGCCAACCATGGATTTGTTCTCCTCATTAACCTTAGCAGTACTTTTATGGTTTGGTGGAATAAGAGCAATTGATGGAAATATAAAACTAGGAGTGCTTTTCGTTTTCATAAGTTATTTAATGCAATTTTTCCAGCCTATATTTGACTTAACAGAAAAATACGATATACTCCAATCCTCCATGGCATCCTCAGAAAGAATTTTTATGCTTATGGATAATCAGGAAAAAATTAATAATATTAAAAATCCAGTGGAAGTGGATAGACTTAAAGGGAATATAGAGTTTAAAAATGTTTGGTTTGCATATAAGGATGAAGATTGGGTATTAAAGGATGTTAGTTTCAACATACAAATTGGTGAGAAAATAGCCTTTGTTGGAGCTACAGGTGCGGGAAAAACCTCTATTATAAACCTTATAACTAGGCTATATGATATTCAAAAGGGTGAAATATTGGTGGATGGACATAATATAAAGCATATGAGAAAAGAAGAGCTACGTGAGAACATAGCTACAGTGCTTCAGGATGTATTTCTCTTTGCGGGGGACATAAAAGGCAACGTACGTCTAAATAATCAAAACATTTCTGATGAGGATATAATAAAAGCTTGTAGATATGTGAATGCTGATAAGTTCATTGAAAGATTGCCCGAGAAATATTCTGCCCCTGTTAATGAAAGAGGTTCAACTTTTTCACAAGGTCAAAGGCAGCTAATAGCCTTTGCAAGAGCTATAGCTTTTGATCCACCCATATTAGTATTAGATGAAGCTACTTCTAATATAGATACTGAAACTGAAAGTTTAATTCAAGATGCTTTAAATAAGCTTACGATAAATCGTACTACAATTATTGTGGCCCATAGGTTATCTACTATTAAAAATGCAGATAAGATAATAGTGATGCATAAAGGTAGGATAAAGGAAATAGGAAACCACGCGGAATTAGTTGAAAAACAAGGCTTGTATAGCAATTTATATAAGCTACAGTATATGGAAGGGAAGAATTAGAGGGGAGAGAGAGGCACTGGCGTACCTAAATTAATATCTATGATGGTATTATGCGTTTATGAATGTGGTAAGACTAGAAATGAAGTTATAAGAATATATAGTAATTGGAGTGGAGATGTAAAAGTGAAGTAGGCTAACGCCTAAAAGAATTTTCAAATAAGTATAGCCTATATTAGAAGGAAAAAAACAAAAGCCCCTATAATACATTCATGTATTATAGGGGCTTTCTTAACTTTAAACATGCCACTTGCCACGTGGGTAGCACTAGGGAGGTTGTTAATAGGTGGATATTATAGAAATTACCACTTGTAATCTATTTCATCTCCAATGTTCCAAAGTTCAAATTCACTCATGTCAACATCATCGTTCCAACTAATACCATATCCTCCATTATCAATCTCGACCTGTTCAAATCGATTTTTATCTTTTATGTCAAAATAGAATTCTTCATTTAATTTTTGAAGCATATCTACTTCTTTTGTTATGCCGTCACTAAATAAGATTATAATGCTATATCTTTCTGAATTTGGTTTAATTTTAACTATTTTAGGACTATACATAACCTTCACCTCACTATTCGAGACCTTCTAATTTTTTAAATTGTTTTGTATCCCATATTAGCATAAGTTCATCTTGGTAACTTTCTGCCCACTCTTTTACTAATTTCAACGTCCTATTGGATAAATCTCCCTCTATCATTTCTAAAGTTTTTAGATCTATTAACCCTACATATTCGCCGTAAATCGCATGAAAATGAGGTGGCAAATGGTCATTTGGATACATCTTTATTACTATACCATAAAATCTTGTAATAACTGGCATTCAATCACCTTCCTATGTTAGATTATAAATTATTATAACTATAGTATACCATATTCATAAAAAAATCTCCGCATTAAGCAGAGATTTTTCTGTTTTCACAGAAAAATCTTACAGCGCTTCTTATTGCAAGTCACTGGGTCGAAAATTAATACTAATGCCATTCTTATAATCTAGAAGGCAGAGGGGATAGAGAGGCACTGGCGTACCTAATTTAATATCTATGATGGTAATATGCGTTTATGAATATGGTAAGACTAGAAATGAAGTTATAAGAATATATAGTAATTGGAGTGGAGATGTAAAAGTGAAGTAGGCTAACGCCTAAAAGAATTTTGGACTGTGGTATTAGAAAGAGTGTTAAAAGATACTCCTTTTATTTGAAATGCAAATAAAAAAATCCCTATAAATAAATATAAGGATTTTGCAATGTATAGTTTGAAGTATAAGTCATATATCTTTATTTGTTTTTGATGGCTTTATCTAATATAGTTTGAAAATCCTCTATGGTTGCAACTCTAATGGATTTTCTAAATAATTCAGTTAATATAACTATATCCTTTATTTCTTCAATATTTTCTCTGGTTTTTTTTGGAACTATGTCAAATCTTTCTGCTAACGATTCAATTATAAATTTTTGTGAATTAGTAGCAGTTGCTTCATTTCTTTCCTCTTCCATCCATTCGTTATAAAGTGGAGATTCCATAAGTACTTCCCTCCTTACATATTTTTTAACTAAATGTTCTGAAAACTTATAACCGGCTAGTATAGACATGGCTGCCATAAGATCTGCTTTCAAGGTGGTATCTTCAACAGTATCTATAGCATCTACTGTTTTTTTTATAATATCTTCAGGCATTTCCATTTTTATCTTCTGGTCTTATCTGAATTAATCGTTTTGAAGGAATATCTATTTTGGCATGTACGCTTCATCTCATATTTATATTTTATCACATTTGGATTTAAATAAAACATTCATATAAAATAATTAAATTGTAAGAAACGTATTAATATGTTTTTATTATTTATTATGCCTATATTAAGTTACTTTTAATCTTGCAGGCTACCGCCTAAAATATTTTTGCAAATAAGTATCACATATATTAGAAGGAAAAATAAAAGCTCCTAAAATACATTTATGTATTTTAGGAGCTTTCTTAAATCTAAAGATGCCACTTGCCACGTGGGTGGCACCAGCTTAAAGGTTTAGCTTTAGGTCGCCGTCTCTGATCCACCCTTTTTTTCTCATGAATTCTGAGAAGATTAAGGTTAAGATTGCGGGGGCGATAAAGTGTAGAAGTATTATTTTAAAAACTATTATGGAGGTAGGTTCACTGCCTTGCATAGCAGCTAAGGTTCCGAATTGACCTACAAGGCCACTGGTGCCCATACCTGCACCTAGAGAATTATTTTTCATGGAAAAAATCGTTGTAGAAAAAGGTCCTAGGATTGCACCTGCTAAAGTAGGGGGTATCCAAACTTGAGGACGCCTTATTATGTTAGGTACTTGTAGCATGGAGGTACCTAGCCCTTGAGATATTAGACCACTCATCTTATTTTCTCTATAGCTAGCTACAGCAAAGCCTATCATTTGAGCACTGCAACCTACAGTGGCGGCGCCGGCTGCAAGGCCAGACATATTAAGAGAAATTGCTATGGCGGCACTGCTAATTGGAGCGGTAAGGGCCAGACCCATTAGTGTAGATACTGCAATACCCATTGGGATAGGCATAAGGGTTGTAGCGGAGTTTATTACTGCACCTAAATCTGTCATAAAGACTGAGATGTAAGGTCCAACAAATTTGCCTACTATACTTCCAGTAACAATAGTAACGATGGGAACTATAACAATATCAAGTTTTGTTTTTCCAGACACAAAGTTTCCAAGTTCTGCACCTATTACTGCAGCAACGAAGGCTCCTACAGGGCCGCCCCCCATGTACATATATCCGAAGGCACCAGTGGCAGCTGAGGAAAACATGGCAAGTGGGGTAACTTTTAAGCCCCAAGCTACAGCTACACCAATAGCGCAGCCAACTACAGGGGATTTAGCTGAAATAATTGCTGTAAACTCTTTAAGGAATGCTAGTCCAGGGACTTTTGATAATTGACTTAGGATTAGTCCTATAATTAATGAAGCAAATAATCCTAATGCCATGGCGCTTAAGGCATCTAAAAAATATCGTTTAAGTCCTTTTTTTACAAGAATTTTGAATTTTTCCATGAGATCTCCTCCTAAAATATAATTGCTAAAAATTTTCGGATAATAGATAAGAATAAAAGTATATATCGCTTCAAATACGTTAAAGCAATATATACTTTTGTTATTCCATTAATACTAGTTATGAATCTTGAATATTATCTAATGTCTGCATATGAGTATATACGAGTGTATATACATACGTAACTCACAATATTATAACATCTTCTTATAAACACATCAATATGACTATTAAAAAAATATGGAGCACAGGGAAAATAAAAAAAAGCATAAAGCACCAGGAGGATCCCCTAGAACTTTATGCCTTATAGTATCTACTAAAAATGTTTAAAGCATGTGTAATATAAATAATGTGCTGGTTAACTAATCTTCGCGTACTTCTAAATAAGAACTACCATCAAGAGGAATTAGTGCTTGGAGACCTGGATGACCTTTAAGTAAGCCTATGGCATAAACGGTGTAAAAACGTTGAGATTTTAGTTTTATATTAGGAATGTATAAAATTGTAGTTTTGGTACCAGTAGGTCTAGCTTCTAAGGTATAGGTGCCAGCAGGAACTTGTATATAATCAGTAAAGGCTTTGTAACTAATATTCTTAAATAGAATTTTTCCATCTGGTAATACGATATCCACAGGTCCAGTATTAGGTGATAAGTGAGCAAATTTAATATATACCATATCAGCGGGGTTCATAATTTTAGTTTCTGGAACAGGGAGTAAATCGATGTTAGGTAATAAACCAATGGCTGCGATGGTATAAATTTTTTCAGGGGGAACAAAAAGGTTTTTACTAAGTACTGGTGAGGTAGTGGTTCCAGCTGCATAGATTTTTACATTGTACTCACCGGTGATAACCTCTATATAATCTGTAAAATCAGCGTATGGAAGGTTTTTAAATTTTAAGATATCATTAATATATACATCAACAGCTGGGGATTTGGGTGAGGCATGAAGGATTCTTAAATATGAAGTTTTAGGGGTTACTCTATAGTTAGGAAATTCCCTGTGTCGAGAATAAGGATCATAAACATTTTTTGGACAATAGAACATAAAAGGCTCCCTTCAAATATTTCTACTATATAATATATGAAGAAATAGCATATAAGGTCACTAAAATTTATTGTAATATATCACGGATTTACTCATATACTTATAAGGGATAAAAATAGATTAAAATATAAGTTAGTGTTTTATAATTTAATAATAAAAAAAATTAAAAAAGTGCAACTAAAATATAGCCATAAACGTTATATAAGTGTAAAACATAAAAAGATATGAAATAGAGGTAATTTTAATTGCAAAATGAAAATTAAACCAAATTAAAAAAAAATTATGAAACTTGCAACTAAAATATAACCATAAACGTTATATAAGTGTAAAACATAAAAAAATATGGAATACAGATAATTTTAATTTAAAAATGAATATTAAACCATTAAAAAACCAAAGAATTTTAAAAAAGTGCAACTAAAATATATCCATAAACGTTATATAAGTGTAGCTTGTGAAAATAAATGTAATCATGTTAATTTTTATTAAAATACTTGAAATTTAAACAAAAGTGTTATATACTACATTTAACGTGAAAAATGTGTAAATACGTTATAATGAGTACAAGAAATTTACATTATTTGTTGAGATATAAAGCGAATTACATTGAAAACTTATTACAAACATATTTAAGTCTTTAATTACTATGTTACTTTAAATCATAATCTATTGGTTTTATAGTAACAAAAAAAATAGCTCCGCAGGGGGTGTAACTAAAGAAGAACGAATTATATTCTTTGAAAAAACAATCATAACTTGATGTTAAATAAACAAAAACAATCACATCTGTGATTTGAAGAAAACAGAAAGGGGACGTTCAGAATTATGTACAGAAAGAAAAGGAATTTATTTGTACTGTGCTTAACATTTATTATGTTATTTACAACGGTAGCATTCCCAAAGGTAACGTCAGCATCTACGACACTGGGAGGAAATGACAGATATGCTACTGCGCTAAAAATTGTACAGGCTGGTTGGACAACGTCAGACAGTGCGATTATTGCTAGGGGAGACGATCTAGCAGATGCACTTGCCGCAGCACCCTTAGCATACGCAAAAGGAAAAGCGCCTATATTATTAACAAAACCTGGCGAACTTCCCACAGGAGTTTTGAATCAATTAAAGACACTCGGAGTTAAAAACATTTACATAGTTGGAGGGACTGGAGCTGTTTCAGCGGCTGTAGAAAATGCTTTAAAGGAATTCACAGTAAAGCGATTAACAGGAAAAGATAGAGTTGAAACTTCTTACAACGTAGCAATTGAAGCATTCGGAGTAGCACCAACAGAAGTAGTTCTTGCAAATGGGTTAGCTTATGCAGATGCACTTTCAATCTCAGCAATAGCAGCTGTAAAGGGAATGCCAATACTACTTGTTAATGACAATAAATTATCACCAAAGGAAGAGACCTACATTGCAGGCAAAACAGTTTATGCAGTTGGAGGAACAGGAGTTCTGAGTGAATCAGTTGTTGATACAGCAAAGGCTACGAGGATATCAGGAATAGATAGGTATGAAACAAATGCAGCAATACTTAGTAAGTTCCAACAAAATTATAGTAAGATTTACCTTGCAAAAGGAACAAAGGAGAACTTAGTAGATGCACTTACTGGTTCAGCCCTAGCAGCTCTTGGCAACAATCCTATAGTTTTAGTTAATGCAAAGAGTGAAATTAATGCGAAAATATCGGTTATTATAAAAACTAATATAAGTGTTGATAGTACACAGGTTCTACTTGGAGGAACAGTTGCACCAGCCGCAGCAGTTGCAGTTGAAGCAATGAAACCTCAACCTTTAGAGGTTATATCCATAGAATAATTTAATGTTAGGTTGCGAGTTGTAGTAGTTTAACTTTAATAAGTAGAATATATATGATAAAAATATTTTCGAAAATTAAAGGATTATTATATAAAATGTGGAACATATAACTAATGAATTAAAAAATAAGAAAAAAGAATTAAAGGAGGTGATGCTAATGATAAAAACGTTCCAATAACATGCTTAATTTTTCATAAAGTTGCATTGATTTATATGTTTAATCAGTAAAATTAAGGTGATCTTAAAAAATCCAATGCTACTTGAGAATTTAATATAAGAAAACATTCACATCGACGTTTCACCAAAAAAAAATATGAAGGGGGACATAAAAATTATGTTCAAAAAAACTAAAAGTTCATTAGCAATAACTCTATCAGTAGCAATGCTTGCTACAATGGTAACAATTCCAAGTGTAGCTTCAGCAGCTACAGGTACACAAATATCAGGAAAAGACAGATATGAAACTGCTCTAAAAATCGTTCAAGATGGTTGGGACAAATCAGAAAGTGCAGTTATCGCTAGAGGAGACGATTTAGCAGATGCTCTTGCAGCAGCACCTTTAGCTTATGCAAAGGGAAAAGCACCTATTCTTTTAACAAAAACTAACGAAATTCCAGCAGGAGTTTTACAAGAACTTAAGGATTTAGGAGTTAAAAATGTTTACATCGTTGGAGGAGTTGGAGCTGTTACAAAAAATGTAGCAAATCAATTAGCTAATGCTGGCTTAACAATAACACGTGTAGAAGGAAAAAATAGATTTGAAACTTCTTTAGCAGTAGCAAAAGAAGCATTTGGATCAGCACCAGCAGAAGTAGTTATTGCAAATGGTTTAGCTTATGCAGATGCTCTTTCAGTTTCATCAATAGCAGCTTCAAAAGGAATGCCAATATTACTTGTTGATAACAGTAAATTAACAGCAGAACAATCAGCTTACATAGCAGGCAAAACTGTTTATGCAGTTGGTGGAGAAGGCGTTCTTAATGCAGATGTTGTTAGTGTATCAAAGGCTGTAAGATTAGCAGGCGCAGATAGATATTCAACAAATGCAGCAGTACTTGAAAAATTTGCATTTGACTATAGCAAACTTTATCTTGCAAAAGGTACACCAGCTAACTTAGTAGATTCACTTGCAGGTTCAGCTCTTGCAGCTAAAACAAACAGTCCTATAGTTTTGGTTGATGGAAATAATAAAGTTAACTCAAATTTAGCAACTGTTTTAATAGATAAAATAAAAGATGACAGTAAAATAGTTAGACTTGGTGGAACAGTTTCACAAGCAGCAGCAGATGCTGTTGAAGCATTTAAAACAGCTGTTAATCCAGGAGTTGTGAAAGTTTCTTCAGTAAGTGCTATTAGTGCTAAAAGTTTCAAAGTAGTATTTAACAAAGCTGTAGCAGATACAACAAAGACTGTTTTTACAGTTAAAAGAGGAACTACTCCTATAGTAATGCCAGCTACTTGGAATGCTGCTGGAACAGAAGCAACATTGGCTTATACAGCAAACCTAGCAGAAGATTCTTATACAGTTAATGTAATGAATGGTACAACTGATCTTGGAACAAGTACTGTAGCTATTACAAAACAAAAAGTAACTAAAATAAACGTAATTGGTGATACACTTGGAGTAGCTCCTACTAGTACTTCAACTAGTGGTACTGCAATTATTATGAATAAGCAAGAAGGATTTATTTCATATGAAGTACTTGATCAATATGGAGTAAACATTACAGATGAGTCATTAGCAAGTTCAATTACTTGGAGTAGTTCAATTGGTGAGGTTGTTGGTAAGAAGGGTTTAGTTACAGTAACATCATACACAAATACAGTACCACTTACACAATACACACAAACAATACTTACAGCTATTAATACTGATAGTAATGTAAGCACAAGTGTTAATTTGAAAGTTTCATTATCACAGGGAACATTAAGTGATATTAAACTGAATGCATTAACAAATGTTGATAAGAAAGTATTTACTAATGGAGATACATTTAACAAATTCTATATAGACTATACTGCATTAGACGTAAGTGGAAATGCAACGAAAAACTTTAAATTAGTAGATAAAGGAATTTTAGATAGTGATTCAGTAAATGGTGGTACACAAATATATTCATCAGATCCAACTCATGTTAGAGCTACAATTGTTGCAGATCCAACTGATTCCAATAAGGCTGTAATAGCAGTAGAATCAGTAAGTTTAGATTCTATATACAGAGATACACCAATTATACTTACAGCAATGACAAGAGTAGGAAAATCTTCTTCGATTACTATTAATTTAAAGAAGGCAGCAGCTCTTGATAAATTAAACATTAGCTTACCTTCTCAAGAAATCGCTATTGGAGATAAAAATGTTGTAATTCCATTTGAAGCTTTTGATCAAGATGGAAATGTAATGACAAAGTATAGTGATATTGTTGATTCAGATATTGTTACAAGTTGGGGTGGTTTAGCAAAAAGCAAAAATGCTGATGGTACTTTAAAGCTTACAATACCAGTAGTAACAGAGGCAATGCATATATATCAGGTTCAAACTAAAACAGGTAGCCATAGCATGATTACTGTAAAGGCTGTAGCTGAAGCAAAAGCAGAAAAACTTACTATTGTTGCAAAAGAAGTTAAAAGATATATGCAAATAGGTGCTGTTAAAGAGATAGACTTTATTGATGAATTATTAGTAGAAGATCAATATGGAAGAAAAATTGATCTTAGTAATGGAAGTAATGGGTATTCTGTGCAGGCAACAACTAGTGGCTCTATTGGTGTAACTGGTGAGGCTTCTGATGGTAAAAAAATAAAAGTAGAAGCACTAGCTGTAGGTACACATTCAGTAACTTTCTCATTGTCTAAAGATGGAAAAGATACAGGCATAACTAAGAGCATGGAATTTTCAGCAGTGGCTGATAAAGACATTGTGGGATTTGAATCAGATACTGTTGATTTAATGTATGCAACTAAGACAGGTGGATATACTCAAGATGTACCAGAAATATTTGGTAAACTTTCAAATAGTGCTCTTGTAGCATTAAAAGCTAGTGGAATTAATAAAGCTTATTCAACTGACAATGGTCAATTTACTGTAACTACTGCGGGTGCTATATCTGCAAATGAACTTGCTGCTGGAGTAGCAGAAGGAAATGGTAAATTAGTTACTATTGTAAAAGTTAATGGTACAGCAACTTCTGTTACTACTATATTAAAATCATCAAATGCTGCACCTGCTGCTGCATCAGTTGGAGTTTCAGTTAAAAAAATTGCTACTGGACTATCAGTTGACGGAGATACAATTATTGCAACAGTGGATGCAATGAATGCATTAAGAAATACTTCTCTAGAACAAGACGCTTCAGATACTAGAAAAGTTCAATTCTATGCTAAGGATCAATATGGAAAGAAAGTACAAAGACTTTCATATATGGATGTTGTAAATTCTACTAAAATCGGTACTGGTACTGCAGTTGTTGATAAATACAAGATTGAAGCTGGAGTATTACAATTTACTGATACTGCAGTAGTTAATGATACATTTGATATTACAGTTTCATCAGCTAATGGGATAATGAAGACAATGAAAGTTATTGTTGTTGCTAACCAATAGTAAAATAACATTTTAACCCCTGACTGTTGGTTTGTAAAAACCTTTGGGAGTCATAAATAAAAAAAAGAGAAGGACAGTTGTGGAGCTGTCCTTCTCTTTTTAATACATAATCTAAATAAATGTGGGCAAGTCTGTAACAAGCCTAAGATGGATTAAAATTCGTCTTAGGCTATTTTTGTACTTATAATAATCTTGAATTCAAATAAATATTATTACCTTTGAAAAGAAAAATAAAATTTAATGCAGGAAATAAGCAACTTCTTTTACATAGAAGGTGTATAATTTAGAAACAACCTGGGATAAAACATTATACTCTACAGTAGAAAAGGTACATTTTAAAATAAAATGCTAACAACTAGAACTAAATTAGTTTTACTATGGAATAGTTTGTGTTAATATAGATATTAATGGAATTAATTATTAAATGGGGGCGATTTATTATGAAAAAAAGACGTTCAATTATTATTAGCTGTTTGATAATAGTTTTTTTATTACAAGCTATGAATGTACAGGTATTTGCGGGTCCAGTAGTTAATGTAACATCAATAAGTTTAAATAAGATTACAGCTGTTTTATCAGTTAATGCGGTAGATACTTTAATAGCAACTGTGAGTCCAGCAACTGCAACAAACCAAACTGTTACTTGGACATCCTCTAATACTGATATAGTAAAGGTATTTAATGGAGTGGTTATGGCAGTAAGTCCAGGAACTGCAATGATTACAGTAACTTCAGTAGATGGATTTAAGAATGCAGCTTGTATGGTTGTTGTTAGTAAAGCAGATACCGCAATAAGTTTAAACAAAACTTCAGGTGCATTAACACTTTATGACAGTGAGACTTTAGTAGCCACTGTAAATCAGAGTGTTGGGACAAGTCAAACAGTAACTTGGGCATCTTCAAATAATGCCATAGTACGAGTAGATAATGGATTAATAATTGGAGTTGGAGAGGGAACTGCAGTAATTACAGCAACGGCAGTTAATGGGGGTAATATTGCAAGCTGCGTTGTTAAGGTTAGTAGCCCAGTAATATCAATAAATTTAAATAAATCCTCAGATTATTTAACCGTTGGAGGCTCAGATGTTTTAACGGTATCTGTAAACCCTTCAACCTCAACAAACCAAACCGTAACCTGGGCCTCTTCAGATACAAGTATAGTACAAGTAACTGACGGCATATTAATTGCAGTAAGTGCAGGTTCTGCTACAATTACAGCAACAACTATTGATGGGAGTAAGAAGGCCACCTGTAGTGTTATTGTTAATGGTTTAGGAACAGTAGGTTCAAAAGTAACCTCAATAAGCTTAAATAAAACCTCAGGTATTTTAAACCTTGGATCAACAGATACTTTAATAGCGACTATAAATCCAAATACTGCTTCAAACCAAACTATAACTTGGTCTTCTTCAAATACTGCAGTCGCAAATGTAGTTAATGGAGTGGTAATCCCTATAAGTGCTGGAAGCGCAATTATTACAGCTAAAAGTGTAGATGGAGATAAGACTGCAAGTTGTATAGTTGTTGTTAATGCTTCAGGAACAATAGGTTCAACAGTAACCTCAATAAGCTTAAATAAAACCTCGGGTATTTTAAACCTTGGATCAACAGATACTTTAATAGCGACTATAAATCCAGCTACTGCTTCAAATAAAACTATAATTTGGTCTTCTTCAAATACTGCAGTTGCAAATGTAGTTAATGGAGTGGTAACCCCTATAAGTGCAGGAAGCGCAATTATTACAGCTACAAGTGTAGATGGAAATAAGACTTCAAGTTGTATAGTTGTTGTTAATGCTGCAAGTAAATTAAATCTTGTAAGGCTTGGGGGAGCGAATAGATACCAAACCGCAACAGCTATATCTCAGTCAGGCTGGAAAACAACTTCAAGTTATGCTGTACTTGCCACTGGCAACGATTATCCGGATGCTTTAAGCGCAGCACCACTTGCAAAAAAATATAATGCACCAATTCTTTTGACAGAAAAAAATTCAATACCACAAATCGTAATAACTGAGCTTAAAAGATTAAGTGTAACTCGTATTTTTATAACCGGTGGTACTGGAGTCGTATCTCAAGCTGTTGAAAGTCAACTTAAGACAATGGGTATAACAACAGAAAGACTTGGCGGAACTGATAGGTTTGAAACTTCCATTAAAATAGCTGAAAAATTAGGTGTAGGGTCAGGAGAAATCATGGTAACTAATGGTATGCAATATTCAGATGCTTTATCAGCTTCGTCTATTGCAGCTAAAAAAGGAATTCCTATAATACTAGCTAATAAAGATGCATTACCTGCGTCTACAAATACATTTATAAGTAAAAAGTCTTTTACGAAGACCTATATTTTAGGTGATACTGACTTAATAAGCGATAATGTAGCAAATAAGTTTCCAAGAATAGAAAGAATAGTTGGTAGCGACAAGTACGAAAGAAACATTAATATAATTAAGAGATTTGAGAGTGATATAAGTTTTAGCAATATATGTGTAGCTACAGGAAAAGATTTTCCTGATGCACTTTCAGGCTCAGCAATTGCAGCAATGTATTCTACAGCTATAGTTCTTGTAGATGATAGTGCTTTAAAGGATATAACTACCAAGTATATAAGTGGAAAACTTGCACAAGTTAATAATGTTTATATATTTGGACTACAAGGAGCAGTAAGTGATGCAGTTATAAAGACATTATTTAATAAATAGGGTAAAAGGGGTGTTAAAGCATCCACTATTGATCCTGCAGAAGGTATTTTTATAACTTTAAAAAAAAGAAAAAGATGTTACAGTGAAAGACGCAGAATTAAGTAAATTTAGAGTTGAATTTAAATAAAAAATATTTATAAATAAGGAGCAGATTATTTCTTGTATAATCTGCTCCTTATTTTCGCATCCCAATTTGGTGAAAACTTCAAAGAACCTTTCTGAAAAGCTTCCTCTATTCATACTAAGTAATTGTAATTATGGCTACATAGATGCATTTTTAGAATATCATCACTTACAAGCATTTTTGTAGATTTTGAATATGTTAAATGATATCAACTTTACCATTTATTTAATTACTAGTATAAAGTATAATTACAATTAACCGATAATTTATATGTATAGGGTTTTCAAAAAAAATAATTAAAATGTGATGAAACAATGAATATGATAGTTAAATTAATAAAAGAGTGAGAGGAGATAGAATTTATGAAGAAGTTATTATCAAAAGCACTAAGTATACTAATATTTTTATCAATGGTTTTACCATCAGCAAGTACAGTTTTTGCGCGAGGGATAATTGCTAATAATATAACTCCTGTTAACAATGCAGTAGGAACACCAGACACAGTAACAGTAGCAGGTTTAGAAGTAGGAGATATAGTTAAGGTATATTCGGATGCAACAGTGGCAACAGCCATAGCAACAGTAACAGCAACATCAATAACAAGACAAATAATAATAGCAGGAAAAACAATATCAGGAACAGAAACAATAGCATTAGCAAGTATTCCACAACTTGGGGCAGGAGCAGGAAGTGTATATGTATCAGTAACAAGCAAGGGTTTGGTTGAAAGTGATAGAGTACAAGTATCATATGTGGCAGAAGCAGCAACCATAGTATCACCAATTATGAAAGGAACTACTGTAAATAATTCAGTTGGAACACCAGATACAATAACAATTACAGGTTTAGCATTAGGAGATATAATTAAAGTATACTCAACGGCAACAGTAGATGGAACCGCAGGAATAGGATCAGCCATAGCAACAGCGACAGCATCAGCAGACAGAGTAGGAAATGGTATAACAGCAACAGCAACTATTCCACAACTTGGGGCAGCAGGAGGAAATGTATATGTATCAGTGACAAGCAAGGGTTTGCTTGAAAGTGATAAATTAATAAAAGTACAATATTTCGCAGAACAAAGATCGAGTACACCATTCCTATCTAATATAACATCAAAAAATAATGCGGTAGGAACATCAGATACAGTAACAGTAACAAATTTAGTAGTAGGAGATATAGTTAAAATATACTCAGATGCAACATCAAATGGAGAATACTCAGTAGGAAAAGCCATAGGAACGGCAATAGCAACAGCAGATAAGGTGACAATAGGTACAACCACCACAGGAACAGCAACAGTAAGTATTCCACAACTTGGTGCAGTAGCAGGAAATATCTATGTGTCAGTAATAAGCAAGGGTTTGATTGAAAGTACTATAACAACAGCAGTAGCATATTTGGCAGAGCCAAAATCAACTGCACCATTTGTAGCTGATATAAAGTCTGTTAACAATGCAGCAGGAACAACAGATACAGTAACAATTACAGCTTTAGTAGCAGAAGATATAGTTAAGGCATACCAACCGGTAGTAGGTTTAGTAGCAGGAGATATAGTTAAGGTGTACCAAGCGGCAACGGGTGGAATAGCCATAGGAACAGCAACAGCAGCATCAAGAGTAATAACAATAGGATCACAACCAATAAAAATAAAAGAAGTCACAGCAATAGCAAATATTCCACAACTTGGAGTAGTAGCAGGAAATGTATATGTAACAGTAACAAGCAAGGGTTTGCTTGAAAGTGATAGAACACAAGTGGCATATGCTGCAGAAGCAGCAACTATAATATCACCACTTACAAAAGGAACTACTGTAAACAATGCAGTAGGAACACCAGACACAGTAACAATTACAGGCTTAGCAGTAGGGGATATAGTTAAAGTATACCCAGCGGCAATAATAGATGGAACAGCTATAGGAACAGCAACAGCAACGGGAACGTCAGACAAAGGATGGAATGGTGCAATAGCAACAGCCAGTATTGCACAATTTGGCACAGGTGCAGGAAATGTATATGTAACAGTAACCAGCAAGGGTTTTCTTGAAAGTGACAAATTAATAAAAGTACCATATTTTGGAGAAAAAAGATCGAATACACCATTCGTATCTAACATAACACCAAAAAACAATGCAGTAGGGACACCAGATACAGTAATAGTTACAAATTTGCAAGTAGGAGATATAGTTAAAATATACTCAACGGCAACAGCAAATGGAGAATCGGCCGTAGGAGAAGCAATGGGAACGGCAATAGCAACAGCAGACAAAGTGGCAACAGGAATAGCCAAAGTAAGTATTCCACAACTTGGGACAGCCAGAGGATATATCTATGTTTCAGTAATAAGCAAGGGTCTGCTTGAAAGTACCATAACAACACCAGTAGCATATTTGGCAGAATCAAAATCACCTACACCATTTGCAGGTAATATAACAACAAAAAACAATGCATATGGAACATCAGACACAGTAATAGTTACAGGTTTAGCAGTAGGAGATATAGTCAAAGTATACTCAGCGGCAACAATAGATGGAACAAGGGGTGTAGGAACAGCCATAGGAACAGCTACAGGAGTAGCAAACATAGTAGTGAAAGGCATGGTAGCAACATCAACTGCAACAGTAGTTATTCCACAAATTGGAGTAGCAAAAGGAAAAATATATATATCAGTAACAAGTAAGGATTGTCTTGAAAGTGATATAACAACAGCAGTAGAATATGATGCAGAAGTAAAATCAAAAACACCTATTGTAGTGCATTAGAAAATAGATAAATTAAATTTGTGACAGATAGTGGTTATCTTGTTACTTTTATATGTAATTATTAATGTAAGGAGTTAATAATAATTAGAATATGTTAGTAAGTTAATGCCTAGGAGGAAAGTTTTGCTCCTAGGCTTTAATTTAATTTATTAATGCCTTTAATTTTAGCTAATTTGTAATGGCTTAAACAGCTCCTTTTTTAAAAAGCCAATATATTGATATATAATAAAATTGTGGTATAATAGTTAAAGAAATTAATAGTAACTAGGGGGAAGAAATGAATAAATATTATAAAAGAGATGAAGCATATCATTTAATACCGTTAATGATTATGATTTTTATGGTTCCACTTATTGTAAGGCTAAAATTTATTCCATTAACTGGTGCTCAATTTGAATTTTGGACTGGGGGAAAAGAAGTTAGTGATTTTTTCTCTTATTATAAGATGACTTGGATTCTGGGTCTTACTACACTTTCCATAATTATGCTTATGGTAAAAGGTTATCAAGAGCAGTTTAAGATTTTTAAGAAATCCTATTATTTTATACCTGTTGCAGTATATAGTATTGCTGTTATTACATCCATGCTACTTTCAGAGTATAAGGATATAGCTATTTGGGGATTTGTAGATAGATATGAAGGCATGTTTGTACTACTAGCTTATATGGCCATTGTAGTTGTTACTATGATATTAGTGGATTGCGAGTATCATGTGAAGTTCATATTTACAGTTTTAATTTTCTCGGCTATTATTATTGGAACCATAGGGGTATTTCAGTACATAGGAATAGATATATTTCAAACTAATTTTGGTAAAAGTTTCATTCTGCCAAGTGAGTATATGAAAATGGCTGATACACTTAAATTTGCATTTGGAAAGAATGTAATATACTCAACTTTATATCATTATAATTATGTGGGAAGTTATATGGCAATGTTATTTCCATTAACACTTACTATGTTTATATTAATAAAAAATCAAATAGTGAAAGTATTTATGGGGATAGTTACTACACTTATGGCTATAAATTGGATTGGTTCTAATTCTCGTGCAGGTCTTATTGGGGGAGTATTAGCCATAATTATATTGCTAATAATGTTGCGTAAGTATATAAAAGAAAAAAAGAAATATTTTGGTATAGCGGCTATAGCGCTTATAGTTGTATTTATAGCTCTTAACATTGTATCAAAGGGAGCACTTAGTTCAAGAATAAAAACATTATCTAGTGAAATGAAAACAGTATTTATATCAGATAAAAAAAGTGAAGACTTTAAAAATCTTATACAATTAAAAGATGTAAAGACTGATGGTAGTACTGCTTATATTAATATCGATAGTGAAATTTTAAACCTTGCAATAAAAGAAGCAGATATAGTTTTCTTTGATGAGAATAAAAAAAGTATTACTACAGAATTTAGGAGTGATACTGGAAAAATAAAATTAAATGATGAAAGATATAAAAAATATGATGTTGGATTAGTAAATATAAATGGGAAACAGATTCTGAATATTAATAAAGATAATATAAAGCTGTTTTTTGAATATGATTCTAAGTCTATAGGAATTGTTGACTATAAAGGGAAAAGTATAGATATAGATAATATCAAAAGTTTTGGGTTTAAAGGTAAGGAAAAACTAGCATCATCTAGAGGGTATATATGGTCAAGAAGTTTACCTTTATTAAAAAATACAGTGCTAATAGGTCATGGTCCAGATACCTTTTCGGCGTATTTCCCACAGAACGACATAAAGGGGAAGATGTTCGCCTACGATGGGGATATGTGGCAACAAGTAGATAAGCCACATAATTTATACCTACAAATAGCTCTTAACACAGGAATATTATCTTTATTAGCTATATTAGCATTATTTATAATGTACCTTATAAAAAGCTTTAAAATTTATTATAACAGCAGCTTTAACGATTTTATTTCTATTGCTGGACTAGGAATTTTTGTAGCAGTAGTGGGGTACTTAGGAGCTGCTATATTTAACGATAGTGTAGTATCAGTAGCACCAGTATTCTGGATATTGTTAGGAATGGGGATAAGTATTAATAATATTTTAGCGCCTAAGAAAAAACCTGAAATAGCTACAAAATAAATGTGAATATAAGAAATTGAAAATAGAAGTCCTTACTAATTAAAATAGTGTGACTTTTATTTTTTTCAATGAAAAATATAACATATATGTTTATAAAACGGTAGAATGTTTATGAATAATGTGTTAAAATTAAAATGAAAATTGTAGAAATATAATGTAATATTGGTAAATATAAAATTATAGTGTATATACAGTATTTATAAATAATTAGTGTAATAATGGAAAATCTTTAATAATTAAATTTTATAAAGAAATATAGGATATTGTGAAACTATAATGGTTGTTAATCGTATTTTAAATGTAATGCTTTATTAAAAAACAATGTATAAATTGACTAAAAGGTAGAACATCAATACAAATATTTATAAATCCATTAAATATTTAGTCGGTTTTTAGATAGTGGCATTTGCACATTACTTGTAATATGAAAATAGTATTTAATGTAAAAATAAATTATGAAACAAGAAAGGAATTTAAATTATGAAGGGAATTATTTTAGCAGGTGGCTCAGGCACTAGACTTTATCCAGTTACTAAATCTATATCAAAACAAATCGTACCAATATATGACAAGCCAATGATATACTATCCACTATCTGTATTAATGCTCGCAGGTATAAAGGAAGTATTAATAATATCAACAGAAAGAGACCTACCAGCATTTGAGGAGCTTTTTAAAGATGGAAGCGAGTTAGGTATGAAATTTGAATATGCTGTTCAGAAAGCACCAAATGGACTAGCTGAGGCATTTATAATAGGTGAAGAATTTATTGGTGATGACAATGTGGCTTTGGTTTTAGGAGACAATATATTCTGGGGTCAAAGCCTTACAAATCATTTAAAAAGTGCAGCGTCAATTGAAAGTGGAGCAATTATATTTGGATATTATGTTCAAGACCCAACTGCATATGGTGTTGCTGAGTTTGATAAAAATGGAAAGGTTATTTCATTAGAAGAAAAACCACAAAATCCGAAATCAAACTATGCAATTCCAGGGTTATATTTTTATGATAATACAGTAGTAGAAAAGGCGAAAAATTTAAAGCCATCTGCACGTGGGGAATTAGAAATAACTGATTTAAATAAAGTATATATGAATGAAGGAAAGTTAAAAGTAAACCTTTTAGGCAGAGGAATGGCATGGCTTGATACAGGAACCCATGATTCTATGTTAGATGCATCTAACTTTGTAGCAGCGGTACAAAATAGACAAGGAACTTATATTGCTTGCCTTGAAGAAATTGCTTACAGGAATGGATGGATAAGCAGTGAAGAACTTAGAATACTCGCAGAACCATTGATCAAAACAAATTATGGTAGATATCTTATTGACTTAATAAAACATGAAGAAAGTGTAGCGGGTCAATTAGCCTATGATGAAGTGGCTACAACAGAGTAATAGGGGTGAGGATATGAAAATTCTAATTACAGGGGCTAAGGGGCAGCTTGGCAGTCAAGTAATGCACATGATAACCAGTGGTAAAAGTGAACTTGGAGAGATATCTTCACAATATAAATCAGCAGAAGTATTTGATGTAGGTCTGGAAGAGTTAGATATAACAAATTTAAATCAAGTACAGAATTTTGTGTACAAGTTAAGGCCAGATATAATAATAAATGCAGCAGCTTATACCAATGTAGACGCTTGTGAAGGTAATGAAGATATAGCTTTTAAAGTAAATGCTCTTGGAGCACGAAATTTAGCCATAGCTTCTGAAAATGTAGGTGCAAAGATAATTCATATATCTACTGACTATGTATTCAAGGGTGATGGAAATATGCCCTATAGAGAATACGATATTACTAATCCAGTGGGTGTATATGGAAAAACAAAACTTGCAGGAGAAAACTTTGTACGAGAACTGTGTAGTAGATATTTCATAGTAAGAACATCTTGGCTTTACGGTTATAATGGAAATAATTTTGTGAAAACTATATTAAAAGCCGGCAAAGAAAAAGGGCATTTAGATGTAGTAGATGATCAAAGAGGCAATCCGACGAATGCAGAAGACTTAACTCATCATATTTTAAAACTAGCATTAAGTGAAGAATATGGCACATATCACTGTACTGGAACTGGCGAATGTAGTTGGTATGATTTTGCTTGCAAAATTATTGAATATGCAGGTATTAAATGCACAGTAAGTGCAACAACATCAAATCAGCTTACAAGGGCAGCTAAGAGGCCAGCTTATTCAGCTTTGGATAATATGATGCTTAGATGTACTGTTGGAGATGAAATGAGACAGTGGAAAGATGCACTTAAGATATTTATTGATAAAATAGAGGATTAGTAGAAGGATGTAAATATCAGGTAATAAATAGAGAATGTATATAAATTTTTGTTATTTAAGAAAAGGGAGTTGGATTTCGATGAAAACTTACTTAGTAACTGGTGGAGCTGGATTTATTGGCTCGAATTTTATAGAGTATATGTTTAACAAATACAAGAATATAAAAATTATTAATTTGGATAAGTTAACTTATGCAGGAAACTTAGAAAACCTAAAAGTAGTAGAAAGTAATTCGAATTATAAATTTGTACAAGCTGATATCTGCGATAAAGAAGCAGTAGAAAAGATATTTAAGGATAATGATATAGACTATGTAGTTAATTTTGCAGCTGAATCTCATGTGGATCGAAGTATAAAGGAGCCAGAGATTTTTGTAATAACAAACGTACTAGGAACTGTGAATTTATTGAATGCTACTAAAAATGCATGGGAAACGGAAGACGGATTTAAAGAAGGAAAAAAGTATATTCAGGTTTCTACAGATGAAGTATACGGTTCTTTAGGAGAAACGGGGTACTTTATGGAAACTACACCATTAGACCCTCACAGTCCATATGCTTCTAGTAAAACTGGAGCAGATTTAATGGTTAAAGCTTACTTTGATACATATAAAATGCCAATGAATATTACAAGGTGTTCAAATAATTATGGTCCTTATCAATTCCCAGAAAAGCTTATTCCACTTTTAATAAACAATAGTTTAAATCATAAAGATTTACCTGTATATGGAGACGGAATGAATGTTCGAGACTGGCTTTATGTTGAGGATCATTGCAAAGCTATTGATATGGTTATAAATGATGGAAAAGTGGGAGAAGTGTACAATATTGGTGGGCACAATGAAAGAACCAATATTCACATTGTAAAAACTGTACTTCAATATTTAAATGAAAATGTAGATAGTACAATAACTGAACAACTTATAAAATATGTAGAAGATAGAATGGGTCATGATAAAAGATATGGGATTGATCCAACTAAAATTAAAGATGAATTAGGTTGGGAACCAGAAGCTTCTTTTGAATTGGGAATAAAGAAAACTATACAATGGTATTTGGATAATAAGGCGTGGATGGAGAATGTGACTTCTGGTGAGTATCAGAGGTATTATGAGAAAATGTACAATACGATGGAATAGAGGAAAGTAAAGGAGTTTTTTTTAGTGGGACAATTTAAATTTACGGAAACAGAAATAAGAGGAGTTTATATTATAGAGCCTAAGGTCTTTGGAGATGAAAGAGGCTATTTTATGGAAACTTATAATTACGAAGATTTTAAAAGTGCAGGGCTAGATATGGTTTTCGTACAGGATAATCAGTCGATGTCTAAAAAAAACGTGCTTAGGGGACTTCATTTTCAAAAAAAATATCCACAAGGAAAACTAGTTAGGGTGATAAAAGGTGAAGTATTTGATGTGGCTGTGGATTTAAGAAAAGATTCAGAAACCTATGGAAAATGGGTTGGCGCCATATTAAATGAAGAAAATAAAAAGCAGTTTTATGTACCAGGAGGATTTGCACATGGGTTTTTAGTATTATCTGAAGAAGCGGAGTTTGTTTATAAGTGTACTGAAGTGTATCATCCTGAGGATGAAGGTGGGATTAGATGGGACGATCCTGAAATAAATGTGGACTGGAAAATAAAAAATCCAATCATTTCGGAGAAAGATTCGAAAGCACCACTATTTAAGGATATTAATTTTGCATAAATTAGGAAAATTAAAAATCTTATTAAATTTGTTGGAGAACGTGCAGGAAATGATATGTGTTACACTATAGATTCTGCAAGTGAGCAAAAAGACTAAAGCTTAAGACCTCTAAATTCTAGACTTTCTAAGAAAAGCCTTGTAATAGCGGACTTGAGCTTTAACTTAGATGGGAAGATGCTTTGGAAAGATATTTAGTCTAAGTAAGAAGATGTACGGATTCACTAAAATGGGATCATAGAAAGTTTAAATTGTAGCAATTTTAGTCATATTAATATAAGGGGGAAGTATGAAAATTTTATATTTTTCAACAGTAAATTGGAAATGGATAAAACAAAGACCACATTTTATTTGTGAGTATCTAAGTAAAAAAGAAATAGACGTAACATATTTTTCAATAACTCCTCTGTTCAAGCAGAAAATTCTTTGTAAAAAATTAAGCAAATATTTATATGTAAAAGATAAATTTGTATTGCCTTATGCAACTAAAATGGGAATGATAAAAAAAATTAATATTATATATATTAAATATTTTTTGAATAAGGAATATGAGATAGTAATACTTACACACCCTGAACAATATGATTACTTACCTGAAAAATTAAAGAATAATTCAAAAATAATATATGAATGTATGGATAATATCCCTTATTTTTATGAAGGAAGCAGAATAATTAAACTTGAGAAACAAGAAAAAAAGCTATGTCAATACGCTTACCAAATTATTACAAGTTCTGACTATTTAAAAAATAAAATCCAAAACAAATATGGTATAGCTGGTAAAAAAATTGAAATAGTGAAAAATGCTTTAGATGAATCGTTTAAAGTTGATTGTGAAGAGGTAATAAATTTAAAATCACCAAATCTCATGTATATAGGAACAATTGGTGGATGGTTGGATATAAATGTTTTAAATGAATATGCACATAACAATCCTAATTATACTATTTATCTCATAGGACCAATGGATAGTAAAATTATGAGCAAAATAGATAATAAAAATATAGTTATATTAGGAACCATTAAACATGAGGATGTAAGAAAGTACATAAAATTTGGAGAAATAATGCTTATACCATTTAGAGTTAATGAACTTATAAGAGGAGTAGATCCAGTTAAAATATATGAATATTTGGCATTGAGTAAACCAGTTGTAACGTCTTATTGGCAAGAATTAGAACGATATAAAAATAATAATCTAGTGTATACGTATAAAAATTATGAGGAATTTAGTTCAGCAATAAATAGAATAAAAATTGAGCATGACCTTTCTTATAAAATTAATATTAATTTCATAGATGAAAATAATTGGAGAAAAAGAGTAGAGAGTTATGTGAAGATTATAAAAAAAGTATGTTAGTTGATAGGAGAAAATATGAATTTAATTAGAGAGCTGTATAATAATCGAAACTTAATTTTAGATTTGGCAAAGAATGATTTTAAAACTAAATATGCAGGATCGTATTTAGGAATAGTGTGGGCATTCATCCAACCAATAATAACTATATTAATCTACTGGTTTGTTTTTGAATTTGGGTTAAAATCATCTTCACCTACAAAAAATACGCCGTTCGTATTATGGTTTACAGCAGGACTAATACCATGGTTTTTCTTTCAAGAGGCATTATTAAATGCAACTAATAGTTTAGTAGAATATAGTTATTTAGTTAAAAAAGTTGTATTTAAAATAAGTATACTTCCTATTGTGAAAATTATTTCTGCATTATTTGTACATTTGGTATTTATATTATTTATTCTTCTCTTATTTATTGGATATGGATATCCAATAGATATACATATTTTACAAGTGATATATTATTCATTTTGCACATTTATATTAGTATTAGCTATATCATATTCAACAGCTGCTATTATTATATTTTTCAAAGATTTAGGACAGATAATTACAATCGTATTACAACTTGGGATGTGGATGACACCTATTATGTGGAGTTATAAGATAGTGCCAGAAAATTTACAATGGATACTAAAATTGAATCCATTGTATTATGTTGTTGAAGGGTACAGAGATACTTTTATTAATAAAGTATGGTTCTGGGAAAGGTATAATCAAACAGTATATTTTTGGATACTGTGTATTATAATATTTATTTTTTCAGCAAGAACCTTTAAGAAGCTCAAACCACATTTTTCAGATGTACTATAATAGGAGAGATGTTATATGAAAGATATAGTTGTTAAAATAAACAATATAAATAAGATCTATAAATTGTATGATAAACCTATAGATAGATTAAAAGAATCTTTAAGTGTAACCAAGAAAATATATCACCGAGAATACTTTGCACTAAAAGAAATTTCTTTAGAGGTAAAACGGGGGGAAACCCTTGGGATAATAGGAACTAATGGCTCAGGGAAATCTACCTTATTAAAGATATTAACAGGAGTATTAAGTGCTACAAGTGGAGAAATTAACATAAAAGGAAGAATATCAGCGCTGTTAGAACTTGGAGCAGGATTTAACATGGAATATACTGGAATTGAAAATATATACTTAAATGGAGCAATATCAGGTTATAGCAAAGAGGAAACGAGTAAGAAAATATCTTCTATATTAGAATTTGCAGATATAGGTGATTTTATAAATCAACCTGTAAAAACTTATTCAAGTGGGATGTTCGTAAGATTAGCATTTGCTGTTGCTATAAATGTAGATCCAGATATATTAATTATAGATGAAGCTTTATCAGTGGGTGACAATATATTCCAATCAAAATGTTATAGAAAATTTGAGGAACTAAAAGATAAAGGTAAGACAATTTTATTAGTCACACATGATGTAGATTCAGTAAGAAAATTTTGTGATAGATGTATATGGATAGAAAGAGGACATCTAAAAGAAGAAGGCGATGTAAAAAAAGTAACTTCACAATATATTGCATATACAACTAAAAGAGCAATGAATATAGAAAAAGAAAAAATATCTGTAAATAACAATGTAAATATAAAAAGAGAAAAGAAATTTACACCTATATCTAGATGGGGTAGTAGTGTAGGCTTAATAAAATATGTAACAATATACAATGATGAAAATGAAGTGGAGTATCTAGATAAGGGGAGTGGTTTTAACTTATTAATAGAGGTTCAGATAACACAAGAGATACTTGAAGGTAGTCCAGTTGGAATAGCTTTTTCAATAAAAAATAAAAAAGGACAAGATCTTATTGTAGGGGCTACTTTCGATCAAAATAAATTTTTGCTTAAAGAAGGGTTCTATAAAGTAAGCTTTAATATGGAGAATTATTTAGTTCCAGGTGAATATTATATAGTTGCTAGCCTAGAAACTAGAGAAACTCAGACACCAAGTTATATTGATTATATTGAGGGAGCACATTATTTTAAAGTAGGAAGTAATGAGATATATTATGGTATGTTAGATGTTCCAATGAAAATTAGTATAGATGGAATTTCTTGAAGGCTTTAATGAGAAGTGGAAGAGAGGACTAGAGTATGTTAAATTCAAAGAAATATTGGGAAGAGCGTTTTGAAAGTGGAAGTTGGGATGAATTTGAGGGTGTCAAACAAACAGAATTTTTTACTCATGTAGCACTTAAATATCTGCCAAACTGGTTAATTGAAGATATAGATATAAATGATTATAGAATTTTAGATGCTGGATGTGCAAAAGGCGAAGGAACTAGCATTTTAAAACAATGTTTTAGTAAATCAGATGTAATTGGAATAGATTTTTCAGAAAGTGCTATTAATGATGCTAAGAATAATTATCCGGCGTGCGATTTTTTTTGCTATGATATAAAAGATATTAAAGAAAAATATGATGTGGTATTTTGTTCTAATGTTTTAGAACATTTTAAAAATCCATTTAGGGAATTAGACAAGTTAATAGATATTACTGAAAAATATTTATTATTATTACTTCCTTTTCAGGAAGAACATTTACATAAAGAACATTTCATAAGATTTGATTATAATAGTTTTATGTATCAAATTAAGGATTTTTATCAATGCTATTACAAAGTAATTAATACATCAAATATTGAAAATACTTTCTGGCCAGGAAAGCAAATATTATTAGTTTATGTAAATAAAAACTATATAGACCCAACAAAGATGAAATTATCTAGAGGTCATAATGGAGACTTTGAAGAAAAAGAAAATATTTATAAAGATTTAATACAAATTGATGAAGAAACTAAAGAAAAAGAAAAAAGGTTGCAAGGTAATGTGGAAGAAATTTTAATTTTAACAGAACAAATTAGGAACTATGAAAAAGAAAATGATCTATCATCGAAACTAATTATAGAACTTAAAAAAGGTAGACAACAAGCAGAAATAGAAATTCAAAATGTTAAGCAACAAATAGAAATAGAACAACAAAAAAGCTTAACTTTATTAACGGAGTTAGATAAGTTTAGAAATAATGAAGCCTTTCTCAAAAATAATATTAATGATTATATCGATGTTATTAGAACAACTAAAGAAAATACTTTAGCATTGATCAATACAAAAGCTTTCCAATTAGTACACTTATTATATCGAATAAAACATCAATTAATTAAGGGCAAATATACTGAAAAAAAAGAATTTGCAAAGTGGCTAACTAAAAGAAGTAATAAGCGAATCCTAATTAATAACCATAGTTTCAACCCTATGTTTCAAATAATTGATCAATTAGATAAAATTAGTCATATTTCAGATAAACCTGACCCTATAGGTGATTTAATCAATAAAACAAATACATATGAAGTAGAAAAAATAAATGCATTGCTTGAAAAAAAATATGATAAATTTGATATTTTATTTTTAGCAGTTATTGACTATGATTTTAGATATCAAAGACCACAGCATTTAGCCAACAGTTTTTCAAAACAAGATCATAAGGTATTTTATATTAATGCAAATTATAATAATAATCAGACGAAAACAATTAAACAAGTTGATAATATTAATATATTTTCGGTAGAAAGTAAAAGATATTCAGCAATTCATATAGCTGATTATACAAAGGATAGCAGTGATATTATTATAGAATTAGAAAAAATAGTTATTGAAAATGCTATTAGAGATTGCGTAATTGTAGTAGAATATCCAACATGGGTGCAGGCAGCAAAATATTTTAAAGATAAATATGGATTTAAAATTGTAACAGACTATTTAGATGACTATACAGGATTTGAAGATACAAATATTGAGTGTTTAGCTCCATGTTGTTATGAACTATTAGAATCTAGCGACCAAGTTATAGCAAGTTCTAACTATCTAGCTGAATGTGCGTATAAATATAATAAAAATATTAAAATTATACGAAATGGAACAGAGTTTCAGCATTTTAATAAAGCATATAAGAAATCAAAAAAAATAGTTAATGAAAGAAAAATAATAGGTTATTATGGTGCAATTGCTCATTGGTTTGATTTTGAAAAAATTCTATATATTGCAGAACAAATGCCAGATGTAGATATAGTCCTTATTGGGGAAGTCACTGAAGGTGCTAAATTACTTAGTAAATATGTTAATATTAAATTGTTAGGTGAAAAAGATTATAATACATTACCTGGATATTTAGAAGAATTTGATGTATGCCTAATACCTTTTGATACATCTACGGATCTAATTAAAGCAACAAATCCTGTTAAATTTTATGAGTATCTTAGTGCAGGGAAAAAAATAGTTGCAACTGAAATACCTGAATTAATCCCTTTTAAAGATAAATATGTATATATGGCTAATGATAATAAGGAATTCGTGAATTGTGTAAGGCTATGTTTGGATGAAAAAGATATATTAGCAGATTCTCAAGAATGTATGGAATTTGCAAAACAAAATGATTGGAAAGAACGAGGAAAAGCTTTTATTGATTTTGCTAAAGAAATTTTTCCGAAAGTATCTATTATACTATTAACTTATAATCAATTAGAGTATACAAAAGAGTGTTTTAATAGCATTATAGATAAAACCGCTTATCCTAATTATGAAATAATCATAGTTGATAACAAATCAGGTGATAATACACCAAATTATTTGAGAGAAATTAGTAGTAAGTATGAACATGTAAAAATCATTTTAAATCCAGAGAATTATGGATTTGCAAAAGGAAATAATATAGGAATTAAAGCATGTGATGGAGAGTATATTGTTTTATTGAATAATGATACTGTTATCACAAGAGGCTGGCTGAGTGGCTTGACTAAACATTTTGAAAAAGATGAAAAACTAGGTATACTAGGGCCTGTAACAAATTCAATTGGAAATGAGGCTAAAATTGATGTTTCTTATGTAGAAATTTCAGATATGGAACACTTTGCATATGAATATACAACCAAGCATATGGGAGAAACATATGCTCAGATAGATGTATTAGCAATGTTTTGTTTAATTATATCCAGACCAGCATTTAATAAGATAGGTAATCTAGAAGAACTTTATGGGATAGGAATGTTTGAAGATGATGATTATTCCTATAGGACTAAATCATTAGGATATGAAATTAAATGTGCAGAAGACGTATTTATACATCATTATGGTAATGTATCTTTCAAAAAGTTAGAAGATAAAACTTATATGGATATTTTTAATAAGAATAAAAAACTTTTCGAAGAGCGTTGGGGGATTACATGGAAACAACATAGGTATAGACTATAACAACAGATGCGGATGAGATGAGATGAGAAATAACAATGGCACTAAGCGTGTAATGATTTACAAAATATTCAGTATGATATGATGTTTAGAAAAAATTATTCTAAATGAGGAGTTAAAGTGAATATGAGCAAATTGGAAAAGATATATGCAATAACAATTATAGTATTTCCACTAATATTAATAAGTACACTTACATTTTTTTTGCATGAAGATATTACTATAGATTCTTTATCTCAGGAAACTATTTTCAGAAAACATGAGACAAACTTAATAAATGATCAAGTTTCACTAGAGATAAAAGGAACAGGTTTTAAAGAAAATGATAAGATATATCTTAATGGTGAAGAACAAACAACTGCATTTGGAGGTGAAGATATTTTAACATGTCTTATTCCAAAAGTAGCTTATAGTGAAGTAGAAAAAATAGAAGTTACAGTTAAAAGATTTAATACTTCTAATAAGGTGATAGCTAAATCTAATCTTAAAAAGATAAAAATTGCTGATGTAAAAGAAAAAACTACCAAAGTTATAGAGGAAATATCTCCAAAACAAATAGAGGTAATGCAAAAGGAAAATCTTATAGATGGAAAGGTTGCTATAAGTGTAATAGGTTCTGGTTTTAAAGAAGATGATAAAATATATATTAATAATGAGATGCAAATAACTTCATTTGGTGGAGAAAAATTAGTAACATGTCTAGTTCCTAAAAAGTTTTATGTTAAACCACAGGAGTTAGATATACAAATTAAACAAACTCTTAAAGTTGAGCAAGTTGAAGTAAGCAATTATTTGAAAATTGAAGTGGTAGAAAAAGATACAGAAAACAAGTGACAACCATCTTGTGGCAAAACATGACTGGTAAAATCAATTATTAAATGGGTTAAACCAAGGTGGAAATTTAAATAGTGTGTATATGTACTAACAAATATTAAATAATAGTTAGAATTTAGGAGAGAAAATGATGGAAATAAAAAAGAAAAAATATGAGAAAATTTTTATTAATATTATGATTATATCCATTTCATACTACATGGTATTAAGATTTATTTTTCCGAAATATTTCATGCCCTTAATAGCTCATCATTCAGATATGATAGATTATGCATATGATAGCAATGGAATGGGAATTATTGACTTTATTAAAGTCCCTCGAGGAGTAGGACAATTTATAATAAGTCTATTTTCATTTTCAAACTATCAGATAACTACATTTTTTTCAGTAATAATTACACTAATAAATATATATTTATTATTCATAGTAGCAAAGAAAATATTTAATCTTGAGAAGAGCAACTATTTTTATAAGATAGTATATAGCATATTAGTATTTTCGCATCCAGGGTTTTATATAAATTATACTTTTGATATATATAGTAGTATAAGTCTTACATTTTTATTGCTTTTATTATTAAACCATTACTATAACAGTAATAGTAATAAAATGCTAATTACTATTATTTTAATTTTATTATGTGGACTATCTAAAGAAACATATTTGGTTTCTATTATTGTATTTTTCTTTTTCAATGGATTATTTATTGAGAAAACAAAAGAAAATAAGATTATGATAATTTTAAGTACTGTAATGGCTGGATTAATCGTGTATTGGAATAAGAATATAGGAAGTGCATTTGTATCGCTATCTAGCAATCAGGATAGTGCGTATTTCACTAGTTTTAAAATTAAGTCAATTATAAAAACATTTTTATACTATGTAAAGGATTGGGGGAATATTGTAACATTAGTACTATTCGTAGTAGTTGTTATAACTGTTTTAAAAAATAGAGATAAATTATTTAAAATAGTTATGCTGATAGCAATGAATTTGTCAGCCTATATACCATATGCTATATTACCCAATCATGTAGTACCACATTATAGATGGCTAGGAATTGCATTTGGATATCTTATTATCTTTGCAATAGCAGATATAGATTACAACAAAAAAAAGCAAAAGATAGTAAAAGGTATAATTACAGTAGCTATATTACTTATACTAGGCATCAATATAGTATATGTATATAAGGATTACTATTGGGCAGTGAAACCAGAAACTATCAATTATAATGTACTAAAGGGATTTGATTATGTAGAAAAGAATATAGATCCAGGAGACAATGTATTAATTACAGGATTGTATGACACAGAAGAGACTATATATAAATCAATGTACTATCTGAAAAATAGAATAAATTATGAGTGTAATATAAATGTACTTACAACTAGAAACACTAATATAAATAATTGGGTTAAATTTACTAATGTAAAAGAGATACCACAAGATACTCTTAAAAGCTTTGATCATATATTTTTATACTCATCAGATGGTAATATAAAAAAACATATCAATTTGAAGAAAGAAAAGTTAGACATATCTAAACTTGATGAAATAATTTATCCTAAATTAGCAGAATATAAGAAAGAAAATATGACATTAGTTGAAGTTTTAGATTTAGGAAATATATATCAATCAATTGGAAAAAGTACTATGGCAATTAATACATTTAAGCAAGGCATTGATATGAGCCAAGGAAAGAACGCTTATCCATATTATTTCACAGGAAATGTATTTGAAGCAAATGGTGATTATACAAAAGCTAGTGAATATTATAAAAAAGCAGTAGAGATTGATAATACTAATGCTATCTTTTCAGATGCAGTGGAACGTATAAGTGAATCTCAATAATTTGATAAGGAGTGGCTTTAAAGGATAGATGTAAAAAAAACGTTTAAAGAAAATATTGAATAATCCGGAAGAAATAATTTGTACGTTTTACAAGGCTATTAGATTGGTTTGGCTGTTGGATTGTAGTATTAAAATCAGATAATTAAGATATAGATAATATAATAATCAAACAACCTACTTATAATGCAGGTAATGACTTAACTACAAAATAATAAATATAATTAATGTTAAGAAAATGGATGAAATGAGGTGTTAATTTGGAGGAAATTAAGAGAGATGTTTATTGGGATATAATAAAGGGTCTTGGTATAATAGCTGTCGTACTTGGACATTCAGGATTTAAATATGGTATAATTTTAAATTATTATCACCTAGCAATATTCTTTTTTGTTGCAGGTTTTTTCTATAAGGATAAATATTCTTATGATTTAGTGGATTATATAATAAAAAAGGTTAAGGACTTATGGTGGCCTCTTATTAAATATGGAATTGTATTTATAATACTTCATAATATTTTTATAAGAATGAATATTTACAGTACAATTACAGGTGAACCTATGATTTATCCTAAGGTAGTTTACAGTTTATATGAAACTGTAAATAATATATTATTACTAATATTAACAGGTAATCAACTAGAAGAAGTAATGGGGGCTTCTTGGTTTGTATTTCCTTTATTTTGTGCAATGATAATATTTTGTTTTATTAGGAATATAGCTATAAAACTAAGCGATACTCAAACAAAAAGAGAAATATATATATATATATTGTGTTGGTTAATAGGTGGAGTTGGTATGATATTATCAGCAAAAAAACTCCAATTAGTATGGAGAATTGATGTATCGTTAATTGCAATACCTATTATATCGTGTGGATATGTGTGTAAAACATATTGGAGTAAGATTAAGTTAAATTGGATAATGGCAATTATGGGTGTATTTGTAATAGTATATTTTTATAGAAATGGTCTTGTTATAAGTTTTGCAGCAGGACAAATCGGTAATCCTATTGCATTTACTTTAGTGACTTTTGCAGGAATTTATATTAATTTATATATTGGTAAAATACTACTTAAGACAAATAAGCTAAAATGTATTTTTGCATGTTTAGGCAGGGAATCATTTCACATAATGGTACTACAGTTCTTAGCTATGAAACTAATAAATTTAATAGCTGTATTATTTTATCATAAGGAACTATATAATATTGCTAAATTCCCATACTCAAATATTAATTTGTGGATTCTAAATACATTAGCTGGATTATTTATACCAGTATTGGGAGTGTGGTTGTTTAATAAGATAGTCAATAAACTAAAAAATGTTTATTATAATAAAAAGTATATAGGTGCTTAGTTAAAATATCTTTAATTGTATTTAACTTTAGTATTTTAGTCGGGAATCAGATTAATAAATAAAAGTAAAAGTTAAATTTAATAATTTAAAAGTGAAATAAAGGGGTGATTTTATGAGAATAATGTCTAATAGACTTGATAGAGGATTTTTACAATATCAAAAAGAATTTGAAGACAAGGCACTTGAAGTATTACGTTCTGGTTGGTATGTTCTTGGAAAAGAGGTTTCTTCTTTTGAAAAAGAATTTGCTACTTATACAGGAGCTAAACATTGTATCGGTCTCGGAAATGGACTTGATGCACTTTGGATTGCTTTTAGAGTATTAGAGGTAGGTAAAGGTGATGAGGTTATTGTTCAAGGTAATACATATATAGCAAGTGTTATGGGAATTACGATTAATGGTGCTATTCCAGTCTTTGTAGAACCCAATATTTATAAAAATATTGATGTTGATAAAATTGAAGAAAAAATTACTAAAAACACAAAAGCTATTTTGGTAGTACATTTATATGGTCAATGCTCTGAAATGTCTAAAATTATGGCAATTGCTAAAAAACATAATTTATTTGTAGTTGAAGACTGTGCCCAATCACATGGGTCAATGGAAGATGGTAAGCAATGTGGAACATTTGGTGATATAGGATGCTTTAGCTTTTATCCATCCAAAAATTTAGGTGCTTTTGGGGATGGTGGCGCGATAACTACTAATGATGATGGTTTAGCTAAAAAAGTTAAAATATTTAGAAATTATGGTAGTGAAGAACGTTATTATAATATGGTTGTAGGAACTAATTCAAGACTTGATGAAATACAAGCAGGATTTTTAAGAGTTAGATTACCACATCTAGATGAAGTCACTATAGAACGTCATAATATTTGCAATAGATATTTAAATGAACTTAAAAATGAAAGTATAGTATTGCCGCAAATTTGCAATGGTGTTACAACTGTTTGGCATCAATTTGTTATAAAAGCAAAAAATAGACAAGCATTGATTGACTATTTAAATGAAAGAGAAATAGGTACAATTATTCATTATCCGATACCTCCACATTTAGCAGAGGCATATAAATACTTAAATATACCAAAAGGAAGTCTCCCTATAACTGAAAGATATGCTGATGAGGTATTATCATTACCACTATATAATGGGATGACACAAGAAGAATTAAATTATGTTATAGATGCAATTAATTCATGGGAGGCGAAATAAATGATATTGCGTCCATTAAAAAGAAATGATAGT
Organism: Clostridium sp. CF012; assembly: GCF_018861755.1. GTDB lineage: Bacteria > Bacillota > Clostridia > Clostridiales > Clostridiaceae > Clostridium_AD. The sequence goes on along the minus strand of NZ_JAHLEF010000006.1, from coordinate 69,276 downwards.
ATACCAATGTTAGAATGGATGAAAGATTCTAGAGTAAATTGTTTTTTTAGATTTGATTCTCAAAATGTTACAATAAAAAGTGTTACGGAATTTATAAATAGTTGTGTTGAAGATAATAATAACTATCATTTTGCAATTGCTGACGATAATGATATATATCAAGGTACAATTAGTTTGAAAAATATTGATATTGATGCCGGTACAGGAGAATATGCTATTGCTTTACATTATGAAGCACAAGGTAAAGGTATAGGAACATTCGCGACTAAACAATTATTAAAATATGCTTTTGAAACTTTAAACTTGAATAGAGTCTATCTTAATGTTTTAGAAGATAATATTAATGCAATTAAATTATATAAAAAATGTGGATTTATTTTTGAAGGTGAATTCAAACAACACATTAAAATACAAGGACAATTTAAAAATTTAAAATGGTATGGGATTTTAAAGGAGAATTATTATGCAAATAGATAGACATAAGATGATAGAATTTAAACAAAATGGTGATTATAGGGGAAAGCTCGTTGTAGTAGAGGGAATGAAAGATATTCCTTTTGATATTAAAAGAATATTTTACATTTATGGTTCTGATTCTACAGTTATTCGTGGTCAACATGCAAATAGGAGAAGTGAATTTGTATTAATTAATGTGTGTGGATCATCTAAAGTAAGAATAAGGGATGGTAAAAAAGATGAAGTATTCGTATTAGATAAACCTCATACAGGAATATATCTTCCTAAAATGCTATGGAAAGACATGTATGATTTTTCTGAAGATAGTATACTTTTAGTATTGGCAAGTGAGGGGTATGATAGCTCGGAATATATAAGAGATTTCGATGAATACATAAAAGGAAGTAAATAAAAATGGCTAAATTATCTATAATAATACCGGTATACTACAATGAACTTAATTTGAAGCCTTTATATGAAGATTTAAAAGAGCAAGTACTGTGTAAGGTTGATGAATATGAAATTATAATGATTGATGATGGATCAGGAGATAATTCATGGGGAGAAATGAAGAAATTATCAAAAATAGATAACAATATTAAATTAATTAAACTATCTAGAAACTTTGGATCACATTCAGCTATATTGGCAGGCTATTTAAATTGTAGTGGGGATTGTGCAGTAATTAAAGCAGCTGATTTGCAAGAACCATCAGAATTAATTATTGACATGTTTGAAAGTTGGAAAAAAGGGAATAAAGTAGTTTTAGCAGTACGATCTGATAGAGAAGAGGGCTTTTCTCAAAAAATGTTTTCTAATATATATTATTGGCTAATTAGAAGATTTGCAGTTAAAACTATGCCGAAAGGTGGTTTCGATTGTTTTTTAATAGATAGAAAAGTAATTGAAGTTTTACGTTTATTTGATGAAAAAAATTCTGCTATAACCTTACAAATTTTGTGGGCTGGTTTCAAGACTGATAAAATTTATTATGTAAGAAAAGCAAGGGAGATTGGTAAGTCACGTTGGACATTATCTAAGAAGATAAAGCTAGTAATAGATTCGATGATGGGATTTTCATATTTCCCTATTAAATTTATTTCGGGTGTAGGTGCAATTATTTTTATAGGTACAAGTATATATGCTACTTACTTATTGATATCAAGTTTAATATTTGGAATAGCTGTGCCAGGATTTGCAACACTTGCAATACTAATTTTAATTGCTTTTGGAACAAATATGCTAACACTTGGTATCTTGGGCGAATATATATGGAGAGGATTCGATGCAACTAGAAATAGACCACCATATATAATCGATGAAAAACAGGGGATAATTAATGAAAAAAATGAGTTATCTGACTAGATATTCAATAACAAGTAATTTAACTTTAAAAAATAAAATGAATATAGTTTATCTTAAGAGAAGGAAGTAATTATGTATAAAGAAATATTGCAATTTATAAAATTTGGGTTTGTTGGTGCAAGTAATACTTTAATATCTTTAGCTATTTACTATACATTAGTTTACATTAATATTAACTATATTGTAGCAAATGCACTGGGTTATATTACCAGCTCAATTTGTGGTTATTTCCTTAATAGAAAATGGGTATTTAAAGAAAGTAAAGAAAAGACATCTAAATCAGTAATTAAATATTACATTGTGTATGCTTCTAGCTTTTTAATCAATATTTTATGTATGTATATTTGGGTTGATGTTTTAGAAATTTCTAAAATTATTGCTCCTATTTTAACTATGGGTATTACCGTTCCATATAATTTTATTTTTAATAAAATTTGGGTTTTCAAGAACAATTCCTAATTTCTAAATTATTAAAATACATAGATTAATGGACAATACATAATATACTCTTAAAAGAATAAAATAAGAAATAGATTATTTGGAAAAGTAAGAGGATTTAAGTATATTAAATAAGAGAATTATGATAATAAAAGCAAGTACGGAGGGTGAATTAGTGTGAAACGTATAAAAGTATTGTCAATTTTTGGTACAAGGCCTGAGGGGATAAAAATGTGTCCATTAGTTAAGGCACTTGTAGAAGATGATAGATTTGATTCAGTGGTTTGTGATACAGCACAACATAGAGAAATGCTAGACGAGGTTTTAAAGATATTTAATATTAATCCCAATTACGATTTAGATATAATGAAACATGGACAAACATTAGTAGATGTTTCAATTAAAGTATTAAGTGGAGTAACTAATGTACTTGAAGAATGTAAGCCAGATATTGTTTTAGTGCATGGAGATACATCAACAACATTCAATTCTGCATTAGCTTCATTTTATAAAAAAATTCCAGTAGGGCATGTTGAAGCTGGACTTAGAACCTATGATATATATTCACCATTCCCAGAAGAAATAAACAGAAAACTTACAGGAAGTATAGCTACTCTTAATTTTGCACCAACAGAAGTAAATTTGAACAATCTCTTAAGAGAAGGAGTAAATATAGATAGTATATTTGTTACAGGAAATACTGTAATAGACGCTATTTTAAGTGTAATAGATGATAAATTAGTATTTGAACAACAAATGTTAAATGATATAAAATACAAAAATAAAGATGTAATTTTACTTACAACACACAGAAGAGAAAATTGGGGAGAGCCAATGAAAAATATATTTAAAGCAATTATAAAATTAATGAAAGATAATGAAAAAATTGAAGTTATATTCCCAATGCATAAAAATCCTAGTATAAGAGAGTTAGCACATAATTATTTTGATGAATACACGGGAAGAATTCATTTAATAGAACCACTTGAGTACGTGGAATTCGCAAATCTTATGTCAAAAGTAAAATTAATAATGACAGATTCAGGAGGAATACAAGAGGAAGCACCAACACTAGGCAAACCAGTTCTGGTATTAAGAACAGAAACAGAAAGACCAGAGGCAGTTCAAGCGGGTACAATAAAGCTTGTAGGGGTAGATACTGATAAAATATATAATGAAACAAAAGAACTGCTAACAAACAAAGCATTATATAATAAAATGGCTCAGGCTACAAATCCATATGGCGATGGAAAAGCTTGTGAGAGAATATTAAATCAAATATATAAATACTTCTATAATTAAAAGTGAATTATAGGTTTTTCGTCCCAATATTAGGTTAGTCAGTAAAAAACTCAGTTGTTTCATTTCCTGGAAAGGGTGTCTTAATGCAATAAAATACTTAGGAGAGGTTATACTTTTATGTGAAGAGTGACCGTTATCTTAATATGAATTTATGAAAGAGATGTAATAAAGATATGAAAATAAATCAATTAATTAAGGTATCAATAATAATTCCAAACTATAACGGCTTGAAATATATTAAAGGCTGTCTGGATTCGTTAGCTATACAGTGTTTTCAAAACGTTGAAATTATAATTGTGGACAACGATTCACAAGATGGAAGCTGTGAATTTATTTCTGAAAATTACCCTCAAATTAAACTTTTATCCTTAAAAGAAAATTACGGTTTTAGTAAAGCTGTAAACGAAGGGATTAAAGCTTCTAATTGTGAATATGTAGTCTTATTAAATAATGACACAGAAGTAGAGGAAGTTTGGCTTGAAAATTTAGTAAACTGTATCGAACAAGATGAAAAAATATTTTCTTGCTGTAGTAAGATGGTACGATTTTCAGAAAGAGATAAAATTGATGATGCAGGCGATGAATATACTATTTTAGGCTGGGCTTATAAACGTGGAGATGGAGCTGTTCTAAATAAATATAATAAATCAGAAAGAATTTTTAGCAGCTGTGCTGGGGCTGCAATTTATCGGAAAAAGTTGTTTGAGGAGATAGGTTATTTTGACGAAGATTTCTTTGCATATATGGAAGATGTAGATATTAGTTATAGAGCCAATATTCAAGGCTATAAGAATATTTATTGCAGTGAGGCTTTAGTATATCATATCGGTAGTGCGACCAGTGGGAGCAAATACAATAGCTTTAAGGTAAGGCTTGCAGCAAGGAACAATATATATGTATTTTTAAAAAATATGCCTATTTATCAAATGTTAATAAATTCTCCTTTTTTATTTATAGGGTGGATTATCAAAGTTCTATTTTTTTATAAAAAAGGTTTTTATAAGGAGTTTTTAAAGGGTAGTAAGGATGCTTTTAGTAATTTAAATACAATTGATAGGGTGAAGTATAAAAACAAAAACTTAAAAAATTATCTTCTAATTGAAATATTTCTGATATGTAATACATTAAAATATATTTTTTCAAAGATAAAAATCGGTAAATGATAGAAAACAACGTAATCCAACAATTCCAATAATGAGCTACTTTAAAATACTAAAAAAACATTTATAAGAACAAAAATACATATTTAAAAAATACAAGTTAATATGAAAAAGTGTACAATGGACCGGAATGTATTAACTTGGTCATTTGGGAATAAGGGATTAGGAAGAAGAGTGGGTAAATAAACTATAGACATTTAAGTAATTAGAGGAGGTAGAAAACAATGAATAATAAAATAAACATAAAAAAATATGTTGACATATATTTTAATGTTTTATTATCATTAGTACTAATTGGTACAGGTGCAATTGGTATGCTTCAACCCATAATGGCAGATGATTATTCAAATATTGGAGACATAAAAGCAAGAGGATTTGTTGAATTTTTTAAATCCATATATTTAAATTGGAGTGGTAGAATTACAGATTCATTATTTTTGGGTTTGAATAGTATTAATAATGATTACTTCATTTTAGCTGGTCTTTTTCTTGGAATAGTGTTTATATTACTTATAGTTTTTGTTGTTACTTGCGCACTGGGGAAATTCCCTAAACTTTTCTCCGAAGATAGATTAGTATTTATATTAGGGTTTGCTATTATTTGGTTTGGTACGCCTGGATTAGGTGAAGTTGTTTTTTGGAGAACAGGTGCGGGGGTATATCTTATACCTATGTTTTTAGGGATTTCTTTTATATTGCCATATACACTTTGGTATAGAAATAAAAACGTTAACAGCAATATAATTTTTAGTATATTAATGCTACTCCTAGGATTTATGGGTGGGTCATCTCAAGAACAAGTATTTTCAGCTATTTTTTTATTTATATCTTTATGGTTTATATATATAAAGAAGAATAAAGTGGAAGTTCCCAAATACCTATATTGGGGGTTAGTAGGCTTGATAATAGGAGGCATGGTGTTAATACTCGCTCCAGGAAATTTTGTAAGATTCGATTTTGCTGAACATAGTTCCTTACCTTATAAAATAGCCTCTTTACTTGCATATTTCTTAATTTATTATTTTGTTGTACCAGTTCAGCAATTATGGATATGGATAGTATTTGTTTTATTAATTATTACTGTTTTAAAATTAAGTGACAAAAAAGTAGAAGATAGTATTTTTAAATTTAGAATTTTAAATAAAAAATTTTATTTTTGGTTATTCATAGGAGTGACTTCTGTTTTACCTATGATAGCTTTTCCATCCTCAGTTTCAGCAAGAACATGTTTTTTCTTTATTGTATTTATATCAATTGCGTTAATTTCTCTATTTGATGGATATAGAGCATCTTTATTAAAATTCAATGAAAGTAAAATAGCTATTGTTATTACTTTCATAGTATTAAATATTATTCTTGTTGATGTAGGTATAGGAGTTGGAAATGGTTATTTACTTTCAAAAGAAGTAAAACATAGAGAAACAATAATTCTTGAAAACAAAGCAAAAGGAATAACTAATATTTTGGTTGATCCACTTGATATTATGCCTTTTCACACTACTTACATTTACGATGTTAAAATTGATAATCAGCATGCAGTGAACAAGGTAACAAGTTCATATTATAATATAAAATCCATTACATTAAATCGCAAATTTAAAGGCTATAGAGTTGAAGAAGATTTGGATGCTGTTGATTCTATTAAAAATCGTTTGAAAGAGAAGTTGAAATAATAGCAAGTAGGTCTAGGTAGGCCTCACACCACAAAAGTATGTCATGCATTGTGCCATTTATAATGAATAAAATTAAAACAAATTTAGGAATGAAGGTTTTAGAAATGATAGATTTATCAATAATTATAGTTAATTATAATACAAAAAAATTATTAGCGGACACTATACAATCTGTAATAGATACAGTGGGTTTAATTAAATATGAAATTATTGTCGTTGATAATGCTTCCGCTGATGGTAGTATTGAAATGGTTAATGCACAATACCCTCAAGCTAACTTAATAGAAAATAAAGACAACCTAGGTTTTCCAAAAGCAAATAATATAGGTATTAAAGAAGCTTCTGGACGGTACATCTTACTTCTAAATTCTGATACAAAAGTTCTTAATAGCTGTGTACAAAAATGTTTGGAGTATATGGATAGCAATATTAAAGTTGGTGCCCTTGGTTGTAAGCTACTACTTGCAAATGGAAAACTTGATCATGCCTGTAAACGAGGATTTCCAACTCCAGAAGCTTCTTTATACTATATCTTGAATCTTCATAAGTTATTTCCAACTAGTAAGAAATTTGGGGAATACACTTTGAACTACCTCCCTATTGATGAAATAAATGAAGTGGATGCACTAACAGGAGCATTTATGATGGTGAGAAAAGAGGTTATTAATAAGGTAGGCCTTTTGGATGAGACCTTCTTTATGTATGGAGAAGATCTGGACTGGTGTTTTAGAATAAAGGAAGCAGGTTACAAGGTTATTTATTATCCTGAAGCTGTAACAATCCACTATAAGGGTGGTAGCAGCAAAAGGAAAAGATATAAGACTATTTATGAGTTTCATAGAGCCATGTTCATATTTTATAATAAGCATTACCGTAATAAATATAATTTTATAATTACTGGCATTGTGTTTTGTGCAATAGCAGTAAAAATGACAGTAGCTTTTATTATTAATTTCTTTAAATTATGATGGAGTTGGTTCTTCACTAATTAGTATAAGTAAACTTTAGTTTAAATAAATCTAAGTTTTGAATAAAGTAATGAATCTTAGGTAGTATTTTGTTGAGGGGGATTTTTTAATATGATTAGGGAAAATCAAAAATATCTAAATAGAGCTCTTGTACTTATTGACGCTATTTCTATTATATTGGCATTAGTTTTATCTTGGATTATTAGATTTAAGAGTGGAATTATTAATATAAATGATGGGCATTTAACCTTTCAGCAATATCTTTTTCCTTTAATATTTATAATACCCTTATACCTTTTTATTTACAGTCTATTTAATTTATATACACCTCAAAGAGTGAAAAAGTCCTTTGAAGAATTTAGTAGTATTATCAAGTCTAACGTTATAGGAATTTTAATATTTATTTTAGCACTTTATTTATTTAAGGTTGTGGATTATTCTCGTTATCTAATAGTTATTTTCGGTGTTTTATGCATTGCATTTACCTTTATTGAAAGACTTGTAATGCGCTTATTACTTAGAAAGCTAAGAAAAAGTGGTTATAATCTTAAGCATATACTTATAGTAGGACTTAGTGAAATGACCTATGAACTTATGAGTAAGCTAGTTTTTAACGCCCAGTGGGGATACAATATCGTAGGTATTCTTGATGACAATGTAGTACCCGGAGATTTAAAGATTAATAATAATTTAAAGGCTGAGTTAAATAATTTTGATCAAGAAACTTATGAACAAGCAGCAGCTACAGTGGAGTATTTTCAAGATACAAAAATTTTGGGAGAAATAGATAGCCTACAGACAGTTTTAAATGAATTTAATGTGGATGAGATATTTATAACTCTTAATTTAAATGAATACGAGAAAATAGGTAATGTAATTGGCGTTTGTGAAAAGATGGGAATCAGAGTTCAGATTATTCCAGGGTATTATAAATATATCCCTTCCAAACCTTATCTTGAGGATATGGACGGGCTTCCAATGATAAATTTAAGATATGTACCACTTGATAATTTTTTAAATAATTTTATTAAGAGGGCTTTTGATATTCTACTTTCAACTATTAGTATTATTTTGTTTTCTCCTGTAATGATTGTTACTTCATTGATAATGAAACTGACTTCACCAGGTCCTCTTATATTCAAACAAGAAAGAATAGGACAAAATAGAAAACCCTTTAATATGTATAAGTTTCGTTCTATGAAAATACAGTCAAATGAAGATGAAATTAACCAGTGGACTACAAAGGAAGACTCTAGGAAAACAAAATTTGGCGGATTTATAAGAAAGACAAGTATTGATGAACTTCCACAGTTGTTTAATGTTCTAAAGGGGGATATGAGCCTTATTGGTCCACGACCTGAGCGTCCTTTTTTTGTAGAAAAATTTAAGGAAGAAATACCAAAATATATGATTAAGCATCATGTTAGGCCGGGGATGACAGGTTGGGCTCAGGTTCATGGCTGGAGAGGGGACACCTCCATAGATAAGCGGATAGAATATGACATATATTATATTGAAAACTGGAGTTTTAGTATAGATATAAAAATTCTTTGGCTTACTGTATTTAAGGGATTTATGAATAAAAACGCTTATTAAGAACGTATAGACAGATGGTGACAGCAATTTCATTTTTCGCTTAATGCTAAGTTAATAGCTTTAAAGTACATGTAGAAATCTATGTGATGCTTGACATCCCATCAAAATGAGTTAAAATTATAGGTGACATAAAAATATTACAGAGGAGGGTGATTTTATGAAAAAAATGATATCAGTTGTATTAATTATTCTTTTGGTGCTTCCGTTATCTGCATGTCGTGCAAAGAAAAATGACAATTCAAGTAACAATAAGGTAAGCAGTACTGAAACCCAAAAGTCAAATATACCCTATTCTAAGGAGATAGAATATCTTCCTGCATATGATAGCACTATAAAAGCCAAAACCTTTATTGCAGCAAATGAAAACAATAAGTCAAGTGTAGGTGTATATACTGTCAAAAGCACTACAAGTGATAAGGTATTCATAAATTATGAAAAGCTTTTAAAAGATGATGGATGGAAGATTTATCAGAGCGTAAAAGACCATTCCATTTCAGCAAAAAAAGGTACTCATGATACAACTATAATGATTCAACAATTAAAAGAAGATGTAAATTTAACTATTTCGGCTAAATAAAGATAGAAATGTAGTAGCCTTTTATGTTTTTTAATAGGAAGTTTATGCTATAATATCATAGTATAGAAAAGCTATTTTAAAACTAAAAAATACTATTGTTGAGGAAAGGAAAGTACAATATGAGTAATATTCATAAACAAACGATTGGAACTGACACTATTGTTATAAAAGATAAATTAACAGGATTAGTTACTATTACTACCGAGGATTTATCAGCGAAAAATTCATCTAATAGTTTTATTTATAAGATTTGTCCAGATGGTAAAATACTAAATATAGGTGAAGAGAATAACATAGATGAAAAATTAAAGGAAGCTTCAGTAAAAAATCCTAAAGAAATTCTCATTGAAAGATTGATAAAGGGTGGATTCGAACAGATTCCAGAAGATTTAACTGAAATAGAGCTTGTTAAAATGTTAGATTTTTCAGAAAGAGAAATTGTTAAAAATAATGACTACTCAAGGATGTTTCCTTTTAGTGTTGAAACAACCAATAGTGGTGATTTAAAGGTAATACTATTAATGTATAATGGAAGTACGATTGAAGTGAATATAGATAAGTTTCCTTTTAAGTTAAAAGATTCAAAGGATAAAGTTCTAATAGCTGGTCTTATTGACATAAATAAGACTATAAGTTCTTCTAAAATAGCAATATGTGAAGTGCAAATAGAAAAATCACTTCTTAGTGAACAAGCGGCAGATTTAACAACTTGGACTGTTACCTTTGAAATGGAATAGATAACAAGTAAATAATCTTATAAAATGTATGAAAACAGACAAATATTGTTTGCTTTCATACATTTTTTCATTGTATAATTAGGATGATTAAGCAAATTGTGTTAATTGATGAATATATTACTGAGATATATGAATTGTTATTATGAATAAGCTTATAAATATATAATTATAATTATATGAATGGAAGGTGAAATTAATTGAAATTAGATTTAAGGGCAAAGGTTAAAGGGTTTAAGTTTAATGGTTTTAAGGTTAAAGAACAATTGAAAAAAATAACTGTTAAAAAGGTGATTACCACTGTAGTTATTGTGGCTGCTTTGGTTGGAGTATTTAAAAGTAGTTTTATACAAAATAAATTTTTTGCTTCAAAAACTGTAATAGAGCAAAACAAAACTACTGTAAAAAAAGGAAATCTAAAAGTGTTAGTACCGGGTTCAGGCCCTATATACTTTACAAACAGCAGTAAAATTTTCTCTAAAATAGGCGCCACAGTCACTAAGGTTAATTATAAAGAGGGAGATAGGGTAAAAGCCGGGGATGTAATATATGAATTAGATGATACTGATGCACAGACTTCAGCTAATGCGGACATTAATACTTTTAAACAAAATCAAATATCTGCAAACGCAAGTGATGATGCAATAAATGATCTATCAATTAAAGCTCCTTTTACAGGTATTGTTAGTGATATTTTAGTAAAGCAAGGAGATACAGTTTCAAAGGGAGGAACAGTCTTTACCATAGCTGATACCACAAAGCTTAAAGTATTGTTAACCTATAATGCTTCAGCTTTAGGTAAAATAGAAATAGGACAATCAGCTAAGGTGAATTTAACTTCGTTAATGCAGTCAGTAAATGGAAAAGTTACTTATATCAGTAACCAAACAACTTCAACTATCGCAGGTGGAAAGTTATACACCGTGGAGATTCAAATTAATAATCCAGGGGCTGTTATGGAAGGAATGACTGCAAATGCGGATATTTTAGCTCCAAAGGGTTCGATATCAAGCACTGGAATAGCAGAACTTAATTACATAAAAAAGCAACTCGTTACCAACTTAACTGGTGGAACAGTCCAAAATATATCAGTTAAGCAAAACCAAAAGGTTAGTTCAGGACAAGTGCTCATAACAATGAGCAATGATGAGATTGCTAGAGCTAAACAAAACTCAGATTTACAATTAGAAAATGCTCAGACGCAGATGACTTTAAAGGGAAAACAACTTAATGATTATAAAATAATCGCCCCTATTAATGGAGTAATTACAAAAATGACTAATAAAGTTGGCGATACTGTTAAACCAGGAGATGAGATTGCTGATCTTTCAGATCCAGCGCAAATGCAGTTTGATATACCTGTGGATGAACTAGATATAGCTAAACTTAAGGTTGGACAGAAGACAAATATTACTGTAGACGCATTACCAGCTACTTTAAAAACACCGGTTACTGGAGAGGTAGCAAAAATTGCAGTAACTGGTGTGGCAGAAAAGGGAGTAACCACTTTTATAGTAACTGTTAAAATTAATGATAACTTAGATAAGCTTAAGGGCGGAATGAATGCAAATGGTGAAATAGAAGTATCAAATAAAACAAATATTTTGACTTTACCTATAGAAGCAATAACTACAACTAATGAAAAAAGCTATGTATACATTAAAGGAGCTGGATCTGGGTCTAAATCAGGTGCAATACCATCAGTTGGAGTAAAAGGTGGACAAACTGCTACTAATAATATGCAAAGTTATTATGATGGCTGCGTACAAATAGAAGTACAAGTTGGATTATATAATGAAACCGATATTGAAATTACTAGTGGTTTAAAAGAAGGAGATGTGATTGTTTTACCAGAGATGCAGCCTGGAGCTCCTGGTATGGGCGGCGGACAATCTGGAGGTGGAATTTAATGATTCAAATATCTGATATGTGCAAGATTTACACAATGGGAGAAAATAAAGTAACCGCATTAAATAGAATAAATCTGCATATAAGATTACAGGAGTTTGTTGCCATTGTTGGGCCTTCGGGCTCAGGTAAATCCACTCTTATGAATATGCTTGGATGCTTAGATGTGCCAACCTCAGGTAGTTACAAATTAGACGGGGAAGAAGTGAGTAAGTTAAAGGGTGATAAGCTAGCTGAGATAAGAAATTTTAAAATCGGATTTATATTTCAAAAATTTAATTTACTTCAAAAACTTTCGGCCCTTGAAAATGTCGAGCTTCCACTTATTTACCAAGGGGTACGCAATAGGGAAGCTAAAAAAAGAGCAATGGAAGCACTAGCCACGGTTAGCCTTAAAGAAAGAATGCACCATAGACCTAGTGAACTTTCAGGAGGTCAGCAGCAAAGAGTAGCTATTGCTAGAGCTTTGGTTACAAGACCACCAGTATTACTTGCTGATGAGCCAACTGGAGCACTTGACAGCAAAACTGGAATAGAAGTAATGAATATACTGAAAGAACTTAATTCTAATGGAAATACAATAATTCTAATAACTCATGATAATGATCTTGCATTAAAGGCAAAACGTATTATAAGAATTTCAGATGGAGAAATCACGCAGGACAATGAGGTGATACGATGAAATTTATTCAAGCTTATAGAATGGCTATAAAGAGTATAGTCTCAAATAAGGTAAGAACCTTTCTTACTATGCTAGGAGTTATTATTGGTGTATCGTCAGTAATTATTGCTGTTGGCATTGGACAAGGAGGCGCTGCTAAGATGAAAGAGCAAATTGGTGCAATCGCTAAAAATTCGCTAACGATATACATACAGGGAAGAGGCAGTAATAGAAATGTTTCTTATGAAGATCTAACTAAGTTTCAACGTGAAAATAGCACTATAATTTCTAAGATTACTCCTGAGCTTACAAGTGTTGCTAAAGTGAAAGTAGGAAACTTGAGCCGCGATACTACAGTTTTAGGTACAAGTCCTGAGTATAAAGATATTAACAGTATTACAGTACAAGAGGGTAGATTTTTGAATCAATTGGATATAAATTATAATCAAAAAATAGCAGTTATAGGAACTGCTGTTGCTAATGAAATCTTTAAAGGACAAAGCGCAATAGGTAAGACTATGAAAATTACCGGACAGCAGTTTAAGGTTGTTGGTGTGCTTACAGAAAAGGATAAGGGTGCGGATAAATCTAAAGATGATAGGGTTATTATACCTATAGGAGTTGCATTAAAACTTAATAAAGTAGCAATAATTGAAACTTTTACTGCTGAGGCAACAAGTTCTGAGGCTGTAGACAAATCCTTTAAACTGTTAACTACATTTTTGACTAGCATTTATAAGAACAAAGATGCATTTTATATTCTAAATATGGGAGAACAAATGGCTGAATTTAATAAAGTCATGGCGCTTATTACCGCAGTGCTTGCGGGTACAGCAGGTATATCCCTGGTAGTAGGTGGTGTAGGGATAATGAACATAATGCTAGTTTCAGTAACAGAAAGAACAAGAGAAATAGGGATTAGAAAGGCAATTGGAGCAAAAAAAGGGAATATACTTACACAATTTTTAATTGAAGCATTAGTGGTTACTGGTCTGGGGGGACTTATTGGAGTGGCTATTGGTGTAGGCACCATACATTTTGTTATAGGTGGCCTTGGATTCGTGCCGGAAGTATATTCAATCCCTTGGATTTCATCTTCATTTGGTATTTCACTTTTAATTGGAGTAGTTTTTGGAATGTATCCAGCCAACAAAGCAGCAAATTTAAATCCAATAGATGCTTTAGCATATGAATAATTCTATGGGGTCAGACCCCTGGGAAAGTATGGAAAAAGATTAAATATTCTAATAAAAAGGATGGCGTAAAAATGAAATTTAAAAAAGCAGGTCTAAGTTTAATGTTAGCAATTGTATTGCTATTTTCTACTGTAAGTTCATCTATAGTTTTTGCAAGTGCAAGACCTATAAGTTACTCAGGTTCAATTGAAAAAATGCAACAATTGAAGGTTATAGATAAGCCTACTAATGGTGAGAACGGAATTGTAACTAGAGGCCAATTAGTAAAAGCCATAGCCATAGCAGACGGATTATCTTCCACCTCTTCAAACTTAAATGGTACAACAATTTTCCCTGATATAACTGCTAATAGTGATCTTAGTGGATATGTTAATGGGGTGGTGGGCGTAGGTTTAATGTTTGGAACACCAGACGGCTACTTTCATCCTGAACAGTACGTCACAATGGCAGAGATAGATACCGTTATGGTGAGGCTCCTTGGATATACAGATACAGATGCAGAACTCACAAAATTGACATGGCCCAATAATTATATTCAACAGGCTTATAAATTAGGATTAACTACTGATATAGCTGCGAAAAAAAATGATAAGTTAACCTATAAAGTAGCAGCAGTTTTGTTTGATAGGCTTTTTAGTACCTTGATTAAGGGCTCTCAAACTGCGTATTTTTCTGATAAATATTTCAGTGATGAATATTTAAATACTGAAATTACAGGTTCATTAAAAGAAGTTACAGTGGTTGGGAACTCAAAAACTTCGGACGATCTTTTAGATAATCAAGTTTATCTTGCAGGTCAAGGGCTCACAAGTTTAACAAAATATACAGTGAATAGTAATGCTGGGGACATTGAACTTGGAGTAAAATATAAACTTTATATTGATGGAACCACTATTACTAAAGTAAGTGTAAAGGAAAATTCTACAGAGAAGTATGCTGTAACAAGTGTAACAGCTCCAGTAATAGCTTACACAGATGACAATAATTTGGCTAAAACTATGACGCTACCAAAAGCTTCACTATATTATTATCATGGAGTATATGTTGATTATGAAGTTGCAGCCAAAGCCGTGAGAGCTTATTCTTCAATTATACTAACAAAGAAGAGCGATAATTCAGGCTATGACTATGCAGTTATTGTAGATGCTAATTTTGGTGTACCGCAAGTCTATAAAGCTGATAATGCTAAACTTCTAGATCAGCTTAAAAATACAAAGTATTCTTACATTTATAGAGGTGTGAATATACAGGAAGCTAATTTAAATATTTATGATGTAGTTTATTTTGTATCAGATATATGGAATAAGAACACCTTTATTTATGTAAATGATAAGGTTGTTATTGGAACCATCACAAAATTCACACCAGATATGCTTAATCCAACAGGATTAATAATTAATGATACAAACTATACATTTAGTAAACATTTCAATAAAGCTAGACTTAATAATTATGGTGGCGATATTGGAAGCTTTTTAACTAATGTTAATGTTAATGATTTTAAAACTTTACTTTTGGGGATTGATGGTAAGATAGTGGATATCTACTAGGGGTCAGACCCCTGGGCAAATATGTAAATATAGAATCAAGAGAATCGTCGGTGACGGTTCTCTTTTTATTTTAGTTTAAAATAAAAATAAACAGTTAATAATTATAAATGGTAAGATAAAAGGTCGATTAATTAGTGAATAAAAGGAGATACATATGCCTAGGAAAAAACATAACTGGTACATTGGCGCTATATTACATGTCACAGCAAGAGGAAATCGTAGAAGTAATATTTTTAAGGATGAAACAGATTATAAATTATATTTAAATTACATAAAAGAGGCTATGGAATATTATAAAAATAAACATTACATAATTGCTTATGTTTTAATGACAAATCATATACATCTTGTAGTTGAAACAACCGATTGTGATATATCTGATTTTATAAAAAGGGTACATAGCAGATATGCAGGAAATTTTAATAAGAAGTATAATTACATAGGACATTTATTCCAAGGTAGATATAAGTCAGAGTTAATTGAAGATGATTGTTATATGTTAGAAGTTAGTAGATATGTGCATCTCAATCCAGTAAGGGCCAAAATGGTTAAAAAACCTGAAGATTACCGCTGGAGTAGCTATACTACGTACACAGGAGAAAAAGATGAAAAGCTAATAACATCAAAAAGAGTACTTTCATATTTCAAAAAAGGAGAAGAAAAAGAATTATATAAAGAGTTTGTGGAAAGTGCTATAAGGGGTCAGACCCTTGGGTAAATTTAGGTTGTGAAAAAAAGATTAAACTGAAGTAGAAAAGAAGAGAGATTACTCGAAAGGGTAATCTTTTTTTGTTTATATTGACAAAGATAAAGAAATATCCACTCGAATGTAATATAGCGCTGAAATTGGGCAGTCAGAACATGACCGGCAGGTCACAACAAAAGGGCCGGCAAAAAACGAAACTATAAGAAATTAAGACAGGCATATAATAATACCAAATGAACAATCATATCTGAAAGACCAGCAGCGGTAGCTGCACAGAATAAGATAGGGCACTGGGATATGGACACAGTAGGAAAGCAAGGTACAACGATTCTGTTCTGCAGATAAAAAAATCTCACAACTAATGTATTGACATCTAAAGGAAATTATATTAAAGTTTAACTGGATTACCAATTAATTATATGTTAAATTTAACCTTTATGGGTTATAAAATACATAAGAGAAATATTTTGTTTGTAATTTTAAGGGGAATGAAACCATCGCTCTAGGATTGAGATATAATGATTTACAAATTCACTAAATATATTTAAGGGGGAAAAACTGTGAAACTAAGTGGTTTAAAAATTAATAGAAAAATAGTCATTGGTAGTATTGTTGTAATTTTAATAGTTAGTTTAGGTGGAATAAAAGTTATCCATGATAGGAAAATTAAAGCAGCAAGTAAAAAGGGCGCAATAACACAAAAAGCTGTACCTAGTGAAGTAGTTACTGGCTCAGGAACTATAAAATCGTCTAACAAATTTGAGGTAACTCCAGCAGTAAACGGTAAAGTTAAAAAGGTTTATTTTAAAGAAGGAGATAAAGTAAAAACAAAGGATTTAATGTTTGAAATCGATAGTGCAGGAGCGCAGGCAAATGTAAATAAACTTGTGAATGCTGTAGAACAAGCTAAATTAGAGCAAAATAATAATTTAGTTCAAATAGGGAAATTAACACTAAAAGCTCCAATTAGTGGGCAGATATCAAATATACTTGTAAAAAAAGGAGATATAATTTTAAAGGGCACTCCTGTAGTCACTATAGCTGACAGAGCTAAATTAAAATTAACGGTGCCTTTTAATAGTGAGCAAACTAAAAATATTACAATTGGACTCAAAGCAACGGTGTATTTAAACGCTACAAGCCAGGCTGTAACAGGAATAGTATCATATATAAACCCTAACTCACATTCTACAGACCAGAGTGGTAAATTATTTAATGTAGAAATTTTAATAGACAACCCTGGAGCAATAAAAGATGGACAGAAAGCTACTGCAGAGATTAATGGAGCTAGTGGACCTATCTCAAGTCCAGAAAATGGGTTGTTATCCTATGCTAGCAGTCAGGTTTTACAATGTGATTCTGATGGTAAAGTTAGTAGTATAGATTTGAAGGAAGATCAATTTATAAATGCGGGCACTATACTTATGACTCTTAGAAATGAAGCTATTGTAGCTGTAAGGGATGCATCAGAATTAAAAATAAAGGATCTTCAAGTACAGCTTGATTATGCAAAAAAACAACTTGAAGACTATAAAATATATTCACTTATGGATGGAACAATAACAAAACAGGATATAAAGGTTGGAGAAACACCCAAAAGCGGAGAGCCGATTTCTTACTTATCTGACTTAGCGCATATGGAACTTGTGGTATCTATAGATGATATTGATATTACAAAAATTAAATTAGGACAAAAGGCAAGTGTTGTGATTGATGCACTTCCTATAACATCCACTAAGCCTTTAGAACTTGTGGTTACTAAGATTTCAGTTGAAGGAACTACGGTAAATGGTACAACTACTTATCCTGTAACTTTTGCAATTGATAATGTAGCGCAGGTGAAAAGTGGGATGAATGCAAATATAGAGATAAAAATCAATAAATAATAAAGGGGGCTTATGAAATAATGGGCGTGGTTATTGAAGCTACAGGATTGTGTAAGAGCTTTAATTTAGGGGATATAGAAGTAGAAGTACTTAATAATATAGATTTAAATATACATAAAGGTGATTTTGTTTCCATTATGGGACCTTCTGGCTCAGGTAAGAGTACACTATTATATCTCCTTGGTGGCCTTGATAAACCTAGTTCCGGGAGTATAAAAATAAATGGAAGGGAACTATCAACTATGAAAGATAAAGAACAGAGTATAATGCGAAGAAGAGACGTGGGCTTTGTATTTCAGTTTTACAATCTCATTCCTAATCTAAATGTAGAAGAAAATATTATGCTACCAATATTATTGGATGGAAAAAGAATGAAGGACTATAAAAATAGATTAGATGAAATATTAGATATTGTTGACCTTTCTAACAGAAGAAAACACACTCCAAGGGAACTTTCTGGAGGACAACAGCAGAGGGTTGCAATAGCGAGAGCATTAATTAATGAACCGGATGTTATCTTTGCTGATGAACCTATAGGAAACTTGGATAGTAAATCGGGAACAGATGTAATGGAACTTTTACAAAAGATAAATATACAAAATAATAAGACTATTGTGCAGGTAACTCATTCAAAAGAAGCAGCAGAATATAGCAAAAGAATAATATATGTTAAAGATGGTAAGATATTGCAAAATATAATATGACAGTTTAAACTATAACTGGAGGGCGGTAAAATGAAAATTATTGTTAAATTTCTTTTAAACAACATAAAAGAAAAGAAGTTTAGGACCTTTCTCATAATATTTTCCATCATGATGTCAGCCGCTTTATATTTTGCTTCTAGTGCTATGTCAACTACTATAGTAGAGATGGTTTCAGATTTAGTGAAAAGTTATGTAGGAAGTGCAGAAATCACAGTATCAGCAAATGAAAAATCTCCCTCAAGCTTTTTGTATGTCAATAAGGCTGATTCTATTAAAGGAGATATGGATTATATTATAGGATCAATTCAGCTTACAGGGTCTTTTAAAGACCCAAATGATAAGGATGTAAACATAAACATAAACTTAAATGGATATGACTTAAAAGAATTGGAAACATTAAGTTCCTTAGTATTTGAAAATGAGGTAAAACAAGAAAGTTTTGCTGGTAAAAAAATTATTATTAGTAAAAACACCTCAGAGAAATATAAACTTAAATCGGGGGATTTTATAAATATAGATATAAAAGATGGGTGGTCCAAATTTAAGGTTGTAGGCATAGCAGAAATTGCAGGGCTTTTTTTGTCAGAAAAGCAGAACACTATGGGGATAGTTCCAAAGGACGTTTTGTATAATATGGGGGAGGGAAGAGGTAAGGTTTCAATTTTGTATATTAAAACTAAAAATCCTCTCCAAAAGCAAAATACTATTGATAAGTTATCAAAGATTTATAAAGATTATGATGTAAGAGAACCAATATCAGATAAAGATTTAAAGGATGCTTCTAATGGGATAGTAGTTCCTTTAAAAATGATGGGAATGGTTGTTTTGGCTATTAGCATGTTCATAATTTACTCTGCCTTTAAGGTAATAACTGCAGAAAGAATACCTACAGTTGGTACCTTTAGAAGTATCGGTGCTACAAAAAAAATGATGAATTTAGTACTTCTAGGTGAGAGTATAATATATGGTATTATTGGCGGAATAACAGGGATAATTGTAGGCTTTGGAGTATTGTATTTAATGGCAACTATATTTGCTCAAATGTTCGGGGGAATAAAGACTACTATTAAATATACAACTGATCAAATGATAGGTGCCTTTATTTTGGCAGTTACATTATCCCTTATAAGTTCTATACTGCCAATTATAAGGGTATCTAAAATATCTGTAAAAGATATTGTATTAAATAATGTTACAAAAAATGCGAAGAATAAACACTGGAAACTGATTTTTGGTATAATAGTTGTTTTATTTGCTACGATAGCACCTAGAATTGCACCAAAAAAATCAGCTGGTTTAATTGATGGTTTAGCTATGCTACTTGTATTTGTAGCAACAGTTTATTTGGTACCCTATATAACTGTTGTTTTTGTAATGGTTCTTGAAAAACTATATAGCTATATTTTTGGAAATGAAGGAGTTATTGCAGCTAAAAATTTAAAAGGTAATAAGAATGTCCTTAATAATATTGCCCTTTTGGCTATAGGAATGTCTGCTTTACTAATGATAAGTACAATTAGTAGTAGTATGGCAATGGAAGTTCCTAGGGTTTATAAACAAATGAACTTTCAAATACTTGTTAGAGGTGGAGACTTAAATGGTGAATTTCAAAATAAGATTAAAAATCTAAAAGGAGTAGAAGGGGTTTATGGAATTTTTCAAACTTCTCAAGTAAAAGTTAATAATAGTAAAGAAACTATTGGTGAAGTTGATGGGGTTAACAATAGCAAATTTTTAGATTATTATGATATGAAATTCATAGGGGACAAAAAAGCAATACTTACTGAGCTTTCTATGGGTAGAAATATGATTATAACAAAATCCTTAGGGGATAGGCTAAATTTAGCAAAAGGAAATAAGCTTACTTTAGAACTAAACAAAGTGAAAAGAGAGTATAGAGTAGTGGGAGTTGTTGATTATCAGATGAATAATGGAAATATGGCATTTATACCAGAAAAATATTTTAAACAGGATATGAATGTACAAAATTATTCTCAGTTTTGTGTTAAAACAAATATAGCAGCGAGTAGTGTAAAAAAAGCCATAGATAAAAAATATTCTAAAAGTGGAGTTTACACAGAGACTATAGAGGCTATGACTATTGCTAATGTTGAAGCTAATGCTTTGTATATGACATTATTAAATGGCTTTGCAATTATGGCAATGGTAATCGGAAGCTTTGGCATAATTAATAATTTTATGATTAGTTTTATGGACAGAAAACGATCTATAGCTATGTTTCGTTCCTTAGGAATGAGCAAAAAACAAAACATAAAAATACTTTTTATTGAATCCTTTACAGGCGGAGCTATCGGAGGAGTTGTAGGAATTCTTTCAAGCATTCTATTGGTTTCCATTTCTCAATATTTAATGGATGCTACTTTAAATGTCTTAATACCAATGCATTATTCTGTAAAAACTTTTTCTGTAGCATTTATATTAGGTATACTTGTTATGATTATTGCTTCAATAGGACCTGCTTCAAAATCTTCAAAACTAAATATTATAGAAGCTATAAAATATGAATAATAATAAGGGGTCAGACCCCTGGGTAAATATGAGACTCTTGGGTAAATATGTAATCATAAAATGTTCTTGTTGATTCACTCATTTTTATGTATAATATATATAATGAAATAATTTGAATCATATACATGAAATGGAATTATAAGCTCACCAATGAAGAAAAATAAGTTAATAATGAAGAATTATTGGGGATGAGAAAAATGAATAAAAAAATATCAAAAACATTATTAATACTAGCAATTACCTTAATATTAGCCTTAGGGAGACTATCCGCAACGTTTGGTGTAACAGTACCGATTTTAGATTCCTTAGAAACGTATAGGCTAGTTACTACCTTTGAAATCACTAATATTAAAAATGGTGATAGCGGTGATTTTCTGAATACAAAAGCTATTATAATGCTAGGAAGTGATTTGGACTCACCTTATATGCTAAATGTGAGTGCTTTCAAGTCATCGGAAGGTATAATAACTAAAGATGCCAATGGTGCTTACATTTTAACTGGTGTTATAAGTAGAACTGCTCCAAATAGTTCTCATAACATAATAATTGAAAGAACTTTCACTACAGGGACTATTGACTATAATATAGACAAGTCTACAATTACGTCTGACTATACTAAGTTATTTAATTATACAAATTATTTAAAAGAAGAAATTAGTATAGAGGTGAATGATGCAAGAATACAAGCGAAAGCTAAATCTTTAACTGAGAATATTACTAACCCTTATGATAAAGCTTTTGCAATATTTAGGTTTGTGAATTCAAGTATGAATTATAACATAAGTTCACAATATGCAAATAAAGGTGCATTAAGTGCATTGACTTATAAGCAAGGTGTCTGTGAAGAATATTCTAAGCTATTTGTTGCTTTGTGTAGAGCCAGTGGTATACCTTCTAGAACAGTAAGTGGATATAGAAATCAGAATACTGGTATTAACACTACTATTGATTTAACAAATATACGCCATATGTGGGCAGAAGTTTACTTGCCTAATTACGGATGGATCATAGCTGAACCGACAGGAGCCTCAGTATCTGATGATGCTTTAGTGAATCTTTTTGGTAAAGCTCTTAATCCAGCAGAGCATATTGCTACTGGTTATAAAGCTGCTAATTACAATGATGGAGCAACTTTTTCATCAAATTATGATCGTACAAAGACAAGCCCGCCTATTATGATCACAAATTTTAATGCAACCTTGTATGTAATAGATAGAAAAGCAATAAGCAATGCTATCAACGCAGTAGTAAAGGTAGAAGGTAGTAACTTACAAGCAGATATAGATTCAGCTATAATATTAGTAAGTGCTTTGCCAAATAGTATTGATAAATCAGATTTAAATATTAGATTAAATGTAGTACAACAAACAATTGATAGAGCTACAATAGCTAATAATGCAATATTTACAGCTACAACCACAGTGGTTAAGGCAGAAAGCAGTAACTTACAAGCGTATATAGATTTAGCTAAAATTTTAGTAAATGCACTACCAAATGGTTTAGCTAAAACTAATTTAAATGCTAGACTTGATACAGTACAAAATATTATTATTGTAGAGTATCAAAAGATAAGTAAGGCTACTAGTCTTACAGCTGCGGCATATCTACTGCCATCTGGGGAGAATTATAACAAAGCTTTAGCTGCTGTAAGTGATTTGGAAAGTGGTGCGATTAAAACTTCATTGGAAACTAAATTAGTTTCTATCTTAAAGACTGTAGAAAATAATAAAGCACGTAGTAAATTCCCAACATTATTAGATAGTCCATTTTTAGCAACTGAAAATACTGGAAAGACATGGGATATTAAATTAAACCAAGCAATTGATGAAAAAACTGCTACTACTAATAATATCTCCATGAAAAACTCTAGAGGGCAATTGGTTGATTTTAGAGTAACTTGTAATGATAAAGTCATAACTATAATACCAATCAAAAAATTTGAAATTGGTGAGCAATACGTTGTTTATATTAGCGAAAAAGTTCTAAGTACAAGTGGCAAAGGCATTAAAAATGGATATTATTTTACCTTTGAAGTTAATTAGTAAGATAATACGTTGATTTTTTACCCGAAGTATGTAGTAAAAAGATAAAACGGAGGTAGATAGTAAGAGAGATTACTCGAAATGGTAATCTCTCTTTTTTCATAAAGCAGTGAGTGAGTATTTTAAAAGCCCTAGGTATTAAGAATAACAATTTCCCAACGATAGTTTTAATAACATCAACAATTATTAAGGCATTTAACTGGTTCGGTTATGATGTAATTCTAAAGGGAAAAAGTGCCTTATATTAAAGCTAAAAAACATAATAAATAAATAAATATAATAAAAAATTGATTGGGGTGGGAAAATGAATAAAAAAATATCAAAAGTAGTATTAATGTTAACTATAACATTAATTTTAACTATCGGGAGACAAGCTATAACCTTTGGCGTAACAAATCCAACATTAGATTTTCTGAAAAATTACAAGTTAGTTGATACTTATACAATTAGCAATACTAAAAATGGAGATAGTGGGGATTTGTTGAATACGAAAGCTATTATAAATTTAGGAACTGATTTAAATTCACCTTATATAACAAATGTAAGTAATTTTAAAATATCTGAAGGAAGAATAACTAAAGATGCGAATGGCGTTTATGTGTTAACAACTATCGTAGACCGCACAGCTCCAAATGCCTCACATTCTATATTTATTGAAAGAACTTTTACAACAGGGACAATTGATTATAATATAGATAAGTCTCAAGTTACCTCTAATTATAGTCAATTAAATAATTATATGGATTATTTAAGAGAAGATGTTGGTGTAGAAGTGAAGGATGCAGAAATACAAGCAAAGGCTAAAGCGCTAACTGAAAATATTTCTAATCCTTTTGATAAAGCTTTTGCAATATTTAGATTTGTGAATACAAATATGACGTATAACATAAATTCACAATATGCAAACAATGGCGCTTTAAGCGGATTAGTTTATAAAGAAGGAGTATGTCAAGATTATGCACAGCTATTTGTTGCTTTATGTAGAGCAAGTGGAATACCTGCTAGAACGGTGATTGGATTTAGGAATATTGAAGATACAATTAACAACAAGGCTGTTGATTTAACAGGTTTAGAACATATGTGGGCAGAAATATACTTGCCTGATTATGGATGGACTATTGCTGAACCAACAGAAATATTTACGACTAACGGCGTAGTAACTAAAACAGTACCGGATAATATTTTAATGAAATATTTCGCTAAAGCGCTTCTACCATCAGAGCACATTGCTACTAGCTACGAAACCGGTGTAACTTTTGCAAGTACGACTATTTCATCAAACTATTACCGTAAATCAAGCAGTATTCCTACGATGACCACAAATTCCAATACAATGTTGTATATAATAGATGATGCAACTATTAATGAAATAGACACGGCTACAAAGGCAGTGATTTATGCCGAAACATCGAAAGTACAAACTAATTTAGACTCAGCAAGAGTTTTAGTAAATGCCTTATTAAATGGTGTTGATAAAACAATCTTGATGGCTAGATTAGATGTAGTACAAAGTGCCATTGAAGTCAACAAAGGTAGTAATGCAACTAAAATAGCTGAATCTGCTATGGAAAATCTAACTATTAATCTTACATTAGATAATTATAAAAAAGCAATGGACTTAGTTTATAAATTTGATGATTCAGTGACGGAAAAAATATCATTATTAGAAACATTAGATAATATATTAGACAAGGTAGTAGCTCAAAATCAAAATGATGAAAAAATAAAGAAACTAGGAGAAATTCTTGACACTATTAAAAAAGCAGAATTACAAACAAGCTACAGCACGTATAACTCAGCAATGAATTTAATGACAACATTAAGTGAAATGGATTTTGGAAAAGTATCAAATAGGCTAAGTGATAGGTTATCAATAGTAGCTACTAAAATTGAAGATAAAAAAACACATAGTAAGTTTCAAAATTTATCAGATTCTCCATTCCTAGAAAGTAAAGATATTGCAAAAGTATGGAATGTAACATTTACTCAATTAATTGATGCAAAAACAGTTACTACTGATAACATCTCAATGAAAAACTCTAAAGGTGAATTGATTGATTTCAAGGTATCTTGTAATGGGAAAGTTATAAGTATATCACCAATTAATAAATTTGAACTTGGTGAACAATATGCCGTTTATATTAGTAACAAAGTTCTAAGCATGAATGGTTATGGCATTACAAATGGTTGGTATTTCACATTTGGAATTAATTAATAGGTCATCGCACTAGTATATGACAATGGCATAAAAGCTGAGCTAAAACCGATTTCTTTGTTTAAATTAAGGGCGAAAAATAATCTTTAAAATGAGATGCAACTATTTGCATGTTTTAACGTAGTTTATTATGGGCAATTAAATTGAGAATTTATTATAAAATTCAAGTGTATATGATATAATAAACTGTAATTTGTGACGATTAATATTAGGATTGAACCTATTAGGAGGAATTTAGTATGAAAGAAAATGATACTGTAATAATATCAGAAAAAGAAAAAGTAAATATGGAGCTGCATCTTAATGAATATGATAAAGGGGTTATGTCTGATTTTCAAAAGGAATTTTTGAGTGAAGAGTTAGCGCAGCTTCCAGCATTAGAAGATGGACAAGTATCCATTAATGGTATATATACCTTTGATATGGGAGAAAAAATTGAGGTCAGCGTTTATTTAAGAAATGGATTGGCAACGGAAATTAACTTTGACAAAGTTCCACTAGTAATCATAAATAAAAAGGGCGAGTTGCTAGCAAAGCAAATTATGTACATGCAGGATTTTGGTGTATTACCTCCTTTTTCTGCAAGACCCTATAAAATTTATTTTGATAAGATAAACGTATTTGTTGATACAATTCCAATGGATGATTGGAAAATACAATTTGAAAAGTCTATTAGTGCTGTAAGTACTGTAAAGGTTGAGCTTGAAGATGTGCCGAAAAATATGGACCATGATTTAAAAAGTAGCTTTATAAAATTCTTAAGTAAGTTACCTTTAACAAAAGCTGGAGATGTTAATATTGAGGTGTTTAAAACAGAAAAACGCATGGGTAATTCTATTTCTATAGTTGTACTAATTCGTAATGGTTGCGATAAAATTATAAATTTAGAAAAGTTACCAATAATAGTAGAAGATTTACAAGGTGAAATAGTTGCTAAAGGAATATTTGATACTCAAAATGTAAATGTGAATCCGCATAAAGCCAAAATTTATGAACTTATTATAACAGAAGATTATATTGTCAATAAAGATTATGATATAAATAACTGTAAAGTATACTTTAAAGCATAGTAAGCTAAAAAATGAAATATGCTCGAGACTGTCAGTAAAGAGGAAATTTGAAATAAATAGACTTTTTACAGCAAAAATCACGCAGGAAAAATTTGCGTGATTTTTTTATTTACTATAAAGAATGCTCATATCCACCGCAGATAGTATAAAGAATACAAGTATTATCAAAGGCGGTTGATATATAAAATTTGAATATCTGAAACATTAAAATGTGAATATTACCATTACTATATTTTTTTTATAATTATATCATCCCAATCGATACCGACTCCAGCAAGCCTAGAAAGAGATATTGTTATAGTTTTTGTATTGGGAGGTATAGAAAAAACAAATCTTACCTTTGTCCAAGTCGAACCATTACTTACTACTTTATTCATTATTTTCAGTGCATTGGGCTTATTAGGATCGTCTATTTGTACCATTCCGGTTGTATTTCCATCACCATTTGCTCTAAACCATCCTTCAAGCACAAATTGTTCTCCAGAAACCTTTAATTTGTCTAAGGAAGTAATCTTTTGAGTTACGGCTGAATTAGTAATACTACTATTTATTCGTAAAAAATTTGCGCCCGTTTTACCTCCACTTTTTTCAATTGTCTTTCCAGTCCATTGGCTTGTCCCACTCCATGCACCAGGATTATTTACGGTTAAACCTTCAAAACTATGGGAGGTAGTTAGTTGAAGTCTACTGCTACTATTAGGATCTGCAAAGAAAAGTCCAGAAGGTGTTAAAACCTCAATTGAACCATCATCCCATTTTGTTTTGATATAATCAAGTAAGGCCGTAAAATCAGACAAGGACATAGTACGAGGTTTATCTAAATTACCTGCGTGACACATGAATTCAATACCAGTCTTATTTTTAATAGCTACATCTATAGCTTCTTTTGATTTTCGAAGTGTTCCTGAGTCGTCTGAAACTGTATAATGATTTAACCCATGATATATTTTTGTTGGCAGCGTCCTTACTGAATCATATGGATATGCATATGCTTCTGTTATAGCGTAAGTTTGCATTAGTAAATTTCCAACTATGCCGTTGTAATCACTTGGTTTAATTAACCCATCATAGGGTAAATTCTTTGTTTTAGGAGTAACTCCTGGGAGTGCCCAACCAGCAACTTTTATATTTTGTGCTTCTATTTCTGCTTTTGAGGTTACTATTTGACTATATAATCCTGCATATCCTTTTGGGCTGTAGTCATTATGGTCTGTTCCATGACTCCATATTTCAACGCCATTTCTATTCCAATTCCTTACTTGATCCCAAGTTGTACCTGAACCCCAATAATGCGAAGCTTTAAACCGTGATATTAACGCCATACTAGAGGGAAGACCGCGAGAGAGTAACAGGGGATATATTTTTTTTCCAAATATATCTTGATAATCGTCAAATCTTAATGCAACTACCCCTTTTCCACCTGTACCAATTACTCCACCTTTTGATATACGTTCTTGTTGTAATAAACGTGATGGTTTTGTGATAACATTTTCTACATCTTTACTAACTACACCAGTTCCACCTAAAATTACAACATGTTTTACATCTTTGTTTCTTATTATATTAAGAATCTTGAAAGAAATTGAACCTTTAGCAGTTAGAAATATGGGGGCATTTTTTTTAGCTGCTAAGACTGAGCCAGCCAATGCATCTGGGAAATTATTTCCTGTAGCCAAATAAATTGTATCAAAGTTTAAATCTTCTTGAAAATTTTCATTGATAATTAAGTTAGTGGCATACCTATTAGCACCACCAAGTCTCTTCCTGTTAGGTGCACTTGAAGCTACAGATTCACCTATGACACCAGTTCCTCCCACTATATATGAAACAGGTATATTTTTCCCTTTAACAAACTCTTCTATATTTGAATTCATAGAATTTTTTGGTGATAGTAGAATAGGCATTGACTTTATACCTGAAATTGGAGCTATGGATAGTGCATCTGGGAAGTCAAAGCCTGTTGCCATGATAATTCCATTGGTTACACCCACGGTTTCCGCTATTTTTTTAGAAGTATCGTACCTGTCAGTTCCACCTACTCGAGTAATAGTAATTTCTAAACCTTTTAACTGACTTTCTACTCCGGGTCCTATAACACCAGCACCACCTATTAAAATAGCCTCAGTAGCTTTTAATCTTTTTATTTCAGTTAGGATATTTTGGTTCATTGCATTCTTTTCTGTTAATAGTATTGGAGCATCCTTTGATTTTGCTAAGGATGATGCTGCTAAGGCATCTGCGTAATCTAATCCCGTTGCTATAATAACTGTGGTAGACTCTGTCCAACCTGACTTACTAATAGCCACAGAAGTTGTATACCTATTAGTTCCTGATAGTCTTGAAGCCTCTAGATTAGTGTCTTGTGCAAAAACAGGAGTAATATTTAACACCCCACACAATAATAAACCCATTAAAGCACCTAAAAAAAGTCGTTTGTTTTTTAACATATAATTTATTCTCCCCCTACTTTGTAATACTAGCAGATTAACATGATAATCATACCATAAATTTACTTGAGAGGAAATAAATTTTACAAGTTCAACCCTTCAGCTCCCACAAAACCCCCGAGGTTAAACCGAAGTGTGTCGAAACGAATACACGGAGTTAGGTGGAAGCCAGAGATGGAAACTACCCAAATGTATGAAATTTTACTAGTTAATAAAACTAACTTCAAAATATGGGTAATATAAGATATAATGTGTATATAGATTAAAATTTGAATAATATGAAGAGGGGATTTTATGAAAATCAAAAAGAAGTTTGCCATATATTCTGTAATTACAATACTCATTCTATGTTTATTTTCTTTAGGAAACATA
Source organism: Clostridium sp. CF012 (assembly GCF_018861755.1). Classification (GTDB taxonomy): domain Bacteria; phylum Bacillota; class Clostridia; order Clostridiales; family Clostridiaceae; genus Clostridium_AD. The sequence continues at coordinate 39,721 of NZ_JAHLEF010000006.1, read as the reverse complement.
GTGCAATTTGTTATTAATATTGAGTGGTTTAAAGAAGTGGGGTACCTTTCAGTATACTTTACAAATATACTTTCTGTGTCAAAACTTATGATACCTATTTTTATCCTTGGTTATTTTGGTATATGGTTATACTATAAGGGCGTAAGAAAGAGTATCATCCACATGAAAAAGGTAGTTGAGGTAAATCCCAAGAAAGAGGCTACCCAGAAAAAGATTTTTATCGCTTGTAATTTAGTTGGTTCGTTTGTATTTGCCTTTGCTCTTGCATCTATATATTGGGAAATGGTTCTTAAATTCATAAATGCAGTTAGCTTTAATGTGAAAGATCCTATTTTTAATATAGATGTATCTTTTTATATTTTTAAACTTCCGTTAATTGAATCTTTATATAGTCTTGTAATGACACTACTCGTATTCTTAATTATTATTAAAGTAATAATTTTCTTCGTATTTAAATCAAAGGATATTTTTTATTCAGGAAAAATACGAAATGGCTTTGCAGACTCAAAAGAATTTGGAAAGGAACTCATTATATTTGGAGGAAAGCAGATTGCAATTATCTCTTCACTTATAGCACTTTTCCTAGCACTTGGATTCTTAGTGAAAATATTAAGTTTAGTGTATAGTCCTAGTGGGGTTGCATATGGGGCAAGTTACACGGATATTCATGTAACATTACTTTTTTATAAAGTATTGATTGTAACTTGTATCATTGCTTCAGTAGTAATATTTATGAGTGTTTTAAAATCAAAGCTTAAGCCTATAATAATTTCAATTGGTGCTATAGTTTTGATAAGCTTTGTAGGAGGAATATCAGGAGCAGTAGTTCAAAGTAGTATTGTAAAGCCAAATGAAAAGCAACTCGAAAAACCATATATTCAAAATAATATTAATTTTACAAGAAAAGCCTTTAATATAGCAGATATCACTACAAAAGCTTTTAATGTAAAAAATGATTTGAAAAAAGAGGATATTTCAGATAATCAGAAGACAGTAGATAACATTAGGATAAATTCAACTGCGCAGGCGCTTGAATTTTATAATCAAGTTCAAATATTAAGATATTACTATAACTTTAGTGATATAGACGTAGATAGGTACAAAATAAACGGTAAATATAGTCAGGTATTTATTTCAGCAAGAGAAATAGACTCAAAATTATTATCTCCAGACACTTGGCAAAATACTCACATGGTTTATACTCATGGTTTTGGTGTTGTAATGAGTAAAGTAAATGCTGTTACATCAGAGGGGCAGCCTGATTTTGTAATTAAAGATATGCCAATTGTAAACAGTACAGATATTAAGTTAACTAATCCGAGAATTTATTTCGGTGAACAAACAAATCAGTACGCATTAGTAAATACTAATGTGAGTGAATTTGATTATCCTCAAGGGGAGGTTAATAAAGTAACAAATTATGCTGGAAAAGCCGGGATCAAAATGAATTTAATTAATAAAATTTTATTTGCAATAAATAAGGGGGAACTAAATTTTCTACTATCAAGGGATATTAAGAGCACAAGTAAAGTTATCATTAATAGAAATATAGTTGAAAGGGCAAAGACTATAGCTCCATTTTTAACTTATGACCGAGATCCATATGTTGTTGTAAGCGAAGGGAAAGTATATTATATGCTTGATGCTTACACTACATCGAACAAATATCCGTACTCGCAGCCACAAAATGGAATAAACTATATTAGAAATTCAGTTAAGGTTGTAATCGATGCGTATGATGGGGCTACAAATTACTATATCGCGGATACAACTGATCCAATTGTGCAAACCTACTCAAAAATTTATCCTAAGTTTTTTAAGGATATGTCAGAGATTTCAGCTGACCTTAAGGAGCATTTTAGATATCCATCTGATATATTTAATATTCAAAGCGCAGTACTCGGGAAATATCATGTAACTGATCCTGGAGTCTTTTATAGTGGGGAGGATATTTGGGATGTTTCTAAGAATGCAAACGTAGTAGGGGGTGAAGTTAAAACAACTATTCCACCATATATCATACAGAAATTACCAGGGACTGACAGTGAAGAAATGATATTACAACAATATTTTAACATAAAGGGAAAATATAATATGACCGCAATTTTAGGTGCTAGAATGGACGTGGGAAACTACGGTAAACTGTTCCTAAATAAATTTCCAGCAGAAAAAACAGTTTACAGTCCGCACCTTTTTAATCAGAGAGTAAGTCAGGATACTACAATTTCAGCACAGCTTTCTTTGTGGGATACAGGAGGATCTAAAGTACAATATGGAGACACTGTGATTTTACCAATAAAGAATTCGCTTCTTTATATTGAACCTCTATATCTAAGAGCTAGTGGGAAAAATAGTATTCCTGAAATGAAAAAAATAATATTATCTTACGACAACAAGCTACTGATGGTTGATAATATTGAAACTGGATTACAGCAAATATTTATGTATAAGGCGCCAGATGCAGTAGTTCCAGGTGCAACGGGAACTACTACAGAGCCATTAATCCAAGCTAAAATCGAACTAATTAAGCAGGCAAATGATTTATATTTAAAAGCGCTTGAAGCTCAAAGAAATCTAGATTGGACAAAATATGGAGAATATAATAAGAAACTTGGCACTATACTAAAACAATTAAATGAATAAAAAGCAGACCCTCGAGGGGGGCCCGAAAGGTGTCGAAACGGATTCACGCAGTTAGGGGAAGAGGAAACTACTCAAATTTATAGAAGTATAAATTTTGGGTAGTTTTTTTGTCGTAAAAATAGAATGTTTACACATGAAAATATAGTGCTCGTGAGGGCACTATATTGGTAAGCTACATCAACTGTACTTGGAACCCCATCTCCATCAGCTTTAATGTCATGCTATAAGTATATATGGATATCTTATTTGAACATTAATGGTATGAGGGATATAATATTAGTTGTGTGTATTGGTGCACGCAGGAATAATATAAAAATGAGGGGGAAAGGTTAATGAATAGATATATTAAAAGAGTATTTTCACTATTGGTTATATTGTGTTTAATTTTATCACAAACAAATGTAACTTCTGTTTTTGCAACTAATTTAGGAGTAGGAGAAAAAGTTTCTGCAACTGATTTAGGACTAGCGGAAAGAATTTCTGGTAATGATAGGTACAAGACAGCGGTAGAAATTTCAAAGAAGGGATGGGCAGCATCGCAGTATGCAGTAATTGCAAGAGGGGATGATTTTGCAGATGCACTGTGTGCAGGACCGCTTGCTAATAAATTTTCGGCTCCTATACTTTTGACACCAAAAGACTCATTAAATTCAGATGTGATTTTAGAACTTAAGAGGCTCGGAGTTGAAAGTGTATTCATAATTGGCGGAACGGGTGCAGTATCCACAAATATAGAAAATTCACTAAAGATTGAAGGAATTACAAAGATAGAACGTATATATGGACTAGACAGGTATGAGACATCAGTAAAAATAGCAGAAAAAATTGGTACAAGCAGTAAAATTGTGTTTGCAACAGGAGAAAATTTCCCTGATGCATTGTCCATATCGGCAGTAGCATCAAAAATGGGAATGCCAATAATTCTTACTCAAAAGAATAGTCTTCCAGATAAAGTAAAACAATATATGTTAAACAAGAAATTTGACAAAATATATATTATTGGTGGCCCAGGAGTAATCATAGATGGAGTTAAGAATTTATTATCAGGATCAACACGTATCGGAGGAAAAGACAGGTTTGATACCAATACACTAATTATGGCGGAGTTTGAAAGTGTACTGAGTTTTAATAAAATTTTTGTAGCTGTAGGGGATGGACCAAAAGGTGATGAATTTGCAGATGCCCTGTCAGGGTCTGTATTAGCAGCAAAAGAATCATCGCCAATGGTACTCGTAAATAAAACTCTACCTGAAGTAACAGGTAATTATCTTAAATCAAAAGTGAAGTTTGGGTCTAGGGTAATTGTTTTGGGTGGAGAGGCTGTAGTATCTTCGAAAGTTGCAGATAAGATAATTGCAATTATAAGTGAAATACCTATAGTCATACCAGCTGATAGTTATATTGCGCTTGGAGACTCTATTACTTATGGAATGAGCGCAGAGAAGGATCATGGGTATGTTGATCTTTTCTATAATAACTTAAAATCTTTTCCGGGAAATGTCGGAATTAAGCTTATGAACCTTGGTAAATCAGGAGACAAAAGTAGCGATCTTTTAAGCAAGCTACAGAATGATGCAACTACTAAAAATTCTGTAAGCAAAGCTAAGGTGATAACAATAAGTGTTGGAGGGAATAATCTTCTATCACCTGTCATAAATGGACTTGCCATTGCATTCAATCTTGACCCAGCGTCGGCTACATTCGCTAGTGATCTGGAATTGGCTATAAGTAATCCTAATAATCAGCAGAAATTGACTATAGCATTGAGCAAACTTCCATCTGGAATAATGTCAGGTGTGAAACAATTTGGTACTGATTGGGTTTATATAATCGGAATGATAAAGATGTTGGCTCCAAATGCAGATGTTTATGTAACAACTTTATATAACCCTTTAAATCACCTAGATCCACTTTATAATATATTTGATCAAGCAATACAAGGAATAAATACAACAATAAGAATTCCAAATACAGGTTATAAAGTGGCAGATGTATACACTGCATTCCATGATTACCAGGGAATAGACCCTTTGACAAATTTCAGTTTATTCACGGGCAATCTGGATCCTCATCCCACAACTAAGGGGCATGAAGTTATTTATCAGTGTCACGTTGATGCTAAGGAAATATTGACAGTAGATGCGGCAAACAAATAACGCAAGAACCCCGCGAAGGTAACTTAAATGCTACAGAAACAATAGAACCAAACTTAATTTAAAAATGTATGAAAACAGACACCCATTGTTTGCTTTTGTACATTTTTTTTTGTTGTATAATTGTCAATATTAAGTAAAATATGTTAATTAATTGGACGTACTGATTTAAAAAAAGTATTGTAAAATATTTACAAGTAAGTTACAATTAATTACAATAATTAAATTTTAGTAAGGAGCTTAAGGGGGTGTCCTTAGAAATAAATTATAATTATTTGGAGGCTAATTTAAAACGAATCAAAATATCAAATTGGAGGGAATTAGATGTTTAAAAAGAAACAGAAAAAGATACTAAGTTCGATAATGTCATTAGCATTAGTATTATTTAATTTTAGTGGGATCATTGGAGCTGAAAATGTAAAGGCGGACACAATCGCTGTTATAAATGAAGGGTTTGATAGTGTAAAAGCAGCACCGCCTGTTGCACCTGCTACATCTTCTACATTTTTAGATGAAGCTACTATACCAACAGGTTGGATTTTTACAGGAGGTACTTCCCCAATATTTCAATATACCTCTAATGGTAATTTTGGAGTAGCATCCCCATCTATAAAGTTACAGTCCACTACAGGTAGTCAGATTACTTCTCCTGTTTTTAACTTAACAGCACCAGCAACACTTACTTTCTGGCTTAAAGGTCAAGGCGGTGGCACACCATCCGTTTGCACTTCAAAATTATTAGTTGAGCAAAGTGATGGTACTGATTGGAGTAATATAGAAGATATCCAATTAACTGCAACTACAATAGGAATACAAACATATACATTGCAAAGCAATATAAAACAAGTTAGATTTTCACTTACTAAGTTAGTAGGAAATGCGGCAATAGATGATATTAAAATCCTACAAGATACAGATGCTGCAACGGATGTAACCGTTACCGCAGTATCTTTAAATAAAGCTACACTAGCGCTAGGAGTTGGACAAGCATCACCATTAGTAGCCACAATAGCTCCAACTAATGCTACAAATAAAAATTTAAGTTGGTCTTCAGATAACACCACGGTAGCAACCGTAACAACTGGTGGAGCAATAACAGCTGTTGCTGAAGGTACTGCCACAATAACAGTAACAACAGAAGATCAAGCTAAAACATCACTATGCGTAGTAACTGTTTCTGCTAATGCACCACCCACAAATAAAACCTTTGATATAGTAGGAATTACAGATTTTCATGGACAACTTTTAGATTCTACAAATACAAAACCTGTAGGAGCAGCACTAGCAAAAGTAGTTAAAGATGTAAAAGCTGCAAATCCAGATAGAACACTCATAATTGGTGGAGGAGACATGTATCAAGGAACACCAGTATCTAATGTGTTACGTGGGGTTCCAGTTCAAAAGGTATTATCAAATATGGGAATGGAAGTTACAGCCCTGGGCAATCATGAATTTGATTGGGGCCTTGATGTAATTAATAGTGAAACTATGATTGGTGCAAGTTATAGTATTGTTTGTGCTAACATGTATGACAAAGGTAAAGATACTAGACCCTATGAGCCCTATAAGATATTTACTAAGGATGGGGTGAAAATAGCAGTTATAGGGGCTATACTTCAAGAAGCTCCAACTATAATTATGCCAGCGTTAGTAGCTCCTTTTGATTTTAGAGATCCAGCTACAGAAATTAATACAGTTGCAGCAGAGCTTAGAGCTAAAACTGGTGCAGATAAAATTGACATAGTACTCGCAGACGTACATGACGGTGGTTCTTCACTTAATACTATGGTTAATAAATTACATGGAGTAGATGCAGTGTTTGGTGGACATACACATAGTATCGCTGATGTTGTAAATAAAGATGCAGATGGTAAGGATGTACCTACATTAATAGCAAATTCAACAGGTAAAGGCTATATAAATTTAAAAATTACAGTTGATGCTGTTACTAAAGCGCTTACTTTCTCACCTAGAGGTTCAAATTATAAAGCATTAACAACCGCAGTAGGTACAGCAACAGATTCTGAATGTAAGAAAATTGTTGATGATGCAAGTGAGAAATTACTTCCAATATTTAATGAGAAGATTGGAACTAATGCTTCAGCTCTAACTAAAGACCAAGTAGACTCACCTTATGGCGAATCACAACTTGGAAATTGGATGGCAGATGTTGTAAAGAACTATCCTAAGTCACCAGCAGAGGTAGGCATGGTGAATAACGGTGGAATTAGATTAAGCCCAATTGTAGCAGGAGATATAACTGTTGGGACTATATTCAACATCATGCCTTTTGATAACACGATTTGTACAACAACTATGACAGGAGCACAGCTTAAATATATTCTTGAACAAGCTGTTCAAACTGATGGTAAAGGAATACAAATTTCCGGAGTTAAATTCACATATGATTCTTCAAAACCATCATATAAGGCAGCTGTAGTTGCTGAAGATGGGACAATTACAACACCAGAAGTACTAGGACAAAGGGTAATTAGTGTAGTAAGGGAAGAAAATAGTTCAATTGTAGAAGATACGGATACACTAAAAGTAAATGCACCAGATTTTGTGGCAACTGGCGGGGACACTTTTACAGGGTTCTTAGTACCAGAGATAGTAACTAGCTTAGTTGATTCACATTACACTGTAAGAGATGCTTTAAATGCTGATGTCAGAGCTAAAGACAAAATGACAGTTGTAATGAATAATAGAATAGACAATCAAATGAAAGTTGTGGCTCCTGTAGCAATGACTATATTAGAAGCTAGAACTACACTTAAAACAGCAGTTATACTTACTGGATACGTTTCTGCCGTTAATGGTAACAATGTATTTATGCAAGATAATGCAGCTGCTCCTACTGCAGGAATTTGTGTGTATAATAAAGCTGGAACGACTTTCACAGCTAAAAAAGGTGATAAAATAACAGTAACAGGAAACTTATCAACTTTTAGTGGCTTACTAGAAGTAACGCCAACTGCTAGTACTGATGTAGTAAAAGTAAGTACTGGTAATACAGTTACACCTAAAGAAGTTACAGTAAATCAAGTTACAAATTCAATACAAGGACAATTAGTTAAAGTGAAAAATGTAAAATTTACAAGCATAGACAATGCAGCTGCATCAATGGCAGAAGATTCAACAGGTATCATTAATGTATTTAAAATGCCAGTTGTAGCTGGACTTGCAGTAGGCGATATTGCTGATGTAACAGCTGCAGTTACTTGCTATGGTACAACTATAGAACTTGCAGTGGATAGTGCAGCAGATGTAGTTAAAACTGGAACAATACCAACACCAAATGGAGCAACCATTTCAGTAGTAGCAACTTCAGATGTTCATGGAAATGTTCTAAACTTTGATTATGGAACAAATGCAGAACCTTCTACTGGACAAGGACTTGCAAAGGTTTCAACTTATGTTAAAGGTTTGAGAGCAGCAAATCCAAATGTTATGCTAATAGATAATGGAGACACTATTCAAGGAACCCCACTTGTTTATTATTATAATATGATAGATAAAGCTAAAGTTTATCCAATGGCAGCAGTTATGGGTGAAATGGGCTATGATACAATGACACTTGGAAATCATGAATTTAATTATGGGTTACCAACATTAAATAGAGTAATAACAGATGCAAAAGCAAAAAACATTCATATGTTATCAGCTAATATTTATAAAGCTGATGGTACAAATTTCGTTGAACCATACACGATTAAATCCTTTGTTGTTAATGGTAAAACAATTAAGGTGGCAATACTTGGTCTTACAACAAAAACTGTACCAAGTTGGGAAGATCCAGCTCATTATGATGGATTACATTTTAATGATTTAGTAGATGAAGCTAAAAAATGGGTACCAATAGTAAAAGCAGAAGGGGCAGATGTTGTAATAGTAGCTGCACATACTGGAGAAGAAGGAGCAGCAGATATTATTCCTGAAAATCAGGCTAAGGCATTGGCCACGGAGGTAAGAGGAATAGATGCTATAGTTGCGGGGCATGCACATAGTACTTTAATTGATACTACTTTAAAAAATCCAGATGGAAAGATAGTTCCAATAATAGAGCCAGGTAAATGGGCACAAAAGGTATCACAAATTGATATAGCTGTTGATGCAACTGGAACAGTTACGGGATTAACTACTAAAAACGTAACTATGGGTAGCACTATAGCTGAAGATCCTGCAATAAAAAGTTTAATTGCACCATATCAAGCTAAAACATTAGAGTATACAGCAACAGTGCTTGGACAATCTAAAGGTGAATATAAAGGTGACAAACAAATCACACAACCAACTGAAATAATGGAGTTAATAAACAAAGTTCAGGCTGATGCAGCGGGAACACAGCTTTCAATAGCAGCTCCACTAAGTTTAAAAGCATATATCCCAGGTGGTGATATTACTATTAAGGATATTATGGGAGTATATGTATACGAAAATTTCCTTTATGGAGTTAAGATGAATGGAAAACAAATAAAGGACTGGATGGAATATACAGTAAGATATTATAAACAAACATCAAGTTCAGCAGATCCAATAGTTAAAGATCCTGCATTAAATATAGCAGATTATAACTTAGACCAATTATATGGAGCAAGTTATGATATTGACTTAACTGAGCCAGCAGCTACACTTGATTCAAATGGATGTGTAGTATCTGGAAATAGAATAAAGAATCTAAAATTTAACGGAAAATTAGTTAAGGATTCAGATGCATTTACAGTTGCAATAAATAACTACAGATACAATGGTGGTGGAGGATTCATGGCTGCTGCAGGCTTTGTACCTGGAAGTCCAGCTACAATAGCTGCTACATTCTATGATTCTGCAAAGGTTCTTGGAGATGATGGACAGGTTAGAAACATGATGTTTAAATATGTACAGGATAATGGAACTATTTCTCCAACAAACAGTAATAATTGGAAGATAATAGTGGCACCAGTAAGCACTGGCGGTTCAACTTCAATAAGCACTGGCGGTTCAACACCAGTAGTAACAACACCAGAAACGGTAATACCTGTAGTAACCAAAACAGACAGTAACTCAAATGTTGTAGCTACTTTGGATTCATCAAAGATAGACATTAACAAAGTTAATGTGATTAAAATTGATGAACCAAAAGCTGAAAGCAAAATTCAAGTACAAATACCAGCAAGTGCTATTGGAACTGGAACAGGAAGCTTTAAGATAAACACTAAAGCAGCATCTTTAAGTATTCCAACAAGTATAATAGATGCAAGCCTTTTAAGTAGCGGTGGAACACTACAAGTTTCACAAAATATAATGGCTACAACAGATGCTAATGCATTGTTGGTTAATATTCCAACAGGTGGCAAGACTAATGGCAAAGTTTTCACCTTTGTTATGTCAATTTATGATAGTAAAAATAATTTAGTTAGTGATATTCATAATTTTGCAAGTGGTAAGAGTGTAGGAATAACAATAAATCTTAGTAATGAGGATATTAAAGGAATGGATACTTCAAAAATATCAGCCTTTTACTTTGATGTTACTTCTAAGAAATGGGTTGATATGGGCGGTAGCTTTGATTCAATAAAAATGGCATATACCTTTAACACAACTCACTTCTCAGATTTTACTATTATGCAAAAGTTAGAAGTATATGTAAGTAGATTATCTGGAGATACCAGAATAGAAACCTCAATTGCTATTGCTAAAGAGCAATATACTACTACTAAACCAGATGCAGTAGTACTCGCTACAGCAAGTGGTTTTGCTGATGCCTTAGTTGGTTCAGGACTAGCTTATAAATATAATGCACCACTCTTATTAGTTAATAAAACTGTTAGTGACAGCAAAAGTGTATTAGAGTATATTACTACAAACTTAAGCAAAACCAAAAACATCTATATATTAGGTGGTACCGGCGTCATTAGTAGTGAAATCGCAGATTACCTAACGGTGCAAGGGTATAAAATAATCAGACTTGGCGGGAAAGATCGTTATGAAACAAATCAGAAAATTGTTGATTATTTAAATATAACTAAAGGTACTAGTATGGTTATAGCAACTGGAAATGATTTTGCAGATGCACTTAGCATATCAAGTATAGCTAATATAAAGGGACTCCCTGTATTATTAAATGGTATGGATACCTTAACTGCGGGTGTTCGCAGTTATATAACTAATTTACAACCAACAACTATTTATCTTATAGGTGGAACAGGAGTGATTAGCACTAATGTCGAAAACGAAATTAAAAAGCTTAATGTCAATATAGAAATAGTAAGACTAGGTGGAAAAGATAGATATGAAACATCAATGATGATAGTAGATTACTTTAATTTATCAAGTAGCACTATAACTGTAGCAACAGGAAAAGATTTTCCAGATGCTTTAAGTGGATCGGTACTCGCTGCAAGGAAAAATTCAGCTGTACTACTTGTAGATAATAAGGATATAAGTAAGCAGAAAGGGTTATTAGTTAAACAAAAGATAACAAATGTAATTTTATTTGGTGGAGAAGGGGTAATAAGTAATAATATAGCAACCTCATTAATTCAAAAATAAAATTTATAAAGAATAATAAAATAATAAAGGACTATCTCAAAATAGAAAGTGATTTCTAGGGAGATAGCCCTTTATTATTTTATTTTGTTGAAAAATGAAAATAATCTTTATAAGTTCTACATAATAAAAGGGTATAATTTACATGATTGTTAGGTTAGTTGAATGAAAATAGGTATTCAAGATAAAATCATTTTTTAATTTTACAGAATTTGTGCTGAAAGTCCACTCATTCAGGTGTGGGATAGATAGCACTTGAAGATATTCAAGACAATGATTATAAATAGTAATAAGTGTATAAAAACATTTATAAAACATGAAAATAACTCTATTATTTTGTATATTGTCCAAGGTATATGAGAAAAATATTATTAATAACTATTGTATTAGTGAAAGCATTAAAAAACATGTAAGAACAAAAACAAGATGTTAATGGAATGCGAGGTGGACTTCAGTGGCAAAAAAAGAAGCTAAGCAACGATTCATATTAAATTTAAATCTTAAAACAGAAAAATTTGAAGAAAAGATATTGGATAGAAGGTTTGAAATTGGCAGGAAGATTTATAATTCAATTTTAGGTAAAGCCTTAAATAGGTATAATGAGATGAGTAAAACTAAAAAATGGAGAAATAATCAATCTGAATTATCAAATAATTATAAAAGTAAATGCGATAAGAAAGAGCTTAATAAGCTTTGCGCTCCATATCTTTATATCAAAAATGAAATGCTCAAAGAATTTAGGCTAACTGAATATTCACTTCATGAAGATGTAAAATTAACGCAGCATACATTTAAAGACAATATAGATAGTTTTACTGCTCAGAAGGTTGCATCAAGAGTATGGAAAGCTTTAGAAACAAATCTATTTGGTACGGGTGAACAAGTTCATTTCAAAGGCCAGAATAACCCGGTAAATTCATTAGAAGGCAAATCTAATGGTACTGGGATAAGATATGATATGGTCACAAATACCTTTAAATGGATTGGGTTAGAGATTGAAACAATGCTTAATATAAATATATACTTCAAATAGTTTTAGAGGGAATAGTTCCTGCTAAGCTTAACAAGGAGACGAGAGAAATCCAAAATTATATAGGTAGTGGAAATTGCGGAATTGACATAGGAACGCAAACGGTAGCTTATGTTTCTAATTATGATGTTAAGTTATATGAATTGGCTCCACGTGTACAAAATATTGAAAATGAAAAACGAATAATACAAAGATTCATGGATAGAAGTAAACGAAGCACTAATCCTAATAATTTTAATGAAGATGGTATGATTAAAAAAGGCGCTAAATTAGAATGGAAATATTCAAAGAAATACATCAAAGCTAAGAATAAGCTTAAGGACATATATAGGAAACAAAAGGACCTAAGAGAGCAAGATCATAATGTAATGACCAATGAAATAGTAAAAAAATGCAACGTAGTCTATGTTGAACAAATGAATTTTAGAGGGCTACAAAAACGTGCTAAAAATACAACTACTAATGAGAAAACTGGTAAATTCAACAAGAAAAAGAGATTCGGTAAATCATTAGCAAATAAAGCACCTAGTAAATTTTTAGAAATATTAGATAATAAGTTAAAAGCTAAAGGTGGAAAATACATTGAAATTAATACAAGGCAAGTGAAAGCTTCGCAGTACAATCACTTAAACCAACAATATAATAAAAAGAAGTTATCTCAAAGGTGGAATTATTTTGAGTATAATGGCAAACAAATCAAAGTCCAAAGAGATATATATTCAGCATATTTAATTAAAAATGTAAGTGAAGATTTATGCTGCATACATCTTGATAATTGTAGCAAAGGTTTTGACAAGTTTTTAGAGCTACATAATAGAGAAATTGTAAGATTGCAAGGATTAGAAAATTTAAGTAGTGTAGGAATTTAGAATAAAATAAAACGTCTTGAAACGGGCGGCATACTACCGCGAGTGTGGTCAACGGATTGCTTGGTAGTGAAATTGCTAGGGAAAATAATTAGTGGTAATGTCACTCGTGATATTAAAGAAAGTTATTTAGTACCTAAGAACACCATGCATTTAGGCGTGGTAGTTTCAGTACGACTAACATAAATATAAATTGTGGGGGAAAGTTCTATGAAAATATTTAAAAATATTAAAATTGCACAAAAACTTATATTATGTTTTTTGTTAATTTCATTTGTTATGGGAATTGTCGGATTTATTGGGATGTCACAAATAAAAAAAATCAATACAAATTCAACTTTAATGTATGAAGATAATTTAATGCATTTGAGAAAAGTGGGGGAGTTAAAGGAGAATTTTTGATATTTGGTTTTATTTTTGCAGTAGTACTTGGAGTTTTGATATCAACTTCAATATCAAAACAGATAAATAAGGTTTTAACATTTGCGGATGCTATGGGAAGTGGTGATTTGACCCAAAGGATAGATCTGAATTCAAAAGATGAAATTGGGAAATTATCTAAAGCTTTAAATAAAGCCGCTGAAAACACTCGAAAGCTTATTTCAACAATAATCTCAAGCTCTAGCAATATGAGTAGTTCAAGTGAAGAAATCTCCGTAACAATAGAGGGAATTTCCACAAAAATAAATAATATTAATGAAGCTACAAAAGAGATAGCATCTGGTACTAAAAATTTGAGTGCAACGTCGGAAGAAGTAAATGCATCAATTGAGGAGATAACTTCAAATTCCACTGAGCTTTCAAACAAAGCAAAGGAGGGAGATAAAGCTTCTAATGAAATTCAGGCTCGCGCAGCAGAAATAAAAGATAAAGGGTTAAGAGCAATAGATATTTCTAAAAAGATATATAAAGAAAAGCAAACTAATATATTGAAAGCAATAGAGGATGGGAAAGTTGTTGAAGAAATTAAAGTAATGGCTGATTCTATCGCAAATATTGCCGCTCAAACAAATCTTTTAGCATTAAATGCAGCTATTGAGTCAGCAAGAGCTGGTGAAATGGGAAAAGGCTTTGCTGTAGTAGCGGATGAAATACGTAAACTTGCAGAGCAATCATCAAAGAATGTTTCAAATATACAAAATGTTATAATTCAAGTAAATAGTGCTTTCAAAAATCTTTCTAATAACACCCAAGATATACTAGCTTTTATTGATAACAATGTGAATCCTGATTATGAATTATTTTTAGAAACTGCAGTAAAATATGAGCAAGAGCAGCCTTTGTTAAAGCAATGTCAGAAGAAATTGCAAGTGGTACAACCCAAATACTTAGCGCTATAAAGCAAACTAACTTAGCAATTGAAACCGTATCTACTACAGCAGAGCAGTCAGCGGTAAGCTCAGAAGGAATACTAAATGGTGTAGATGAAACAACTATTGCAATTAAAGAAGTTGCGAGGTCAGCACAAAGACAAGCAGAATTGTCGGATGAATTGAATACCTTAATACAAAAATTTAAGATATAAAATAACATATTTATAAAGAATAATAAACCATGCTTACACTGTAAGCGTGGTTTAGTTAAAACATATCTTTCTTATTTAAGTAATAAACAACAAATACACCTAGAAGCCCAACTATTGCAACCACATACCAAAAGCCTAAGCCTACACCAGTAGTACCGAAGGGTACTCCAGTTACATTCATACCAAATAGCCCGGAAATCATATTAGGTATAGCCATAACTATAGTAATGGCAGCTAGTAATTTCATTACTATATTAAGGTTATTTGATATAACAGAAGCATAGGCACCCATAGTACCACTTAAAATATTACTATAAATAGTACACATCTCTATTGCCTGTCTGTTTTCTATAATAACATCCTCTAGTACGTCATTATCATCTTCATACTTTTCAAGAATGTCTAGTTTAAGCATTTTTTCTAAGGTGACTTCATTTCCCCTTAAAGAAGTAGAAAAGTACACAAGAGATTTTTCCAGGGCCAATAGTTGAAGAAGCTCTTTATTCTTTAAAGATTTATGCAATTGCTTTTCTACTATATAGCTCTTCTTATCAATTTGTCTTAGGTATATTAAATAATAGTTTGCAATTCTATATAAAATTTGCAGCATGAATCTTGAACGCTTAAAAGTAAAGAAGGAGCCAATCTTTCTTTCAGTGAAATCTGATAATATTTTGCTATTCTTTAAACAGACTGTAATTATAACTTTATCAGTATGTATCATAGCTAAAGGGTAAGTATCATATGTTAAAGAGTTATCATCCATATCAGTAAAAGGAATATCCACGATAATTAAGGTGCAATCATCTATATCAATACGAGAGGTTTCCTCTTCATCTAAAGCAGCCTTTAAAAAATCCATAGGTACATTGGCCTTTTTAGATACGAATATTAATTCTTCATTTGACGGATCTATCATATTAATCCAGCAACCTGGTTCTATATTTTCTAGTTTTGTTAATTGTCTATTTTCTTCACTGCTATATATTGAAAGCAAATTAGCACCTCCTTAGTATAAGTCCATTTATATTATAATCCATAAGAAGCAATATGCACAACTAATAATTAAATTAATACTTTATTAAACCACAGTTGACAAGAAAGCCAGAATAATCGATAATGGTATATGAAAAGCTATACATGATGAATTAAAAAATTGGAATAATAATAAAGGTATTAGACTAAGTATATTGTAGAGGATTATTTTGGGGGGAGAATTTATGGAGCTATACCCATTATTTACAATTGCTTTAGCGCTGTCTTTAGATGCTTTTGGAGTAGCTTTATGTATAGGCTTAAACAGTCAAACTAAATTAGTAAATAAGATGGCCTTTATTATTACCTTTGGGTTATTTCAATTTTTATTTTCATATATAGGTGCTTATGCCGGATTCCTTTTCAACACATACGTAGCTATATTGCCAAGCATAATTGGAGGTATTATTATATCTTTCGTTGGAGTGGTTATGATTAAAGACGGCTTTGAAAAGGGCGAAAAGTGTCCACTTCTGAAACCTAAGATGTATTTTATTTTAGGAATGTCTGTAAGTATAGATGCAATGGTGGTAGGATTTACGGTATTAAATAATATAACAAAGGTTATATTATTTAAAGATACATTATTTATTGGGGGAATAACTCTTATAATGTCTACACTCGCCTTTATAGTTTCTAGATATCTAAAAAAGATAGAAATTGTAGGCCGATATGCAGACTATATTGGGGGAATAATCTTAATAATTTTTGGGCTAAAGATGATGTTTTTTTAAAAGAAAGGATGATGAAAATGTTAGAAAAATTAAAAGGTTTAAATTCATATGAGGCATTTAAATATTTTAAAGAGATGAATGAAATTCCAAGAGGATCTGGCAACGAGAAAGCAATAAGTGATTGGTTAGTAGGCTTTGCTAAAAAACACAATTTAAAGGTAATACAAGATAAAGCACTAAACGTTATAATTAAAAAGCCAGGAACTATTGGTTATGAGAAATCTAAAGTTATAATACTTCAAGGACATATGGACATGGTTTGCGAAAAAAATACAGCAACAGTTCATGATTTTGAAAAGGATCCTATTGAGTTTATTGTAGAAGGAGATTTTTTAAGAGCGAATGGCACTACTTTAGGTGCTGACAATGGTATTGCAGTAGCCTATGGTCTTGCAGTGCTTGCGTCTACTGATATGCCTCATCCACCACTAGAATTATTAGTAACTACTGAAGAAGAAACAGGTATGGGCGGAGCTCAGGCTATAGACCCTAAAAATTTAGATGGAAGAATATTAATAAATATAGATTCAGAAGAAGAAGGCAAACTTTTAGTAAGTTGTGCTGGCGGAGTAAGAGAAAAAATAAAACTTCCAATAACTTGGGAAGAAGCAGATAAAAGCTTTATAAACGGTGAAATTAAATTAATAGGTTTAAACGGTGGCCACTCTGGAATGGAAATCAATAAAGAACGAGGAAACGCTATAAAACTTATGGGACGTTTCTTAATGGATTTAAAATCAGTTATTGATTTTAAAATAAATGCTGTAAATGGAGGAGCTAAAAATAACGCAATTCCTCGTGAAGCTGATACTATTATATTGTTTAGAGAAAATGATAAAGCAATAGTTGTTGAGAAAATAGCACAGTGGAATACTATATTAAAAGATGAACTAGCTTCAACTGATCCAGAAGTTAATTTAGCAATGGAAATACTAAGCGAGAAAGTAAAGAGAACTTTTTCTGATGAGACTGCAACAAAAGCACTTCAAATACTTTTACTCATTCCAAATGGAGTTAAGAATATGAGTATGGCTATTGCTGGCCTGGTACAAAGTTCAACCAATATAGGAGTTCTTACCACATCTGATAAAGAGATAGTATTTGACTCTGCAGTAAGAAGTTCTGTAAGGACTTTGAAGAAAGCAATATGTGATGAAACTATAGTACTTGCAGAAATGACAGGAGCAACTATTGAATTTCAATCTGATTATCCAGAATGGCAATATAATCCAAACTCTGAGATAAGGACTATATTAGAAAAAGTATATAATGATATAAATGGCAATAAGCCTGAAATAGCGGCTATACATGCAGGTCTTGAGTGTGGATTAATTAGTGAAAAATTTGGAGGTAAGATTGATCAAATATCTTTCGGACCTAACATTTACGATGTACACACTCCTAAAGAGCACCTAAGTATATCTTCAACTGATAGAATGTGGAGTTTCTTAGTAGCAATTTTGAAGGAAAGCAAATAATTAATCCATTTTTGTGGATAAACCTACTTTTGTGGGTAAACCATTTTAGTTGATTTAGAAAGGCTTCTACTTTTGTAGGAGCCTTTTGTAAGATGGGAGCTATATTATGAAAAGAATTATTTCAATATTCGGTCTAAATCATATTGTACTGTTTTGGTATTAATGTAATAGAGCAAAGGTTATAAATAAAATTTTAGGGTAATATTTAAAGCACTGCTTGTATTGAGGGCAGGATTGAGGTAATATTATAATTGTTATAATTGTTATAATAATGTAGTAAGGTGATGTAAATGAATGTGATTTCATATTTAAAAGAGAATAATATTAAGGTTACTAAACCAAGAATAAATATATTAGAAATAATACTTGCAAGTAGTGAGGCTATAAATGCAAATCTCATAAATTCTATACTTACAAAGGACAATATAAAAATAGACTTGTCCACGGTATATAGGACTCTAGATTTGCTTGAAAGTAAGAAAATTTTAAATAAATTTGACTTGGGAAACAATATGTATAACTATACCCTAATTACCAATCCTCATAAACATATAATCCAGTGTGATTTATGTCATAAGGAAATGGTTATTGATTGCCCAATACCACAAATAGAAGAACAAATAAAAGCAAAGACCGGAATAACGCTTACAGAAAGTCATGTTTATTTAAAAGGAATTTGCAGGGATTGTGGTAAATGTAAAAAATAAGAGAGGATGAGGTTTATGCAATTTTCTTCATTGGTACTAATGGAAATAGATAAAGATACTAATCAATTTATTAAGGAAATTGGAAGCTATGAAGCTTCTGAAGGTGCGGAGTTCGTTACAAAATTAAATTATTATGGAGAACTCATAAACTTGTTTTTTGATACCCATGATGATGTGGAGGAGTGGCAATTTTCAGCAATTTATGATTATTTTAATGAAGAAGCCTTTAAGAATAAAGGATATGCTATTGAGGCTATTGATGATGAGTATAATCCAACATGGGTAGTTAGGTTCAACTATTCAAAAGAACATATGGTTGTTCGTGAAGCTATAATTGAAATATGTGAATTAATAAAGCAAGAACTAAGGGAAGTTTTTGAAAAAATCAAAGGAAAAGAAGACGAATACAAATAGTATAGGAGCTTGCAATGAGACTTGAATTTATTAATAGAGTAAAGGTTGATGAAATTTTAGGGCGAAATATATTTACAAATGATGGAAGCATCTTGCTTAGAACAGGAGTTAAATTAACGGAGCAATATATTGAAAAACTAAAAGATTTAGGAGTTTTTTATGTATACGTAGAAGATGCTCGGTTAGATGATATATCAATAGAAGATGAAAAGTTAAGTGATTTAAAAGCAATAACCATGAAAAATATGTCTAAGATAATGAAAAATGTAACTGCGGGAAATAAGAAAGGTACCAAGGATTCCTTAGCAGTAGTGGAGGACTTAGTTAATTACATTATCGAGATGGGTGATGTAAATAAGAGTTTGTACGATATTCAAACTTATGATAATTATACCTATCTTCACTCTATAGATACTGGAATTATGGCTATTTTTCTTGGAATGTCAATGAATCTTAAGGAAAGTGAATTAAAAGAACTGAGCATTGGAGCAATCCTCCATGATATAGGTAAAACACAAATTTCTAAAGACATTATAACTAAACCAGGCAAACTGACAGCTGAAGAGTTTGAAGAGATTAAGAAGCACCCTACTTATGGAAGAAATATTTTGGAACAGAATTTTTCTATGTCTACTGAAGTTTTAAAAGCAGTGGAACATCACCATGAAAGGGTTGATGGCAACGGATATCCTTTTGGGCTTGTTAGCAATGAAATTTCTAAGTTTGCAAAAATAATTTGTATTTGTGACGCTTATGATGCTGTAAGTAATGATAGAACTTATAGAGAAAAATTTAACCCTAGCGATGCTTATGAGTTAATTCTAGCAGGATGTGGAAATGCCTTTGAGGAAGAGGTAGTACAAAAATTCAAAGAAACCTTTTCAGTATTTCCATTAGGTGTTTGCTTAAGGCTGTCAAACGGAATTGAAGGATATGTGATTAAGCAAAACAAGAATTTTCCTGATAGGCCTGTACTAAGGGTGCTTTATGAAGCTGAGACTAGGAAACCTATTAAATTTTATGAAATAGATTTACTACAATACCAAAATATTGTAGTGAAATCAATAATATGAAAAGAGTGCCACCCACGTGGGGGAGTGGGCGGCGGTGGGTGTGGCCCGAACAACGGGGGGGGCGGGAGAATGGTGTAAATAAAAAAAAAAAAAAACAACCCCCCCCCCCCCCCGCGGCGGGCGGCGCCCCCCTCGCCGCCCCCCCCCCCCCCGGGGGGGGGCCACTCTATAGGAGTAAAATATGAAAGAAAAAAATATAAAAATCGTTATAAGGGGAATTACCCAGCAATATGGGTACTTATTAGAGGATATTAGAAGTGCGGATGGTAATTCTGAGCTTTGGACAGTGAGCAAAGACATTAATGGGGCTTCCTATCGATTAATATTTATTACGGGGGAAAGCCTACATGAATTAAAACAATATGATATTCCAGAAGATAAAAATAATATATATATATTGTTTTCTGAGGATGAATTTAGCATGGAAAGTGATACAAAAGCTCTATCAATAAATAATCTATTGGAAAAACCATTGATTCGCGTAGAGCTAAAAGATAAAAAAGTAAACTATTCTGAAGATGTGAATTTGCAGGTTGTACAGGAACTAGCTAGCGTCATGAGCAATAATAATTTGCAAAGCGATAGTGAAAAAAGTTTAGAGACTAAACCTTGGATTACACTGGGGATTATAGCTATAAATGTTATAATGTATCTGATTACAGCTTATTTGAGTTATGTTTATGCAAACGGGAGCATATTTAATAGTGACACTAATGTTCTAATTTTACTTGGGGCGAAAGTTAATGAGCTAATCCAAAAGGGACAATATTATAGGCTTGTTTCTTGTATGTTTTTGCATGGTGGCATTGTACATTTAGGTGTGAATATGTATTCACTTTATGCAATTGGGCCAATGGTTGAAAAGGTTTATGGGAAGGCTAAGTATATAGCTATTTATTTAATCTCCGGCATATGCGCATCTATATTTAGCTATATATTTTCAACAAGTGTTTCCATTGGAGCCTCCGGTGCAATCTTTGGACTACTGGGAGCAGTACTTGTTTTTGCAATTAAGTCTAAAGGTAAAACTGGGAATGCTTTTATAAGAAGTATTTTATCAGTTATATTCATAAATATATTTATAGGGGCCACGCTACCAAACATTGATAATTTTGCTCATGTAGGTGGACTTCTTGGTGGAATGCTTATAGCATTTTTAGTTAGTTTTAGAGCAGAAGGTTAGTGAGGCGAGCAAGTTCCACAGGGTTTTACTAGGCATACAGCCCCCCAGGGTTATACCTTGGGGGGCTGTATGCCTTTAGGCTACATTATGGCTTTTGTCTCCAATAATATTAATTAGATCTTCGTAATATATAGTTTCTTTCTGGATTAACAAATCTGTAACAGCCACTAGTGATTCTTTTCCATCCCTTAGAATAGTTTTAACCTCTTCATATAATTCTGAAATTAAATTTTTACATTCTGAAAATACTGCTTCTTGATTTGCAAGACCTGAATCACTTAGTTTGTCTATAGTAAGTAGTCCAAGTGCTTCACCCATACCATATTCCGTTACCATGTTTGTTACAAGCTGTGTACTTCTTTGAAGGTCATTGCAAGCACCGGTGGTTACAGAGTCTTGACCAAAAATAATTTCTTCAGCAGCTCTACCACCTAAAAGTACCATTATTTTTTTCTTTAAATGTTCCTTGTTTAGATATAGTTTATCTTCAGGAATACTTAAAGTATAGCCACCTGCACCTTTGGTAGTTGGAATTATAGTAACTTTAGATATTTTGTCCTTTGGTAGCATCTTAAGTGAAATTAAAGCATGTCCTGCTTCATGGAAGGCAGTGATTTTTCTATCTTCAGCTTTAATATAACCTCTATCAACTTTTTCATAACCAGCTAGCATTATTGAATAAGCTTTATCCAAATGATCATTTTCAATAAATGAAGAATTCTCCTTACAAGCAATAATAGCAGCTTCATTAGTTAAGTTCTCTAGCTTTGCACCTGAAAAATATGAAGTTTTATGTGCCCATTCACCATAATCTATATCCTTAATAGGTTTATTTTTAAGGTGAAGTTTTAAAATTTTCTCTCTGGCAGATACATCAGGCAAGGTAACTTCAATATGCCTATCAAAACGGCCAGGACGCAGTAGAGCAGGATCTAGCATATCAAGTCTGTTAGTCGCTGCAATTATAACTATGCCTTCTGTTTCATTAAAACCAGACATTTCTGTTAGAAGAGCGTTAAGAGTCTGATCTTTTTCGTCAGAACCACCACCACTTCCATTATCTCTTTTCTTACCAATAGCATCAATCTCATCAATAAAGATAACTGCACGACCATGACTTCTTGCTTTCTTAAATAAGCTTCTAATCCTTCCGGCACCTACCCCTACATATATCTGTACGAAATCAGAACCCGAGACAGCATAAAAAGGAACATTTGCTTCACCAGCTACAGCTTTTGCAAGTAAGGTTTTACCGGTTCCTGGATCTCCGTATAAAATTATTCCCTTTGGCATTCTAGCACCATAGGTAGAATATTTTTCAGGATTTTTAAGGAAATCTACTACATCTTGTACACTATCTTTAGCTTCTTCGTTGCCTGCTACATTTTCAAAGTTAAAACCTATATCTTCTACAGCGGTCACATCAAGATTTGTAGCTGAGAACATGCTTTTAGTTTTTATCTTTGAAGATTTGAAGGCCATAATTCCAAGTATTATGAGTGATATCACAAAACCTGCAATGGAAGCTATTTCAGCAGGATTTGTTAGAGTTTGCTCTGAAACATTTATGCCACTTTTTAATAAATTTTCTTTGAAATTATTTGTTCTTGGATTATCAGTTTGATATATGGTGCCATCTTTAAGTTTAACTTGAATTTTAGGAGAAGTTGTTACATATACAGTGGAGATATTACTTGCGGTAGTATCTTTAAGAAAATCAACATATAATTTATCTTTAGATATTTTGAAGGTATTACTCACAAATATGAGAAATACTAACGAAAAAATTGCAGTGATAGCAGGAAGCAAAATATACTTGTTTTTAATTTTATTCATAAGCTCGAAGCGAGAAAACCACTATATCTTTAATATAGTCGTATCATCGCATCATTCACCATCCTTTCGTATTATATATCTTTTATTATTTTTACTAATTTAAAGCTTGCATTATTCAAGCGATATGGGCTATAAGGGCTATTATAATATTTTTATAAGGACTTGTCCAACGATCCTCATATAATTTGGAAATGTAAATAATGTAAAAAATGCAATTGATAAATTTATGATTTGTTGTATAATTTATTTATGATAGATTTATGATAAGGAGAATGGATAATATGGGAAAGAAAGTTTATGCAATAAAAGAAGGCTTCAATTCTAGTACTAATGAAAAAATAGAAAATAGAATAGTTAACACTTGGGCAGAGTGCTTAAAATATGTAAAAGGCGTAAAGGGCGCTAAATATAAGAGCTTTGAGGGTATAAGCGAAGCTGAAAAGTTCTTAAGTTATGCAGGAAACTCACTTAAAAAAGTAGATAACACTTACCCAGAAGATTGCCTTCATGTTTATGTTGATGGTAGCTATAATTCCTCTACAGAGGAGTATTCTTATGGAATGGTGGCTGTGCAAAAGGATATAGTTGTACATATAGAGAGTGGAGCTGGAAAAAGTGATTCAGCAAAAAATATAAGACAAATTGCAGGGGAACTAGAAGGTTCAATAAAAGGGGCTCAGTATGCCATGTCCATAGGTGAAAAGAAGGTAGTAATATTTCATGATTATGTAGGTATTTGCTACCATGCTACAGGTTTTTGGGAGAGGAAAGAGGAATCCTCTAAGGAATATTACAGGAAAATGCAAGAACTCATGAAAAGTGGACTTGAAATTATATTTGTAAAGGTAGATAGTCACACCGGAGATTTATTTAATGAGCTTGTTGATGAAAAATGTAAAGAAAAATTAGGGATAAATTCAGATAAGACTGTAGAAAAGTGGCTAACAAAAAATAATATAAATGTAGCAAGTGTGGAAGTAAAAGAAGAGATTTTGAAAATAGCTCCAAGGGGAGAAAAAAACATAATTGTTTTGAACTTAGATTATTGTGAAAAGAATAACCAAGTAATAAAGGTCTACGGATATGATGAAATTGTTAGTGAATATAACATAAATCCACAAGCCGCTAAAGATTTAATAAATAATTTTACAGGCACAGAAAAAATGGATTTTATTATTTTTTTATTAGAAGGCAATAAATAGACTAATTATTTTAAAAATGCACATGCTATAAAGAACAAATAAAGAAAGGATGTGTTACTTATGCGTGGTAAATTTATATCAACAATTACAACAGGCGCTATAATTGGAGTGGTTGCAGCTTCAATGCTTGCTCCTAATATGGATAGAAGCACAAAAAGAAGAGTTAGAAAAACTGGTAAGATGGTAAAAAACATGGCAGAAGATATGTATGATAGCGTAAAGGATTATATTTTATAAAGAGCTCTAAAAGTCTCCAAATCATATTTTAAAATATATGGTTTGGAGTTTTTAATTTTAATACTGAAAATTCCATATTTTATTCAAATATTTTGCAGTTTAAATGGAAACTATGTTATAATTGAATTAAAATTGTCTAAGGGTGTTTTAAATAATAAGAGTATCTATATACCATCCAGTAAAGGAAGCGTGATTATGGAAATATTGTCTTTAGGTGAAAAGATAAAGCGGAAAAGAAAAGAGCTTAATATGACATTAAAAGACCTTGCAGGAGATAGAATAACTCCAGGACAAATTAGTCTTGTTGAGTCTAGCAAATCTAATCCTAGCATGGATTTATTAGAATATTTAGCAAATACTTTGAATACAACTGTTGAGTACCTAATGGAGTCAGAAGAAACTCAAGCTGAAAAGATATGTTTGTATTATGAAAATATTGCTGAAGCGCTTATTTTAAATAGCGATTTAGTACAGGCTGAGCAAAACATCGAAAAATCACTATATTATTCTGAAAAATACAAATTGGAATATAGAAAAGCAAGAAACTTATCCTTAATAGGGGATATATACATGGATAGGAATGAGATAGCATCAGCTCAGCAAGTTTTTCTTTCCTCAAATGTTATCTTTATCAAAAATAACTCTTATGAAGAAATAATTAAGACTTTTCTAAAACTCGGAAAAATAGCACTAGAACTTAAGGGCTATCAATCAGCTTCGAGCTATTTCCAACAAGCTGAAAAGGTTTTTATAGACAACGAAATGGGAAATGATTTTTTACTCGGTGAAATATATTACTATATAGGGTACACTTATTTTAAATTAGAAAATGTGGAGAATGCTATAAAATATTCATTTTTAGCACAAGAAAAATTTAAGCAAATAGATAGTAAGAAAGAATATGCTAATTCACTTTTATTACTCGCAAATGAATATAATGAAAAAGGCGATATTAAAAATGCTATAAAGTATTCAAAGAGTACATTGAAAGTATTTTATGAAATTGATAACTTAAACTATATCTCTGAAATAGAGAACAATTTAGGAAAATTGTTTTATGAGTTTGAAAACATGGAACAATCCTTTATACACTTAAATAAAGCCAAGGAAATTAGACAAAAGAGTAATGATTCAAAGCTTATAGATACGTTAGCTAATATATGTGAAAATTATATCAAGCTTAAGGATATAGATAAAGCTAAGGAAGCACTGCAACAAATTTTAGAATTTGTAGAAGATGGCAATCATAGTGCATTACGCCAATATTATTTATTAAAATATAGAATTGATTTATTAGACAGCAATATGAATGAAGCAGAAAACACTTTATTACTAGCACTAAATTTTGTAAGAGCGCAGGAGCAAGTAAAGGAAGCGGCTGAGATATCTATAATGCTTGGAAAGTTTTATATTGATTCTGGCAGAGATAAGGATGCAGCTAAATATCTAAACGAGGGCGTGGAATTATTTAACAAACTAGGAATAATTAAATAATTTTAATGAAACTATTTTATGGCCAGATTCATAGAATAGTTATTTAATCTGTAGATAGGTGATGAGAATGGAGATATTATCAACGGGAGAAAAGATAAAAAGGACTAGAATATATAAAGGTTATACCCTGAGAGAGATGTGCGATGACAAAATCTCAGTATCTAAAATGAGTTGTATAGAAAACAACAAGGTTATGGCAGAGCCTTGGGTACTAGAATTAATTAGCAAAAAATTGGACATTGATATTGCATATTTAAATGAAAATGTATTTGAACAAGTGGAGGAAAATATTGAGGCATTGAGGGAGCAGGCCATAAGCGACCAGGATTCTACGGATGCTGAGTTTGAATCTAAAGCATGCTATAATTTGGAATTTGCACAGAAGTATAATTACTATGACTTAGCTATTGAACTAATACACATGTTGTTTAATTTTTATTTGAATAAAAGAGACTTTGAGAAGACGCAATTAATTACTTCAGAGTATTATGATTTATATTTAAAAACGACTATTGAGGATAACCGGTTGAGTTACTATATAGACATGGCGAGACATTTATATATAAAAGAAGAATATCTTCAAGCATCCAGCTACTATTGTAATGTTAGGCGAAGGCTTCGGGACAGTGAAATTATTAATTACAAAAATTTAATTATTGTCACTTATAATGAAGCGGCTTGTAATATAATGCTTAAAAATTATGAGCAGGCTTATGAAGTTGGAATAACATTATTAGATTTGCTAGAGTATGTTGATACGGAATTTAAGGCAGCTGAAATATATCATATGTTGGCACTGTTATCTATAAGAATGAAAAATGACAAGTTTGAAGAATATGAAAAAAAGTCATATGTGTTATATAAGGATAAGGTTTCCAGTAAGGCAAAAGCTATTTACAATTATGGCTCCACAATGTTTGACTGTAATATGAAAAATAGAGGGATTGAATATATAAATAAGGGCCTGGACTGCTATCCTAGGGATAATATGATAGGACTAGTTAGCTTTATGCTGGATTGTGTTAATGAGCTTATTGAAAATGAAGTATTGGAGCTAGCAAAGACTATTTCTGATGAAGTTTTAAATTATGCAATTAATTTAGATGATATTAAATTCATTGAAAAAGGCTATTATTTTAAAGCTATTATTCTTGATAGACAGGGGCAGTCCTCTTGCGCAGAAATGTATATGAATTTATCTTTAGATTCTCTATTAAAGTTTGGTGGGAAGCAAGATATATATATGCGTTACTTAGAAATGGGAAGTATGTACCATAAACTTGGTAGTGTAGCTGAGTCTATAAAGTATTTTAGTTTAGCGTTGCAATTAGAAAAAAAGATGTAGATTTAGGAGTTTCCTAAACCTACATCTTTTTTTTACTCTAAACATATGGACTTATTAAAAAAGATCTTCTATCTATTTTTATATTTCTATTTCTATTTCTATTTACTTGAAGTTTCTCTATTAATTATGAATTCTTTAGCTTTAAGTTCTAAACTATCGTCAAGGGTTGTTAGAGCTACCTCATTATACTTGTTGTTTAATGCTAGTGAAAGCATCCTGTCCGCAAGTTCGGGATTTTTAGATAAGAGAGAGCCATGAAAATAAGTACAATAGGTGTTTTTATAAACGCAACCCTCATTACCATCTTCTCCGTTGTTACCATAGCCAACTAAAACTTTTCCAAGTGGTTTTAAGTCATTAATATATGTTCTTCCAGAATGATTTTCGAAACCTACATAGGTTTCATCAAAAGCTTCATTATGAATAACAGTATTTCCTATGAAACGTTTATCTCCGCCTTCAGTGTAAATATCTAAAATACCAAGACCCTCAAGCTTTTCGCCATCAGGAGTAGTATAATATTTCCCAAGCAATTGATATCCTCCACAAATGGCTAAAAATACTTTTCCACTTTGTATATAGTCCTCAATAGCAGATTTCTTAAATTCTATTAGGTTAGGGGAAACTATGGCTTGCTCATAGTCTTGTCCTCCACCGAAAAATACAATATCATAAGCCTCTGCATTAAAAATATCATCCATGGATATATTAACAATATTTACTTTTATATCTCGCTTTTCCGCTCTATGCTTTAATATTAAGATATTTCCTACATCTCCATATACATTTAATAGGTCTGGGTATAAATGACAAATATTAATTTCCATATTATTCACCTCTATTTGAATTTTAAATCTTTAAATTTATTTTAATTTACTACCAAATCTTATCTATATAGCCTTTAGCATGTAAAAATTTTCTGAGGTCTATCATAGCAGTGTAGGTAGCCAGTATATAAACTATTTCGCCATCACAAGATTTAATTTGATGTAGTAGGGCTTCTTCGTCTTTACATAAGAGGAAGGATTCTGCTGGAAAGCCAGCTACTTTAAGCCTTATTGCCATATCGTACAATCTTATTCCAGCTATCATTATTTTATTAATATTAAGTGAAGTCAAACGTTCGAAATTTACGTCCCAAATCCAAGAAACATCTTTTCCATCTGCATAATTATCATTTAGTAGAAGAGATAAATTTATTCTCCTCTTGTCCAGATTAATAGTGTTTACAGCTTCATCATAACCTGCAGGATTTTTAACTAATATTATTTTAACCTCGGTGCCTTCAATATTTAAGGTCTCTTGTCTACCAAAGCTGCTAGCTACAGTTTTAAGAGCGTGCTCTATAATATTATCGTCGATGCCCAGAGCCTTAGCTACGGAATATGCACATAGTGCATTATATATATTATAAGTACCTGGTTGGTTTATGTAATACTCTTTATTATTTATATGAACCTTAGAACCACTGGTGGAAAGTTCAATAATTTTATCTATGGAATATGTAAGTTCTGGACGCTTATATCCACATTTGCTACAATAGAAATCACCTAGATGGTTATAGGTAATAAAGTTATATTCATAGGGAGCTTTACAAATTGTACAAAACTTAGCATCTGCATTTATATCTACAATTCTGTTTTCATTAACCTTAGTTCCAAAACCATAGTATATTATTGGGTTCTTAAGGTTTAAGTTTCCAAGTAGGGATTCATCGCCATTAAGAATAAGAGTGGAAGTAGGAGTTTTTTCTACACCCTCCAATATTTTCTTAAGAGTTGTGTATACCTCCCCATATCTGTCCAATTGATCTCTAAATAGATTTGTAATAGTAATAACAGTTGGGGATATATAATCTGTTACAAACTTAAGATTGGCTTCATCTACTTCTATAATAGCAATTTTTTTCACTGAAGATTTTTTAAAGGAATAATTAGAAATAAAACAAGCAACTATTCCCGTATACATATTTGCACCAGTATTATTAGTAATTACTGGTTTATTACTAGCCTTTATGATGCTATAAATCATGCTTGTGGTGGTGGTTTTTCCATTGGTACCGGTTATAAGTATGACCTCATAATTATTAGCTATGGTTTTCAAAATATCAGGGTCAAGCTTTAATGCAATTTTACCGGGAAAATTTGTGCCACCTTTAAATAAAACCTTCGATAATTTCATAATAAATTTTGAAGCGAGTATACTGAGTAATGACCGAATTTTAATTTCAAACACATCCTTTAATTGTACTTATTAACCTAAGTATTGTTTATTGTAAGCTTTTAATTGAAATTATTCAATTAGTTATTATTATTTACCTTTATATAGAAAAACTCATCACTTATTTTAAAACCTGAATTCCGTGAGAGTTTATTTAAGCTACTTAAGAGATTTACCTTAGCCTCACCTTTAAGTGGCGTTGGGCGATAGTCATTTTTGTATTCTACTGAGGATATACTACAAGGGATAACACGTACACCAATGGAGGTTAAATTATTATTAGTGAACTTTAAATTACTTTGAAAAATAAAGGTATTCTTATCGCGCGGATTAGAGTTTCCACCAAAACAGAAATTTCCTAAGCTATAGGCAATAATCCTGCCTTTATATTGTTCAATACCTTGAATTACATGAGGGTGGTGTCCCAGGATTATATCTGCACCGTTATCAATAGCAAAACGCGCAAGCTGCTTTTGTGCATCTATAGGATAATACTGACTTTCATTCCCCCAGTGAAAGTTTATAACTATAACTGAGTTAGTCTTTTTTAATTCAAGTATATCCTTCTTTAACTTATTAAGAAAATTTTGGTCTGTGGACCATCCTCTATAACCTAAAAATCCAAAGGGCTGCTCTTTTATTTTCGTTATCCACTTCGATCCCTCTCCAAAGTATTTAATCTTTTCGTTTTCAAGGGCAAGTTTTGTATCTTGAAATCCTTTTTTTTTATAATCATAAATATGGTTGTTAGAAAGATTAACTCCTTCAATAGAGCCTAAAGTTAACGTTTTAGCAAAATCGCTGGTGGCTTTGAAGTTAAATTGCTTTTCTTCTTTGTCATTTGAATCTGTAAAGGTTGTTTCTAAATTAGCAATGGTAACATCGTCACGACTTAAAATACTATATACATTTTCAAAATAATAAGAAAAATCATTATTATCCTTTGTTACCATAGCAGGAAGACTAGTAGCATAACTAAATTTACTATCAGTTCCTATAGTGCAGTCTCCCACAGCAGAGAGGAGTACTTCAGTATTTTTCACCACAGGAGATTTATCTACCACGGTAGGTTTATCTACTGGGGGAGGGTTCACAGGTTTATTGTTATTATTAGGATTATCCTTATCAATAGGAAGCTTCTTTTTTTTATCATTAGAAATAACCTGGTTTGTATTAAGCTTCTTCAAAGAAAAAGAAATAGTTTTAACCACAACGGTGGTTAAAATTACAGAAAGAAATAGTAGTAAAGAGATATTTCTTATTGCCTTTTTTTTATTTAATTTTCGTTTACGTGATCTTTTCAAAAATAACACCCCCATTATATATCAGTGTATTGTGCCTTGCAATAAATAATTTTATATTTAATTCAATACAATTTTATAACATTATTGTTTAATTGTCTAACTTATTAATGTAACGCTTTTTAAATACTCTAGCTTTTTAACTGTGCATTTGTTAAAATATGACTATAGTGCATATTGAAAGAAAATTTAATTAATTTATACATGAAATTAGGAGCGTGTTAGAAATATATTTAAAAGAGGTGAGGTTATGGCGAAATTAGGTAAACTAAAGTCTATATTAAATAATAGTATACTAAAAGAGTTAGGGGTTAAAAAAATAGCGCTGTATTTACTTGTTCTATGTATTACAGTTATAAGCATTACTTTAATAACTATAACACAAAGAACACCAGATTTAAGTAAATTAGCTTCCGAGGCTGAAAAACATTTTTTCGCACAGGAATATGATTTAGCTATTGAAAAATATAGTGAAATTGCAGAAATAGATAAACTTTCACCAAAATGGGATATTAAAATAGCTGAAGTCTATTCTGTTAAAAATGATTTAAAGAACTCATTAAAATATATTGATATCTCAAAGAAGTATAAACAGATAGATAGTGAGAGCTATAATCTTATGGTTTTTACACAATTTATAAATGGAAAATATGAGCAGGCACTAAAAGAGGGGGAGATTGCTTTAAAGAAATACCCTAAAGATAAGAGTTTAATAAAAACTATGTTTACTGTTTATATGGGAAATAAAAAGGTTGAAAGTGCAAATGAACTTATGACAAGGTATCCAGTAGATGTAAAATCTTCTTATGATATTGCAGAATATTCTAGAATGCTAATGCTTACGGGAAAATGGGAAAAAGGATATATTGAATTAAAAAATGCCTGGGAATTAAATAAGGACGAATACAAGATATATGATGTTTTAGCCCAGGCAGCATTATATAATAAGGATTTTCTATTGCAAAATATAACTGAGCTTTCAAAAAAATACCCTAATGATTTATCATATAAAATGTGGTTAGCTAAGATATATTCCCTTAGTTTGGACACTGTAGACCAAGCAAATAAATTAATTAGTGAACTCTCAGGTAAAGATGTAGGAAACATGCAAATTGAATTAATAAAAGCAAATATTTACAAAAATATGGATGAACTTGAAAAGTCTGATAAACTAATTGAAAATATGATTTTAGAACATCCAAATGATTACAGAGCCTATCATAGCGCGGGTTGGTATTATCTTTATAAGAAAGATTATAAAAAGGCTAAAGAATCCTGTAATAAATCTATCCAGCTTAATGGCGAGTACCCAGATAACTATGGATTTTTAATGCCAGAAATATTGAAGGAAGAGTCTCTGAAATTAGCAGCAGAACCTTATTTTAGAACTGCATTAACTAAAGAGCCTTATAATTATAATATAATGCTTAATTTAGCAAATTATTATTGGTACAAGGCTGATAATAGTGCAAAAGCGCTAGAATATTTTAATTTGGCATCAATTGTAAAGCCACAGGATGCAGAGATAAAATACAATATGGCCTTAATAAAGCTAGCTGATAAAAACATATTGGATGCAATAGAGATTTTGAAGATATGTAGTAAATTAAATGGAATTGTGCCTAAATATCATCGAACCTTAGCAACTATATACATGACTGAAAATAAGCAAGTGGAAGCTAAAGTGGAAATGGATGATGCATATCAAGCAGATGATCAAGATATTATGACTTTAAATAATGCTGGGTGTTATTATATAACTTTTGAACAGAATTTAGATAGAGGGTTTTATTATATAAGTAAAGCATATAAGAATTTAAATAACTCTTATAGTGACGACACTAAAAAAATCATTGTGGAGAATTATGATAAGGCTCAGAAATTAAAAGAAAGCTATGCTAAGGGCAAAGACAATCAAGAATTAAAAATTCCTGAGTTTACACTATTTTATTAGGTAAGGCACATTCAAATAAATAAGTGTACTTGTTATTTACTTGAATGTATAGCATAAGTAAATAAAGTATATATTAAATCAAATATATTTGATTTAATATATACTTTATTTTTATTGCGTGATTTTTAAAAGCTGTTATTCTTCATTTTGACAAATATTTAACAATATTTTCATGTAATAAATTACTTAGAAGTAGAAAAATAGAGGTGAGTGGATTTAGAATTTCTACTCACACATGTGGGATTAGATTAGTTATAGCCTCAATAAGGAATCAATAATCATAAAATATATTAGTGTATCATAAAATATAAAAAGAGTATGCTATAACGGCGATAAGTTAGCATAATGAAGGAACGTATTCATAAAACTATTAAATTAGTGTTTTAGTAATTTTTTTCTTGCATTTTCACCAAAATGTTGTAATATATTATTATAATAACAAAAATTAATAAGCTCGTGAATATAGTAATTGGGGGTAATATTGTGGATTGTTTAGAAAACTTAAATTATTTGAACATAAAAACATCAAAGAAAATATATAGGAATTTACCGGTATCCGACTTAGTAAGTTTTGCATTGCAAAAGGGAGAAGGTACTTTAACAGAAACAGGTGCATTGGCAGTAAAAACAGGAAAATATACAGGAAGATCACCTAAGGATAGGTTTATAGTTTCACAAGAAAGTGTTGTGAAATTAATAAATTGGGGAGAGGTAAATTTACCTATAGAAGAAAATATTTTTGATAATTTGTATCTTCAAGTGTGTAAATATTTAAGTGATAAAGATATATTTGTGTTTGATGGTTACGTGGGTGCCATGGAAGAATATAAATTACCTA
Source organism: Clostridium sp. CF012 (assembly GCF_018861755.1). GTDB lineage: Bacteria > Bacillota > Clostridia > Clostridiales > Clostridiaceae > Clostridium_AD. The sequence continues at coordinate 5,925 of NZ_JAHLEF010000006.1, read as the reverse complement.
TTAGGGTGGTAAATGAGCTTGCATCAGAGGCTTTGCTTTCTAATCAATTGTTTAGAAGATTGGATAAAGCTATGCTAGATCATCACAAGGCGGAATTCACAGTTATAGCCGCCCCCGGATTTAAGGCAAAAGGAGCAGAGGATGGAATAAACTCAGAAGCTTTTATTATAGTGAATTTTGATAAGAAAATTGTGTTAATTGGTGGAACGCAGTATTCAGGAGAAATTAAAAAATCTATTTTTTCAATAATGAATTTTTTATTGCCACTAAGAGGTGTATTCCCAATGCATTGTTCTGCAAATATTGGTAAAAATGGAGAAACGGCAGTATTTTTTGGCTTGTCAGGTACAGGAAAAACTACCTTGTCCGCAGATCCAGAAAGAAAGCTTATTGGTGACGATGAACATGGTTGGTGTGATAGTGGAGTGTTCAACTTTGAAGGCGGATGCTATGCTAAAACTATAAAATTAGATAAAAATAAAGAAAGTGAAATTTACTCGGCATTAAAATTTGGTTCCTTGCTTGAAAATGTTGTGCTTGATGAGGACAAGATGCCTGATTATGATGACGGTAGCTTAACGGAGAATACTAGGGGAGCATACCCACTAGAGCATATCCCAAATGCAGAACTCAGTGGAATTGGTGGACATCCAAGTACCATAATATTTTTAACAGCAGATGCTTTTGGAGTTATTCCACCAATTTCAAAGCTTTCAAAGGAAGCTGCCATGTACCATTTCATTTCGGGATATACAAGTAAACTTGCTGGTACAGAACGAGGAATTACGCAGCCAAAAGCCACTTTTTCATCTTGCTTTGGAGAACCTTTTATGCTAATGAAGCCATCAGTTTATGCAAAACTTTTAGGTGAGAGGATAGATAAACATGAAACAGACGTATTCTTGATAAATACAGGTTGGAGTGGTGGAGGATATGGTGTAGGATCAAGAATGAAACTATCGTATACAAGAGCCATGGTAAAAGCAGCTCTTGATGGAACGCTTAAGGATATGAAGTATACACAGCATCCAATATTTAAAGTAGCGGTGCCAGTAGCAGTACCAAATGTTCCCTCTGAAATATTAAATCCAGAAAACACATGGGGAGATAAAAAACAGTATAATTTAAAAGCTAGTGAATTAGCCGCTAAATTTACTATGAACTTCAGTAAATTTAAAGGAATTTCAGAAAGTATAAAACAAGCTGGGCCCATAAGTATATAATACAAAAACCTCACGGCAAAGATTGTGATAAATCCCGTGGGGTTTTTTATGTGATTTTAGATTTAAATATGTTATACTCATTAGATAAATGTTAATTTATTCTAGGTTATATAGCACTTTATAACTATTATATAACCAGTTAAAAAACAAGGAGGAATTATGAGAAAAAAGAGTGTTCTTTATAGGATTTTAATTTTTACTGTTATAATAGCGGCTTTAATTTTTTGGAATTTTAAAGTAAGAACTGATTCGAGCAATAAGCAGGATGGTTTAAAAATCAACAAATGGGAAAATTTTTACACTGGAGATAATATTCATTTTTATTATCTAAATCCACAGAATGAAAACTTATCAAAACTTAAAAAAACCTATGGACTAGATAAACTTATAGATAAAAAGGCTGATCAACTTGATAACTCTTTAAAAATTATGGAATTTATTAATGGGAAAGTAAAAGCACAAAGCACCTCAATGACTAGTGATAAAAACGCTTTAGAAATAATGCAAGTAGCTTCTGATGGAACTAAAATATCAGATAGTGATTATGCAACTATATATGAGGAGTGTTTAGCTTCTATTGAAATCAATGTACGTCGTGGAGTATTAAGAAACAATGATAGTAAAGTCAAAGGTAAATCATACTTTAATGTATGTGAAATATGGAGTGATAAATACAAAAAATGGATAATGATAGATGGTGTCAATGGATCTTATATGACAGATGCAGATATTCCACTTGGCGCTGTTGAAATAATAAACAAGGGAATAGACAAAGTTAAAATTGTTTCTCTAAAAGATAACAAAAAATATGTTACGAGTATGAAGAGTTACTATGAAAGCTATAGTATATCTGTGGATAATAATAAGTATGGAGAGCTCAAGAGTAATTCCAAACTTACTTTTTTGAAAGAAAATCAGTTTCCTAAGATAGAAACAAAGGAGGGGTTTATTCAACCTACTATCTTTGTTAATAATCCGCAAGTGTTTAAAATATCTCCAAAAATAGAATATGTGAATACAGGTGTGGACAAAAATCCAACTTTAATATTTGCAAAGAGAGATTTGAAAAATGACACAAAAGAAGTAGAAAACTTTACCGTTGGAGCCTTTAAGAATAGTTATATGATTACAAAGTATTTCATAAGCATCAATGAGGGTGACTACATAAAGGTTGATACTTATTTTGAATTACAAATTATCAAAGGACTAAATTCTATTAAATTATCACAAGATGGTAAGACGATGCAGAGGGAAGTGGTAATAGAAAAATAAACATTTAAACAATAAATAATAATTCTAACTATGTTCACTGCTTGAATATAGTATAATTAAAAAAGATTTTATAAATTATTGCTATAAGGAGCGGATAATACATGGAATTAAACGTTATATTAGTGCTAAGAGCTATAGTAATAGCTATAGTTGAAGGAGTAACAGAATTTATACCTATTTCCTCCACGGGGCATATGATAATTGTGGGAAATATTATAAATTTCAAAGGACCATTTGCAAATTCATTTGAGGTAGTCATACAACTCGGGGCTATTCTTGCAATTATAGTTTTATATTGGAATAAAATATGGAATTCAGTTGTGGATTTTTTTAAGGGAAGACCATCAGGAATTAAGTTTTGGACTAATATTATAGTTGCGTTTATACCAGCTGCAGCTTTTGGGTTTCTTCTAAATGATAAAATAGGTGAATACCTTTTTAATGCAGGCACTGTAGCGGTGGGTTTAGTAGTTGGCGGAATTCTAATGATTATTATAGAAGACAAATTTAGGCATAAGGATACAACGGAAAAAATAGAGCACATAAACATTAAACAAGCATTTAGAATAGGGTGTTATCAATGTTTAGCACTATGGCCGGGTATGTCTAGGTCGGCATCAACTATAATGGGAGCTTGGGTAAGTGGTATTTCTACAGTTGCTGCAACAGAGTTTTCATTCTTTTTAGCCATACCTACAATGATAGGAGCTGCAACACTAACACTATATAAAAGTGGAATGAATTTTAGTAGTGGTGAAATGATTACTTTGTTTATTGGGTTTGTAACGGCCTTTTTAGTTGCATTAATTGTGGTTGAAAGGTTTGTTGCTTATTTAAAGAAAAAACCTATGAAGGTTTTCGCAATTTATAGAATAATTTTGGGTATAGCATTGTTATTTTTAATTAAAATTGGTACTATTTCCTTATAAATAATAATGTTTTTAGGACTAAAGCTGATGATTAATTTCATTGGCTTTAGTTAATAATTGAGCTAATATGTTGTTTTAATATTTAATGTGCTACACAATATTCCGGTAATATTTAATTCTTCTCCTTTTTTAGCCAATATATTCTTTAATTATGATGTTTTATTTTATTAAGCTATGCTATTTGTGAAAAGTTGAGAATATTTCACTAATGGCGGCGTTTCATTTATATTTTCCACTATAAGGTGTATAATAAGTCAAATAGAGTTTGGGGGAATGTATATGTCACAGAAAATAAAAAAAATTGGAGTATTAACTGGTGGGGGAGATTGCCCGGGATTAAATGCGGTAATTAGGGCCGTTACTCGTAATGCCATTTTAAATTATGGCTATGAAGTAGTTGGTTATAGATTTGGATATAGAGGGCTATATAGGAATGAAACCATGCCACTAACACTAGAAACAGTGTCTGGAATTCAACATAAAGGTGGAACTATATTATATTGTTCTAATAAAGATAATTTGTTTGATTATACTATTGAAGAGAATGGTATTGAGGTTAAAAAAGATGTATCAGACGTAGCAATTGAAAACATGAGAAAAGAAGGTGTGGATGCTCTAATTGTTATCGGAGGAGATGGTACACTTACAAGCGCAAGAGATTTTGGCAGAAGAGGTGTTAAGGTAATAGGCGTTCCGAAAACTATAGACAATGATTTAGCATCTACAGATTTTACCTTTGGATTTAATACTGCAGTAGGGGTGGCAACAGATGCCCTTGATAGACTTCACACTACAGCTGAATCACATCATAGAATAATGATACTTGAAGTAATGGGAAGAAATGCAGGTTGGATTGCACTAGAGTCTGGAGTTTCAGGATCGGCGGATGTAATTTTAATACCTGAAATAGATTTTGATATTTGCAAAATTGTTGAGAAGATAGAAGAGCGTGAAAAAGAAGGGAAATTATTTAGTATTATTGTGGTTGCAGAAGGTGCAAAGGAAAAAGGCGGAAACGTTGTAGTTAGTAAAATAGTTGAAGATAGCCCAGATCCAATTAGACTAGGTGGAATAGGTAACAAATTAGCTTACCAGTTAGAAGAGCTAGTAAAAAATCATGAAATTAGATGTACGGTCCTTGGTCATATTCAAAGAGGTGGAATAACATCATCTTTTGATAGAATGCTTGCTACTAGGTATGGTGTTGCGGCTGTGGATTTAATTAACACTGGGAAATTTGGAAATATGGTTTGTCTTACAGGAAATAAGATTTCTTATGCACATTTAGAAAATGTTATAGGAGATACCAAAAATGTAGACCCCTGCGGCGAATTAGTTAAAGTAGCTAGAAGTATTGGAATTTCCTTTGGAGACTAATAGGCCACTTTATAATAACATTAAAATATGGAGTACAATAATCGTTGATCGCTAGTTCTTGATTGCTGTACTCCAGATAAAAACTAGGAGGATATTATGAAAGTAATAAAGAAGTATTTAGAGACAAGAGAAGGTACTTATAGTTTTTATTTTGAAGAAATAAAAAGTGGATATCTTTATGGACTGAATGAGAATAAAGCAATGGTATCGGCTGGATGCATAAAATTGCCACTAGCTATGATTTTGCTTAAAGAAGTAGAGGCTGGAAAAATAGATCTACAATCCAAAATTAAAATAGAAGCAGGGGATAAGACCCAGGGTTCAAATGGAATTATACATGAATTTTCAGGAAAAGAATATTCACTATCTGACTTATTAATAGCAATGCTCATACAAAGTGATAATACTGCAGCAAATAAAATAATTGAAATTTTGGGCATGCAGCGAGTAAACGAATTGTTTGCGAATATGGGGCTTAAAAACACTGATTTGAAAAGGATTACAACTGACATAAAATTAGAACAAGATGAATCAGAAAATACTACTAGTAGTTTTGACTTAAGTAAGTGTTTTAAACTACTATATTTAAAACAATACTTAAATGAAGAAAATAGCGATTTGCTTTTAAGAATATTGAAAAAACAACAAGTTACAAATAAATTACCTTTTTACGTACCAAAGCAGGTTCAAGTGAATATTGCAAATAAAGGGGGTAGTCTTGAAACTGTTGAAAATGATACAACGATAATGATGCTTGAAAAGGGAAAATTTCTTTTTACAGTAATGGCTAACAACTTGCCTAACAATGTTTATGGAATAACTACTATATCTAGGGTTGGAAAAATGATGTGGGATATTATAGATAAAGATTGGAAATAGAGAATGAATTTTGATTAAGAGTTTTTTCTTATATTATGCTATAAGGTCAAGTATATATTGCTAGAATGCTTTCACGTCGCCAAGTAATTCTAAACTAATTTTAGTGAAAGATACTAAAAAATGCAAACTCGCTATAAAATGTACCCTATAGAGTAGACGATTTAAAAAAACCTACGCTATAGGGTTTTTCTATGTATAATGGAATAAAGATTAGAGGTGGATAAATGAGCATTAAGGATTTTACA
>NZ_JAHLEF010000005.1 GCF_018861755.1 Clostridium sp. CF012 | reverse complement strand
AACTTAATGTATTAAGTATAACAAAAAAGACCCTACAAAGTAGAATCAGTTAATTTTGAGACAACTATGCCTCTTTTTTTAACTGTCTACCTTATAGGGTCCATTTTATAAATAGCTACTGATGCTTATTTTTTTATGGTAAGCAGAAAAGTCTTTATAGTTCCTTATTTAAATTATTTGACTCATTTGTAGATAGCGTATTAAGCCTAGTATTTTCTAAGTTTAATGTATTTATTTCATTACTCAATGTATTATTTGTAGTCCCTAAAACCTCTACTTTAGTTTCCAAATCTTGAATTTTAGCTTCTAAATCTTGTATTTTAGTTTCTAGCGCTTCCGTTTTGCCTTTAAAAGTTTCATTCTCGATTTTTAAAACTGCTTTTTCATTTTTAGCGGTTTCAATGTCAGCTTCAAAATTCTTAGCTTCTTTTGTTAGTTGCTTATTGCCACGACTTAGTTTAAACTCCTTTTGTAGTCCTAATAAAGTCACCACTATAGCACCTATAATTGTAGATATAAAAATTACAAGAGCCAAAGAAATATTAAATGTTGTGTAAAAGAAACTAACAGATATCACTGCGGCATTCTGAATACCGAATAAAGCCACTAAAATAGCAAAGATCAAAGAAATTATAAAACCGAATCTCATAGGACATTACCTCCTTTAGTTACTGATAATTGAAGTATAGCATATTTCACTGTCTGAATATAGCATGTTGCCATATTATTGATATATTGAAATTAAATATCAAATGAAATAACCTTATGGTTGTTTTACCTAAAAAATAGCAAGAAGTCTGTAAAATATTGCATTAATGAGAGAAAAAGAATATGATTAACCTAATAAGCTAAAGTTCTTTATTATTGAAGAATAAAGATTTAAAGTGATAGCGTAATGGACAAGTTATATTTGCTAACAATCATTACTTTATGTTATATTAATTATATGATTAAAGCCTGTTATATATAGTGAATAGTGCGTTAATAAAGAATATTAGGAAGGGGCACTTTTAATGGAGACAAATATTGATAAAGAGCTTTCTAGTATATTTGTAATTTTTGGTGGAACCGGTGATTTGACAAAAAGAAAACTTATTCCCGCTATTTTCAGTTTAATGTACGAAGAAAAATTACCTGAAAATTTTACAATTGTAGCTATAGGAAGACGTGAAAAAACAAATGAGCAATATAGAGAAGAAATGCATGAATCTGTAGAAAAATTCTCTAGATTTTCACTAAATGAAGAGTTATGGGTTAAATTCAGTAATCGGATTTTCTATAAAAACTTTGATTTTACCTCTGATAATCAAGGTTATGCCGATTTGGATATGTTTTTGGAAACAATGGAGAAAAAATATTCAACTGGAGGCAAAAGATTATATTATTTAGCCGTTGCGCCAGAGTTTTTTGAAGGTATAATTAGAAATTTAAAAAGCAATGCTATGGTTTCAAAAGCCATTGGCTGGCAGAGGATAATGATTGAAAAGCCTTTTGGATCAAGCCTTGAAACAGCTAGGATATTAAATCATAATATATCAAAGCTTATACCAGAAGAAGATTTATTTAGAATAGATCACTATTTGGGAAAGGAAATGATTCAAAACATATTGGCAATTAGATTTGGGAACTCATTATTTGAACCATTATGGAATGCAAACCATATAGATAATATTCAAATTACCGCGAGTGAGCTTTTAGGCGTAGAGAGCAGAGGTGCATATTATGAGAATGCAGGTATATTAAAAGATATGCTTCAAAATCATATATTACAAATGCTAACTATGATTGCCATGGAACCTCCAATAGACTTTGAACCTGAATCTATAAGGGACGAAAAAGTGAAGGCACTAAGATCACTCAGACCTTTTACCGCTGAGTCTTTTAAAGAAAATATTGTTCGTGGCCAATACGGAGCGGGAGAAGTTGAAGGAGCGAAAGTTGTGGGGTATAGAGAAGAAGATAGAGTTTCCGCAACGTCTAATACGGATACTTTTATAGCACTTAAGACTTATATAGATAATTTTCGATGGGGAGGAGTCCCCATATATATAAGAGCAGGAAAAAGGATGAATAATAAAAGTACTGAGATAGTTATTCAGTTTAAAAAACTTCCTGGCATTAATTATTATAAGGAGTTTAATAATATTCCTCATAATCTTTTAGTTTTAAAAATTCAGCCAGAAGAGGGGTTTTTCTTTCAGATAAATGCAAAGAAGCCTGGTAGTGAATTTAAGATGGAAAAGGTTCAACTAGATTATTGTCAAAGTTGTAGGTGTTTAAACGACTCACCTGAGGCCTATGAGAGGCTAATACTTGAAGCGATTAGAAATAACTCATCACTATTTACTAGATGGGATGAACTCCAATATTCTTGGGAATTTATTGAAAGCATTGAAAAGCAATATGAGAATAATATTTCTACGTGTCCTAATTATCAAGCAGGGACCTCGGGACCCCAGGGAGCAATAGATTTAATTGAAAAAGATGGTAGACAGTGGTGGAATACCGCGTCTGATTAAGGAGGGAAAACATGGTTATATATGATATATCTATGACTATTGAAAAAACTATGGGAGTGTACAAGAATATAGAGGAAAAAAGGCCAGTAATTAAATTCGAGAGGAAAATTCCAAAGGATAGCATTAATGAATCTAGTATGTACATGAACGTGCATACAGGAACTCATATTGATGCCCCATATCACGTAGATGATATGGGAGCTACTATTGAATCTATTGATTTAAATAAATTGATTACAAAGTGTAGAGTAATAGATCTAACTAAGATAGTAGACGGGATAACAAAAGAGGATCTTGTAAATAAAAATATTAAATCTGGTGAATTCTTATTACTTAAAACTAGAAATTCCTTTTCAGAAGAATTTCAGCCTGATTTTGTTTATGTTGAAAAGAGTGGAGCAGAGTATTTAGCAGAAAAGGGCATAATTGGTGTGGCAATAGATTCCCTTGGAATAGAAAGGGCTCAGCCAGAGCATGAAACTCATAAAATTCTTTTTAGAAATGGGATAACTATCATAGAAGGCGTTAGACTAAAAGAAATAAAAGAGGATGAGTATTTCATGTGTGCGTTGCCACTTAAGATTAAAGGAGTAGACGGTGCTCCTGCTAGGATAGTTTTAATAAAAGACATCATATAATAATACTGTCTTTTTATGTTATAATAATGTCTGTAATAAAAAAATATTGTAAATAAACGTTTACAATTTAATGAGGTGAAGGTAATGGGCGTTAAAGAAAGAGTTGAAGAGTTAAGAGTTGAGATGAGAAAAAGAGGCATAGATGCATGCATTGTACCTAGTTCAGATCCACATCAAAGTGAATACGTAGCAGAACACTATACTGCTAGAACTTTTATAACAGGATTTACTGGTTCTGCTGGAACTGCAATTATCACTTTAACTGAGGCCGGCTTATGGACAGATGGAAGATATTTTATACAAGCAGAAAATCAATTGATTGGTACTGGAGTAACTCTATTTAGAATGGGAGAGAATGGCGTTCCAACTGTTGAGGCATTTTTGAAACAAAATCTTAATAAGGAAGCAAAGATTGCTTTTGATGGTAAGGTTATTTCAGTAGAGTATTTTAGAAGCCTTAAGAAGGCTTTAGAAAGTAGTGAATTTACCTATGAGGTTAATGAAGATTTAATAGATATAATATGGAAGGATAGACCTCAAAGACCTTGTAGTCAGGTAGTTTTGCATGATGTAGCCTTTGCAGGGGAGTCTAGAGAATCAAAACTTGCTAAGGTAGTTCTTGAAATGAAGACTATGGGGGCAGACTATTATGTTATATCTGGCCTTGATGACATAGCATGGCTATTAAACATTAGAGCAAGAGATGTAAAATGTAACCCACTAACTATAGCTTATGCATTGATTTCAGAGGGAAAATATTATCTATTTATAGATGATAAAAAAATCAATTCAGTTGTTAGAGCAGAGCTTGAAAAGGCTAATGTAGAAATAATACCTTACGATAGCATAGGGGAATTTTTAAGAGGAATTAAAGCTGGAGCAATATTACTTGATGCAGCAAGAACTAGCACTTGGATATACAGCGCTGTAAAGATTAAAATTATAGAGGCTATGGATATAACTACAAGATTTAAGGCTATAAAGAATGATATTCAAATTGAAAATGTCAGGAAAGCAATGGTACGCGATGGTGTGGCTATGGTTAAATTTATTAGTTGGCTAAAGAAAACCATAAAGACCCGTAATATTACAGAAATAGAAGCATCGGATAAAATTGAAGAAATAAGAAGAGCAGGAGAAAATTTCTATGACTTAAGCTTTGCATCTATTTCAGCTTACCGGGCAAATGCTTCTATGCCTCACTACTCTGCTACGCAAAAGGATCAGGCTACTATTATGCAAGAGAGTCTATATTTATTAGATTCTGGCGCTCAATACTTAGATGGAACAACTGATATTACAAGAACACTAGCTGTAGGACCATTAACTGATGAAGAAAAAACAGATTTCACCTTAGTATTAAGAGGAATGATCGATTTAACATTGCAAAGATTTTTATATGGAACTACTGGTTCAAATTTAGATATTATTGCTAGAATACCACTTTGGAATGCAGGCATGGATTATAAACATGGAACAGGACATGGAGTAGGCTTCTTTTTAAATGTTCATGAAGGCCCACATAGAATATCTGTGGTACCAAATGTAATTAAGCTTGAAAAGGGAATGGTAGTGTCCAACGAACCAGGAGTTTATAAGGCAGGAAAACATGGTATAAGAATAGAAAACTTAGTTGTTGTTCAAGAAATCGAAAACACATTATATGGTGGACAATTTATGAAGTTTGAGACTTTAACACTATGTCCTATAGACTTAGATGTTATAGATGTTTCACTATTAACATTTGAAGAAAAGGCATGGTTAAATGATTATCACAAAACTGTATTTGAAAAACTTTCTATCTATCTACAAGGAGAGGAATTAGAATACTTAAAGCAGGCAACAAGGGAAGTTTAAGACTAATATCAAATAAAACATAAAGAGCTATCTTACTCTAGAAATTAATTTCCAGAGTAAGATAGCTCTTTATGTTCTTAAATACAAAAGTGAATTCCAAGGAATCCATTTTTGTATATTTTGGAGTTTCTACTCTTCTATTATATATGGGACAGTAAGCACTGCCACATTCCTATTTTTATATAGCATACTCTTTATAAAATATGATGTTTGGTTATGAAGTATATTATGCCACCACTTAGTAATAACAAATTGTGATATTACAACTGTAACAGTTTCTCCATGTTTTGAAGCACGTTCTTCAGATTCTATAAAAGTCATTAATGGTTTCATTATGTCCCTATAAGAAGAATGTTTTATTATTAATGGGATTCCAGGATTATACTCTTTCCATTTTCTTTCTAATTTTTCGGTAACGTCATCATCAGTTGATACATGAAAGGCAACAACGTTTTTTGATAAACACCTAGCACAGTTTAATGCTTTTAAAGTTGATTTATTTAAGGACCCTACAAGTATTATTACATGTTGATTGTTATTCGTTGTAGCGCCTTCATTAGGTCTTTGTTCTAAGGATAATTTAAGTTGTGCTGCAATCTTGGTATAATGTTGCTTAACCTTAACCATAAGATAAACAAGTACAGGTATTACAATACAAACTATCCAAGCACCGTGGAAAAACTTTGTTATACCTATGAGTATTACTGTAATAAAAGTTATTAGAGCACCTAATCCATTTATAAATGCCTTATGTCTATAACCAGGTGTTCTGCTTCTTTCCCACTTTAGGAACATTCCAACTTGTGAAAGTGTAAAAGATAAAAATACACCTACTGCGTATAAAGGCAGAAGTAAATGAGTATCGCCTTGAAACACAATAATTAAAATAGCAGCAGCTGATCCTAATAGTATTATTCCATTTGAGAAACTTAGTCGCTTTCCTCTTTGAGAAAATTGCCTTGGCGCATATCCATCCTTTGCCATTATAGAAAGTAAAAGTGGTAGACCTGCATAGGCTGTATTTGCAGCCATTACTAATATTAATGCAGTGGCAATTTGCATAATGTAAAACATAATGCTTTTTCCGAAAACTTGCTCGGCAATTTGAGCAAATACTGTCACATCTGCATGAGGTACTGGATGATAAATTGTTGCTAGAAAAGATAACCCACCAAAAATAAATAGAACTAAAAAAGCTAGCAAACCCAAAACAGCTTTTGCATTCTTTTGTGATGGTTCTTTAAAATTAGGTATACCATTACTTACCGCTTCAACTCCCGATAATGCAGTACAACCTGAAGCAAATGCTCTAAGAAACAGGAACAGTGTAAGGTCACCTACTTGTTGTGGTATTGGATAAAGTGGTGCTGGTGTAATTCCAAAAATAAAGTGCTTTACAATGCCAGTGATAATAAGCACTACGCAAGAAAAAATAAATAAGTATGTTGGAACTCCAAAAAGTTTGGATGATTCTTTCACTCCTCTTAAGTTACCAATTGTTATGAAGAATAACATAGCAAGAGCTATAGCTACTTTATGGGGAAGCAAGGAGGGTAGTGCTGAAGTTATTGCAGCAGTTCCAGCACATATACTAACAGCAACTGTCAGTATATAATCTACAGAAAGTGCTGCTCCGGCAGTAAGTCCAGGTATTGTACCGAGATTATCCTTTGCAACTATATATGAGCCTCCACCACAGGGGTAGCTATCAATAGTCTGCCTGTAGGAAAAAACAAGTATAAATAATAGTATTACAATACACAGCGCGGCATAAAACATATATTGATATGCTATAAGACCTATAACGCCAATTAACACAATTAAAACTTCTTCCCCTGCATATGCAACAGAAGAAACGGCATCACTTGATAATATAGGTAGTCCCCAAAAAACATTTAATTTTTCTCCCTCTAATTCTTCTGTTTTTAGTGTCTTCCCTATTAGTAGTTCTCTTAATTTTGAAAACATAAATACACCTCTATAATAGAATTTATCATTACAATATTTATCTATTATATAGTATTGCATCGAGGACTTCAATTTGAAATTCATTCATTTAAGTTAAAATACAAGTGAATTCATGGATTTATTAATATAATTACGATATTTTACTCTTCATGCTTTTCTATGCTTACTGTAGATACGGTTTAAACGGTATTCGAATTGTTGTAATATTACAATTTTTAGTTTGATATAAATTTATTCTATTTAACTTACTGCTAAATTCTTTTTTATAGCATAAAATTCAAAGAATATCCAGAATTAATTTTTATGGATATGAACATTAAGTAGTGGGTAAAATATTTAGGTACATGAAAATAGACCATGCTAGAATAGACTAGGCTAGAATAGACTAGCATACTGATTTCATATATATTTAAATGAGACTTAAAGTAATAAATAGGAGAGGTGATTATAATGGGAAAAATAATAGCTTATGTTACAATGCCACATCCCCCTATAATAATTCCAGAGGTGGGCCGTGGAGAGGAAAAAAAGATAAAAAATACATATGATGCCTGCCAGCGTATCGGAGGTGAAATAGCTGATTTAAAACCAGAGGTAATAATAGTAGTGACACCACATGGGACTATGTTTTCAGATGCAATAGCGCTATCTTTTGAAAGTTCTATTTCAGGAAGTTTAAAGCAATTTGGGGCGTTAAATATTTCTATGAATTTTGAAATAGACATGGATTTAACAGGAAAAATTATGGATAAGTCACACAAAAATAATATTCCAACAGTAGGAGTAAGTACAAGTTTTCTTAAAAAATACGATAGAAAATATGAATTAGATCATGGTACCATAGTTCCACTGTATTTTGTAGTAAATAAATATGATTCTTTTAAGCTTGTTCATATTACATATGGGGGACTTAGCCCAATTCAATTGTATAAATTTGGTAAACTCATTAAAGAGGCAGTAGAGGAAGGTAATGAGAATGCTGTGTTTATTGGAAGTGGTGATCTTTCACATCATCTTAAAGATGAAGGACCTTATGATTATAATCCCTATGGAGAAAAATTTGATCGCGATATAATAAGTCTATTAACAAAGGGTGATGTAGCAGGAGTATTTGATATAAATCCAGAAATGGTTGAAAACGCTGGAGAATGCGGGTTAAGGTCTTATTATATAATGCTTGGAGCAATGGAGGGCAATGAAATAAAGGGAGAGCTTCTTTCCTATGAAGGCACCTTCGGAGTTGGATATGCGGTAATGAAATTCCAACTTAAAAGCAGTGACAGAGATATATTATCAGAAATTACGGTGGGAAAAAGAAAAAAATACATGGAAAGAGTAAATAATGAAGATGTCTATGTTAGGCTTGCTAGGGAAAGTCTTACTCATTATCTAATAGAGGGAGATTTCTTGGTTGAGCCGAGCTATGTAACAGAGGAAATGACAAATAATAAAAGAGGGGTATTTGTGTCTCTTAAAAAATTTGGGCAGCTAAGAGGCTGCATAGGTACCATTTTTCCAGTGACAGACAGTATTGCAAGTGAGATAATGCGAAACGCTATTGAAGCAGGAGAAGGGGACCCAAGGTTTAGTCCAGTGTTGGAGGGGGAGCTTGAGGATATTGTATTTTCAGTAGATGTCTTAACAGAGCCTGTAGCAGCTTTAAAAGAACAACTAGACCCTAGTATATATGGAGTGATTGTAAGAAGTGGTAGAAAGAGTGGACTACTATTACCAGATCTTGCGGGTGTTAATACTATAGAAGAGCAAATAAGTATTGTTCTAAATAAAGCAGGGATTTCCACCAGTGAAAATTATTCTATAGAAAAGTTTGAAGTTATTAGGCACAAATAGGAGTTGAAATCATGGAAAAAGAAGCACTGTTTTATGAAAATCGTGGAGATAAAGTAAGGTGCAAACTTTGTCCTCATAACTGCCTTATCCCAGCTAGCGCTTATGGCAAATGTAATGTACGGTTAAATAGAGAAGGAAAACTTTATACCATAAATTATGGAGAAATAACTTCTATGGCCCAAGATCCCATAGAAAAAAAACCACTATATCATTTTAAACCAGGTAGCAATATATTTTCGGTAGGGAGTTTTGGCTGCAATTTCAGTTGTGGCTTTTGTCAAAATCACTCCATATCACAAGGGAAAGCAAAAAGTGAATATATACCGCCAGAAAAATTAGTAGAAATATGTAAAAACCTTAAAGACAATATTGGAGTAGCATTTACATATAATGAGCCTTCCATTTGGTATGAATATGTATACAATGCATCAAGGCTATTAAAAGAGGGCATTAAAGATATAAATATAGTTATGGTCACTAATGGTTATATAAAAGAAGAACCCTTAAAGATGCTCCTGCCCCTTGTGGATGCAATGAATATTGATTTAAAAGCCTTTAATAATAAGTATTATAATGATATATGCGGAGGAAGTGTGACACCTGTTATGGATACTATTAAAATAGCATTAAAACAGTGTCATGTAGAGGTAACTACTCTACTCGTAAATGGAGAAAATGATTCTGCTACAGAAATTGAGGGAATTGCAAATTTTATAGCTTCATTAAATAAAGATATTCCACTTCATTTATCAAGATATTTTCCGAACTACAAGATGAAAAATCCTGCTACAGAGATTGAGGTAATGCGAGGAGATAGAGATATAGCAAAAAAACATCTTAATTATGTATATTTGGGTAATGTAGCTGACAGTGATAACTCAACATACTGTCCAAAGTGCGGATATAAGGTTATTATAAGAGATAGATACCATATTCATGTTAATATTAGTGATAGTATATGTCCAAAGTGCGGGTATAAACTTAATATTATACTTTAACTATCCAAGGTTATGTAAATGATTATGGAGGGTATTTTAAGCATGATTCTAGCAAATATGGTTAATCATAAAGCAGTAGAGGGTTTAATTGTAGAACACAATATAAAAATAGGGTAACTAATAGGTTGAAAAATCCGTATAGTAGGTAAAGTATTAAAAAAGGGGAATATGAGGGGGAATTAATCATGAAAAAGAGTAGTAAAATAGTATCAATGATTATGCTAGCTATATTAGCAGCTGGAGCAGTGACTGGGTGTTCAAGTAATTTGAAGACAGGTAGTGCAGCACCAGCAAAAGTAGTAACAGTTAACACAGTAAGTAAGCCAGTAGCTAAGCCAATAGCTAAGCCAATAGCTAAGCCAGTGGCTAAGCCAATAGTTAAGTCAGTAGCTAAGATAAGTGAAAAAGTTGCACCAACACCAGTAAAAGGTACACTTCCAGTTAAAGAGAGAAAACTAGAATATACAATTATAAATGAGGAGTCATTACCACCCGATTTATTAGGGTTAATAAGTACAGTACGAAATGTACGTGGATTTGTAGTAATAAAGGCTACAGAGGGAATAAGCACAGTACGTATAGCAACAGGAGAAAAACCATCAGGTGGAAATAGCATAAAAATTAAAAGTATTACAAATGCTAAGGGTATTACTAATATAGTAATAGAAGAAGTTAAACCGGCACCAACTCAGTTTTCAACTATGCAACTAATGTATCCATCAATAACTATAAATATAAAAGGGTTATTACCAAAAGTGCAAGTTACAACAGTTGATAAGCTAGTATTAAAGGGTATAAGCCTTCCAAAAACTAAACCATCTAATGGAAATCAAGGTATTACGACTAATATTTTGAAGTATGAGATTGTAAAGGAATCATCAGTACCTGCAAGTATAATAGATTCCGTAAAAGATATAAGAACACAAAGAGGTTTTGTGTTAATAAAAAATTCGGATGGAAGTAATTTGGTACGCATAGCAACAGGAGAAAAGGCGTCTGGAGGTCATGGAATTGTAGTTAAAAGCATTAAAGATGTAGAAGGTATAACTAAAGTAGTAATTGAAGAAGTTAAACCAGCACCAACTCAGTTTTCCACAATGCAATTGATGTATCCTTCAATATTTGTAAAAGTATTAGGGGGAACTCCCAATATAGAGGTTACAACAGTTGATAAACTAATATTAAATGAATTAAAACCTGAATCATCAAATCCTGCTGGAAAAATAAACAGACCCAATATACAATCTATTGAGAGTGCAGAGTTTATAAGTAAGGTAGGTAATAACTCAATCAAAGCAGCGGTAGAAGGTGTAGAGATGACATTTGTAAGTGAGGAAATGGATAATATAGTATCATTTAGTAAGGTACAAGCTGGAGACAAAGTAAGATTATTTTATGCAGAGAAAGATAAGGGGATATTGGAGCTATACGAGATAATAATTATAAAGTAAGAGTTAAACACAAATTTAAAATAGGATATTCAATATAAAACAATAGAATTATAAGACACAATGAAAATATGCATTGTGTCTTTTTTATAAGCTTTTATATAGACGATATAATTAAATATTATAAATGAGAGAGGTGATTAATAATGTTTAAATTTGGAGCTAGCAATAATTATTTTCTTATTTTGAAGGAAGTAATTAGGTTTTAGAGAATATAATATAAATACTATAAAAATATAGCATTTAAATTGGGAAGGGGAATAAATTATGAAATTTACAGAAATGAAGTATAAAAGACCAGATATGAAGGATCTGGAAGTAAAGTTTAATGAATTATTAACTAAATTTAATAACTGTGCTAGTTTTGAGGAAGCAAATTCAATAATGGTTGAGATCAATGAGCTAAGGGGTGATATAGAGTCAATGTCAGAGCTTGTGGGCATACGTCATACTATTGATACAACTGATACTTTTTATGAAGGTGAACAAGATTTCATTGATGAAAACATGCCTATATACCAAGGCTTAATTGCCAAGTATTACGATGCTCTTATTAATTCACAATTTAGACCTAAACTCGAAGAAAAATGGGGAAATCAACTTTTTAATATGGCTACTTTGAATATTAAAACTTTTTCACCAGAAATAATTGAAGATTTGCAGATGGAAAATAAGTTATCTAGTGAATATACTAAACTAATCGCTTCTGCAAAAATAATGTTTGAAGGTGAAGAAAGAACTCTATCTCAATTAACTCCCTTCGGAGTATCTACTGATAGAGACATGAGAAAAAGAGCAAATGAAGCTAAATATGCTTTCTTTTCTGAAAATGAAACAAAATTAGATGAGATTTATGATGGTCTAGTAAAAGTAAGAACTAAAATTGCTAAAAAATTAGGCTATGAGAATTTTGTACAACTTGGATATGATCGTATGCTTCGTTCAGATTACAATTCTGAAATGGTTGCGAATTACAGAAAACAGGTTAAGGAAGTCATAGTTCCTATTGCTAGTAAATTAAAAACAAGACAATGCACACGTCTAGGCTTAGATCATTTATATTATTACGATGAAGGAATAAGCTTTAAAAACGGAAATGCAAAACCACATGGTAATCCACAGTGGATAGTTGATAATGCAAAAAAAATGTATGAGGAATTGTCTCAGGAAACTGGAGAATTTTTTAATTTCATGATTGATAACCAACTTATGAACTTAGAAAGTAAAAAAGGTAAAGCTGGTGGTGGCTATTGTACATTTATAGCAAATTACAAATCACCATTTATATTTTCAAACTTCAATGGCACATCAGGGGATGTAGATGTGTTAACCCATGAAGCCGGGCATGCTTTTCAAGCTTATTGCAGTAGAAACTATGAAGTACCTGAGTATAACTTTCCAACCTATGAGGCTGCTGAAATTCACTCTATGAGTATGGAATTTTTAACTTGGCCATGGATGAATTTATTTTTTGAAGAAGAAGAACAGAAATATAAGTTTAACCATTTAAGCCAAGCACTTTTATTCTTACCTTATGGAGTAACTGTTGATGAGTTTCAACACTTTGTTTATAATAATCCTGAAGCTACTCCAACTGAAAGAAAGAGTGCTTGGAGAGAAATTGAAAAGAAATATCTACCACATAGAGACTATGCTGGAAATGACTATTTAGAAAGAGGCGGATTTTGGTATCAACAAGGACATATTTTTGGTTCACCATTTTATTATATAGATTATACACTAGCTCAAGTTTGCGCATTCCAATTCTTTAAAAAAGCTAATGATAATAGAGAAAAAGCAATGGAGGATTATATGAATCTTTGCTCTGCGGGTGGAAGTAAATCATTCTTAGGCCTGGTTGAACTTGCTAATTTAAAGTCACCATTTGATGATGGTTGCATAGAATCAGTTATAGATGATATTGAGAATTGGCTGAGTAGTGTTGATGATGCAAAACTATAAACTCACATACAATTGATGAAATGATTTTAAAACACATGGTGTATAGAATTTTTTTGTTAAAAAAATATCTAAGTATAATTTAAAGCTAAATAAGAAATCCAGTAGAATAACATTCCGCTGGATTTTTTGCGTTCATAATATATTTTGCAATGTGGTTTTAAAGGGTGGATTATATGATAACTAATAGCCTTTACACGGTGAAAACACAAGGCTAACAGCATAAACACAGGCGGTCGTTGAATAGTTACTATTTTAACGAAGTATATCAATAATATTAAAAAAACATGAAAATAAAAAAAACTTTTGGAGGAAACTGTTATAGTACTGAAAAAAGGAAATGTTACAGAGGTCTTCAATACATGGAAACGACAATAGATTAATATTTTCAAGTAATGTTGATAACATTAGTAAGTAATGAAGAAATTCTAAATATCAAATTTAGACAAAATATGCTGTATGCATTTTTAAAAGAGTATTTTTTTATTTAATATATTCATGTTATTACAGGGCTATATGTTAAAAATATAATTATTCTTGACTTTAATCTGATTTGAAACTATCTTAAGTAATGGAAGTTCAAGTTAATGAAGTACAGGTTGATATATAACTCGCCAGTAAGCACATATGTGAAGTGTATGGGAGGATTATGAACTTAATTAATACTGTAGTAATGGGGGTAATGCATCGGTGGTAAAAGAAGAAGAAGGAATTATAATTGAAATATTTGAGAATAATATGGCCAAAGTTAAGGTAGGTAGGCATGGCGAATGTAAAAATTGTGGCGCGTGCCCAGGTGATAGTGCACTAGTCATTGAAGCTCAAAATTTAATTGGGGCTAAAGCAGGAAAAAGGGTTGCCTTTGAAATGAAAGAAACAAATATGCTAATGGCAGCTTTTGTTGTATACATAGCACCACTTGTTGCTATTTTAATAGGTGTCGCTATTGGTCAGGCAATAGCAGTGGAATTTGGTTATTCCGTGAGAGGTTTTCAAATTTCAGGCGGAATACTAGCATTTATATTATCAATATTGAATATAAAAATTTTCGATAAATTTGCTCATAATAATAAGAAGATGCAACCGACTATTACTCGAAGCTTATCTTAAATTATTTTTTTTTTGAGCTATAGTATGTATATACAAATAAATATACTTTAAATATTTTAAAAGAGGTGTGAAAAATTTATGAAAAGTTTTCGCGGAGGAATACATCCAAATGATTATAAAAGTTTTACTGCAGATAAGCCTATAGAAATAGCTCTACCATCAAGTAGGGTTGTTATTCCTGTAAGGCAGCATATTGGTGCGCCTTGCTCACCAATAGTAGCCAAGGGTGATTTTGTAAAAAAGGGGCAAGTTATAGCAAATAGTAATGCTTTTGTTTCTAGTCCTGTCCATGCATCAATATCTGGCATGGTTAAAGATGTGGCAGAATACCCTCATGCGGTATTTGGGAAGTGTCTTTCTATTGTAATTGAAAATGATGGCAAAGACCAGTGGATAGAAGGAATTCCTTGTGAAAGAGATTGGGAAAAGTTAGATGATAATGAAATAAGAGATATTATTAAGGAGGCAGGTATTGTTGGAATGGGGGGTGCGACCTTTCCAACTCACGTAAAATTATCTCCACCAAAGGAAAAGAAAATTGATGTTTTTATCTTGAATGCATCGGAGTGCGAGCCTTTTTTAACAGCAGACCACAGAATGATGTTAGAGTATTCACATCAAATTCAAACTGGGGTAAAAATAGTGATGAAGCTTCTTGGTGTTCAAAAGGCCTATGTGGGAATTGAGGACAATAAACCAGATGCAGTAATTGCAATGAAAAGAGTATTTGAAGGAACTACAGTACAAGTTGTGGAAATTCCAACCAAATATCCACAGGGTTCGGAAAAAATGCTCATTAAAGTACTGGCAAATCGCGAGGTTCCATCTGGTAGTTTACCAATGGATGTAGGGGTTGTGGTTCAAAATGTAGGGACAGTTATTGCAATTTATGATGCGGTGGTAAAAGGAATTCCACTAATAGAAAGAGTTACAACTATAAGTGGAGGTGCTGTTAAAGAACCTAAAAATCTTTTACTTAGAATTGGGACAACCTTTGAAGAGGCTATTGAAAATTGTGGTGGATTTAAAGAAACACCAGCTAAAATTATTATGGGTGGTCCTATGATGGGATTTGCTCAATCAAATTTAAAGGTTTCGATTATTAAAGGAGTTTCTGGTATTTTAGGTTTAACTAAAAAAGATCTTAATAATGGCACGGAGTCTCCTTGCATTCGTTGTGGAAAATGTGTGAATGTTTGCCCCTGTGGTCTTAACCCAAGTATGTTAAGTATTTTGGGGCAGAAAAACCTTTTTGTAGAAGCGAAGGAAGAACAAAATCTATTAGACTGTGCGGAATGTGGGAGCTGTGTTTATGTATGCCCTGCTAAGCGGAATATCGTACAATACATTAGATATTGTAAGATGCAAAATGCAGCGCAGACTGCAAAAATAAATGCAGCATATGCAGCAAAAAAATAGGGGTGCAAGTTAAATGAATAGTGAAATAAAATTACAAGATAATCTCTTTACAGTTTCAACATCTCCACATATACGTGGAGGGGAATCTATTTCTAAAATAATGTGGACTGTAAATTTGGCTTTAGCGCCAGCTGCGCTTTTTGCTATTTATAATTTTGGGATTCCTGCACTGATTACACTACTTGTAGGAAGTTTGTCAGCGGTAGGGTTTGAGTTTATAGTACAAAAGCTTAGAAAAAAGCCAATAACTATTTCTGATGGAAGTGCATTTTTAACAGGACTATTGCTTGCAATGTGCTTGCCACCAGCAATTCCCGCTTACATGGCAATAGTTGGTTCATTTATTGCTATTGTAATAGCAAAGCATTCTATGGGTGGTCTTGGGTATAATATTTTTAACCCGGCTCATATTGGTCGCGCTGCTCTTATGGTGTCATGGCCTGTGGCAATGACAACTTGGACAAAACTTTCTACAAGTGTAGATGTAGTAACTACTGCAACACCTTTAAATATTTTAAAACAACAAGGGTATAGATCACTCATTGATACTTTTGGAAGTGCACCTCAAATGTATAAAGCGATGTTCATTGGTACTCGAAATGGAAGTATTGGTGAAACCTCTACAATTCTATTACTTATTGGAGGTATATATTTAATTTATAAAGGGTATGCAAATTGGGTAGTGCCTGTATTTATGATTGGAACAGTAGGTATTTTAACTTGGGTGTTTGGGCCAGCAGGTTTATTTAGCGGAGACCCACTCTTTCATATGATGGCTGGAGGACTTATTATAGGAGCTTTTTTTATGGCTACAGATATGGTTACTATTCCCATTACAAAAAAAGGGCAGATAATTTTTGCTATGGGTGTTGGAGCACTTACGGTCCTAATTAGGCTTAAGGGCGGTTATCCTGAAGGGGTTTGTTACTCTATTTTGTTAATGAATGCAGTTACACCTCTTATTGATCGCGTGGCAAAGCCGGTTAAATTTGGGGCAAGGAGGTAGTGAAAAATGTCAGATGAGAATAATGTTAAGCATGAAAAAGAATATAGTGTTTTTCAAATTGCTATGAATTTAACAATTGCGTGTTTCATATCAGGTGCAATTATTGCTGGGACCTACTTTATAACAGCACCAGTTGCAGCAAAAAAAGCGGCTGAGATGAAGACAGAGGCAATGAAGTCATTGGTGGCAGATGCACAAAAGTTTATACCAGTAAAAAACAAAAAAGAATGGTTTACTGCAGAAAAAAACGGAAAAATAATTGCATATGTTGTACCAGCAGAAAGTAAAGGATATGCGGGAGCAATAAAAATGCTTGTATCAGTTACACCAGAAGGTAAAATTATTGATTTTAATATATTAGACAGTAAAGAAACACCAGGACTCGGAGATAATGCAAGTAAAGATCCCTTTAAAAGCCAGTTTAAAGGCAAAACAACTGGAGATTTAGAAGTGGTAAAGGACAAATCAAAAGAAAATAATATTCAAGCTATGACTGGAGCTACCATTTCTTCAAAGGCTGTAACCAAAGGTATAAAAGAAGCTGTGCAGCAAGTTACGCAGTTTGTAGGGGGGAGATAATATGAAAGAGTTATGGAATATATTTAAAAAGGGGATTATTGCAGAAAATCCAATTTTTGTTCTTGCACTTAGTCTTTGCCCTGCTTTAGCAGTAACCAGTAACTCCATAAATTCATTAACTATGGGCCTTGCAGTAATGTTTGTTATTACTGCAAATAATACTATTGTATCTATTTCTAGAAAGGTGGTAAATCCTAAGGTTCGTGTACCGGTGTATATTACATCTGTAGCAACCATTGTTACGGTAGTACAGCTAGTATTGCAGGCATATGCGCCACTACTTTATAAGGCCTTAGGTATATATTTAGCATTGATTGTTGTTTTTGCAATTATTTTAGCTAGAGCAGAAGTTTTTGCTTCGAAAAATTCAGTGATTCCATCCTTTTTCGATGGACTAGGAATGGGATGTGGTTTTGCACTTGCACTCTTATCAATTGGAATAATTCGTGAACTTCTTGGCAGCGGAGCCATATTTGGAATACAAGTGCTTGGCTCTTGGTATAATCCTGCACTTATAATGATTTTACCACCAGGAGCATTTATACTTATTGGTTATATGGTAGCTGGTTTTAAGATGCTGACGCAGCATATGGAAAAAGTTAAACTTGAGAGAGGTGAAGTATAATGGGCGAATATCTAACGCTGTTTATCTCTGCGGTAGTTGTAAATAATTTCGTTTTAACAAGGTTTCTAGGACTTTGTATCTTCTTCGGAGTGTCTAACAGTTTAAATGCTTCTATTGGCATGGGAATGGCTGTAACTTCTGTTATGACCCTGAGCTCTATGCTAGCATGGATGGTGTTCCATTTTATATTGACTCCCTTTCATTTAACATTTTTAACAACAGCGGTATTTGTACTTTTGATTGCTAGTTTTGTGCAACTTTTAGAGATGATAATTAAAAAATATGCGCCTACACTATATAATATGTGGGGTATTTATTTATTACTAATTGCTACAAATTGCGTTGTACTTGGCGTGCCACTTTTAAATGCAGAGTCTAATTTTTCATTTATGAAAAGTGCGGTTTCTGCCGTTGGTTCTGGACTAGGTTTTGCTTTGGCAATTATCCTTATGGCAAGTTTAAGAGAAAAATTAAGACTCGCAGATGTACCTAAATCACTGGAGGGTCTCGGCATTGCGTTTATTTTAGCTGGAATGCTCGCTTTGGCGTTTTTAGGGTTCTCTGGAATGATACCAGTATAGAAAGGAGCTGAGGAATTAATATGAGTAATATGAGTATTGCAATTGCAGTTTTAGTTGTAATGACATCAGTTGGACTAGTGTTTGGTTTAATTTTGGCGGTTGCCAATAAAAAATTCGCCATTGAAGTAAATCCCTTGATTCATATTGTTGAAGATATATTACCGAAGGGTCAATGTGGAGCATGTGGCTATGCTGGTTGTATGGCATATGCAGAAGCTGTGGTTATAAATCCAGACGTGCAGCCGAATCTTTGCATCCCAGGTAAAGCGGCAGTTGCAAAGATGGTAGGAGAACTAACTGGCAAAGCAGCAGTGGAAATGCAGCCAAGAGTGGCTTTTGTAAAATGTGCTGGAAATCATGATAAAGCTGTTAAGGCTTATAAATACAAAGGTGTAGAAGAATGTGTTGCAGCAACGCTACTACAAGGCGGACCCAAGGGATGCCAATATGGTTGTCTTGGTTTTGGAACTTGTGTTAGAAATTGCCCATTTGATGCAATGACAATGAGTGAAGAGGGACTACCAATTATTGATCACAAAAAATGCACAGGTTGTGGAAAATGTGAAGTAGTTTGTCCGAAAAAAGTTATTGAATTAGTTCCCATTGGAGTTCCTATAGCTGTGAATTGTAATTCAAAGGACAAAGGTGTTATAGTGCGTAAACTTTGCAGCATAGGCTGTATTGGGTGTGGAATCTGTGTTAAAAATTGTAAGCATGGTGCAATAAAAATTGAGGATAATCTAGCTATAGTAGATAGCGCCATTTGTATTTCAGAGTGTAGTGAATCTACTTGCTTATATAAATGCCCCACGGGTGCAATTAAAAATTCAATCACCAACTAGTGTTGGTTTTATGGGAAAAATAGTATAATATATGTTACAATATACTTAGAAACAAGTTTAAGGAGGCGCGATATGAACAAAATTAAACAACAGCAAATAATGAATGAGATTGGTATACCCTGTCCTCTTGAAAATGAGTCAGATAAGAATTATGCAATTAGAATGATTGAAGAAGCTTGTACTTTTTTAAAGAACTATGCAAAGCATACTGGAAAAAAAGGTTATGTTTGTCATCTTTCAGGGGGAGTGGATACCTTTGTTACAAGTATGCTCATAAAAAAAGCAGGGCTATTTTTAATTAATCTATCTCTTCCTTTTGGGATCAAACCAGACATGGCTGATGTACAACTTGCAAAAGATATTATAAAGCCGGATGTATTTAAAACCTATGACATAATGGGACCTGTAATTGAATCCATTGAACTTCTTCGTGATCTACCCCCTTCAAAAGTAGATATAGGAAATACAAAAGCTAGAATAAGGATGACAGTGGTTTATAGAGTAGCTGAAGTTTATGATGTTTTAGTAGCTGGAGCAACAAATGTGTCCGAGCTAACTCTAGGAATGGTAACTAAATATGGTGACGATGCGTCAGATATACAACCAATTGCCGGATTGTCAAAAGGCATAATTTATGAGATGGCTAAAATATTTGGTGCCCCTCAATCCATAATTGATAAAATGTCTACCACTGGTACCTGGGATAATGAAGCCAATCAAAAAGAAGTAACCGAGATAAATCATCAGGTTTGCATGTATTTAAGAGGCGATGACATTTCAGAAGAATTCGAGAATGAAATCGTTAGTTTGTATACAACCTCTGAACATAAAAGACATTCGCCGGTGACGCCAAAGGATTCTTGGTGGTTCGCATAGAATTGTAAAAGAAATAGGGCTCCTAAATCTAGGTGCCCTATTTCTTTATACTATTTTTGACTTGATATTTATTTTACTTTTAATACAAAAATATGAGGTGTAAGTCTACCACTTTCAATTTTTATCTCTTGAAGAAGCTCAAGCTGAAGGTTTTCAGTTAGAACTTCCCTAAATAATTGCTTTTCTATTGTGTAAACAAAAGCCATGCCACCTGGTCTTACAAGAGTAGGAATCTTATTTACAAATGAACTATAAAGTTCAGCATATTTGTTATGGGTGGTGGACTTATTGTCAAAAGGCATATTTGTTATAAGTTCATCAAAAAGGTAGTTAGTAGAGAATTCTAGTATATCTTCATCTATTAATTCTATATTAACATTAGCTAATTTAGAATTTATCTCCGCAGCGGATATAGCTGTTCTATAAATATCAACTCCAGTTAATGATTGAACTTTTTCTAATTTAGCTCTTTCAATAAGCATTGTTCCAGTTCCACAAAAAGGATCTATGACAGATGAATTAGGTTTTATCCATTTTTCGATAGCTTTCATTACAATAGCTGCTGTTACAGGATTTATGGAGGTAGCTATTTCATTTTTTCTATAATCAAACCTATTATCTTTAAAGGAATATAGTTTTATAAATACACTGCAGAGATTATTTCTTTCAACTATTCGAAGTTCAACTTCATAAGAGGAAGGACTATTTTTTAAATTACCACCAGAAATTTCGTCTAACTCTCTAGCTAAATTTTTTACAAACTCTGACCTTTCGCGGCTGGCATCCATAGTTTTAAATTCAACTCTGTACCAAAAAGGAGAATTAGAATCACCTTCATGACACTGATTTAAAAAATCAACGATATTTGCATCCATTATTGCAGCTGCTATTGTTTTATAATCAAACTGCAGGTTGTCACACTCATCTAGTGGAAATAAAAGTTCATAGAAGGTTCTGCAGGTGTAAATCTTATCTATATCATTCTCGTAAATAAGAATACCGTCATCTACAAGTCTGCCGTCTATTGATTTTACTTCAAGTTCCTTTAAAGTTTGCTGATACTGATAATTCATAACTGTTAGAATCATTGGTACTGCATTTTCAAATTCATTAAATCCCTTAAAATCATGGCGTACAGGGGGAGATAATTTATCTATTGCTCTTGTAAGTGCAAGTTTTTCCTCATTAATATGCTTATTAGTAGTTATTAATGAATCATCTTCTTTGCAAGCTTTTTCATTCATTACGACATCTTCAAACATTTTTCTTAACTTTTCTGCATCAGCAGCACTGCCGCAGTTTCCTATGGCAAGCACATAAGAATATCTTACAAAAAGTTTATCCTCGGAGTTATAGGCATTATATAATGCTTCTAAATATTCAGGATCTCCCAGTTCTCCAATAACGCCACAAACATTCTTTCTAACTTTTGGATCTGAATGCACAAGAAGAGCGCTAAGCTTTTCTTTGGAATTACCAATAGTTCTTTTGAACATTCCTTTTGGTTTTTCCTTTTTTAGAATATCTCTCATAACAGAAAGAATTGCTCTTGGATCTTCCTGCGTTATTATTTTTGACCATAACATTGGAATTGCATTATTATAATCTAAGGAAAGCTTATTTACTATTGCAGATCTCTGTTTATCATCTGCGGTTTTCAGGCTCTCTAAGAGAGCTGCCACTGTATCATTTATTTCTATCATTTGTTTCCCTCCTGTAGTTCGCTGGGGCACAAAACAATTATTAATTATTTTGCCTCTTATGTTTTAATTTAATAACTCTAATTATACCTTATATTTTGTGATAATGGGGGGATATTAGTGTTTTATCTGTTTTTATTATAATCAGCTAATATGTGTTATTATTATGGTATTATATTTGTGACTAAGAGTTTTAAAAGTGCGTACTTACATTACAGCAATATAGTAGTATAATAATAAATATTCAAAAATAAGAAGACGGAGGATTTTAACATGAATGAAACTTTAAGAAATATTAAAAATAGAAGAAGTGTTAGGGCTTTTTTACCAGAACAACTTAATGATACAGATGTGCAAGATATAATAGATGCAGGTATTTATGCTCCAAGTGCTACAAATAAGCAACCATGGCATTTTACAGTAATACAAAGGAAAGATATTATAGATAGATTAAATGATGATTTTAAAGAGATTGCCAGTAAATCAGATAATGAATACATTAGAAGATTTACTGATAATGAAAAATTCCATGTGTTTTATAACGCACCAACAATAGTGTTGGTATCTGGAGATAAAAGTAATGAGGCTGCCTCAGTTGATTGTGCAGTAGCAGTAGAAAACATGCTTTTGGCAGCAGAATCACTAGAAATTGGCTCTTGTTGGATAGGTCTTATTGCGTACTTATTAAATAGTGAACAAGGAGCAGAATGGGTTAAGGAGCTTGGAATACCAGAAGGCTTTAGACAAATACATGCATTTTGCCTTGGATATAAAAAAATTCAGATAACTAATGCACCAAGAAGAAAAGAGAACACAGTTAATTATGTAAAATAATAATACTAAATCCAGAAGAATTGGGAAAATATCGAAGTAATGGCTTAGTCAATTGATGTAAACTAATAGATAAGAAGCCATCTATTGGAAATTGCTATAGGTATTTACAAATACATAAATGTAGTATATACTAAAGTAGTTCCTTAATGTGCTTCATTAGCTCAGTTGGCTAGAGTACCTGACTCTTAATCAGGGTGCCCAGGGTTCGAATCCCTGATGTAGCACCATTATAAAAAACAGATGTTTCATTAATTTGAAGCATCTATTTTTTGCTATTTTTTTATAAAATACTAAGTGAATACTAATATAATAAATATGAAAGGAGTGCTTTATGTGGGGCTTTTACGTTGGATAGGCGGAATAGTAGTATGTTTTTGGGTATTAGGGCTTATATTTAGTTTCGGTGGAAGTATGCTCCATATGTTACTTGTAGTAGCATTAATAGTGTTCGCAGTGGATATGATTTTAGGGGAAAAATTAACTTAAGAAATTATTATACCAATGATATATTTGGTTATTATGAAACATCAAGATCTTTGAACTTGATGTTTTTTTTATAGATTAATTTATAAAGTAAATTCATGAAATGCAAATATCGTAAAATAATAAGCGGGAAAATATATAAAACTAAATATATACAACTAAATGTACTAGTAGTGTGATATTTGTGATATAATTAAATTGTGACAGTATTTATAAAACAAAACAAAAATTGTAATAAAAGGGGGAAAATTATGGATTTAAGTTCTTACACATTTTTAATTATACCAGGTTTAGTGTTAGTAGGATTATTTTTATTTGCATACGGTATAGGGTTTACAAGCATTGGAACAGATGAAGTAGGTATTGTCGAGAAGTGGTGGAGTATGAGTGGTTCAGTACCTGCTGATGGACTTATAGCACTTAAAGGGGAAGCTGGTTATCAACCTGAAGTACTAAGAGCTGGGGTTCACTTTAAAACACCTTTCAAGTATAAGATTAAGAAGGTAAGGCTCGTAACTATACCACAAGGTCAAATAGCTTATGTATTTTCAAGGTCAGGCGAGAGCTTAGGTGACGGTCAAACACTAGGTAAAGTAATACCAGAAAGTAAATCATTTCAAGATGTTGTAGCATTTTTAAATAATGCTGGGCAAAAGGGACCACAGAGACAGATTCTTCGTGAGGGTACTTATGCATTTAACTTAGCACAATTCATTATAATCACTAAGGACAAGGTACATTCAATATTTACTTCAAAGGATGAAACTGCTCAAATAGAAACAATGAGAAGTGACTTAGCTAGAGTTGGTGGATTTAATCCTGTACTTATATCAAATGCAAAAGCTATTGAACAATATACTCCAGAGGATGATGGTAGTGAAATACCCGTGGTTATTAATAAAATGGGTAACAAGTCCAATAGTCGCGATACTATAGGTATCGTTACTATCAATGAGGGCCCTACACCAGACAATGGAGCAATTATAGCACCTATTGTTGGTGATGGTATAAATAATGAGTTCTATCACAATAACTTCCAAGAACCAGAAAAGTTTTTAGCAGCAGATGGTAGAAAAGGTAAGCAGATGCAAGTACTTACTGATGGAGTTTACTTCATTAATAGAATGTTTGCAAGTGTGGATATAGTACCTAAAAGTATAATAGATATTGGCTATGTAGGAGTTGTTGTAAGCTATTTTGGTGATAAAGGTGAGGATGTTTCAGGTACAGGATACTCTCATGGAGAACTTGTAGAACAAGGTAAAAAGGGTATTTGGAGAGATTCAATGATGCCAGGAAAATATGCATTTAATACTTATGCTGGTAAAGTTGTTCCAGTTCCTACTACTAATGTAATATTAAAATGGATTAGTGGTCAATCTGGAGTACACAGACTAGATGATAATTTAAAAGAGATTAGTTTAATAACTAAGGATGCGTTCGAACCTAATTTACCACTAACCGTAGTATTTAACATTGATTATAGAAAAGCGTCATCAGTTATACAAAGGTTTGGGGATATTAAAATGCTTATTGAACAATCTCTTGACCCAATGATAGCTGGTTACTTCAAGAATATTGGGCAAACAAAAACTCTTATAGAACTCGTACAAGATAGAAGCCAAATTCAACAGCAGGCATCAGATGAAATGAAAGGTAAGTTTAAATTATATGATTTAGAGCTGCAAGAAGTATTAATTGGAACCCCAGCTGCTTCAGCTAGTGATACAAGAATCGAAAAAATTCTTACGCAGCTAAGAGACAGACAAGTGGCTATGGAAGAAATTAAGACTAATGAAGCTAAACAGAAATCTGCTGAAAAGCAAAGGGAATTAAATGAAGCTCAAGCAAAAGCCACAGCGCAATCAGCTCTTACACAATCAAGTATTGACATAGAGGTAGCTGATAATAAAGGTAAATCAGAATTGAGACTGGCAGAACAGTTAGCATTCAAAACTCAGAAACTTGCAGAAGCTGACAAATATAAGAGAACACAAGAGGCAGATGCTGAAAGATATACTAGAGAAGCTCAAGCTGCGGCACAAGCGAAAACTATAGAATTAACCGCTGCGGCCAGTGCTAAGCAAGTAGAATTGCAAGCAACTGCAGAGGCTTTCAAGCTTGAAAAAGTAGGTAACGCAACAGCACTCAATATTAAAGCAGTTGCAGATGCTACAGCGGAGCAAGAAACAAAGGTAGGTATTGCGAAGGGAGCAGCGGCTAGAGCTTTAGTTGATGCATATGGTGGCCCAGAGTTACAAGTACAACAAAGTGTAATGATGGCATTTGCAGAGGCCTTAAAGGTAAGCAAGTCTCCACTTGTACCACAAACTGTAATAATGGGTGGTGCTGATGGAAAAACACCTAACGCAATGGAAGGGATCTTGAGTATGGTGCTAGCAAATATGGCAAGTGAAAAAAATACAATAGTATCAAAATCTATAGAAAATGTAATAGTTAAAGAGGTAATAAAACCAGAAAGTAATTAATAAAATTCAAAGAAAAGATCCAGTAGAATATTCTGCTGGATCTTTTTTATGCCACTTGCCACGTGGGTGGCACCGCTTTTGCAAGTTTTTATTCAAAAGTTTTATAAAATTTGATTTTATTATTGCAATATTCCAAAGATTATTATAATATATACTTATGATATTAAATTAACAATGTTTAAGGGGGAAGTACAATGAATGCAGCCTTTGATTATAGCAAGTTGGATAGCATATTAAGTGAGCATGAATTTAAATCCTGTAATATTATTGCAATACTACAGGATACTCAGGAAATCTATAGGTATTTACCTAAGGAAATATTTGCATATTTGTCAGAAAAGCTTGGAATGAGCAGGGCCAAAATATATAGTGTAGCAACTTTTTATGACAACTTTTCTTTAGAACCTAAAGGTAGATATGTTATAAAAATATGTGATGGGACCGCCTGTCATGTAAGAAAGTCTATTCCTATATTAAATAAGCTTCGAGCAGAACTCGGACTTTCTGAATCTAAAGTTACAACTGATGATTTAATGTTTACTGTAGAAACAGTCTCATGTCTTGGTGCTTGTGGGCTTGCACCGGTTATAACTATTAATGAAAAGGTACATGGTGCTATGACTCCAGAAAAAGCAAGGCTACTTTTAAACACACTTAAGGAGGAGAATTAATATGCTTCTTAGTAGAAATGATTTAATTAATATTAGAAATGAGTATAAAGCCAGCCTTAATATGCAAAACAAGAAAATTCTTATATGTGCTGGTACTGGTTGTATTGCAGGTGGTGCCTTAGAGATTTACGATGAACTTGTTAGGTTAATGGCAGAAAAGGGAATAAATTGTGGAATAAGCCTTGAAAAAGAACCACACGATGAATCAGTTGGAATTAAAAAAAGTGGATGTCATGGATTCTGCGAAATGGGCCCACTTGTAAGAATTGAGCCTTGGGGATATTTATACATAAAAGTAAAGATTGAAGATTGCGAAGAAATATTAGAAAAAACTATACTTAATAATGAGTGCGTTGAGAGACTTGCTTACACTAAAGAGGGGAAAATATATAATAAACAAGAGGAAATTCCTTTCTATGAAAAGCAAACTAGGCTTGCACTTGAACATTGTGGACATATTGATGCAACTTCAATAGAAGAATATTTTGCTGTTGGAGGATATAGGGCCCTTGAAAAAGTATTATTTGATATGAGTTCTGATGAAATCATTAAGCAAATAGAAGAATCAAATTTAAGAGGGCGTGGAGGCGGTGGATTTCCTACAGGTCGTAAATGGTCTCAAGTAAAATTACAAAAGGAACCAACTAAATATATTGTGTGCAATGGTGACGAAGGTGACCCCGGTGCATTTATGGACAGAAGTTTAATGGAAGGTGACCCTCATAGAGTAATTCAAGGAATGATGATTGCAGCGGTTGCTTGTGGTGCACAAGAAGGTTATATATATGTGAGAGCCGAGTACCCTCTGGCTGTAAGTAGGCTCAAAAATGCTATTATCCAAGCAAGAAGTTATGGGATTTTAGGTGAAAATATTCTTGGCACAAACTTTAATTTTGATATAAAAATAAATAAAGGAGCAGGTGCATTCGTATGTGGGGAGGGAAGTGCCCTTACGGCGTCTATCGAAGGAAAAAGGGGTATGCCCAGGGTAAAACCTCCAAGAACAGTTGAGCAAGGACTTTTTGGCAAACCAACAGTACTTAATAATGTTGAAACCTTTGCAAATGTACCAGCAATTATTAATAGAGGTGCAGATTGGTATAAATCTATTGGACCGGAAAAAAGTCCAGGGACAAAGGCTTTTGCATTAACAGGAAATATTGAAAACACAGGACTTATTGAGGTACCAATGGGTACAACCTTAAGAGAAATAATATACGATATAGGTGGAGGAATCAAAGGTGGCAAAAACTTTAAGGCTGTACAAATAGGCGGTCCCTCAGGTGGATGTCTTATAACCACAGACCTTGATTTGCTGCTAGATTTCGATTCGTTAAAAAAAGCAGGGGCAATGATAGGCTCTGGTGGTCTTGTGGTTATGGATGAAGATACTTGTATGGTTGAGGTTGCAAAATTCTTTATGGATTTCACACAAAATGAATCTTGTGGGAAATGTGTGCCTTGCCGCGAGGGGACTAAAAGAATGCTAGAAATTCTTGAAAGAATCGTCTCAGGTAAAGGAGTGCTCTCAGATATAGATTTGCTACTAGAACTTGCAGATACTATTTCCTCAACAGCTTTATGTGGTCTTGGCAAAACAGCTGCATTACCAGTTGTTAGTACTATTAAAAATTTCCGAGATGAGTATGAAACTCATATAATTCAAAAGAAATGTCCCTCTAAAACCTGTGTGGCACTCAAGACAATATTTATTGAGGGCGAACTTTGCAAAGGGTGCTCAAAGTGTGCTAGAATTTGCCCTGTTAATGCAATTTCAGGCAAGATTAAAGAGCCTTTTGAAATTGATGAAGCTAAGTGCATTAAATGTGGTGCCTGCATTGAAAGCTGCCCATTTAAAGCTATAAAGGAGGATTAAGACAATGAATGGTAAGTTTATGATTATAGATAATATACCTGTAGAAATAAATGGAGAAAAAAATATTCTTGAATTAGTTAGAAAAGCTGGTATAGATTTACCTACCTTTTGTTATTATTCTGAGCTTTCAGTTTATGGCGCTTGTCGTATGTGTATGGTAGAGAACAAATGGGGAGACATGGAAGCTGCGTGCTCTACTCCTCCAAGGGCTGGTGTGGAAATACACACCAATACTCCTAGACTTAGAAAATATAGAAAAATGAATCTTGAACTATTACTTTCAAATCACTGTAGAGATTGCACTACCTGTGAAAAAAATGGTCATTGTAAGCTCCAGGACTTAGCACAACGATTTGGCATAAAGAATATAAGATTTGATAATACTTCTGAAAATAGAGAAATAGACAATTCTTCTTTATGCATAGTACGGGATAAAAGTAAGTGCATTTTATGTGGTGACTGTGTACGTGTGTGTGATGAGGTACAAAATGTTGGAGCTATTGATTTTGTTAAGAGGGGTTCCAAAATGAGTGTAGGTACTGCTTTTGATGAACCACTATCAGAGTCTAATTGTGTTGGCTGTGGACAGTGCGCCGCAGTTTGTCCTACGGGTGCTATTGTAATCAAAAATGATACAGCTAAGCTTTGGGAAGACATTAGTGACAAGGACACAAAGGTTGTAGTTCAGATTGCCCCTGCAGTAAGGGTGGGAATTAGCCAGGAGCTGGGACAAAAAGATGGGGAAAATGTAATGGGGAAAATAGTAAGTGCTCTTAGGAAAATGGGCTTTGATGAAGTATTTGATACTTCTACAGGAGCAGATCTTACAGTGCTCGAGGAAACCAAGGAATTTCTTTCAAGACTTGAAAAAAATGAGAAATTGCCACTATTTACATCTTGCTGCCCTGCTTGGGTAAACTATGTAGAAAATACATATCCAAGTTTAATGAAAAATGTATCTACTTGTCGTTCACCTATGCAAATGTTGTCTTCAGTAATCAAGGAACACTACAAACATTCTAATAAAAGAATTGTGTCTGTGGCAATTATGCCTTGTACAGCAAAAAAATCCGAAGCAAAAAGGAATGAATTTATAGAGGATGGGGTTTCTAGTGTAGATTATGTAATAACTACGCAAGAGCTTATCCAAATGATAAAAGAATCAGGAATTGTATTCTCAGAAGTAGAGCCCGAGGCAGTTGATATGCCATTTGGCGTTAGTAGTGGGGCTGGCGTTATATTTGGAGTAACAGGTGGTGTTACTGAAGCTGTTATACGTAGAGTTTTAGATGATAAATCGACTTCCACATTACGTGCTCTTGCGTTTAATGGAGTACGTGGCATGGAGGGAGTTAAAGAAACTAGTATTACTGTGGATAATCGCGTAATAAACATAGCAGTGGTAAGTGGACTTAAAAATGCAGATGATCTTGTAAAAAGAATTGAGGCTGGAGAGGCTCACTATGATTTCATTGAAGTTATGGCGTGTCCAGGAGGATGTATTTGTGGGGCCGGACAGCCATTTGCAAAAAACGAGGGAAAATTAAAACGTGGTGCTGGACTGTATGAAGCAGACCGAATGAGTAGCATAAAGCGTTCAGAGGAAAATCCAGTGATGATGTCCTTGTACCAAGGACTACTAAAAGGTAAGGGCCACAAGCTATTACATGTAGAGTATAAAGGGAAGGAGTGATTTTTGTGATAGATTTAAGTGTTTGTGTAGGAAGTGCATGCCATATTAAAGGCTCTTACAATGTTATTAATAACTTTCAACAAATTATTGAAGAATATAAACTGGCAGATAAGGTGCAGCTAAAAGCAATATTCTGCTTAGGTCATTGTACAAAGGGAGTATCTGTAAAAATAGATGATAGCGAGGTGTATAGTGTTTCAGGAAGT
Organism: Clostridium sp. CF012; assembly: GCF_018861755.1. Lineage (GTDB taxonomy): Bacteria > Bacillota > Clostridia > Clostridiales > Clostridiaceae > Clostridium_AD. The sequence goes on along the minus strand of NZ_JAHLEF010000005.1, from coordinate 186,848 downwards.
ACTTCCAGAAATTTTTTTGAAACAGAGGTACTACCAAAATTAGATTTATAGGATCGTATCACCTTAGATTATAAGATAACTTAGACACATAAAATGGAATAATAAATCCAGTAGTATAAATTAATATGCTACTGGATTTTTTTAATGCAACCTATTCGTCCTTTTGTGCAAATTAAAAGACTTTTTTGATAATTATAAAATAGCTTTTGAAAGTTATAATTTAGATATAGCTAAAAGGTAAATTTAAACTGGTAAATAAAATTAAATAGTAGTAATTTAACTCAATAATAGGAATATTCTATAGTTATAACATTCATAAGAGGACTAAAATTATAATAATTGGAGGATATGAAATGAAAATATTAGTAACTGGAGGAGCAGGTTATATTGGAAGTCATACCTGTGTAGAACTTTTAGAAGCTGGCTACGAAGTAGTTGTGGTTGACAATCTTAGTAATAGTAGCAAAGAGTCTTTGAATAGGGTTAAAGAAATAACAGGAAAGGATTTAAAATTTTACAACATAGATTTAATAGATAAGAAAGCTTTAGAAAAGGTTTTTGAAGAAAATGAGATAGACTCAGTTATTCACTTTGCTGGGTTTAAGGCTGTAGGCGAATCTGTATCAGTACCATTGAGATACTACCATAATAACATTCTTAATACACTAGTTCTTTGCGAAGTTATGAAAGCCTTTAATGTAAGTAATTTGGTCTTTAGTTCTTCGGCAACAGTTTATGGAAATCCACATACAGTGCCAATTACAGAAGAATTTCCACTAAGTTGTACAAACCCCTATGGACGTACTAAATTATTTATAGAAGATATTTTAAGAGATTTATACCTGTCGGATAGAAGCTTTAATATTGCTATACTTAGATACTTCAATCCAGTGGGTGCTCATGTTAGTGGAAGAATTGGAGAAGATCCAAATGGCATTCCGAACAATCTAGTACCTTATATTTCTCAAGTAGCTGTTGGAAAGCTTAAGGAATTAAGAGTCTTTGGCAGTGACTATGAAACTGTTGATGGCACTGGTGTAAGAGATTTTATCCACGTAGTTGACTTAGCACTGGGTCATATAAAAGCCTTAGAAAAATTGGAATCTAAGCCGGGGGTTGTAACTTATAATCTTGGAACTGGAAAAGGATATAGTGTTATAGAAATGATAGCTGCTTTTGCAAAGGCATCAGGAAAAGAAATAGCATATAAACTAGTTGACAGAAGACCAGGAGATATTGCGGAATGTTATTCAGATCCAATAAAGGCTGAAAGTGAACTAGGTTTCAAGGCTAAAAAAACTATAGATGATATGTGTGCAGATGCCTGGCGCTGGCAATATAACAACCCAAATGGATATGCAGAGAAAGGGAGAAAACTATTATGATTAAACCAACATTAGTTGTAATGGCTGCTGGAATGGGAAGTAGATATGGAGGGTTAAAACAGATTGACCCAGTGGGACCAAATGGAGAAATTATTATTGATTATTCAATTCATGATGCTTTAAAGGCAGGTTTTGGAAAGGTTGTATTTATAATAAAGGAGGAAATGCTAGAGAATTTTAAGGATAGTATAGGGAGAAGAGTAGAGGGTCTAGTGGAAACTGCTTATGTATTTCAAAAGGTAGACATAGTTCCAGCAGGATGTAGTGTGCCAAGTGAAAGAACTAAGCCTTGGGGCACAGCTCATGCAATAATGTGCTGCAAAAATGATGTAGACACACCTTTTTTAGTAATAAATGCGGATGATTTTTATGGCTCATCTACCTTCAAACTTATCCATGATTATTTAGTTAATTTAAAAGATAATAAGGAGTTTTATGAATACTCCATGGTAGGATTTAAACTAGAAAATACACTTACAGACCACGGGCATGTTGCTAGAGGTGTATGCGAAGTTGATAGCTCAGGATATTTGACTGGAATAAAAGAAAGAACTGAAATTAGGAAGTTTGAGGATGGGGCTAAGTATTGTGAAAATGGAGAAGAATGGGTTGATATTCCAGAAGGCAGCACTGTTTCTATGAACACCTGGGGACTGACACCTAGCATTTTTGAAGAATTAGAAAAGAAATTTCCTGTATTTTTGGAAGAAAATAAAAATAATATTCTAAAAGCAGAATACTTCTTACCAAGTGTAGTTGATAGCTTAATTGCTGAAGATAAGGTTAAGGTAAAGGTTCTTACTTCAGAAGAACAATGGTATGGGGTTACTTATAAAGATGATAAACCGATTGTAAAGGCTGCGATTACAAATTTAGTAAATAATGGGGTATATCCAGTAAAATTGTGGGGGAAAGAAAATGAAAAATGAATTTAATTTTGATGAAATAATAGCTCAGTTTAATTATGAAGGCAGCTTTACTCAGATAAAGTCTTATGGTTTAGGTCATATAAATGATACCTTCTTAGTAACTTGTAGTAAGACTAGTGGCAAAGCTATAAGATATATATTACAAAGAATCAACACAAGTATTTTTAAATCACCTGAAAATCTTATGGAAAATATTGAAAATGTAACAATATATTTAAAAGAGAAAATAAAAGCTGCTAAGGGAGACCCAAAACGCGAAACCTTAAATTTAATTGATACTGTTAATGAAAAAACCTTTTATGTGAGTTCTTCAGGTGACTATTGGAGAAGCTATGCTTTTATTGAGGGAGCTCAAACATATCAGGTAGTTGAAAGCTTAAGACATTTTTACAATGCAGGAAAGGCTGTAGGAAGCTTTCAACAATTATTAGCTGATTTTCCAGCAGAAAAATTACATGAAACTATACCTGATTTTCATAATACAAGAAAAAGGTATGAAGCATTTTTAGAAGCTTTATCTGTGAACGTAATGAATAGAGCTAAGGATGTTCAAATGGAAATAGATTTTGTGTTGTCACGTGAGAAGGAAACTTCTATTTTAATAAATCTTCTAAAGGAAGGTAAGCTACCACTTAGAGTTACTCATAATGATACAAAATTTAACAATGTTATGATAGATGATGAAACTGGAGAGGGCATTTGTGTTATAGATTTAGATACAATTATGCCGGGGCTGTCCCTATATGACTTTGGTGATTCTATTCGCTCAGGTGCTAATCCAGCAGAGGAGGATGAAAAAGATTTATCCAAGGTTTGCATGGATTTAGAGCTTTATGAGTATTTTACTCATGGCTTTCTAGATGGAACTAATCATTCTTTAACCCAAGCCGAATTAGAATATTTACCTTTTGCGGCTAAGATTATGACCTTTGAATGTGGAATAAGATTTTTAACAGATCATATAAATGGGGACACTTATTTTAAAATTCATAGAGAAAACCATAATTTAGATAGAGCGAGAACTCAGTTTAAAATGGTTGCAGATATGGAAGGGAAGGCTGATGAAATGAAGGCTATTGTTCAAAAGTATAGTTAATTAATTGGAGGTACATGTATGTCTAAACAATATTATTGCAAAAAAACTCCTGCAAGTATTAAAATCGACGGAAATTTGAACAAGCAAGCTTGGCAAGAGGCTCAAGGAGATTTTTTAGTGGAAACTGAAAGTGGAAGAGAGGCTAAGCTCAAGTCAGAGTGTAAAGCTTTATGGAATGAAAACTATTTGTACATCTCATTTAAATGCAAAGACGATTATATTAAAGCTACTATGACAGAATATAATGACAAGTTATATGAAGAGGATGTAGTGGAAGTGTTTATTGATGATAATAGGGATTTGAAAACTTATGTAGAAATTGAGGTAAATCCATTGAATACAGTATTGCATTATATTGTTAATAATAATTTAAAGGGTGAAAAATTTTTATATGCTAAGGTATATAAAACTTTAGAAACTGCTACAATTTATTATGAAGATATACAGGAATGGCATACTGAAATTGCTATACCCATGGAAGAATTTATAACTGCAGTAAATAATCCACCTCTAACAGGTGACGTTTGGGGTATAAATTTCTATAGAATTGATAGAAAAGAAGATAAGGTGGTGGAATACTCAGCTTGGTCAGTAACAGGTGAAATTAACTTTCATATGCCAGAAAAATTCGGACAATTAATTTTTGTAGAATAAAAAAATATTTTGAAATAGGAAATTTATTATAATGAATAGTAAAGAATAGGACGTTGGACTTATAGAATTTCACTGAAATTTAAATACCCTATGGAGTAGACTTTCTTTTAGGTTCTACTCCATAGGGTATTGTGCTCAAGGTGTAACATTCTAACCTATAAAGTTTTGTATGGCAAGAAATGCTTTAATATCTATTTTTTCCTTAGAAGTGATCAAACTTTTAGCTTCTTGCTTTGATAATAGCATAATCTCAATATCTTCATCTGGTTCTAAATAGGCTTTTGATATTTCACCCTGGCAAGTGCAATAAACTAAGGCTGCAGATTCATCTGTCATACCTGTAGATATGTACGCCTTAGATTTGGTCTTATTATAATCAATTTTAATCAAATCAAGTCCTGTTTCTTCCTTTAGTTCACGCTTAACTGTAGTTTCAAAGTCTTCACCCGCATCTATAAGTCCAGCAGGAATTTCATAAACATAATCATTAAGAGGAACCCTAAATTGCTTTATAACCACTAATTTATCCTCATATGCATGGGTAGCTTTATCTACATGTGTAGCTTTATCTACGTGCGTAGCTACTATTATAACAGCATCAATATTGTCTTCTGTTCCATTAAAGTAATTACTTTTTAATGTATCTAAATCTTTTCTAGAAGCTATGGTCCAATCTTTAGGTTTCCCGTTTTTATTGATATATTCTGCATTATAAAGTTTTAAATATTTTGTATCCGCTAGTGTTGTAATATTTGTTATTGCCATTATTTCATCTCCAAGGGTACTTCATTTTATTTAGTTATTCAAAATCCTCTGGTTTTAAAGCATTCACATAATCTAAAACTACATCTAGTGAATTAGAGGAGTACATTGCGTCTGTACCACCTTTATGATAATAAACTGAAAAACGCTCATTCTTGAAATAAAAGATATGATAACTTCTAGTACCTACTTGTCTGTGACCTAAGCAACTTTCATCATCTATAATAAGCTCATTTAGTAGTTTATTTCCTACATTTATGTCTTTTATTACAGCTAAACTGAGAAAACGAGGTTCAAAAATAAATTCTTTCATTGTGTTCATTTTAACTCTCCTTTCATACGATATATATATACTTTAATAATATCACTTTGCAAGAGGGAAAACAAATATTTATTAGCAATATTTGCAACAATTGGGTCTAGTTATTAATAGAAAATACAATGAAAATTTGTTATAATATTTATGAAATTTAAAGTTGTGAAAAAGAATACATAAATAAATATAATTACAGTTTTGGAGGCGAAAGTAAATGTTTTATTTCGTGAAAGACATCGAAGAAAGTGTTATGAATGTGAATTGTTTGCAAGAGATCCCATTTTTGGAAGAAGCCCTATATAATATGTCCTTAGAAAAAATGATACAAGAGTATGAAAATATAAAAAAATGGTTCTTGATTAATAAAATGGCTAGCCATTTTCAACTTAAAGGTGTTGCAGGAGAAGAGTTGGAGTTTCTTCTTATAGATAATATTCCTTATGATGATTTGGACTATACTCATGACGTTCTGCATAATAGAATCAAACAAAAAATGGAGTGTCTATTCGAAGAATTTGAATTAGATTTGAGATTAAGATTAAGTAGGACATGCTCTAGAATTTTATTTAATACTAAGATTAATACTATTTTAAGAGAATTCAAGTAAAGTGCCATCCACATGGCAGGTGGCAAGTTAAGTTAAGAACATAAGGGGTACAAGCTATCTTAAGAACTTCTAGCGTTACAAGTGTCAAGTTGAAATTAAAAAGCCTTTTACTATATAGTAAAAGGCTTATGTGTTATAATTTCTACCTCGTCAGTATATTTATTTTTTTTAAGTACCATATATTCAACTATAAGTTTATCCAGTTTCCTGCTTACAATTAACTTTTCTATACTCATTTCATGCTCATCAAGGGTACAACACATTTCATTTAGAACGTCTCTCAATGTATCAATGCAGGTTTCAAGTTTATCTTCATATAAACTCCTAACTATTGCTTCCTCCATAAACACCCTCTCAATCCATTTTATGAGATTAGTAACTTCATAAAATGTAGTATTATCCATAATTTATTATATATTAATAAAAGCAAATAAAAAATATGCTAACAGCCTATAAATATTGTTAGCATATTTTTTATTTAAGATATAAAACTTGGGTTATCAATACTTATTACCTTGCAAGGTGTGGTAATAATAACTTTATAAGACCTTCAATTACATTAACTTCCTTTTCTGAACATTTGTCAATTAATGAATGCAAAACATCATTATTAGTATTTATGTTTACTTGTTCAAAAAACAAATAATCTATTGAAATGTGTAAACATTCAGAAATATTTATTAATGTACTAATGCTCATTTTCCTCTCGCCTCTTTCAATTTGTCCTAGAAAGTAGGGGGAAAGGTTTAAGATCTCTGCTAATTTTTCTCTGGTCATATCAAATTTTTCTCGTTCCAACCTTATTCGGTTTCCAATTTCTACGTAATTAATTTCATTATTCATATTACCCATCCTCTATAACCTTATATATTAATAACCCTATATAATTCTACATAAAAACCTTCAATATATAAATAAGCCCACTGCACACAATTCATATTATACATTGGAAATATTTTGTAAAAGCATCAATTTTAACAAAAATAATTGATTTCTTTATTATGTGTAATTTTATTTTTTCTATTCTAGTACTTTACTTCATAACATTCTATGTAATACAGTGATTTTTTTAAATAAAGTATGTAAAGTTTTTTTTATAATATACGATATAGATAATGTAGGGAAATAATTTATGTAAAACGGGTGATAAGCATGGCATTATCTACAAATATAATTAATAATACACTATTAAAGCAATATGCAGAGCAAATAAAAAACAATAATAAAATTTCTGATAAAAGCACAAAAAATTTTGAGGATGAAAAAGCAATGCAGGAAGCAGCTTTTCAAACAATGCTTATCCAAATTATGGAAAGTACAGGTAATTCAATGATGGCAGAGTTTATGTCTACTGCATTATCAAATCAAGATTCTTTAAATTTAAATGATTCATTAGGTTCAATGAGTAATTTCAATTCAAATATGAGGGGCGCATCGCAGTCATTATTAAATAATGATGGCCAAAGCGTAGATAATAAATTTACCGGCTTGGGTAATATATCTGCTAAATATGAATCTAATGCGAATCCAGGGACGATAAGTAACACACCTGGAGATTATGGCGGAAAGTCCTATGGTGCTTGGCAGTTTTCTTCTAAAACAGGATCTTTAGATTCTTTTATCGGATCACTACAAACAAAAGAAAATGAAATTTATTCAAAACTTTCACAAGCAAAAGCAAAAGATGGCAATAGATATGGTACAAACTTTGATACTGCATGGATTAGTATTGCACTATCTGATAGAGATAAATTTTTGAAACTTCAACAAAATTGTATTAAAGAAAATTATTACGATACAGCGGCGCAAGCTTTAAAGTCGAAATATGGTTTTGATATAAGTAAAAAAGGCGATGCATTAAAGGAAAGTCTACTGTCTACAGTAGTTCAACATGGGGTAGGTGGAACTTTATCTGTTTTCTCAAAGCTGAATTTGAATAATAATGATGGTAATGTCATAAACGATTTATATAATGAACGTCAAAAGGTTGATGTTTATTTTAGAAGTAGTTCGCAAGCGGTAAAACAAAGTGTATACAATAGGTTTACAAAAGAAAAACAAGATATGCTGAATATGTTAAATGGAGAATCCGTTTAATTAATTGTTAAACAATAAGTGTGCAAAAAAAAAATCCAGTAGAAGATTTATTCTACTGGATTTTTTTATTCTATTGGATTAAGTTAACACCTTACATTCATATACATAGTGTATTTAAATGTAAGGTGTTTTTTTTGAGCTTGCCTTTATGGAATGTTTAAAATAGTAACTGAATAGTTAATCTAAAATAAAACATACTAGTTATATAATGAAAAACATAGCAGCAAAAAATATATATTTGAGGGGGAATAAAATGAAAAAGCTCACAAAAATAACTTCTATAGTAGTGGTAATTGGATTATTACTAAATAGCTCCATTAGCCTTGTACAAGGTAAACAGGTACAATTAAGTAATTATACATCCACTACAAGTGCTGTGAATATCTTTAAAACAGATAAAAACCTATCAGGCTTTAAGTTAGAGTCTAAAAAATGGATTGAAGATATACACTCTACTGCTATGATATTTAAACATGTAAAAAGTGGAGCTAAACTAATTTACTTACAAAACCAGGATGAAAACAAGGTATTTTCAATAAGTTTCCGCACACCAGTACATGATAACACTGGTGTTAATCATATAATTGAGCATTCAGTTTTGTGTGGTTCCCAGAAATATCCTGTTAAAGATCCATTTTTAATTATGACTAAGCAATCATTGAGCACATTTATAAATGCGTTTACAGGACCAGACTTTACAATGTATCCAGTGGCAAGTAAGAATGACAAGGATTTTGAGAATTTGATGAGTGTGTATTTGGATGCAGTGTTTTATCCGAACATTTCTAAAGATCCAAGAATACTTAAACAAGAAGGTTGGCATTATGAAGTTAATAAAGAGTCAGGTGAACTAAACTATAATGGTATAGTATATAACGAAATGAAAGGTGCTTACTCCTCACCACAGGTAAGACTTTCAAATACTATTAATAAATCGCTTTTTAAAGACACTTCATATAGTTTTGAATCTGGTGGTAATCCGGAAAATATCCCTGAACTAAGCTATGAAAAATTTATTGAAACTTATAAAAAATATTATGTCCCATCAAATAGTTCTATATATTTATATGGGAAATTGAATATTGAAAATACATTAAAATTTATAGATGATAATTATCTTAGTAAAATAAAGAATAAAACTGTGGATAGTGAAATTAAATTACAAAAAAACTACGAAAAAAATGTTGAAACAAAAGGATTTTATCCAATAGCTAAGGATGCGAAGGCAGCAAAAATGACTTACTTATCAACTAACTATGTAATAGATAAAGTTTCTGACGTAGAAACTGTTTTAGGGTTTGAAATGTTACAGGCCATTCTTTTGAATACTGAAGATTCACCTCTAAGGAAGGCACTATTAAGTAGTGGTATTGGGGCTAATAGCTATGCAAGTTTTAATACTTCGACAAAACAACCGATTTTCAGTATAATTGCAACAAATGCAAATGAATCAGAAAAGTATAAATTCAAAAATGTTGTAGAGACTACTCTAAAGCAAATAGTAAAAGAGGGTTTTGATGAAGAGTTAATAAGATCTGTATTTACGGCTGTAGAATTCAGTTTGCACAGTGAAAATTCTGAGGCCAGTAGAGGCATGAATTACATGTCTGCTACCCTAAACTCCTGGAATAATGATGTGTGCCCTACAGAATATCTGGAGACAACTCCCTCACTTAACAAAATAAAATCTAAGATATCTCATAGATATTTTGAAAAATTAATCCAAAAGTATTTATTGGAAAATAAGCATAATTCATTAGTTGTGTTAAAGCCTATTAATGGATTAAATGAAAAGAGTGAAGAACTCACAAAAAACAAACTTGCAGCTTATAAGGCATCATTATCCGAAATTGAGCTAGCTAAAATTAAAAAAGATGCAGAAGAGTTGAAAAAGTGGCAAGATACAGGGGATACCAGTGAAAATTTATCTAGAATACCAACACTAGATCGAGGCGATTTAAACTTAAAATCAGAAAAAATAATAACATTAGAGAAAATTGAAGGTGGCATAAAAGTATTGTGTCATCCTGTATTTACTGATGGAATTATTTATTCTAATTTATATTTTGATAGTTCAAAGGTACCTCAAAATAAAATATTATACTTAAAATTGCTAGCTAATGTTTTAGGAAATGTTAGCACGGAAAAATATGATTTCAAAGAACTTTCAAATAAAATAAGGTCGGTTACTGGAGGTATTACTTTTAGTTCAACACAATTTAAAGACTATAAGGACAGTAATAAATACTATCCTAAAATGAGTATTTCAGTAAATGCTCTTAATAGTACCTTACCAAAAGCCTTGGAACTTCTAGAAGAAATAATGAGTAATAGTAAATTTGAAGATAAGAAACGTATAAAGAGTTTAATTAGTTCTTCAAAGGCAAATTATGAATCCATGTTTGTTAATGGAGGCAATAGCCTTGCAATAGAGCGTACTCTATCTTACTTATCAGATAGTGGTAAATACAATGATTTGGGATATCTACCTTATTATAATTTTATATGTGATTTAGACAAGAATTTTGAGACTAAATTTGATGATATAGTGAAGAATTTACACCTTGTAAAAGATTTTGTATTTAACAAAGAAGGATTAGTTGTAAGTTATACAGGTGATGAGAAATATTATAGTAACTTTGCAAGCGGTCTTACTTGTTTGGCAGAGAAAATTAACGAAAAAACATTTCCAATGCAGGAATATAAATTTGATTTTTCAAAGAAAAATGAGGCTTTTATCACTCAGTCACAAGTACAATATGTGGTGAAGGCTGGAAGTTTTAAAAGTGAAGGTGTTAACTATAATGGCAAAATGAAGGTTGTTGAAAATGTTTTAAATAGTGATTATTTATGGAAGGAACTTAGAGTTAAAGGTGGTGCCTATGGTGGCGCTATGAGTTTTACAAATAACGAGGTCTTATTCTATTCCTACCGAGATCCCAATTTAAAGGAAACTTTAAAAACCTTTGATGGGGCTGTGAATTTTTTAAAAAACTTTAAAGCCAGTGAGAAAGAAATGGATAACTATATAATAGGAACAATAGGAAGTATAGATTCTTTATCAGGACCATACTATAAAGGGTTACTAGGAGATAATATGTATTTTACAGGAAATACTCAAGATGATATCCAAAAGCTACGAGATGAAGTTCTATCTACTACGGCAGAGGATATAAGAAACTTTGCACAAGTGCTAGAAGCCGTAATAAAACAAGATTCACATTGTGTGGTTGGTAGCGAAATTAAAATCAAAGAAAATAGTGATTTATTTGATAAAATTATAGTTCCTATTAATAACTATAAATAGAAAAAATCATTAAACTTATAAAGTTTATGGAAAATATTTTAAAAAATCCATTAGGTCACTATAGTATATACAAATCATATGTTATAATGTCAATAATAGTATATTTGCTCGTAAGGAAGTGTTGGATAATGAATCTAATAAACAACAGATATAGAATAATTACAAATTTAAGCCAAGATAGGATGAAATCATCCTATCTTGTTTCTGATGTTATTAATAATCATAAAAAAATACAATTAAATATTATTAATTCTGAATTTTCATCAGAAAATTTGATAGATTTTTATGTAAATGAATTTACAACACTAGCAACTATAAATCATGCAAATATAAGTAAAGTATTTGACTTTGGGTTGGTTCACACCATTGATAATAAAAAAGTAACCAGCAGTGAATACTTTTATACAAATGATTATATCAAGGATACTATAGAACTAAAGGAATTAACTACTAATATAAATGAAAACGAAATTTCAGATATATTTATGCAAATCTGTAGGGCTTTAAATTATTTGCATATCAGAGGCTTTATTTATGGGGAATTAAATAGTAATAATATAATGATTTCACATCAAAACAATAAATATAAAGTTACTCTTGTGGATTTACCAACTATAGAAATTCAAAATCAAGACTATGGTCCTAATATAATAGGACAACTTAAATTTAAATCACCTGAGTACCTTATAGATAATAAAAAAGCAATAGCAGCAGACATATATTCATTGGGAGTAGTATTACTCTTCTTATGTAAAATTGAATTACCTCAAAATTCAAACATACATCAAATTATTGTAAATTTAGAGAATAAAGCTAAAAATCAATATAGCGAAAGCAATGAAATGACAGATTTTTACAAAAAAATAATAATCATTGTTAGGAAAATGACGCATCAAGATTTAACCAAGCGATATAATAATATAAATATGATAGTGAAGGATATTAATAAAATTTTCAATAAAGAGTATGTGGCCTATATAATTGATGAAATAGAGAAATTAAATTTTAAAACAAAAATAGTAGGTAGAGATGCTGAAATTAAAGAAATACTTAGTGCCTATGACAATTTAACTAAGCCTAATGCATTAAGCAAAATTATCCTTGTTCATGGTGAACAGGGCATTGGAAAAACAAGACTCTTAAAAGAAATTGAACATTTACTTTATATGAAAAAAGCTAATGTATATGCTAGCTTCGCCATAGAAAATTGCCAAAGTAAAAGTAATAAGGCTTTTGTAGATATATTAAAGAAAATAGTATCATTGTGTGATGAGGAAACAGTAAAAAGGTATCAAAGTGAATTAATAAAATTCATCCCGGAACTTGGTTCGGGAAATAATATTGTGGCTTCAGAAACTTTAGTAGGGGAAAAAGAAAAATTCAGGCTAATTAGTAGAGTGTATAGCTTTATTGAAGAGTCAATGTATAATAAACCTACGGTGTTTATCATTGATAATGCTCAGTGTTTGGATGAATTTTCACTGGAACTTTTAGAGTATATAAACTTACAAAACAATAATGCGCAAAATATAATGATTATGTTATCTTATAATAATAGTGAATATACTACAAATAATAAACTTCAGCAATTATTAAATAAAAATTCTAATAATTTGAATCTTTATTTAAACAATTTAGATAATGAAGAAACTGCTATAATGATTCAAGAAATACTAAGTATGCCTAGAGTACCTAGTGACTTTGGAGAAAAAGTCTATGGAAAAACCTATGGAAATCCTCTATTTGTTGAGGAAACACTAAAAGATTTTATGGCTAAAAAAATCCTTTGTATAAACGAGAATAATGCTAGATGGCATGTTCCCTTTGAAACTGTTGATGAATTGCCCATTGCATCAACAATGGAACAAGCATTACTTAATCAAATTAAGGAAATTAATAAAGACAGCTATGAAATTCTAAGTACTATAGCTATTTTTAACACTGCAGTTTCAATAAGAGTAATTGAAAATCTTTTCATCGGTACTGAAAAAAGCATAGAGCTTTACATTGATGAATTATGCTCTAAAGGAATTTTAATTAAAAAAATTGAGGATATGGGTTTTGTATTTGATTTTTACAATAAAGTGCTTAAAAATCTAATATATAATAGATTAAGTGAGCAGCAGCGGAAAGTGAAACACGAGTTTGCAGCTTCAGTGCTTGAAAATTTATTTCAAGCAGAAGGAAGAGAAAATAAAGAAGAGCTTATATATCATTTAGAAAAAGCTAGGGATAAGGATAGGCTTGTGAAATATTGTATTGAACTTGCAGAAAAAATGAAATCACTTAGAATAATGGATGAAGCCATTTCTAAGTATGAAAAAGCATTATACATCTTATCCGATGAAGAAGATCAAAATAAAAAAGTAGAGGTTATTCTTAAAATAGGAGATATTTACTCAGATATGGGTAACTTATCAGGTGCATTAGATACTTATAAAAAAATATATAAATATTCAAAAAAAACAGTGGAAGAAAAACTTCAAGTTGATTGTGCAAATAAAATATCTAATATATATATCAAAAAAAATGAAGTAGAAAAAGCAATCCACTATATAAAAAAAGGTGAATCACTATTGCTACATATTGAGTATATGGAAGGCTACCTTGAAAATAAAAAAAATTTGGCGAATGTATACACTTCAAAGCGGGAGTACCATAAGATCTTTCAGATATGTACAAGTTGTATTGAAAAATGTGGAGATGGTTATTTAAAGTATAAGGGACTGATGTACAATATTCTAGGTATTATGTATACACAAACCTCTAAAACAACGGAAGCTCTAGACAGCTTAAAGAAAGGACTTAAATATTTCGAAGAAATAAATGACTCTGAAGGGATGAGTAGGTGTTTAAACAACATAGGAGTAATTTATGGGGACTACTATGGAGATAGTGAAACTGCAATTTCCTATTATAATAAACTTAAATTAATTTGTGAGGAAAATAATAGTATAGAACTAGGGTTAGTTGCTTTAATTAACATAGCAACTTGTAATTCAGATAATTTTGATTATGATGTTGCATTTAAATATTTTAAAGATGTATTAGAAAAGTCGAAAAATATAGAATTTGAAAGCAATATATTTTATACCTACAACTATCTTTCCTATGTTTCATTAAAAATGGGGAATAGTAAGGAGGCATATGAATACCATTTACTAGCACAAGTGGAGCTCGAACAATATCCTATCCAGGGTAAAGATATCTCACTATATTATCAAATGGGAGCAGAGCTTTATTTTGGAATAGGAGATATAGATTCAGCCTACGATTTAATAAAAAAAGCCCTAGAGATATATAATGATGATGGTACTACTCAAGATAGTAATAGCAAATTATTATTGTTTATTTTAGAAATCCATAGATCAGAAAGAATAGAGGATATAAAGAAAAACATTGAAGATGTAAAAACGATAATCCATGGCCATAAGAATAATACAAATAAAATTAATGCACTATATGAAATTTGTATAGTTTTGTTTGAAAAGGGATATGTTGAAGAGGCTACTAATTTGTTTGAGATGAACTCTTCTAGTGAAGTTGATATTTTAGTTGAACTAGTTAATATTAAAAGGTTATATTTAGAAGGACTCATAAGCAAAGACAAAAACAAGATTGAAAGTTTTATGCTTGCTTTGGATTTGTCTAAAAAAGTGAAAAATAAATTTTTTCAATGGAAAATCTGTAGTACTATTGGAGATTACTATTTTTCGCAGGTGGATTATTTCTATGCAGTAAATTATTACTTTGAAGCCTGTGAGATAATTAAAGATTGTACCCTGCAATTGCCTGAGCAGTTAAGAATTAATTATATTAATGCATATAATATGATGAAGCCGTTTAATATGATTAAAGGCATGAGCAAAACCTATGAATATAGTAGAATGTGCAATTTAGAAGATGGTAAAATCACCATTTCAACCAATGATGATTTATCAATTCTTTTTAATTACGATGCATTTACTGAAATATTAAATAATAAAAGTTTTGTTGAATCAGCTCAAAAAATATACAGCTCCATTTTGCCAGAGGGGATTCATAATATAAATGATATAGTTACTAATATGTGTGAGGACCCATTGCAAACATTAGATGTAATTACAAAGCTTATTTCAAGTATGGTTTTATCCACTAGGAGCTTAATTATTTCGGAAGGGAATGACAATGAATGCTCAGTAGTTGCTTCCAGCTATGGGAATCATGATATTACAGATATAAAACTAATTCTGCAAAGAGTCCGGGAAACTAAAAACTCTATATTAATTAGTGATGGGTTTAATAGCACAAAAAACACAGAGTTTAGATTTATGCCCAGTGGTATGAAATCAATAATGTGCATACCTATTGTAAGAAAAAACCATTGTTATGTAAAAAACTCAAAAGGTGAGAGTAAAAGAGTTGTTGAACCTATTAAATTAGAGAATATAAAGGGTTATTTATATATGGAGTCTGAAAGAGTGCTAAACAATTTTAATGAAGAAAGCTTGAATAAATGTATGGATTTAACCTCATTTATAAGTTTTATCATGGAAAATTATTTACTCAAAATCAGTTCTTCCATTGACAAACTCACAGGAACACTTACAAGGCGATTCCTCGAA
This sequence comes from Clostridium sp. CF012, assembly GCF_018861755.1. Taxonomy (GTDB): domain Bacteria; phylum Bacillota; class Clostridia; order Clostridiales; family Clostridiaceae; genus Clostridium_AD. Next base: position 171,091 of record NZ_JAHLEF010000005.1, on the reverse strand, counting down.
GAAGCACTATCTGAAAATGTTGAAAAGGCTAGTGGAACTTCTGGAGTGTTCTCAATTATTATGTTTGATTTGGATAATTTTAAAGGTGTCAACGACAGATTTGGTCATCAAACTGGAGACCAAGTTTTGCGGGATGTTAGTAAAATCGTTATGGATTCAATTAGAAAGATAGATGTATGTGGACGATATGGTGGAGAAGAGTTTATTGTAATTTTACCAGGTACTGATACCGATGTTGCTACTGGAATTGCTGAAAGAATAAGACAGAATATTGAAAATAAAAAAATGCTAGGTTCTAAAAGAGAGTTAACTGTGAGTATGGGTATTGCTACTTATCCAAACCATGGAAAATGGAAGCAAGAATTGGTAGAAAAAGCGGACCAAGCACTATATGTGGCCAAGGCAAATGGTAGAAATAGATGCCAGATATGGGAAGATAAGTTTTTGGGCACCGTAAAGGGGAGTGATAAACTATCAGGAATAGTGTCAGGAAATGTAGTTCAAGATTCAAGAAATGTACTAGCTATGGTGGAGTTAATTCAAATTATTAAGGACGATAATGATTTGGAAACTAAAATATTTAAGGCACTTGGAAGAATAATTGAAACCACTGAGGCACAAAATGGTATGTTTTTTATGGTTAATGATGATGAAGTTACTGAAAAATTTGGGAGAAGAATTTTCAAGGAAAATTGGACTGCGGTTAAAGGTTATAGTGGAGATATAATAGAGGCTGTAATTAATGATAAGCAAGGTAAATGTATAATAGATTGGGATTCTATAATAGACTATGATTTAGTAACTGGAATGCCAAATTGGAACTCTGTTTTAGCTGTTCCTATAATTAAATCAGGAGTTGTTCGGGGAATACTTTATTTAACTGTTCCTATTAAAGTTAAGGAATTTAAATTTGAAGATTTAAATTTTGTAAACACCTTGGGTCAGTTATTAGTTGGTATGTTGTAATATTCAAATGATCTAAGCCATCTTAGCAATTTAGGAGTGAATATAGAACGCAAGTTTTATGTTCACTCTTTTTTTATGGTATAATTAAAAGGTTATAAAATTCTAAAAACTAGGGAGAAAATATGTTAAAAGAAGATATGGTATTACAAATATTTAATGAAGGAACCAGTGGTAAAAATCATGCTAAGGGGCAAAGGGTTCTTAATAATGATTTAGTTTCCTCTGTTGATATTACAAATGTAGATAAGTTAATATGCATAGAAGGCAATGTGATTTCGGAGAAACTTTTTAATGAATATCACACAAAAATTGAGATGGATGCAGAAAGAAAAAGTATTTTTACTACCTTTTGTACCTGCGCTGATTTTGAAAATAATGAGTTTAAAAAAGAAAATTATTGTTGTAAACATCTAGTGGCAACTTTTTATAGTGCGCTAGAAGATTTAGCGAGTCACCCGCTATTAAAAGAAGAGGATGTGGTGGGGCAAGCTATATTTAAAAGTAGTAGTAATGTATTATCTATGCTTTTAGGGGATGAAAAACACAAGGATGAAACTAAAATAGAGGTCTATATAAATAAAAATCAGTGGACAAACAGCCTTACAGCAGAGTTTAAAATAGGATTAAGCACTATGACCTCCAGCAATCTTTACATTTTAAAGGATATCAATCACTTTTTATTAGCCTATGATAATAATATTCCTATAAACTATAGCAAAAATTTCACGTTTAATAGGGCAGATCAAAGATTGAGCACCAAGGATAAAAGACTTATGGATTTCATTGAAATGTTAAAGGTCATGGAGCACTCCCAAAGGACCGCTCACAGAAGTGAAGAGCGTTATATAAATGGGAAAAACATTAATATTCCTAAATTTTTAACACGGGAATTTTTTGAAATTATAAATAAACATAGGGTATATTTGAATGAAGGATTCTTTTCCAGGCCCATAGACACTGAAATTTTATATGAGGCGCCAGCCCTGGATTTTGATTTAAAGCTAATAAAAAATAATTATGTGCTTAAATCATTAAATGGAATGCCGGTGGCTTTAGGCTCTAAAAATGATGTTTTTTTGTATGGTAGCAATATATATCTTCCGGATTTTGAGTTTTGTTATAAAATAAATCCATACCTGCAAGTTTTTAATGAGGCAAGGGTGGTAACTATGACAAGTATGGAGGAGGAGAATATATTAAGAAGGCTTGTTCCAGATCTTAATTTTTTATCACCGAGTGTTACACTATCAAAGTCTATTAAAGATAAAATAGTAATGAGTAATTGTGGGTTCAGTTTCTATTTTAATCAGGAGGGAAAAGATATTACCCTAACATTAAAGGTGAAGTACGGAACTTTTGAGTTTAATATTTTTGAGGATTGCACAGAGAAAATCATATATAGAGATTCTAAAAAGGAAGCTCAAGTCATATCAACATTAAAAGCCTTTGGTCTATGTGAAATAAAGAATAAGCTTTACTTTACCAAAGGAGAGGACTATATATTTAAATTCTTTAAAAGTGATGTAGAAAAACTTCAAGAAATAGGAGACGTGTATTACTCTGAAAACTTTAAAGGTATAAAATCTTTGGGTACAAAGGGAATTAGTGGAGATATTAAGAGTGGAAAATATAATTACTTTGAAATGGATTTCAAAATAGGAGATATTGAGCCACGCGAAACTACCAATATATTAAGGGCCTTTAGAAATAATCTTAAATATTATAAGCTGAAAAGTGGTGAGTACCTTGATTTGGAGGAACTCGAGCTTAATAAATTCTTAAAGCTTTTAGATGTTATGACTCCTTCTCATATTGAAAATAATCATATCGAAATATCAAAAAGCAAGGGTGTTTTTCTAGATGGTTATTTAGAGGAAAATAGCATTAGATATATAAAAGGGAAAAAAGAATTAAAAGAAATAAAAGATAAGCTTAAGAATATAGAAAAATTGAATTTTAAAGAACCAGCTACCTTCAAGGGGAAATTAAGAGAGTATCAAAAAATTGGATATAATTGGCTTAAGACCTTGGATTATTTAGGGTTTGGTGGAATTTTAGGAGATGAAATGGGCCTTGGCAAAACCATTCAAGCTATTACTTTTATATTAGCAAGTGTGGGAAGTAAGACTTTAATTGTAGCACCTACTTCCTTAATATATAACTGGATAAGTGAGTTTGAGAAGTTTGCACCTAGCTTAAAGGTAGCTGCAGCTAATGGATTAAAGGATACAAGAGAAGAGATAATAAAAGATATAGCGAATTATGATGTAATTATAACTACTTATAATCTAATAAAGAGGGATTTAGAAAGCTACAAAGTATTAGAGTTTGATTATTGCATATTAGATGAGGCTCAAAATATAAAAAATCCCAATTCTCAAAATGCAATGGCTGTGAAGGAGATAGTGGCTAAGAATAGATTTGCACTCTCTGGTACACCAATAGAAAACTCTCTTATGGATTTATGGTCTATATTTGATTTTATAATGCCGGGATACCTATATGATGAAAAGAGATTTAGTGTAAGATATCATAAAAAACTTAAGGAAAGTCCTGAGATATTAGAGGATTTGAATAGGCTTATAAAACCTTTCATTCTAAGGCGGAGAAAAAAAGATGTTTTAAAGGAATTACCTGATAAAATAGAAAAATCCCTAATAGTAAATTTAGAGCAGGAGCAAAAGAAAGTTTATAAAACCTATGCAAACCATGCTATGGAGCTTATTGAAAATAAAGTAAAGAATGATGAGTTTAAAAATAGTAAAATAGAGATACTTTCTTATATAACAAAGTTAAGACAATTATGCCTCGATCCTACAGTACTCATGAATGATTATAGTGGCGGTAGCGCAAAGATAGAAGCTCTAGTGGAACTTCTTCATAAGAGTATAGAGGAGGGGCATAGGGTACTTGTTTTCTCGCAATTTACCTCTGTTCTTAAGAATATACAAAAAAGGCTGAAGGCAGAGAAAATATCCTTTAGTTACTTGGATGGATCCGTGCCCTCCGAGAAGAGAATGAATTTAGTTAAAGCCTTCAATGATGGCGAAAATTCTGTGTTTTTAATAAGTTTAAAGGCTGGAGGAACTGGGCTGAATTTAACTTCTGCTGATGTAGTAGTTCACTTTGATCCTTGGTGGAACCCGGCAGTAGAAGAGCAGGCAACAGATAGAGCTCATAGAATTGGGCAAAAGCATGTGGTAGAGGTTGTGAAAATCATAGCTAAAGGAACCATTGAGGAAAAGATTTTGTCCCTTCAAGAAGAAAAGAAGAAGCTTATATCCTCTCTTATGGGAGATGAAATGGGAAGTGGTGAAGGCTTTGCAGCTTTAAGTGAGGAAGAGATATTTGGATTATTTGAAATGAAGGAATAAAAACTTGCATATTAATCCTTTTAATTGTAAATTTAGGTATGAGGCGCATGAAAATAGTCTAGCCTAGGCTACTGATTTGTTATCTATTTGAATGTGCCTTATACTATTTTAAATTTGTGAGGTGTTTTATGAACAATAAGATTAAGGATGTTTTGCTTATTATTAAGTATATATTATATACTGGAATATTTTTAATAGCTGCAATTTATAACGCAGAAAATCAATTATTAATTATTACTTTAGCTTTTTTATTTCTAACCTCTTACACGATAAGAGTGTTTTTTATCTATGGTAGTGAAAATCATAAAAATCTAAACTATTTTTTTTTGACGATAGATTTTATATTAATTTTTCTAATCAATCTATATGATAACTCTCAGTTGTCTTTATGCTTATATTATTTTATGTTGGAAGATATTGTACTAAATTTCAGATTAGCCTTCGGTATAATTGCTTCAATTTTTTCCTTTGTACTTTACTGCGTAACTTTAAGTATTACGGTGAATTTTGAGCTTGGCATCATCTTTGTAAAAATACTTTTAAGTCTATCAATTTTTTGCATCATTTATTTAATACTTTTCCTTGTAAGATATTTATTGAAGCAAACAGAAATAATTGAAGTTTCTCTAAAAGAAATAACTATAGAGAAATTAGAAAAAGACTGCATTTATATGAATTTAAAGGAAGCATATGAAAAATTAGAGATAATGACTATTCTTAAAGAGAGAAATAAAATAGCACGGGAAATTCATGATACAGTGGGACATACCTTAACCACAGTTTTGGTAGAAATAGAGGCTAGCAAAAGACTGATGAAGGGGGATTTGAATTTATCACTAGAAAAACTTTGCCTCGCACAAGGACAAGTGAGAAAGGGTCTTAATGATATTAGGAGCTCCGTACGGGTGCTTGAAAAAGGTAATGGGTTATTAGAGTTTTATCCTTCTTTAGAAGCGGTAATTAAGGATACACAGCTACATTCTGAAGTAACAATAAAATCTGAAATAGACTCTTCATTAAATTTAACTAAAGAATCACAAAAGGTAATTATATCGTCGTTACTAGAGGGTCTTACTAATGGAATTCGCCATGGTAAAAGTACTGCTTTTTTGTTTAAATTAGTGAAAAAAGGAGATAAAGTATGTTTTTCTCTTGAAGACAACGGCGAAGGTGCAGGTATATTAAACTACGGCTTTGGGCTTCGCGCTATGCGAGATAGGGTTTATGACTTAGAAGGAAGCTTCGATATTAATTCTGATGTGCAAGAGGGCTTAGAATTACTCATTACGCTTCCCTATTCAAAAGCTTGCAAGCAATAATTTTTAAAAAAATATAATATTAGAATGATTTATTTTTGGGGAGGCTTTTATGGATAAGATAAGAGTGTTAATTGCAGATGATCAAACCCTTATGAGGGACGGGCTTAAGACAATATTAGAATTAGAGGAAAATATAGAGGTAGTAGGGCTAGCAAGGGATGGGGTAGAGGCACTAGAATTATGCTCTGAAACCAGGCCTCAGGTGGTACTAATGGATATAAGAATGCCTAATATGGATGGAGTACAATGTACTAAATTAATAAAGGAAACTTATCCCAATATAGTGATACTTATTCTTACCACCTTTGATGATGAAGAATATATTGTTGAATCCTTAAACAATGGTGCTACCGGTTACATTTTAAAGGATATAGAGGGAGATGGACTTATAAAAGCGGTGCAGGATGCTTACGCAGGAGCTTTCATATTGCCCTCTAAAATTGCAGTTAAACTTGCTGGTAAAATAGCCAAAGAGTATAGGCAGTGCTCTGAAAACATTGTTAAAAAGAATGAATCTAAATTGTTAAGTTCTTTTGGACTTTCAGAAAAAGAAATTGAAATTGCAAAAATGCTAGCTCAAGGTTTTACTAATAAGCAAATTGCATCTTCACTATATATATCTGGTGGTACAGTAAAAAACTATGTAAGTAATCTATATAGTAAAATAGGTATTTCTGATAGAACATCAGCAGCGATATATATTAAGGACTTACTTGAGAAATAGATATATATTTATAAAGTAACCGTGGTCACTTTACTTTGTGACCACGGTTACTTTTATATTTCTCCAAGAATTGGTATTATTTTATTAGAAGGAAGTTAAAAATTTATGTTTTAAAAGGAGATAGTACAATGAAACCTTTATCAGCTTTAAGCTATAGTAAAAATAACAAGAAAAAACTTATTACCTCTACTATATCAATATTAGTAGCTGTTTCATTTTTATACGTTATGCAGACCTTGGTGAAATCTATAGGAGACTCTATGTACGAGCTAAATGTAAGTCCATATAAAAATCATATGACACTGCAAAGTATTGAAATAGAAAAGCCTATACCAGAAAATATTCTTAGCAGCCTTAAAGATAACCCCAATGTGGATGACATAATCCCCTTTGTTTTATTTAAAACACGATATGTTATACCTGGCTCTATAACCAACGCTTCCGTTTTAGGTATAAGGCCTGAAAATATAGAATATGTTATGAAAAAGCATAAAATAACATTAAAGGAAGGAAGGCTACCACTAGAAAATCATAAAGAAGTGGCACTAGATTATAGGATGTCAAAAAATAAGAACGCTAAGATAGGGGATAAAATAGGAAATTCAATCCAAAAAAATGATAGCTTAAATGGTGAGTATACTGTGGTAGGAATAGTAGAAGGGGACAATTATTTATCATTTATGCCTTATAATACTGCTAAAACCTCAATAAGTACGAAGGATACAAATATAGTGAAAAAATCTATATTAGTTTTCCCAAAGGACAATAAAGTAAAAGAGGTGGATGAACTACTATTAAGCCTTCCTAAAAAAGGGATTTCAGTTATGACTTTAAGTGGAATAATCAAACTTTATAATAAAGGAGCATCCCAAATGCGCACATTAGATATGATTTGTATACTTGCTATTGTAGTAATGGTTATTTCAGTTGGTAGCTCTAAATATGTACAATTTTTCAGCAGAAAACAAGAATTTGGGATTTTAAATGCTATTGGGTATAGCAAGGGAGAGCTAATGAAGAAGGCATTTTGGGAAGTGCTTATTATAAATCTACTAGGCTTTATTCTAGGAGTGATTTTTGGATGGTTGTTTTCTATTTTAATTAATGATGGAGGTTTTGGAGCGATTGGAGGAGTTTCAGTACACTTTTCTATAAAAGCACTTTTAATGGCACTTTATGTACCGTTATTTACAACCCTATTTACCTTAATACCTGTAAATAGAATGATAGGTAAGCTAGATCCTATAGTTATGATAGAAGAAATATAAAAAAAGGAGTGAGTTATTATGTTATTTAAAGTAGAAAATTTAAACTTAATATATGATATGGGAAAAGAGGAGCAAACTTACGCATTAAGAAATATTAATCTTTCCTTGGAAGGAAATAGGCTAATAGGAATAATGGGACCCTCTGGTAGTGGTAAAAGTTCATTGTTATACTCTTTAGCAGGACTTAAAATTCCATCATCAGGTACCATAAGCTACAAAGATATGAAATTTAAGGAACTATCTGTTTCTAAAAGTACGGAGCTTAGGCGTAAAGAATTTGGGTTCATTTTTCAAAGACATTTTCTTATAGATTATATGAGCGTAATAGATAACGTGTTAACACCAATAAATGACAATAGTATGAAAGCTAAAGAAAAAGCTTTGGGTTTATTGAAAAAGCTTGGCATTGAGCATTTAGCGGGTAAAAAGCCCCATCAATTATCTGGTGGCCAAAGACAAAAGGCTGCAATTGCTAGAGCACTTATAAATGACCCTAAAGTAATTTTTGCTGATGAGATTACTGCATCCTTAGACCATTCAAGTGCAAGGGAAGTAATGAAACTACTAGATGAGTATAAAAATAGTGCCTTAGTCATCGTTGTAACACACGATGCTTCCATACTCGAAAATGCAGATGATATAATTAATATATGGGATGGCTCTGTTACTTCAATTAAAAAAAGAGAAATGGAGGGATATAATGAATCCGCTATCAACATTTAACTATATTAAGAACAATATTTCTAAAACATTGCCAATACTAATAGCTATGATGGTAAGTGTGCTATTAATTTACACTTTTTCACTAGTGACTAAAAGCAGCATTGAGATGATAAAGCTAGTAGCTACTAATGTTTTTAGTAAATACACAATAGTATCTAGCAATAATGAAGAGCCTATTCCAAAAGATTACTTAGACAGAATAACTAATGATAATAATGTAGGTCATATTATCCCTCTAATTAGTGAATATGGTTCTCTTCAGTATAGTAATATTTTCGGTGGCATGAGCATTAATGTCTTGAATTTTTATGAAAAGGATATATCATCAGTTATTGATACTCTTAATGTGAAATTAATTGAAGGTAGTATTCCAAGGTTAAACAAGAATGAAATTATTATACCTAAAAAATATGCACTGCAAAACAAATTAAAAACAGGGGATTATATTGGTTCAGAGGTATCCGATACCTACGCAGTAAAGGGGAAATTTAAAGTATCAGGCATTACAGATGGTCCAGTAATGCTAGCAGTAGTAAGTGATAATAAGGATGGAGTTCCTAGAGATACAGTAATAAAGCACTCTATAGTTTTTTCCATTAAAGATATATTGGATAAAGATTTAATTAGCTATTTATCTAAAAAAACACCTAAAAATGTTGTGATTATGGATTATTACAATATGTCAAAACAGATAGATGAAGTTCTTAATTCCATGAATGGTTTATCATATATGCTTAATATTATAATAATTATTGTACTATGTATATCTCTCGGGAATTTGAATTACATTAATTTTCTTAATAGAAAATATGAATTTGGAGTACTATCAGCCATTGGCTATAAAAAATCAGCCCTCTATTTTAAACTTTGGAAGGAAAATGCCACTGTATGCTTACTTGGATATATTGGTGGAATACTATTAAGTACGTGTGCAGCCTTTATTTTGAACCTAACCGTGCTTTATCCAAGTGGTAAATTCATTCCCTTATGGAGTATTTCTGGTGCTGTAATAGCGTTGATGATACCGATTCTTGTATCATTTTTAAGTTTACTTGCACCTATTAAAGAACTTAGAAAAACTGATCCACTTGATGTAATTGGTGGCGTAATTTAGAAATAATATGCATAATATAAATACCAAATGCTCACAATAAACTGAGGTGAGATTATGAATGATGTAAAAGAAATGAATAAATTTTTAAAAGGCATACACATGGGAGGTACTACATTTAAAGATTATCTCCACAAAGCTAAAGGTCCCGAACTTAAAAATGAGTTGGTCCAAATTATAGAATCCTTCAAAAGACATGAAGAGGCAATTACCAATAGGATTGAAAAACTAGGGGGTAATGCCGCTGATACTCTTGGAATAATGGGCACTATGGCAGATTTTTTTGAAAAAATCAAACTTATACCTGTAAATACTGACTTGGAAGTCTGTGAGAATGCCACAGCAGCAATAGAAATGGGGATAACGCAGGGCGAAAAGTTTATTCAGGAGAATAAGGGTTTGGAGCCTAGTCTAATGAGAGAAGTAGAGGCTGTTGTAGCCGACTATGACAATCATCTAATAAAAATACAAGAAATAATGAGAACATGTAAATAGTAAATGCTCCCACTTTATAGATGGGAGCATTTGCTATTTAATAGTTATGTTTATGTTTTTTAATAGGGTATAATGACATTTATACCATTCATTATCAGGTTCTATGTCATAGGCTTTTTCTGCAAATATTAGGGCAGTTAGGCTATTTCCCATAGCCATATATACTTCAGACTTTCCAAAATAGGCAGCACTTTTAGAAGAATCTACTTCTAAGGCACTATTATATATTTCAAGAGCTTCTCTTTTATTATGCAATGATAGTAGCATGCTAGCTTTACCACATAATGCCTCATAAAAATAAGGATTTAGTTTTAGGCAAATATCGAAGCATTCTAAAGCCCTTCTGAAATCGTTAAGAAGCGCTAAGAACTCTGCTTTTTTAAAATAAATGTCTATATTTGAACTATCACCTTCAAGAAGTTTTTCGCAATAGTAAACGCATTTATCAAAATCACCAGTTAAGTCATGTATATTAATTAACTTCCAGTAACCTATAGGGTCACCTGGAACTAGTTTTAGATATTTCTTTATACATTTTTCAGCTTCGTAGGCTTCATACATATCAATATGTGCTTGACCTTTCACAAGATAAGCGGCCTCATATTCATTATTTAAGAAAATTGCTTTATTAAATTCTTTAAATGCTTTTTCAATCTCTCCATCGTTAAAAAGTCCTTTGCCTCTTTCTATATATTCACGAGCTAGATCTTCATTATTGTTTAAACTAATACTATTTTTCATTAATTTATTCCTTTCATGTGCGTTCACACATTACAATTATTGACACAAAATAAAACAGTATACATTCAATCCATGTGGAATAAAAATTTTTTGCCTTTATTGCTAAAAAGTTCAGACTTGTTATTTATATGAATGTGTCTTATAATATTTTTAACAATTACATAATCTTTTACAAAATAAGAAAAGGAATAAGTTTATATTAAGGGGGTAAACAATATGGGGAAAGTTGTAAGATGTTCAATAATAATATGTGATGATTTTAATGCAGTGCTAATCGCCGCTAGGGGTAAAAAGAAAATACAAAAGGTATGGAGCATTTTTGGTAAGGATATAAAGGGCAAGGAGACTTCCGAACAATGTGTTTGTAAAGCAATAGATAAAGATTTGAATTGTACTATATTTGATATGATGCCATATAAAGAATATGTTTTAGCTACGGACAGTGGGGATACTTTATTGGTTTATACTGGTAAGGTAAAACACTATATAAATACGCATAAGGATATAAGTCAAATTAAATGGATTACTGAAAGAGACTTGGATATGTATGATTTTGATAGTGAGGAAAAAGAAATATTAATTGATTTCTTTAAAAGTATGAAATAGTCAATAATGCACCAATGTAAATACTTAGGTATACATTGGTGCATTTAATGTTAGTTTTGTAAATAGTATTATCAATTAAAAAGATAAAAAATATTAGTTGATAATTAATATTTACAAAAATGAAAACTTGTAGTAGTCTTAAATAAAAGGCATGTTTGTTATAATGCATATATTAAATTTAAAAAGGTCAAAATGCTTAATTATGATATAAAACATATAATATGAAAGCAAATAAGATTTTAGAATGGAGGATTTTTAATGATAATAGAATGGCTTAGGGGTTTTGACCCTGTAGTTCAAGCTCTCTTTGCAACATTATTTACTTGGGGTTTAACTGCTTTAGGAGCGTCGTTAGTATTTTTCTTTAAAGAGATAAATAGAAATGTACTAAATGGCATGCTTGGTTTTGCAGCAGGAGTAATGATTGCTGCAAGTTTTTGGTCCTTATTGGCCCCGGCTATAGAAATGGCGGAGCAAACAAGTACAGCACCATGGATACCTGCTGCTGTAGGGTTTCTCGCAGGAGGAGGCTTCCTTTTTGCAGTGGATAAAATTTTGCCGCACCTACATCTTAATCAACCAATAGACCAGGCAGAAGGGATAAAAACTAGTTGGCAAAGAAGTGTTTTATTGGTTTCAGCTATAACGCTTCACAATATTCCAGAAGGGCTTGCTGTTGGAGTTGCATTTGGAGCAGTAGCAGCTGGTTTACCGTCAGCTTCCTTAGCAGGAGCTGTGGCACTAGCAATTGGAATTGGTATTCAAAATTTTCCGGAAGGAGCTGCGGTTTCTATTCCGTTAAGACGAGAGGGTTTTTCTCGCTTTAAAAGCTTTATGTACGGACAGGCGTCAGGAATAGTAGAACCTATAGCTGGCGTGATAGGGGCCTTTGCAGTATTGGCTATGAGGCCTATTCTTCCCTATGCACTGTCTTTTGCAGCAGGTGCTATGATTTTTGTAGTTATTGAAGAATTAATTCCTGAATCACAACAGGATTCGAAAACAGATATTTCAACTATTGGTGCTATGTTAGGATTTGTAATTATGATGATATTGGATGTTGCCTTGGGGTAATATTAAAAATAGGATAAAAGCACTGTGAAAGCACATTTGAATTTAATGAGCTTTCACAGTGCTTTCTTTAAATTGTAAAAGTATAACTTTATGTTAAAATCCGTTTTTATTTACGATATTGCTTCGATTATACTGAATAGGCCATTCTATATTTTCGTCTAATTGCTTAGCTGCAGTAAATGCCCAATAAGGATTTCTCAAGAGTTCTCTCCCCAAATATACCAAATCCGATCTTTTATTGTTTAATATTTCTTCTGCCATTAAAGGTGAAGTGATAAGGCCACCAGCTATAGTTGGAATATTACATTGGGTCTTAATTATTTCAGAATAACAAATTTGATATCCTGGATAGGTAGATATTCTTGCAGGTACAGTTCCACCGGAACTAACATTTACAATATCTATACCAAGGGTTTTTATGAGATTTATAAGTGATGCAGTATCATGTGCACTGTTTCCACCCAAAGCGTAGTCTTCAGCAGATACTCTTAATTGTAATGGTTTAGTTTTAGGCCAAACCGTCTTTACTGCCTGTATAATTTCCCTTAAAAATCTTACCCTGTTTTCCTCTGTACCGCCATATTCATCTTTTCTTTTATTGGTAAGAGGGGATAAAAATTGTCCTATTAAGTACCCATGGGCACCATGTAATTCTAGTAAATCAAAGCCAGCAGTTAATGCCCTCTTAGCAGCAGCTTTAAATAAATCTACAGTATTATTAATATCTTCTTTTGTCATTTCATTTGGTAGCCTATAATGTTCATTAAAAGCTATAGAGCTTGGTGCTATAATTGGATAGGAAAGAGTTTCAGATTTTCTTCCAGCATGATTAATTTGAATACCTATTTTTGTTCCATATTTATGGCATTCCTTTACTATATTTGATAAGTTTTTAACGTGATGCTCGGACCAGATGCCTAAATCATAATCAGTTATACGTCCACCAGGCTCGATTCCTGTTGATTCGACAATGATAAGCCCTACACCACCAATAGCTCTAGTTGAATAATGTATAAAATGCCAGTTGTTAGCTATTCCATCCTTATCGTTGCAAGAATCCATACACATTGGAGCCATGACTATTCTATTTTTTAAATCCATATCTTTTATTTTTAAATCACTAAATAATTTTGACATTGGTAATCGCCTCTTTCTTATATAGTCTATGATAGATTCTATTGACTATTGTGTATAAGTATAGCATTATTTAAAAGATAGTAAAGTATGCACTTTATTTATTGAAGATATAGAAAACCATAATATATAAATTTATATAGAATATTTAGTGATAAATTATGATTTAATTGTTTTTGTTCATTTAGTACTTACATATAACGACATAAAATTCATATTTTATCTTGTTATATTTTTATCATATGATATACTGAACTTATTCGATAATGTAACATATTAACAAAAAAAATCAACGGAGGTAATCATATGAAAATTAAAGGAATAATATTAACATTGGCTATAGGTGCTACTTTATTAACAGGATGTGGCGCTAAAAAAGCAGTAGAACCTGTAGCAACACCGGCACCAGCAAAAACTGAAGCTGTAGCACCAGCAAAAACTGATGTAGTAACAACAGCATCATTAGTAAATACTGAAGCTGCTTTTGAAAATGCCATAAGCAGTAAGGGTACATGGATTATTGCAACTTTAAAGGACTTAACTATTGAAAAAGATCTTGTAGTTGATGGAGAGTTTAAAAACGGCAAAAAAGATGATAGTGGTAAAGAAGTTATACAACGTAAGATAGGTTTATACACACAAGATGCAGATCGTAAAGTAACTGCTAGATTTACTTTGACTGCGCCAAAATTAACTTTTAAAAGTCCTATGGGCAGTATAGAACATGGAACTTTCAAAGGTGACCTTTATGTTTCAGCAAGCAACTTTCAGTTAAAAGATGCTATTGTAGAAGGAAATGTATATTTTACTACAGATGAAGCTAAATCTACATTTAAAATGGATGCTACAAGTAAAGTTACTGGAGTTCAAGAATTAAAAAAATAAATTACATAGCCTATTTTTAAAAGTAGACAAATAACAAAAACAACCAATCCAAATGGATTGGTTGTTTTTGTTGGTGCCACCCACGTGGCAAGTGGCATCTATAACATGCCACTTGCCACGTGGGTGGCACCAATGGTATAATAAATTTATAAAAATATGTTTAAAATAGAAAGGTAAATAAGAATGATAAAATTTAAAAAACTAGGGCTTAAGGATGATATTCTAAGCATGCTCAAAATTCAAGGGATAATTGACCCAACTCCAATTCAAGAACAAAGTATCCAATTAATAAAGGATGGTAAAGATGTTATAGCGGAGGCACAAACAGGTACAGGTAAGACGCTTGCGTTTCTACTTCCAATGTTTGATAATATGTCGGCTGATATAAATACAATTCAAGGATTAATAGTGACACCTACAAGAGAACTTGCAATACAGATAACCAGTGAAGCTAAGAAACTTTCTGAAGGTAAAAACTTAAATATCTTGGCTGCTTATGGTGGTAAGGATATAGGGGTACAACTAAAAAAGCTAAAGGGAAATATTCACCTAGTAATTGCAACTCCAGGAAGATTAATAGATCATCTAGGGCGAGGTACGATAAAACTTGATAAGCTTAAGACATTAGTATTAGATGAGGCAGATCAAATGCTGCTTATGGGATTTAAAAACGATATTGAAGATATAATAGAAAAAACGCCGAAAAACAGACAGACGCTATGTTTTTCAGCAACTATGGGTTCAGATGTGAAAAAGATGGCATATAAGTATATGAATGACCCTATAGAAGTAATCGTTAAAAAAGAAGAGACAACTCTTAAAAATATAAAACAATTTTTAATAGAAACCACAGATAGAAGAAAACAAGAAGATTTATGCAGGGTTTTAGATAAAGATAATCCATTTATGGCTATCATTTTTTGTAGAACTAAAAGAAGAGTTGATGACCTTGAGATGGCTCTTTATAAAAAGGGTTATAATTGTAAAAAGCTACATTCAGATATAACTCAGGCAAAAAGAGAAAAAATAATGAAAGAATTTAAAAGGTGTGATATACAGTATTTAATTGCTACAGATGTTGCAGCTAGAGGGCTTGATATAAACGGAGTTAGTCATGTTTATAATTACGATATACCAGAAACTGCTGAAGGCTATATACATCGCATAGGAAGAACTGGAAGAGCTGGAGAAGAGGGATTTACATATTTATTTGCAGCTCCGAAGGATAAATTTATTTTAGATGCTATAGAAAAGAAAATAAAAGGTCAAATTCCTAGAATGATTTTATAGTGGGTTTTATTGCATAATAAATAATTCATTTTACAGAATAATTAAATGATAAAATACTTAAAGTTGCTTTAATAGCCAACTTTAAGTATTTTTAAAAAGCTATTAACTTTACTGTGTTTTGCTTAATAAGCATGGTTAAATAAATTTCTTAGCACTCTTCCAATGTTTTGAAGCTAAATCATACTTTTCAAAATCCGGTATAGTTCCTTTGGTTTCAACTAGTGCTTTAGCTACTTTTTTTAAATCACTTCGTGTTTCACATTTAAAAGAATTTGATTCTTCTATTGAGTCCATTACATCTTCCACCATTCCTTGGAACTTATTCATTATAAACCCTCCTTTAATTTTTATTTTTATTTTTATAAGATAGATTGCAATTTAATAAAATTTAATTGCTTTATTACACCTATAGTTTTAACTAATTAAAACCCTAATATACTTATTAATCATTTGAAAAAATAACTAGTACACTTATTAGTCACTTTTAAAAAGGTGTTTTATATTTTTCAATAAAAAAACACAATACCCAATAATATTAGGTGTTGTGCATTTCATTTCTTATATTAAGTTATAATTTTTAGTTTTACTATACGATTTCTACTGGTGTTTTGTATAATGAATTTTATATCGTTATAATTTATTGTCTCACCTGTTTTTGGAAGTCGTCCGTGTATTCCTGTAACAAATCCACCTATGGTATCAAAATCCTCTGACTCTATATTTAATCCTATCATTTCATTAACCATGTTTATTCTAGTATTACCAGCAACAATAAATTCATCTTCTTTGACAACTTCAATTTGATCTGTATCGTCGTCATATTCATCGTCTATGTCACCAACAATTTCTTCTACTAAATCTTCAATTGTTACAAGTCCAGCAGTACCACCATATTCATCTAATAAAATTGCTATAGGCACTCTTTTTAAACGCATGTCAGCAAATAAATCCACAGTACTTTTAAATTCATAGGTAAAGTATGGTACACGCATATGTTTCTCTATAGTAAATTCTTCTATTTCATTTTCGAAGAAAATTAAATCCTTAAGATATAAAACTCCAATAATATTATCAATAGTGTCTTGATATATAGGAATTCTAGAAAATTGTTCTTGTTTAAAAATTCTTATGAGTTCCTCATAAGTGGAGGTTACATTTGCCACAATCATATCAGTCCTTGGCGTCATAACATCTTTTGCCTGTGAATCTCCAAATTCAAAAACATTATAGATCATTTGCTTTTCTTCGCCTTCTAAAACACCTTCTTCATGGCTTACGCTAACTATAGTTTTTAATTCTTCTTCAGTAATAAAAGGTTTTTGTTTATTGGGTTCTCCACCGAGTATTTTTACAAATGTATTTGTTATATAAATTAATACTACAACAATTGGATTTAAAATGAAGGTAATTATACTTAGTGGCCTCGCAACTTTTAAAGCAATTTTTTCAGAATTTTGGGCTGCTATTGACTTTGGTGTAATTTCACCGAAAATTAATACTAGAATTGTCATTACGGCAGTAGCAATACCTACTCCTGAGTCTCCCCAATATTTAATTGCCAAGGAAGTTGCCAGTGCAGATGCACCAATATTAGCAATGTTATTTCCTACCAAGATCCCGCCTAGAAGCTTGCTTGGGTTTTTAAGTAAATTACTAACTCGATTAGCACCTTTAATTTCTGAATCCACCATATGCCTTAACCTGATTTTGCTTAAAGTCATCAAACCAGTTTCTGAAGCAGAGAAAAATGCTGAAAATGCTAATAAAATTACTAAAGATATAATTTGCCACGTACCATCGGGGTCCATAATATGTTCACACTCCTTAAGATATAACCTAAGAAAAAGTATACCATAAATTGAGGGATATTTAAATAAATTTATCATTAATATTTTAAAATATTGTATTATATTGTATTCAAATACATTTATTTTAAGTCAATCACTAGTTAAAAAATCATTTTTTTTGTTGCTTTATTATATAGTGTCATTAAAATTATTTTTATATACTGTAGAGCTATAATTATAAAAAAAGCTATTAAGAAAAAGTGATAAGATAGAAGTAATTGAAATTTATAAGAAAATACATATAATATGGAGATTAAATTCCATATAAAAAGGGTAATTATAGGTTTTAGAAGTGAACTATTTAATTTTTTAGTAAAAGTATATATTATAAAAACAATACAAAAAATAGTTCCTAAAATTAAGAGGATAATGTATGTGAATGTTATGTTAGAAGTGAAAATTTCTTTTGAGAACACATCTTTTTTAAAAACTAAATATCTCATGAGTCCCATTTTTCGATCTGATAGGTATTGTAACATCAAAGGTGGAACTAAGATAAGTACTTGTAACAGGGAAATTATTCTTTTGAAAATTGTGTTTGTAGAATTTTTCATATGATGCACCTTCTTATTATATTGTGTTTTCTATTAAAATATAACATAAAAGGGCAATATTTTAAATATGCCCTTTTGTGTTTTTCTTATTTAGCTTTTGGTTCACCTTTTTCTACAGGGTTTTTAGGGCTGGCACTCCATTCATACCATCCATTGCTGTATAATGAAATATTTTTTAGTCCCATTACATCAGCATAAGTTAGAACTTCGGCGGCTCTCCAACCAGAACCACAGAAGAAGGAAAGTCTTTGATCTGGAGTAATTCCTTGCTCCTTCCACATAGCTAGTATTTCGTCTTTATTACGCATTGTGTTATCTATATTTCTATAATCTTGCAGATGATTTGGGTCGCTACCTGCATGGCCCCATGTAGAGCCTGCTGGTCTTCCCATGAATTTTAAATCACTGTAGCCAGATATCTTGCCAGTATACTCATCCCAGCTTCTTACATCTACTAGCTTACTACTGGTTTTATCCGCTAATATTTCTTTTGCACTGTTTATGTCTACTATATATCCCTTATTTACTGGTACAATAGCGCCAAAAGAGCTTACGGGTTTTTTAGGATTAGAAATTGTTTCTGTTTCATAACCAGCATCTCTAAAAGCAGCTGTTCCGCCATTTAAAACCCTAACATCCTTAACGCCAATATACTTTGCTATTGCAGCAATTCTAAAGGATGCCATTGGGTCGGGTCCGTAAAGAACAACTGTTGTATCTGGTGTTAATCCGTTTTTTTCTGCAAATGTTTGAAGAGCAGCATCAGAGTTAATACTCCAAAGTGGAGCAGATTCTATTTCATCTGTATTTATATGCACTGCACCTTTTATATGTCCTTTTTTGTAATCTTCATCTTTAGACTCGACGCCCCAGGCAACCTCGAAAATTTTGTATTTATCATTAGTATAGGTTTCTGGTTTTTTACCATTAACTAAGTCATTAACAAAGGATGGTGGAACTAACATTTGATAGTTTGCATAGTTTTCCATTGGAAGGCTATTATCAGCAGCCCACTGTTTAACGTCATATGTATAAATATTTATTATTCCCTTTTGCTTTAAGTATGTTGCAACGGCCTGTGCATCTTTTCCATTTGCATCGTAGAGTACAACATTTTTACCTTCTGAAATATTCTTTGTTTTTAAAGCACTTTCTAAAATTTTATCCTTTTCTTTATCTTCTGCTTTTAACCAGTTAGCAGAAAAATCCGTAGCACCTTTAATGTGTCCACCTCGAATGACCCCATCTAGTTTCCAACCATTAAATGCGTCATTTGCTCTTGTATCCACTACTATCCAGTCCTTGTTAACTAGTTTGTCTTTTAAATCTTTAGTACTTATAACTTTAATCCCTGATACATTATTATCAGTTGTGGCTTTTTTTACCTCTTTATTACTTGAACACCCAATAAAAGACATTGCAGTAGTTACAGTAATAAGGGTAGCCAACGTAAGTTTTGTAAATTTTTTCATAATAACCCCTCCCAAACAGAAAAATTTTATCATATTCCGACAAAAGATGCTAATATAGTTTTCTGATAAGTAAAGCATTAACTATTTGAATTTTCTATAGCTGTTATATACTATTATCTGAAGATGCAAAAATCATGTCATTAGGTGTGGAATTTTGTTGGTATTTATCAAATGTAAGACATTTATAGTATATTTGGTATATAAACTGCTATTTTATGTTATTATATATGTGATTGTATAGTTGCAAAACACACTATAAGTACAAATATTAAAGGAGCTAATTCATGGCGAAAATTAAGTCACATAAAATTAAAATATTTATTTTACTATCGTTAACTTTAATTATTCTTGTTACAATTATTAAAGCGAGTAGTGAAATTAGTCATACACAAAAGAACATACCCGTTGCAGTGAAAGGGGTACTAGACTTAAGGGATTGGGATTTTAAAAAGGATGGAATGATAAAACTTAATGGAGAGTGGGAGTTTTATAATAATAAATTACTTTTACCTGAGGATTTTCTAAGTGATAAAAAAGCAAATCTTGGCTACGAACATTTACCAGGCATCTTTGGTGAACAGGGGTATTGTACATACAGAATAAAGTTACTTATGGATGATACGGAGGAACTTTATTCAGTAAACATAGATTTTATCCAAAGTGCATATGAACTATGGGCGGACAATAGATTAATATCCTCTGTTGGTCAGGTGGGCAAAACTAAAAATGAAATGACACCACAATTAAACCCAGCTATTGGGTCCTTTTACTTAGAAAA
The DNA here is from genome assembly GCF_018861755.1 of Clostridium sp. CF012. Classification (GTDB taxonomy): domain Bacteria; phylum Bacillota; class Clostridia; order Clostridiales; family Clostridiaceae; genus Clostridium_AD. The sequence continues at coordinate 150,730 of NZ_JAHLEF010000005.1, read as the reverse complement.
GGGGGAAACATATTTAGTGCTTCGCGTTAGTAATTTTTATAATAAATACGGATATATAGATACATTAGTATTGGGCAAATCAGAAGAAGTTACAGCTATGAGAGAGAAAAAGTTAGCTTTCAGTTTAATTCTTTTTGGATGTACCATTATGGCTGCTATATATAGTTTTGGAGTATTTATTAATAGAAGAAAGGACAAGGCTCAATTATATTTTGCAATAATTAGCGTGATCATTGCCATTAGAATATTATTTCTTGGTGAAGGTTTCTTAATTACATTATCGCCACATTTTAGTTTTATGCTTTCACGAAAAATAAAAATATGGACTTTTTATTCGTACATTCCATTTATTATTTTGTTTATATATAATTCATACGAAAAATTAATATCACGTAGGTTAGTTAAAGCATCAAATTACTTAGCTTCAATTTATACATTAATTGTAATTTTTATACCATTTGAGTATTACTTATACTTTATAGCACCTTTTGAGGTATTTGCTCTTCTATCAATACTTTATATGATGTATAAAATCTCTAAAAAATATATACAGAGGGGACAAACTGACTACATAGTTGTGGTAGGGCTATTTGCATTATTTATTACAAGAATTAACGATATCTTGTATGAGTACAGTATCATAATTACTGATTCTTTTGCATCCCTTGGCATATTAATATTTATTATTGTCAATTATTATGTTTTAGCAAAGCGTCAAGCTGACGAGCTTTCTAATGTAGAAAATATTAGTGCTAGGCTTAAGTCTTTAAATGATTTAAAAGATGATTTTCTAGCTGTAACTTCTCATGAACTAAAAACTCCATTGAACGGAATAATAGGTTTAACTGAAGGGATAGTGAATAATAAAGGTGGTAATTTAGATGTAGAGCTTAGAGAGGAGCTATTTTTGGTGAACTCTAGTGCTAAAAGGTTATCTAACTTGGTCAATGATATGATGACATTTTCTAAGCTTAAAAATAATGAAATCGTATTACATAGAAAGCCAGTTAATCTAAGTAATGTGGTAGAAATGGTAATAAAATTCAGTAGAATATCTCTAAATAATAAAAATGTTGGTTTTATTAACAATATAGACAAAAACGCACCTTATGTATTTGGAGATGAAGACAGGATATTGCAAATTCTATATAATTTACTGGGTAATGCTATAAAATTCACACATGAAGGAAAAATAATATTATCCTATGCCGTAAAAAATTCTTTTCTCGAGATCTCTGTTGCGGATACCGGAATAGGAATTCCACAGCAGGAGCTTCATAAAATCTTTGATAGATATGAGCAGGTAGAAGGAATTCCACAAAAGTATGGTGGCACTGGAGTAGGACTCTATGTAACTAAAGAACTTATTCAAATACAGGGTGGTACTATAGTAGTTTCTTCAGTAATAGGAAAAGGAAGCGAGTTTGTTTTTACTATCCCATTATGCACTGAAGAAGACCTACAGATTAATCCTCATGAAAGGCTATTTAATAAAGATATTGCGGAGAGGGGAGAAACACTAGCCGAATATCCAAAGAACTTAGATCTAAAGCCTAACTTAGTAAGCATATCACTCGAGCATGGTAGAAAAATTATAAATGAAAATATAAAACCAACAAGCATTGATAAATATAGAATTTTAATAGTTGATGATGAGTATGTTAATCGTAAGGTATTAAAAAATTATCTGTCAAATGACACATATGAAGTATTAGAAGCGTCCTCCGGTTTGGACGCATTGAGAATAGTAGAAGAGAATTCAGATTTAGATTTAGTAATTCTTGATATGATGATGCCAGATATTTTAGGTTATAAGGTATGTGAGAAGATTAGGGAAAAGCAATCTATTTTTGAACTTCCAGTTTTAATTATGACTGCAGATAGTAGCCTAGAGCACTTGGTTATATCCTTTGAATGTGGGGCAAATGATTATTTAAGGAAGCCTTTTAATTTTCATGAACTGCTGTGTAGAATAAATACACTGATAACCTTAAAGCATTCAGTGAAACAAGCATTATCCTTAGTACATGAGCTTGGAATAGCTAAAAACCAAGTTAAGGAACTTAGCATAAAAAGTGCCGAAACTAGTAAACGGGTTGAAGAGCTTATGGCATATGACAAGGTCAAAACGGAATTTTTTGCTAATTTGTCACATGAACTTAGAACTCCTCTAAATGTAATTTGCAGTACAATACAACTAATAAGATCCCTTGATGGTTCAAAAAAACTAGGGGATGAAAAGATAAAATATTATATCAATATCATGAATCAAAATTCCCTAAGGTTACTTAGACTTATAAACAATATAATAGACACAACTAAAATAGAGGCAGATTACATAAGCCTTCACTTAAAAAATGGAGACATAGTTTATGTTGTAGAGGAAATATCACAATCTGTAGCTGAGTATATAAAAAACCATGGTATAACCCTTATATTTGATACTGATATAGAGGAAAAGAGAATTGCATTTGATGAAGAAAAAATAGAAAGAATTATGTTGAACTTATTATCTAATGCAGTTAAATTTACAGAGGAGAATGGAAGTATTCTAGTTAATATACATGATAAAGGTGATTTTATTGAAATATCCATAAAGGATACAGGTATAGGAATTCCAAAAGATAAGTTAGGATTTATTTTTGAGCGGTTTGCACAAATTGATAAATCTACATCAAGACAGAATGAAGGTAGCGGAATAGGACTAGCCTTAGTAAAGTCTCTTGTAGAAATGCACGATGGAGAAATTCATGCAAATAGTATTGAAGGAAAGGGAAGCGAATTTATTATAACACTGCCAGCTAAAATAGTTGATAAGACGCAAGAAGATAATAATCTTAAAAATAAAGAGGTATTTGAAACAAACTGTGAAGGGAATTTATCCATAGAATTCTCGGATATATATAAGTAGAACTATACCTGTTCCATTTAAAACACTCACTTTGTTGTGGGTGTTTTTTTGTTTGGGTGGCATAACATGGCACTACTTTTGTTTAAAGTCTTAGTTATGAATTTTAGTGGCATTGCTATTAAATTGATTTCTGTATTTTAGTGGACTTACTCCAACTCTTTTTTTAAAGAGCTGGTTGAAATATGATTGGCTTGTAAAACCAACAACTTGGGAAATTTGATTCATGGAATACTCAGTGGTTTCTAGTAGAATTTTTGACACAGATGTTCTTTTTTCAATGAGGTAATCAATAGGAGTAGTTTGCATAAATTTTTTGAATATATGTATTAAATAATATTTATTCATATGGGTAATTGAAGCTAAATGATCTAAACATAAATCTGAGGAATAATGAATATCTATATAGTTTTTTACAAAAGCACAATCTTTATTAATATCTTTTGTTGGGGAGAGTATTAAATTTGATTTTGTTCTTCTTTTCATGTTTAAGATTAAAGCTTCAAAAAGATTTTCACAAATTTCTTCATAATATTCTTCCTTGTGCTGAACTTCATATAGTAGACTGTTCATATAGGATAAAATTTCATGATTGTATTTACTATAATTATATATATTGTAAGCGTGTATACTATTAGAATCATCATCAGTATCAGTCATCAGAGACAATCCATCTATGCCAATAACAATATATTCTAAGGGATTAGAATCTTTCGAGGATTCAGTATGGGATACATGAGGATTTACAATAACTAAATCGTTTTCTTTCACATTTAACTGGAAATTTTCTATTTTAAAAATGCCACTTCCATGCAACACATAAAATAGCTCTGTAAAAGAGTGAGTGTGCATAGTACAATGCCAATCGCTTTCATACTTTGCCTTTGAAATATATAGGAATTTTATGGGCATCTTACTTATCTCATTTTTTTTAAATCCAAATAAAGTAGTTGACATGGGTACACCTCCTAAGTAACTATGTACTAATAATTTAATTATATTGACTAATTCTGCATAAATCAATAAATATTTCTAAAAAAGTAAACAATATAATGAAAGTAAAAGTTTGTAAACTATTATATACTTGGGATATAGAGTTAAAAATTAGAATAGGGGGAGAAAAAAATGAGACTTAAAAAATTAATAGCATTGTCATCGTCACTTTGTTTACTTGTTTCACTAGCTGCGTGTACACCTAAAACATCTACTGTCACTACTAAAACACCAGAAGGAAAAGTATTGAAAATTGCTGGATTAAATGGTGGTTATGGAGCAGAGCATTGGAAAGAATTAGCCGCTAAATTTGAGGCTGCAAATCCCGGAGTTAAAGTTGAGTTAACTCTTGAAAAGAATATTGCAGATATTTTAAGACCTCAAATCCAAGCTAAGAATGTTCCTGACATGATTTACTTATCTGTAGGTTCAGAAGGGAAATTAACTGATACCTTAATAAAGGAAAAGGCTATAACGGATATATCAGATGTACTTGATATGCAAGTGCCAGGAGAAAGCGTTAAGGTTAAGGATAAGATAATACCAGGTTTTACAGACACTCTAACTACAAATCCTTATGGAGGTGGAAAGACCTATCTGGCACCATTATTCTATGGACCCTGTGGACTTTTCTATAATAAGGAATTAATTGGAGAGGGTAAAAAGTATAAGCTACCAGAAACTTGGGATGATTTATTAGCACTTGGCGAAACAGCTAAAAAGGATGGTATTTCATTATTTACGTATCCTACAACAGGATACTTTGATGCATTCTTCTATGCCCTTTTAAATGAAGTAGGCGGAGCCAGTTTATTTAACAATGCAATGAATTATGATGAGGCAGCTTGGACAAGTACTGAAGCTACTAAAGCTTTCGAATTAGTAGGAAAGTTAGCTAAATATACTCATCCAGATACCGTAGCACAAGCAAATAAAGAAGGGTTTACAAAAAATCAACAATTAGTACTTGATAACAAGGCTTTATTTATTCCTAATGGAACTTGGTTACCAGGAGAAATGAAGGATGCTCCAAGAGCAACTGGATTTCAATGGGGATTCACGGCCCTACCAAAGGTAACAAGTAGTGGAGACGCTTATTCATATACATTCTTTGAACAAATGTATATACCAAATGGGGCGAAGAATGCTGACCTTGCTAAGCAGTTTATGGCTTATATGTATTCTGATGAAGCAGCAAAAATAATATATGAAAAATCTGGTGCAGTACAACCAATAGTTGGTGCATCAAAGCTTATGAAAGATGAAGATGCAAATAAGTTATTCTACTCAGTATATGATAAGGGTGCAAAAGCAGCTATGGGTGGATTTGCAGCAGCTCCTGCAGTAGAAGGAGTTGATCTAACAAGTGCAGAAGGAATTCTTTTTGGCACTGTTAACTCAATTGTTTCAGGTAAGAAGACTGTAGATCAATGGCAGAAAGCTGTTGTTGAGGCCGCAGCTAAGATTAAGAAAGCTATGGATACTAAATAATTTTATAAAAAATGTAAATAGTGCGATGGATTAATTATCCATCGTTGCTATTTACTATAGATTTGTATGCGAGCTATTAGCTTATAGGGAGGGACAGAATTGAATAACAAAGGTTTAAAAAGATTTATATTTATTTGCCTGACCCCTGCACTTATTTTGTTCTCAATTTTCATGTTATATCCAACTTTAAGTGTTTTTTATATGTCACTATATAAGTGGGGAGGGCTATCATCAGCAAAAAAATTTGTAGGATTAAATAATTTTAAAATACTTATGACGGATGAAATGTTTTTAAAATCTTTTCAAAACACAATTTTTATAATTGTTATAGTTACAATTATTACGATGACGCTTGCAATAGTATTTGCATCAATTTTAGTAAGGGGAAATATTAAAGGGGAAAACTTTTTTAGAATAATATTTTATATACCAAATATTTTATCAGTTGCAGTAATATCAGCCATATTCTCAGCAATATATGATCCTAGTCGTGGACTTTTAAATAGTTTACTTAGGATATTTCATGCAGATAACTGGAGAAATATACAATATCTTGGAGATCAAAGTATTGTGATATATTCTATTGCTGTAGCTATGATTTGGCAGGCTTTAGGTTATTATATGGTGATTTATATGGCAAGTATTAGTTCCATACCTGTTCATCTCTATGAGGCTGCAGAATTAGATGGAGCTAATAAAATAAGGCAATTTTTTGATATTACGTTACCTTTAGTTTGGGATACTATTAGGACGACGCTAACTTTCTTTATAATAAGTTCAATTAACCTGAGTTTCTTATTTATAAAAATATTGACAAGTGGGGGACCAGATGGTTCATCAGAGGTGTTTTTAAGTTATATGTACAAGCAGGCATATGGTAATGCAAGTTATGGATACGGTATGGCAATCGGCGTTGTAGTTTTCTTATTTTCATTCTTGTTATCAGGAATTATTAATAAAATCACAGATCGAGAAGTCTTGCAGTATTAGGAGGATAAGATGAATAAGAGAAGAAAGAAAGCGAATACAGATAAACTATACAAACTATTTATATATGTTGCTCTGATAACCTTGGCTATTAGTATAATAGTACCGGTACTCTGGGTGTTATTTGCATCAATTAAAGAAAATTCTGAGTTTTATGCTAGTCCATGGACTATGCCAAAGGGATTTTACATTCAAAATTTTATAGATGCAATAGAAAAGGCAAGGATGGGAGAGTATTTCATAAACTCAGTTATAGTTACTACAGTTGCCTTGGTAATATTATTAGTCATTGCTATACCTGCGGCTTATGTTTTAGCAAGATTTAAATTTAAGGGTAGGAAGTTTATAAATTTATTGCTCACAGCCGGTTTATTTATCAATGTAAATTATATAGTAGTTCCAATATTTTTAATGCTCCTTGGATGGAATGAGCGGATTATGAAAATATTTGATAAAGGGATATTTTTAGATAATATTTTTGTATTAGCACTTGTTTACGCTTCCACAGCCATACCTTTTACAATTTATTTAGTATCTAATTTTTTTAGGAGCATATCAAAAACCTATGAAGAGGCAGCTTTCATAGATGGCGCGGGGTATTTTAGAACTATGATCAGTATAATGATTCCAATGGCAAGACCTAGCATAATAACAGTTATATTATTTAATTTCTTATCCTTTTGGAATGAATATATTATAGCTTTAACTTTGATGCCAGGTACATCGAAGACGTTGCCAGTAGGACTAATAAATCTGATGCAATCTCAAAGGGCAGCAGCAAGTTATGGACAAATGTATGCAGGATTAGTGTTAGTAATGCTTCCAACGTTGATTTTATATGTTCTAGTACAAAAGAAGTTAACTCAGGGAATGACGCTTGGTGGAGTAAAGGAGTAAAAGAAAATGAATAAAATAAAAATTTTAATTATGTTATTCGTCTGCATTTTTTCGGTTTTTTTAGTAATAAAAGGACAACGTATTGAAGGGTATTTTGGATTGTCAATTATGCTAGTGGGTATTTTGGGCCTTTTAACAGAGTTACATATTTATAATAAAAAATATAAGTAAGAAAATAAGTTGACAGGTTATTACATTTTTATAAATATTAAGAAAGTTATTAAATTACCAAGGTAGGAGGAAAAAAATGGTAAAAATAGATCGAGGCAGGGTTACATTACCTGTGGAATGTGGCATAGATGAAGATGTTAAAGAAATTATAAAAAAGTGGGGAGCAGACGCCATAAGAAATAGTGATGGTACAGAGCTTTCAAAAGAATTGATGGATATGGCAGTTAAGGTATATGCAACTTATTTAACTATTAGAAATGATCAAAAATGGGCAAGAGACAATATGGATCATTTACAAATGCAGTACCTTATGTCAAAACATAATACTGCAGTTTCAAGTATTTTAGAAATAGATTTATTAGAGGGCTATTTTAGCAGACAATTTGATATAGATAAAAACCATGATTGCAAGAAGTATTGGGAAGTTATTGATAGAACTACTGGAACTGTTGTTGATAATGAAGCTTGGGAATTTAATAAAAACACTGGAACAGTAATTGTTAAAGATGCTAGAAAGTGGCACAGTTATACGGTTAGCTTTTTAGCATATCAGACCTGGGATACAACCCATATGTATAATCATTTGACTAACAATTGGACGACACCAGAACATGTAGCTTATGATCCATATCATAAGGATGTTAGAGAACATATATTTTGTTATTTGGAAAATTGGCTAAAGGAAAATCCAAGCGTAGATGTAGTTAGATTTACTACTTTCTTTTACCACTTCACAATAGCTTTTAATAACAATGGAAAGGAAAAATATGTTGATTGGTTCGGATATAGTGCAACTGTAAACCCAGAGGCTCTAGATGAGTTTGAAAGGGTTAAGGGATATAAGCTTAGAGCAGAGGATTTTATAGATGAAGGCTACTATAATTCTCCATTTAGAGTTCCAGCAAAGAGTTTTTTAGACTGGATGGATTTTGTTCAGAAATTTGTAACAGAAAATGCTAAGAGGTGTGTGGAACTTTGTCACGATAATGGAAAAGAAGCCATGATGTTTTTAGGTGATACTTGGATTGGCACTGAGCCTTATGGAGATTACTTTAAAAACATTAACTTAGATGCAGTAGTGGGTTCCGTGGGAAGCGGGGCTACACTTAGAATGATTGCAGACATTCCTCATGTTAAGTATACAGAAGGTAGGTTTTTGCCTTACTTTTTTCCAGATACCTTCTATGAAGGTGGAAATCCAACTAAAGAATTAGTAGAAAATTGGGTTCAGGCAAGAAGAGCAATACTAAGAAATCCAGTAGATAGAATGGGATATGGAGGATACTTAAGCTTAGCATTAAAGTTTCCAGACTTTGTAGAAAGGGTAACGGAAATAACCGATGAGTTTAGAGAAATTCACAATAGGATTAAAGGCACAAAGCCATACAGCCCTAAATTTAAGGTGGCTATATTAAATGCTTGGGGAAAAATTAGAACTTGGCAGTCTAATATGGTAGCGCATGCTCTTTGGTATAAAAAAATATATTCTTATGTTGGAGTTATAGAATGTTTAAGTGGTATGCCAGTAGATGTTGAATTTATAAGCTTTGAAGATATTAAAAGCAAGGGTATTTCAAGTGATATTGGAGTAATAATAAATGCAGGAGATGCTGGAACAGCTTGGTCAGGGGCCTCCTTTTGGCTAGATAATGAGGTGACAGGAAAAATTAGACAGTGGATTTACAACGGTGGGGGCTATATAGGTGTTGGAGAGCCTTCAGCTTATCAACATCAAGGTAGATATTTTCAGCTTTCAGATGTGTTAGGTGTGGAGAGAGAAATGGGTTATACCTTAAGTTATACAAGGTATGACAAGGTTTCTGAAGAAAAACATTTTATATTGGAAGACAATAATGAAGCCTTCGATTTTGGAGAAGGAATCAAGGATGTTTATAGCGTGGGAGATAACACTAAAATTCTTTCTAGTAGTAGAGGGGATATTAATCTTTCAGTAAACGAATTTGGAAAGGGAAGAGCGGTTTACATATCAGGGCTACCATATAGACCAAATAATGTGAGGTTGCTTCTAAGAGCTATTTACTGGTCTGTCTCAAAGGAAGAAGAAATGTATAATTGGTATACAACAAATAGTAATACTGAATGCGCAGCTTACCTTGAAACAGGTAATGTTGCAATAATAAATAATTCAGCTGAGGTCCAGAACACAGAGGTTTATAAGAGTAAAGATAAAAAAGTTGCCATTAGCTTGGAGCCTTATGAAATTAAGTGGATTTCTGCTTAATGAGATTATAATATAAAGATAGCTTATAGACTTATGTGTACCAAAAAAATACTTAAATACCCCCCTGGAAATTATTGCGAATTTCCAGGGGGGTTTTGTATATTCTTGAATTTGGAGTATATATTTATAACTTGCTAATATTATATTTCATTTGTTCTAGAGTCATACCACCTCTTACAGTGGACACGATATTACCTTTCTTATCAATAAAAAAAGAAGTTGGAATTGCGGAAATACTATATTGTGCTGCTACACTTTGATTTGAATCTAATAAAACAGTAAAGTTAAGTTTGTTGTTTTCCATAAAGGATTTTGCTGTGGCTTTGTCCTCACCAATATTTACAGCTAGGATAACTAAATCAGTGTCCTTTGTTGACCCATATAACTTCTCGATATCAGGCATTTCGTCTTTACAAGGACGGCACCAACTTGCCCAAAAATTGAGAAATACTTTTTTCCCTTTAAAATCACTAAGTGACACATCCTTACCGTTCAAATCTTTCAGTTTAAAATCTAAAGCTGCAATCCTATCAGAATCTGGACTTTTCACAGTGGAAGAGGGAGTGCCAGAAGCAGGATCTTTCTTAGTAGTTGTACTTGCATTTGGGTTTGCGCTATTGGTTTTAGAATTTTCGTTAGTAGTTAAGTCTAAATCCTTGGACTTGCTTTTATTGTAATCAACTACAGTATAAATGCTAATGCCAAATACTAAAATAATTACTAGGGGCCAAATTATTTTTTTCATTATTAATCCTCCAATCAGTTCAATTATAATATAGTGGTTCTCTATTATGGATGTTATAAAGCAAAATAAAGTCTTCTGAAATGCCCTTAAAAATTAAAAAAATCTAAATAACGGCTTAAAATATTCACTTTATTTGTAAAAATCAGTACACCCATTAAAAGTAATAGTATTCCACTTATAGTGGATATTACAGGTAAATATTTAAAAATAGCATTTTTGTGCTTTGTAAAACTACCTATAGCAAGAGCCGTTAAAATAAAAGGAACAGCAAGACCTAAGGAATATACTGAAAGCAGAAGAATACCTTTCGCTATGGTTTCAGAACTGCTAGCATATATAAGGATAGAAGATAAAATAGGTCCTATGCAGGGCGTCCAGCCAGCAGCAAAGGCCATGCCCATAAGTATAGAACCAAATTTACCACTAGCTTTATTAAAGGAGAAAAATCTTTTTTCTCTATAAAGTAGTTTGATTTTTAGTAGTCCCATGGTGTGAAGACCGAATATTATCATTAAAGAACCACTTATTTTTCTGAAAATAGTTTGATTTGAAATAAAAAGTTTACCAAGGGTTGTTATAGAAGCTCCCATTAAAATAAAAATAATAGAAAAACCAATGACAAATCCAAAAGATTTATATAATACATTTAATTTAGCTTTTTTATCATCTAATTCATTAATAGCTGTTCCCGTTATATAACTTATGTAGGCCGGCACTAATGGTAAAACACAGGGAGATAAAAAAGAAAGTAACCCTGCTGAAAAAGCTAGTATAAGAGAAATATTGTCCAAGTATGAGCACCTCCTAGAATATTGAAAAATCAAATTAAGTGAAATATTACATGGTTTCCTTTAACAATATGATATCATAACAATATGATATATCATAGTATTGAGATATATCATATTATTACATTATACAAATAACAAGATACAAAATTATAGCATAATATAATATTGTAGTATACTGTATTTATATTTAAAAATGTGGCTAATATAACTACAGAAAAAAAATTGTACTATGCTATCATCGTAGGTATACATTTGGTAACTATGGTTCATATAAGTATCTACTTGCAAAAAATGAACAAACAGTATAAAATTGTAGATGAACGTAAAAATATGATGATATTTATGGTATATCCTAAGGGGAAAGGTTGATATGATGATTTTTAAAAGACTTACAATTGAAGACAAAGATACTTTGGAAAAATTTATATATCCATATAAATTTCTAAGTTGTGAATATTCTTTTACAACTTTATATATATGGAGAGAGGCTTGTGATATTTGTTTTACTATTCATAAAGGGGCTCTAATAATAAAGAAACAGGATTTTGCAGGAAGATACTATTTTATGCAGCCCTTGGGCTACAGTACGGAAAATCTAAAAGAAATAATAGATGCACTAATGGATTATAAGACAGAAAACAATATGCATTACTTATTCAAAGATCTTGATGAAGGGTTTATGGAAGAAATAAGTAACATATATGATGATGTTAGGGATATTTGTATAAAAGAAGATAGAGATAATTTTGATTATTTGTATGAAGCTGAAAAACTTATAAAGCTTTCTGGTAAGAAGCTCCATGGTAAAAAAAATCATTATAATTCTTTTATAAAGAAGTACAAATATGAAGTTAAAGACATTAAAGAGGAACACGTGATAAGTGATGTAATACAAGCTGCAGAAAAATGGTATGAAGGTAATGAAGATAATGATGATAAGCTTTATTACGAATTACAGGGAATAAAGGATGTCCTGGAAAATTTGAAAATAATAGATATTGAGGGTATTGCTGTTTATGTAGATGAAAAGATAGTTGCGTTTAGTTTGGGAGAAAAACTAAATGATAATTTGGCAGTAATTCATATAGAAAAGGCAGATATGGACTATAGTGGAGTATACAGTTTTATAAACAAAACTTTTATTGATAGATGCTTTAGTGATGTTAAGATAATTAATAGAGAACAAGACCTAGGAATTGCAGGTCTACGAAAATCTAAACTATCTTATCAACCTTTCAAATTAGAGAAAAAATATATTTTTAATTTTTCTAAATGTCTAGTTAGTGATGTCTAATAAAATGGACTAGCGTATAGCTAGTCTATTTTTTCGAATGATGATTTAACCATATTTTAGCACCCTAGGTGATAATTTAATATGGAATTAAAGCTAAAGGGAAGGTAATATTATGAAAAATCTTTTGGTTGGGGAAAAAATAATGCTTACGGCAATAAATGAAGAAGATGTTTTAGAATTTCAAAGGTGGTACAACGATGCGTCCTTCATGCGTCATTACGATATAGTAAGTGCAATTCCTAAAACAATAGAAGATGTAAAAGAGTTAGTTAGTGAAGTGAGAAAATCTAATACAGCTTATATTTTTGCTGTGAAAGATCTTCAGCAAAAGGAGCTTATTGGGGTTACAGGATTTGAAGATATATCTTGGAATAATGGAACCGCTTTAATATATATAGGAATTGGAGGAGAAAAACATAGGGGATGTGGCTATGGAAAGGAAGCTCTTAAACTAACTATAGAGTTTGGCTTTGACGAACTGAATTTCCATAGAATACAGCTTACTGTACTTGAATACAATGAACCTGCTATAAAGCTATATGAGAAATTAGGCTTTAAAAGAGAAGGGGTATATAGAGAGTTTATTCATAGAGATGGCAGACGGTATGATATGTATTTATATGGAATACTAAGATCTGAATGGGAAACCTTAAGCAGCATAAAATAATAAGTATGAAAAACAACACAAAGAATAAAAAAACACAGTAGAGCAAGTATAAAATCTACTGTGTTTTTATGTTATAAGCGAAAGGTTAAAAACTGTAAATGCTATTTGAACTTTGAAGGACTTTCAATATATTTGTAGAATAACTTTTATAATAAGGTAGGATTATTATAAAAGTTATTCTATGAATACTTTAAATATGAGAAGTTAAAGAAAAATAAGACAAGGAAGGAGCAATTATGTGAATATAAAAAATAAAAACTTAGCACAAATACACTTAGCTGTCTTTTTGTTTGGAATAGCAGGATTATTTGGAAAATTACTTTCATTGTCTCCTATGATAATTGTACTGGGAAGAGTTTTCTTTTCAAGTGTTTTTTTATTGATTATTATGCTTTTTCTTAAGAAAGACATAAAACTAAAAGTAAAAAAGGATTATCTTTACCTTACAATAATGGGACTTATATTAGCCGTTCACTGGAGTGCCTTTTTTAAGTCCATTCAGGTGTCAACAGTAGCAATAGGGCTACTGATATTTTCTACATTTCCTGTTTTTGTTACTTTTCTTGAACCCTATTTTTTTAAAGAGAAAATTGTGATGAGAGATATTGTAATTGCAATTATTACACTACTTGGAGTAGCACTTGTAGTTCCAAAGTTTCAACTAGGCGATAATTTAACACAGGGGGTTCTGTGGGGAGTACTTTCTAGTTTCACATATGCAATTCTTTCAATGCTTAATAGAAAATATGTGAAAGAATACTCAAGCGTAGTGATAGCTTTTTATGAACAATTCGTAGCTACACTTGTATTAATTCCTTTTATATTTTTGTTAAGACCTACATTTAAACCTACGGATATATTATTACTAATTTTACTAGGTATTGTTTTTACTGCTATATCTCACACATTATTTATTAATGGTTTAAAAAGTGTTAAAACACAAACAGCAGGAATTATTTCTAGTTTAGAACCAGTGTATGGCATTATTTTTGCGCTACTTATCATTGGAGAGGTACCGACTGTAAGAGAAATTCTAGGCGGTATTATTATTTTAGGAACTGCTTTTTATTCAACTATAAAATCACAATAATTCTACATATTATTGTGATTTTAAAATGCTTATATATGATATTATTTATATTAATCTATTGAACACAGTAATGATTTAGGCAATTCAATAATAAAGGTTGAGCCTTCTCCAACTTTACTTTCCACAAATATTTTACCATTATGTGCTTCTACGAGTGCTTTTGTAATAGTAAGACCTATGCCGGATCCACCAGAATCCTTATTTCTAGAAACATCGCTTCTATAAAATCTTTCAAATAGATAAGGTAAGTCTTTCTCGTCAATACCTAGACCCGTGTCCACTACTTTTATAACAATATGATTTACGGTGTCTTCCAATAGGATTTGGACTTGGCCACCTTTATTTAAGTAGTTATAAGCATTAGTTAGAAGGTTATACATAATTTGTTTAAGCTTATCTTTGTCCATTGAAACAGCTATATTATCTGAAAGGGTAGAAGTAAGTGTAAAACCGCTTTTACTATATAACAACTGGAAGTTATTAATAATTCCACTTAACTCGTTGGATAAATTAAATTTTGTTTTATTTAAATTCAAATCAGCTTGCTCGAGTTTTGCAAGATTACGTAAATTATCTACTAGCTTTGTTAGCCTATCGATTTCCTCAGAAAAAACTTCTAGTCTCTCTTTGGTGGGTTCCCATACCCCATCAAGAATGGCCTCAACGTGTGTTTTAAGTGTTGTAAGGGGGGTTCTTATTTCATGAGCCATATCAGAAGTAAATCTCTTTCTAAGCATTTCTTGCTGGCTTAACGTCTCCGCTAAATAGTTAATTGAATTTGAAAGTTCGTGGATTTCCTTTGTTTTTGTCTTTATAGAACATCTAACATCTAGGTGACCATCTCTCATTTTATTAGCGGTAGAAGTAATTTTTATTAGGGGGGTTGATATCTGTTTTGAAAGAATAATGCTTATGAATAGCCCAATAAGTAATGCAATAAAAGCTGATAACATAAATGATTGATTTAACGTCTTAGTAAAGGTTAATGCAGCGTTAGTTAAGTAGGAGGTGCTGAAGTAGCCTGCTACTAAATAACCAACAGTATTACCATTTTTAAGTAGGGGATGCTTTGCTTCTAAATATTCTCCCAGGTTATTATTAGAGCTTTGATGCATCATGGAATCCATCATTGACCCACCCTTGCTTCTGTTTTGCAAATGTGTGCTACCAGAGGAAAAAATTAAGTTGCCTTTTATATCTTTAATTTGTATAAATAGTTCTTGTGATACTGCATATCTTTGAATTTCATCTTTATTTAAATCAGAATATCCATTAGTACCAGTATATAAATCCTCTACAATTTTTACTATACTTTCAATCTTTGATGTATGTTCATCTACCAGATATCTATTAAACTCTTTATCAATCCTGTAATTGGATATAAGACTTGTTATAAGAATAGAGGTAATAATAGCTAAGAGAAAGCCTAAAGAAAGTTTTTTTGTTAAGGAAATTTTCATCTGTTCCCTCCTAAAATTATAATTAGCCTATAAATTTATACCCAAGTCCATAAATTGTAATAATATATATGGGTTCTTTGGGAATATCTTCAATTTTTTGTCTGATGTTTTTTATATATGAATCGACAGTTCTATCAAATCCATCGTAATCAATGCCAAAAGCTTTGTCTACTAACTGTTCCCTAGAGAATACCTGGCCAGGGTTTGTAAGTAAGGCTACTAATACTTTGAATTCATTGGTGGTGAGATTTACAGGGAGACCATGTTTTTTTACAAGGATTTTTTTAACATCTATTTCTAAATCATTGTTATTAAAGGTTAAATAATCAGCTAAGGGGGAAGAGTCTCTATAAGTCCTTCTTATAAGTGCCCTTACTCGAACTACAAGTTCACGGGTACTGAAGGGCTTTGTTAAGTAGTCATCTGCACCCATAGTTATACCATCAATTCTATCATCCTCATCAACTTTTGCAGTTAACATGATTATTGGAACATCCGAAGTGGCTCTTATTTTACTACAAACTTCCTCTCCAGATATCTTAGGAAGCATTAAATCTAAAATTATTAGATGGATAACTTCGTTATTAAATATTCTTAATGCAGACTCACCATCTAGTGCAGTAACTACTTGAAAACCATCCTTCTCTAAATAAGCCCTTACTACCTCTAGAATTCTTTTTTCATCATCTACAACTAAAATTTTTTTTGCGTCTTTCATAGGTTTCACCTCAAAGTTTATTAAATATTAATACTATTATATCCTTAAAATAAGCTATATCAAATAAGTATGTTTATTAATAAGAAAAACTAGAGATTTTCTCTAGTTTTTCTTATTAAGTACAGTTTTTCTATTAATATATTCTTCTTCGCTAATTTCTCCCATAGCAAATTTTTCATCTAACATTTTTAATGCACTTCGTGAGTGGGTAGCATATTTCTTGTATAGTTTAATACCTACAAACACTAAAGCAGCGAATATCAATAGTCTTATACCCATCATTAGAAACAAACCACTTCCACCAGAAAAACAAGAAGCGCCAGGGCCATAACCTCTACCAAACATAATATTTCCTCCCTTTACTCAATTACTCATTTACACTATTTACTATAATTAAATAATAGCATTTAATTATGGAGGAATTATGGAGAAAAATAAATCCATAGTTAATTAAATTTCCACCTATAATGAGCATGTATAGGAGATGTAAACCAAGAAAGTTTCTTTGTGCTAGCATGGGGTTTGGTATTATGAATAATATTCAAAGTGTTTACATATAACCGATTAAACATAGCATTTAAGTCGTTTTAAGATGTTATAGAGATGTGAATTTTCTTGAGGTGAAGTCAACACCATGCGATTGAAAAATGTAAGGAACACATCAACGACGGTTATAAATGGGTTATTGCTATTGACATATCTAAGTATTTTGATACTATAAATTATGATAAACTCATGTCCATAATGTTGGAACTTATATCTTGCTAGATTATGTAAATAAGTGTAAACTAGATAGTGTAGAGCCTTCCAAAGAAGGTTTATATATTTATAAGCAAATAAATTGGTAATAGGTTAAAGAAGTTCTTAGAAAACTAAATAAAAAATAGGGGGATTATTATGTTAAACGCAAAAATGATTAATGGAGAAATCAAGTTCATTAAGGAAGAGGTTGGAGGGTTAGCAACATATGAAGATATATTAAATAGAGCATGTGAGGTTGGAGATGTTCCGGAAGGGTTCATAAGAGTTGTTGAAGGTGTAGTAATAGCAACCGAAGAGGGTGAAATAGACCTTGTTAGATTCAATAACTAAAATATATATTACCGAAGAAGGTAAAATTACTCTAAATACAAAGCTGGGTTTTGTAGATGCAGGATTAAATATGTTGGAATGGATGCTTGAAAAAGAAAGGCAAGGGATTTTCTTAAATTACATTGGCGTTGCCAAACGGTTGAAAATTATATATTAAGGGGAGTTAAAATGAGTACAGGTTTTTTTAGAAATGACATATGGACTTGCAATATAAAAGAAAGTTATAAAAATGTAATTGCAGGTAAACACCCTGTTATCATTATCTCTAATTTTAAGCATATTCTAAAAAGTGATACTATAAATGTACTTGGATTAACTTCTAATTTAAATAGAAACTCCAAGAGTCACGTTAAAATTGATGGTTATGGATTAGATATGGAATCAAGAGTTTTATGTGAACAAATTATAACTGTGAATAAATCAGATTTATTAAATAAAGTTGGACATGTGGATAATGTCAAAATGTTTGAGATTAATAATTGCTTAAAGCAACATTTACAATTAGATAGTAGATATAAAAATTTAGAATCAGAAGATTTAGAAGAATTATTTTTCATGGGGGCAGGAAAAATGGATTTACAAAGAGAATTAAATATATTAAAAAGTGAAATTAAAACTGCTTATTTAAAAGAAGATAATTATAAATGTATGGAGTTACTTGATGAACTCATTGAAAAATCAAAAACAAATTCATTCCTGTGGTTTGGATATTACTCTAAAAGCTTGATATATATGCGATATAACGATATGGAAAATGCGTTAATAAATGCAAAAGAGAGCCTTAGATATGTAAATGAAGTTGATATAATGCAACAGGACTACAGTTTGAGCATGTTTTCCGTTGCTAGGTGTTATCAGGAGACAGATATAAAGAAAGCAGTAGGAATATATAAAACTCTTAGTCAAGTATATAGGGAACTTACTAATGATAAGCTCAGAATTGGGGTATTGTACAATATCGCAAGGTTACAACATAATCTCAAAGCTATGGAACGATTAATTGGAATAGTTGAAAAAACAAATGCTAATGATTGGTATTTTGACATAACAAAAGATGCCTATTTAAAAGGTTTAAAAGGGGAATTAGATGCTGTGAAAGGCATTTAATATATAAAAGGAAAAGGAGAAATGATTAACATGAAAAAGACAAACATTTTAACCCTAGTCCTATCAGTAGTAATACTAGGAGGAGCATTTATAAATATAGTAACAAGTGCAAAAACTGTAACACCGTTAAAACCTGACATAATTACGGTATCTCCAAATCGCGTAGACCCTCCTATGCCATAAGGTTACAATTTGAAAAACATATAAGGGTGCAATTTATGGTTGTACTCTTTAGCACTATGGGAATCTAAGGCCCTACGAAAACTATATGCATTAATAAAGATGTATTATCAAGGGTTAGTTTAATAACAATAAATAAGGTATAGGGATTTTTTCCTTATACCTCTTTTTTCTCTTTTTGTAATTAGATTAATGTAGATGATAATTGGTGTATATATTAATCTAATTAAAATATACCTTGAAAATAACATAAAAAATGTGTTTTGATGAATATCAAAATATTGAAAGTATTTTACTAATTAAATTTCCACCTATAATGAGCATGTATAGGAGATGTAAACCAAGAAAGTTTCTTTGTGCTAGCATGGGGCTTGGTATTATGAATAACATAGGGAATACCGTCTTTATCTCTTTTATCAGAAATAATACCAACGTGCTCGTAACCTTTTGTGAATACCACAATATCACCAGGTTGCCACTCTTTTAAATTTTCCTGATTTCTAGATTTAACTTCAGTGGTTAGACTTAGGAGGTATCTGCTAAAAAACACATCTTGATTAGGTACTCTTCTAAAGTCAATATTAGGGTCAGGTTTGAGCTGTACTCTAGGGTAAAGTTTAGTATTGCTTTTTATGTCCTCATCAATAAGATCTTTTAAATTAATGTCAGCAGCTTTAAATCCTCTCCAAATAACGTCGGTGCATACTCCTTCACTTTCAGGTGGGTATCCGCCACTATAATAATTACTAATATACTTTGTTTTACGCTTAACTTCATTATTAGCGCCATTAACTATATCTAATACATCTGCAACTCCATTTTTGTTGTTATCAACTTTTGAAAAATTTTCGGATACTTGAAATTTGGGTTTGAAAATGTTGAAAATATATTCAATAATAAGTTGCTTATATGGAATAAATAGATAAATGGAAGTTAGGATTAAAAATATAATTATTAAAATAAAAAGAGACTTTTTTTTCATATTATCACCTTTCTTTGATAGAGGATACTGATTAAGAAGTAAATATTATGAAGATTTGTTTCCATAATTGATGGAACTCTTTCTACAACCTCAATAGCTTTATTCATATATAATTACTCCAATTTTTTGATAATTATAAAAATATGAACTAATATACTAATTATAACCATTTTAGATTTAACTTCAAGTGATAATTTAAAAAAATCACATTGAAATAACAAAATAATTGGCAGCATGGTTGACTATAATTATGAGGATTATTTTATAAAATGAAAAACTAATGAAGAAATCTACTAGAGAAGATAAGAAAACTATAGCAATTAATTTTGTATTAGTACAAAAAACCATATAATGGTATAATGAGATGCATATAATTTAAATATATAAAATTCAAAGTGCATAGCAGTTAACAACGGTTATGTATCTATAAGGAATACTGGAGGGGATTATTTTGAAGAGTAAATTTTATTTGGGAATCATCTTTATACTAATTGGAATTGGAGCATTATTTCAACAACTAGGACTTTTTCATTTAGGTAACCTAATATCAATGTGGTGGCCACTTATACTAGTAGGAGCTGGAATAAGTCAGTTAAGTAAAGGACCTGTTTCTAAGACTTCAGGTATTACATTAGTAGTTATTGGTGTATTACTTCAATTGAAAAAGCTTGATATCATTACAGTTAGTCTGATGAGATTTTTTTGGCCTGCAATAATTATAGCTATTGGTGTATCAATGCTCGTGCCTAAAACCTTAAAAAAAGAGAATCATGAATTTAGTAAAAGCGAAATTGACGAGGATGTGGTGGATAACTTAGCGCTTTTCTCAGGTGTAAAAACAAGAAATATATCTAAAAACTTTAGGGGGGGGAGTCTTGTTTCTCTTTTTGGAGGAATTGATTTGGATCTTCGAGATGCTTGTATTTTAAATGATGGTGCAAGAATAGATGTAACGGCTGCTTTTGGTGGAGTGAACATAATAGTTCCTCCTGAATGGAAGGTTATAGTAAAAGGCATTCCTATATTCGGAGGATGGTCCAATAAAACTAGAGGCAAAAATTATGTTAATCCAGAGGCACCAGTTTTAACTTTGCAATGTTTTGTAGCTTTTGGAGGGGTGGATGTAAAAAACTTAGATAGGAATAATTAAGTAGCAAATCCTCCTGCGTGCCTTGCAATAAGAGCTATAAACTTGAAATTCCATTAAGAAATTCTAATCTTTTGCTCATATAAAATCCTCTACCGCTCACATTCGCCGTCCTGGCAGGCTTACGAGGATTTTACATTCGCAAAAGAAGAATTTCTAAATGGAATTTAATAGTTTCTTCGCTTCTTATTGCAAGTCACTCCGGAGAAAATTCACATTGAAAGTAACTGTGACTTAAGAAAAACCTATATTATATATTAACACTCCTACATGCTTTCACCTCTATGATTATAAATTACAAAATCAGTTAACGTTTTTCATTCAAGTTATAGCCTTTTTTACTAAAAGTAACCGTGCTTGGGGGGGAATAATATTTACTCTTCATTCAAGTTGTAGTCTATTGCGATTTCAGTCATCATTTTACTTAATGTTGAATTTTTAATCTTAGAATTGTTGTCTTTATATTTTTTCTTGTAATCTTTTTCTCTACTTAATACACTTCTTAAAATTTCTCTAAAAGCCTTGTAATCTTCGGAAGTCTTATCTACATTTTTAATTTCTTTAAGAGCTTCAATAAAATTATTTTTGTTGCCACTATACAGAAAACCACTTATATTCTGAGATAATTTTAATGCTTCATTAAAATCTTCAAGGTATAGTTCTAGTAGTGGATAATCATACAAATAATCAAGCCCTAAGGTTCTAGCCTTATTGAAACACCCTTTAGCACCATTAAAGTCTTTAAGCCTTAAATATATATCAGCTAAATTTGAATATTGCTCTTCTTTAATATCTTCTTTAGGTAGTTTTAAAATCTGTTCTATGGCCCATTCATAATTATTTACTAAGCCATCTTCGTTTGTAAATTGCGCTAGATTCTGGTTGTTCATCTTCTCAATATCAAGGGTATAACTTGTATCAGCTATTTTTTGATTAATTGGAAAAGCACCACTGCTTCCCACTAAATTAATTGGATCATACATAGTTGTTATATTTACATAATAATACGCAGCTCCTTCAACCTTTTCCCACTTAATATTTACCTTATTATCTTGAGGGTAAGTTATTCCTTTTGGCTTTATATTTATAGGTGGTACGAAGTTGAAATTTAATTCTTTGTGTTCATTTTCAGAAAGGTATATAATCCTATCTATGCCAATGTTATTCTGATAAACTGTTCTGTTTTTAGCTAATAGTATTAAAGGAATATCTAATTCAACGTTATACTCTCCCTTAGGTAAATTAGAAATTGAGTAATTACCTTCGGCATCCGTCCACAGTGGGTATCCTTTTTCAGTACTGCTAAAAGTATTTAAACCAATAAATCTACTATCTCTCAAATTATAATATTTTGCCTTTCATTATTCTGTTTTCCATAATACTCAGTAGCCTTTTCAAAATTCATCTCAGAAGAATAAATAGCATAAAGCAGAGTATAAACATCACCTATATAATACTAATATTCAAAATTCGAATATTAGTATATCCTTGGAGTTTTTTATCCATTCTCATACTATCTGTTATTATAAATGTTGATAAGGTAGAGCTAATAAATATGACTAAGCAAAATGTATAAATATAAGAAACTGGTACTTCTATTCTCCTATTTAGAAGCTGAGGCAATTTTTCATATAAGGTTTTTGGTTTTTTAACTGTTATTTTAAGAAAAAAGTTGCAAAATCAGTGTTTTAATTTTAAGATGTTCGTATTTCCAGATAGGTATGATGAGAATAATAAAAGAATTATTGAAATATTTAGAAAATTTAAAAAATTATATCGTTTTTTTAATAAAAATATGATATATTAATATATATTTATATAATTACTTGATTTAATAATGGTAATAACAATTATACAACTAACATATGAGATTGAATTAAGGAATATATATAATTAGATATATTTATTTATAGTTTACAAGTTTTATGGACAACCATTTATTTGTATTGCTATAGTATAATGATTTATTCACAATAATAAGGGGGCGTATTATGAGTAAAGTCAATGACATTAACGATTCAGGAAACGTGAAGTTAAAGAGGGAGCTTGGTCTTGCTGCTGCAACTGCTATAGTTGTAGGTAACTGTATAGGTTCAGGTATTTTCACCTCTGCTGCATCACTAGCTGCTGCATCAAATCCTAAAACTGCTATGATTGCTTGGGTAATTACAGCTATCGGATCACTACTAATTGCATTAAGTTTTGCTAGTCTAGGAACAGCTATGCCAAGAACAGGGGGGCCTATTGTATATACTAGAGCTGCCTTTGGAGATTTTGCAGGATTCTTAATTGCGTGGACCTATTGGATAGGTGCTTGGGTTGGAAACGCCGCCATTATAACTGCCTTTATGCTTTATTTCACATACTTTTTCCCAGGGGCAACAACTCCAATAATGGCGTTTTTAATTACTTCAGTTGTATTGTGGTTTTTCACTATCGTAAATATTCTTGGTGTTAAAGGAGCCGGTATGGTTAGTATTGTAACAACTGTGCTAAAACTAAGTGCTCTAGTAGTATTTGTAGTAATTGCAGGTTCAAATTTTAATCCTGATATGCTGAGTACAGTATCTAGTGCGGAAGTTTCAGGAATGAGTACCTTACCAGCAGCAATTGCAATCGCATTATGGGCTTTCGTAGGAATTGAAAGTGCAACAGTTCCTGCAGGGGAAATTAAAGATCCTGAAAAAAATATTAGAAAAAGCACAATATATGGTACTTTAATTGCAGCAGCTGTATATTTAATTGTTTCAGTAGTTGCTATGGGTGTTCTAGATCAGGAAACTTTAGCTGGTTCAAAAGCGCCTCTTGCGGATATAATTAACGCGGCAACTGGTGGAACTTGGGGTGGAAACTTTATAGCAATAGGTGCTATAATATCCACACTAGGAGCTACTTCAGGATGGGTATTAACCACTGCTAGAAGTGCTTTTGGCGCTTCTCAGGATAAATTATTTCCAGAAGTATTTGGGAAAATACATCCCAAATATAAAACTCCTGTTGCTTCACTTGTAATAAGCGGTGTTGCAGCTAATATACTTCTTATATTAAATTACGTAGGTTCATTAAATGCTGCATTTAACTTTATGATATTACTTGCTACATTGGCATTTTTACCTGCTTATTCTTTTTCGGTGGCAGCAGATATAGTTCTTTTAAAGAAGCATTCATCAGATTTTAATGTTTGGAATTTCTTGAAGAATTCTTTTGTAGCATTGCTTGCTTTTGCATATTCTTTATATGCAATTTATGGAACAGGTTCACAGGTTGTAATGTATGGGTTTCTACTTATGCTACTAGGTATTCCAGTATACTTATACATGATGCTTCAAAACAATAAAAAAGACAAAAAAGTTGATGGATTAAGAAAAGACATGCAGGCATAGATCTTTGACTAATAGATAGAAATGAAAGAGGAACGCCCTTGTAATTTATAAAATTACAAGGGCGTTTTTGTATTGCTTTAATAGCTCTTCTTATTAAGTAGGTATAAACTTAGGTGTGAGTTCAATTTTTATGTTATAATTTAATAGGGCTAGAATTAGGAGGCAAAAAGAATGGCAAATATATTGATGTTTTCAAAAAAACAATTAGATAAAACACTAAAAAATTTCGCGAAGAATCAAAGCACAGGGTCTAATGACACAGCTGAGTGGATAAGACTCATAAATGATTTTATATATGAATTTGGGTTAAAGTCTGAAGTTAATGAAGAAGATAAACTTTCTATAACAACCAATAAGGAAGAGCAAGTTGTAATTGAAAAAATGATGTATGTGGTAGAAGGTACAAAAACTTCACTTACTTATATTTTTGATGGTAATATTACTTATATAGAAGAGTAATCAAAAAAGTACGAAATATTTCGTACTTTTTTTTATTAAACCATATAATTATACTTATTGAATATCTTTACCTTCAGTTCTTTTATTCATAAATTCTTCCAACAAGATCTTTATTAAAGCTATAGTGGGAACCCCAAGCAACATTCCTAAAATTCCAAAAAGCCCTCCACCGAGAACAATCCCTAGTATTATAAGAAGTGGACTAATTCCTACCTTATCTCCAATAATTTTTGGTTGTATGAACCATCCATCAAGATTACTTAAGGTTATAATAAATAGTACTAATTCTACAGATTTTATGGGGCTAAAGAATAATGTTATTGCAGCAGCTGGGATCATTCCCATAATGTTTCCAAAGTAAGGGATCATATTTGTCACTCCTATTACTAAACTAAAAGGCAGTGCATAAGGTATTTTTAATATCATAAACCCTATAAAAGTAATAATACCAAAGATAATGGAATCGATTATTTTTCCTACAAAATATTTTTTAAAAGTAGAATTAACTATTTTTAAAAAATCAAGTAACTTAAGAGCATGGGTTTCACTAAAAATAGAATAAATGAATTTTTTGAAATTAAAGATAATGGACTCTTTATCAATCAAATAGTAAATTGAAATTACAATCCCAGACAGTAATTTTATAAACAGTGAACTTAAACCCATTAGGTAATCAATTATCACTTGTAAACCTGGGGCAAAATATGTTGATATTTCTTTATTAAAAGTAGTAAGGTAATTTTTTAAGTAAGAGGTAATATCAAATTTATTTAATAGTTTATTTTCAGATAGAATATTAGTAGACCACTTATATGATTTATCTGCAAATTCTGGAATGTTATTAAATAAATCAGCGGCACTTTTAATAACACTAGGGGTAACCAAAGTGATTATTAAGAATATTAACCCTATAAATAATGTATAAATTATTCCTATACTATAAATTCTTTTTATTTTTGTTTCCTTTTCAATATATACCATAAGTGGATTAAGTAAATAAGCTATAAAGAAACCCCAAATAAAATAAGTAAGTAAAGAAGATATTTTATTGAATACTGAACCAATGCTTTCAAGATTATTTATTATTCTAAAAAGAAGAAAAGTGATTATAATCATTGGGATAAGCTGTATAAAAGGTATTTTTTTATATCGAAACAATGTAATTCCTCCAATCAATATCTATAAATATAAGTATATCAGTTTGTGAAAATAATTGAAGCGTTATATTAACGAAGATCAAAGTTTTTAATTGATTAATGTTATTATTATTATTATATTCCTTTTTATACTAAAAAAATGATAAAATATTGAATAACTTCTCTTTGCTATTATGTGCTATAATATAAATATGTTTTAATTACTAATGTTACCTTTTGAGTAATGACGCTGGTTTTTTTATTTGGTTATAAAAACAAAATAATATAATATGAAAATTATTATCGGTAACATATGTATGCAAAAGAATAAGCAAAAGGCTTTATAGGCCAAAGAATGGCTTTGTAAGCCAAGAGGAGTGTATTATTATTATGGAAAAAGTTATTTTAGATGCATTTGAAAGAATTCCAGGAAATAAAAAATTTAAAGAAGACGGTTTTATTGCAGGCGTAATTTATGGCGATAAGATCAAGGAAGCAATTCCTGTAAAGTTTGAACTTGTACCACTAAAAAAGATTCTTGGAAAACATGGTTCTAATGCGAAAGTATGGGTTAAATACGGAGAGGACAAGAAATTTGGATTTGTAAAAGCAATCCAAAGACATCCTGTATCAGCAATAATTAACCATATAGACGTACAAATTGTTTCTTTAGATCAAGAAATAAAGTTGCAATTACCTTTATCTTTTAAAGGTGAAGCTAATCTTTTAGATAATCAACTTCAGTTACAGGTTCAAAAATCCGACATAGATGTTACTGGAATTATGGCTTTAATGCCAGATGCAGTAAGCGTTGATGTGGCAGAAAAAAAACTTGGAGATACAATTACAATAAAGGATTTTGATTTAGATAAGAAAATAAAAATCACTGATGAAGAAGATCAAGTTTATGCAGTTATAGTACAAGTAAAAGAACAAGTTGCAGAAGATACTACTGATGAAGCGGTTGCTGAACCTGTAGTTGAGGCTTAATTAGAGCATTTATCTAATATAAACAATATATAGCTAATAAGAATGTTGATGAAAATTGTATTTTCATCAACATTCTTATTTTTTTTATAAATTATGGATAGAGATAAAAAGTGTTGTTCATAAATTATTATCACATATGACATTTGTCTGTCACAATAAAAGTATATTATAAGAACATAGATACGCCTAAATAAATATTGGAGCTAGCACTGACTTGAAACTAGTGTTTTTTTAGAATAAAAAAATGTATTATGCCTATGGATATCATTTTACATAGAAAGAAGGTATATGGATGCAATTTACGTCATTTAATTTTTTTGCTTTTTTCTTAATTATTTCTACCCTATATTTTATAATTCCACATAAGTTTCGATGGGTTTGGCTTCTAATGTGCAGTTACTTATTTTATATGAGAGCCAATCCTAAATATATAGTATTTATAGCAACATCTACTATCATTACATATTTAACTGGACTATTAATAGAAAATGCAAATAAAATAAGCAATGAAAAAAGAGCAATGAAACTAAAGAAATTCTGGGTAATTTCAAGTTTTTCTAGTAATTTAGGCATTTTGTTTTTGTTTAAGTATTATAATTTTTTTAATGTTAGCTTGGTGCGGGGATTAAATATATTCGGCATTTCAATTCATATGCCATTATTTAGATATCTGTTGCCCTTAGGGATATCCTTTTATACTCTTCAAGCTCTAAGCTATATTATAGATGTTTATAGAAAAGATGTAGTGGCAGAGAGAAATTTAGGGAAATTAGCTCTATTTGTATCATTCTTTCCACAAGTTGTGGCAGGTCCTATTGAAAAATCTAAGAATATGTTACATCAGTTTGATGAGAAACATGTTTTTGATTATGAGAGAGTTAAAAACGGTCTTTTGTTAATGTTATGGGGCGTTTTTGTGAAAATAGTAGTATCAGATAGGTTAGCACTACTAGTTAATACTGTCTATAGTAAGCCTAATAATTATAAAGGATTTACTATTTTAATAGCTACAGTATTTTTCACTTTTCAAATCTACCTTGATTTCATGTCTTATTCAGATATAGCAAGAGGCGCGGCTCAGGTTTTAGGTTTTAAAATAACTAATAATTTTAAGCAACCTTACTTGTCAAAATCAATAAAAGAATTTTGGAGTCGCTGGCACATTTCACTTACTAGTTGGTTTAAAGATTATTTGTATTTCCCCCTAGGTGGAAATCGACGTGGTAAATTAAGAACTTATTACAACATTATGATTGTATTCTTAGTAAGTGGTCTATGGCATGGCGCTACTTTTAATTTTATAGTTTGGGGAGGACTTCATGGGCTTTATCAGATTACAGGATATCTGACTAAACCCATTAAAGAAAAGGCTATAAAATCTTTTAAAATTAACACCGAAGCATTTAGCTTCAAGTTTCTTCAAGTAATAACAACTTTTATGCTTGTTAACTTTGCATGGATATTTTTTAAAGCTGATACATTTTTAAATGCTTTAAGAATAATTAAGAACTCTTTTTACTTTAATCCACGTGTATTTTTGGATGGTTCTATCTTTAAATTAGGATTAGACTCAAAAGAATTTATAATTGCAATTGTTGGTATATTTTTAGTTATAATAGTAGATCTTATGCAAAAAAAATGGAATCTGCGAATTCAATTATCTAAACAAAACATAATATTTAGATGGACTATATATATATCTGTAATTGTAGTTATCTTAATCCTCGGAATGTATGGACCGGGATATAGTATGAAACAGTTTATTTATTCACAATTTTAGGAGGACAACCCATGGTTAAAAAAGCATTTTTTAAAGGGTCTATCTTTGTTATTATAGTATTGCTAATTGTTTCAATGCTTAACTCTATTTTTATCTTAAAAACAAATCATCGCGCGAAACTATTACAAGGGATATATGCTAATACAGACGACCAATTGGATGTTGTTTTATTAGGTTCAAGCCATATGAATAGTGGAATAAATCCTAATGAACTCTGGAATAAGTATGGTATAACAAGCTTTAACTATGCCACTGGCGGACAACCAATAGATGTGACCTATTATATACTGAAAGATGTTATAAAAAACCATAAAAATCCAATTGTTGTAGTGGATTTATATTATTTAGGTTTAACTGACAAATTTGGTGCTGAGGGATATGTAAGAAATGCTTTAGATAACGTAAAATTTTCTTTAAATAAAGTAGACGCTATTATTAATTCTACACCGCGATACCAATGGGTTGACTATTTTTTTCCCATTTTAAAATATCATGATCGTTGGAAAGAGTTAACAAAAAATGATTTTGAATTTGACACTGCAGATGCTTATTATGAAAAAGGATTTAAAGCTGGTATTGAAAAGTATGGAAAAGAAAGTACTTCAGATATTTCAACAACAGAAATGGTAGATCTTTCACCTAAGTCAGAAGAATATCTGAATAAAATTATTGATCTATCTAAAAAAGAAGGGTTCAAATTAATTTTTACCACTACTCCTCATGATTATAATAGTACATCTACAAATAAGAGTTGGGAGAAGGAACCTGCTAAGATGTTTAATAAGATAGCAGAGATTTCAAAAAACAATAACATTCCATTTATTAATTATAACAAAATATTTGATGAAATGGGATTTGACTTTAAAACAGATATGTTTAATATAGGTCATTTAAATATTTCTGGTTCTAATAAAATTACTTTGAAGTTAGGTGAATTTCTAAAAGAAAACTATACCTTAACTGACCATCGCAAGGATGTAAAATATAAAAAGTGGCAATCAGATTATATCCGTTATTCACAGTAATAGCAGGTCCTATACTAAGTAATTGTTAGTAGAGGGCCTGTTTTTTAATTTACTGTGCAAATTTTATGGATTAATGATACAATAGCCTTTGCTGTTTATTTTTTGTATACATTAAATATAGGCATTAATCATTATAATGAGGGAAGTGACACAAAGTATGGAATCAAAAAAAACGAGTATAGTCATTGCATTAATGGTGTCAATGTTTCTCGCCGCTGTAGAGGGAACAGTAATAACTACTGCCATACCAACTATAGTTAAAGAATTAAATGGGTTTGAGCTTATAAGTTGGGTTTTCGCTGCTTATCTATTGACATCAGCTATTTCGACGCCAATATATGGAAAATTATCTGATTTATATGGAAGAAAAAATATTCTTTCAATTGGAATAATAATTTTTTTACTGGGAAGTTCTCTTTGTGGAATATCACAAAATATGTACCAGCTTATAGCATTTCGTGCAGTTCAAGGATTGGGAGCGGGAGCAATATTTACGGTTACCTACACTATCGTGGGTGACATTTTTACTGTAGAAGAAAAACCAAAGGTTCAAGGATGGTTAAGTACAGTATGGGGAATAGCAAGTTTAATGGGACCTTTTTTAGGTGGGTTTTTAATAGAAAATCTTTCGTGGAATTGGATTTTCTTTATAAATTTACCCTTTGGAATAATCTCTATAGTACTTTTACAAAAAAACTTAGTTGAAACTTTTGAAAGGAAAAAACATAAGATGGATTATGTAGGTACTTTACTATTTTCCCTTGCAATTATAACGTTTTTACTAGGCAGTTTATCTGGTGAAAAAAATAATATTATAGTAGCTTTAGTAGTTACAATGGCATTATTGATCTTATTTTACTATGTGGAGAAAAAGGCAGAGGAACCCATTATACCTTTTGAAATTTTTACGAAAACTAGCACTATTGTAAATTCCATAAGCTTTTTAGCTTCAGGAATTTTAATAGGTGTGGAGGTTTACTTACCTATATATATGCAAAATGTTTTGGGATTTGGGGCTACAGCTTCTGGAGTTTCTATGGCACCTATGTCCATTTCATGGCTATTATCTTCATTTGTTTTATCTAAAGCTATTCCTAAATATGGTGAAAAAATAATCATTGGTATATCTACTTTAATTTTGATTATTAGTTGTGGATTACTAACTACTTTAACTATTAAATCTCCAATAATGTCAGTTATAATTTCTGGGTTTATCATGGGATTTGGTTTTGGGGGAGCGTTTACTACATTAACAATAATGGTACAAGCGTCTGTAGGATATAGTAAAAGAGGCGCGGCCACAGCAGTAAATGCACTAGTACGTACCTTAGGTCAAACTATAGGAGTTAGTATGTTTGGAATCATATTAAATACTAATATAGTTAAATATTTTAATAATTTGGGAATTAAGGGTATACAACCAAGTAATTTATATTCTCAGACCACCGCTTTAAGCAGTGGAGTAAGTTTGCAGCAAATAAAACTATCCTTAAATTCAGGACTTCATGTAGTATTTATAGCATTTATCATAATTGCTATAATTTCACTGATACTTTCTTTTAGATTTGATGCAAATTCAAAATATAGCATTTTAGAATAAAAGGATATATTTTGTTAATATTGATTCAAATGATAGTAAGCTAAAGTGCTTGAAAGGAAGCCTCCTCAAGGGGGAGGCCCTTTTTTTTTTGACCGAATTGCAGATGAAAAATGCTCATTGTAACAGCTATTAGAATATGAAACCTAATAATTGTCAGAATAATTCACCAATTATTCATAATATTAATTAGTAATAACTATTGACATAGTAAAAAAAGGGAAGTATACTGATGTTACACAAAGAAGAAAGCTTTCAATTCAGAGTGTAAGGTTAAATATTAAAAAGTATTAAAAAACATTGAAAAAATCTTAAGAACGAAAGGGTGTGGCCCAAAAATTAATAATATTAAAAAACCATTTATTATAATTGAAAGTGGGGTGGTTACACCAGGAAAATCAATTTAAACTGATTTGTATATTTAAAAAAATTAGTTGAAAATTGCTGAATCAGCATAGACAAGAAACTTAATTCATAAGTAGTGGAAAAAATATCGATTAGGCCTATAAAAGATACTTTGATCCATTGCTAACATTAATAAAAAATAATTTGAAGTTACCCGTACCAGATTAAACCTTAAGAGTTTAATATCAACAATATTAGAATCATTATTATTTATGAGCGGGAAATTAGTTAGGAGAGAATCATTGAAAGAAGAATTTATTAGGAAATAGAAGCTAAACCCATCGGGATTAATATATGGGGAATTAGCTTCTATTTTTTTAGCGCCTTCAAGTGTTTCAACTTTATTTTTGTTGAAATATAGTCAAATACTTTAACTTTAGCGTGAACTAATATAGTGAAAAATTCGTATATAAAGTGATATTGGAATAAAAGATTAAAAGATGTATAATAATATTAAAATGAGACTTAAAGGAGGTAAAAAAATGAAAAAACTTCTGATAATTATTAGCTTGATTTTTTCACTTGTATTTCTAAGCAGTTGCACAGATAAGAAGGTTGTTGTGCCTGTTATAGAGAAATCAGTTCCAATAGTTACTAAGCTGCCACTTACTATTAAAGATTATTTTTCCTTTAATGAAAACTCCCAATATGTGTATGAGGGTAAAGGAAATGAATATGCTGCATTTAATGTTTTTGTGGATTATTTAGCAGAAAATCGTGTGCAACTAAGAACTAATAATGGTGGTACAGAAGTGGTTAAAGTGCTAGAAAATAAAGATGGAAAATTGACTATGCAGCTATCTAGAGCTGAATGTTATTATAGAGAGAATTTAACCCAAAGTCCTAGTAGTAAGGAAGAAATTTTGTTAAAAGAGCCACTAATAAAAGGAACCACTTGGACACTCTCTGATAATAGGAAAAGATATATTTCAAATGTGGATGTAGAAGTGACTACGCCTTTAGGTAAATATAAAGCACTTGAGGTTACTACAGAGAATAAAGAAGGAAAGAACTTAGATTATTATGCACCAAATGTTGGTTTAGTAAAAACAGCATTTGTTTTAAATAGTGATGAGATTACCTCTTCCTTAAGCAAGATAGAAAAGGATAAAGCATTTACACAAACAGTAAAATTTTATTATCCAAATGCAAATGACGATAAGTTATATTTCGTAAATAAGCAACTTTCTTTTAAAACTAATGATATAACAAAAATGATTTTTGAAAGTGCTTTTAAGGATTTACCTAAAGAAGATTTGGGCAAGGTGCTTGGACCTAATGTCAAAATAAAAAGTCTCTATCTAAATAAGGATAATAGGGTTTACGTGGATTTCACAAAGGAATTAACTAGTGAAATGAATGCAGGGTCCGGATATGAAGGCATGATTTTACAGTCTATTACAAATACATTGGGCGCATATTATGGTGTAGATAGTGTTTATATAACAATAGAAGGCAGCCCTTACTCTTCAGGACATATAATGATGAAAAAAGGTGAGTCTTTTACTGTAGATTATAAGAATAGTGTTGAATTAAAATAAAGAATAGTGACTAAAGGAAACCATTTACATTGCAAAAAATCTAATAATAAGTTATACTTATCCTATTAATAGATAATAAATGGCAAAGAATATGAGCCGCGTTATTATAAAGTGTTATACTTTATTTTGATGTGGCTTTTTTTATGTATTAAATTGTAAACGGTTCAATATGACTAATTTAAAAAGGGAGTTTTTCACAATGGCTAAATATATAATGGCACTAGATCAAGGGACAACAAGTTCAAGATGTATTCTATTCGATAAAAAGGGACTTATTGTAACATCTGCACAAAAAGAATTCACTCAAATTTTCCCGAAAGCAGCTTGGGTAGAACATGACCCAATGGAAATATGGTCAAGTCAAATTAGTGTTGCAACAGAAGCAATGGCTAAAATTAATGCTACGGCGTCTGATATAGCAGCAATAGGTATTACAAATCAAAGAGAGACCACCGTGGTTTGGGACAGGCGAACAGGAGTCCCAGTATATAATGCAATTGTATGGCAATGTAGAAGAACAGCAGAAACTTGTGATGAATTAACTGAAAAGGGCTTTGATAAAGTAATAAGAGCTAAAACGGGATTGATTTTAGATGCTTATTTTTCTGGAACAAAAATAAAATGGATATTAGACAATGTAGAAGGCGCTAGAGAAAAGGCAGAAGCAGGTAATTTATTGTTTGGTAATATAGATACATGGTTAATTTGGAATTTAACAAAAGGAAAAACATATGTTACAGACTATTCAAATGCTTCAAGAACATTACTATTCAATATTCATAAACTTACATGGGATGAAGAAATTTTAGAAACCTTGAACATACCAAAATCAATGCTTCCAGAAGTTAAACCTTCTAGTTGTGTTTATGGACATACAGATGCTTCCTTGTTTGGAGGAGAAATTCCTATTGCAGGAGCAGCTGGAGATCAACAAGCAGCCTTGTTTGGACAAACTTGTTATGCACCGGGAACAGCTAAAAATACATATGGTACAGGATGTTTCATGCTTATGAACACAGGGGACAAGGCAATTGAATCTTCGCAAGGATTACTTACTACTATTGCTTGGGGGATAGATGGAAAAGTCGAGTATGCACTTGAAGGGAGTGTATTTATAGCAGGAGCAGCTATACAATGGTTAAGAGATGAGCTTAGAATGATTGATAATGCTGCAGATTGCGAAGAATATGCAAATGCAGTAGAAGATACAAATGGAGTATATGTTGTTCCTGCTTTTGTTGGACTTGGAGCCCCTTATTGGGATCCTTATGCAAGAGGAACAATAGTAGGGCTTACAAGAGGAGCAAAGAAAGAACATTTGATAAGAGCGACTCTCGAAGCGCTTGCTTACCAAACACACGATGTTTTAAAAGCAATGCAAGAAGATTCGGGAATTACACTTACAGAACTTAAAGTAGATGGAGGAGCTTGCTCAAATAATTTCTTAATGCAGTTTCAATCTGATATTTTAAACGTTCAAGTAGACAGACCAGTAGTTACAGAAACTACAGCACTGGGCGCAGCTTATCTTGCAGGCCTTGCAGTAGGATATTGGAAGAGCAGAGATGAAGTATCGAAGCATTGGGCAATATCAAGAAGTTTTAAACCATCTATGACAGAGAAAAAAAGAAAAGAATTACTTCATGGATGGCATATAGCTGTTAGGAGATCAGGTATAAAGCTTGAATAGGGTGGAATAAAAAATACCCACAATAACTGTCATCTACTTTGACATTCTTGCGGGTATAAGAACCTTTTCCTTTTTTGATCTTTTGAACTCCTGTGCCTCTTCCAATTTCACTGGATTTAAATTTTCTTCTATTTAAATTCAGTTTGTTCATGTCAATTGTGAAGGACATACCTTGAATTAATTGTTTTTTAGACTTCTTCATATGAATCATCCTTTCATTTTGTATTTATTATATAGTATGATAAATTGGATACAAAATCAATAGTTTTTTTAAAATTCAGCAATTGAGCTGGATTTTTTTTGCATCAAAATTGAAATTATAAATGCACTAAGGATAAACATATTTAAAGATAAATAATACTTCTCTAATATACCCCCAGTGGTATATTCTGAAGTAATAATAGTAAACTTTGATGAAGGCTGTAGCAATAAAAGCATTGGTTATTGTATAGTCTTAGAATCTGGTGTACAATATGTCCTGTAAATACAATATCAGATACAGTTATTGAAAAAACAAGCCTCAAAATATATGTTCATCTGTGAATAATAAAAATAAAAAATCTATTACACAAAGGAAGGGTTAAAATGCATAAGTTTAATATTAAAAATATAGAAAAATTAGATAATCCGGAAAGAAGAAGAAATATGCCACCAGAAGAAACACTTTTAAAATTGAAAGTGGAGGATAATGGTACGCTATTAGATGTGGGCTGTGGTATAGGATATTTTACAGTGCCAGCTTCTAAGCTTCTTAAAAATAATAAAGTTATTGGCATAGATATAGTTCCGGAGATTTTAGATTTTGCCAAGGAAAAAGCAGAGGGAATAAATAACATAGAATTTAAAACCTGTGAAGAATATGTTTTTCCAGTACAAAGTGATTCAGTTAAATATGTACTTATTAGCAATGTTATTCACGAGGTTGAGGATGTAGCAAAATACTTTGATGAAGTTTATCGAGTATTAAAAGATGATGGCTACTTTTTAATAATAGATTGGGCTAAAACAAAGATGGAGTCAGGGCC
Organism: Clostridium sp. CF012; assembly: GCF_018861755.1. Lineage (GTDB taxonomy): Bacteria > Bacillota > Clostridia > Clostridiales > Clostridiaceae > Clostridium_AD. The sequence goes on along the minus strand of NZ_JAHLEF010000005.1, from coordinate 114,737 downwards.
TCCCATTCAGGATAGAATATCTGTAGATGAGATGATGATGTTATGTAGTAGCGCAGGATTTAAAGTAATTGAAGCTATAGATGTATCGCCTACTCAATATGGTTTAAGATTAGAAAAACAAAAATAATTTTAAAAAATTAAGGCAGGATTATCATCCTGCCTTAGTTTTTTTTATTTCATAGCACCTTTATTTGCTACTGATTGTTGATTTAATTTTTTTGTTTCTTCTAAAGTAGAATTATTAGTGCTACTACTCATATTAGACATAGCAGCATTTGAAACACCACTAGTACCTGAATTTGAACCTGATTGATTATTTAATTGTTTTGTTTCTTCTAAAGCAGTAGCATCAGTGCTGATACTCATATTAGACATATTAGCATTAGCAGTACTATTCATACCGGAGTTTGAAGCACCACTAGTAGCTGAATTTGCAACTGATTGTTGATTTAATTGTTTTGTTTCTTGTAAAGTAGCAGGATCACTAACGCTACTAGTCATACCAGAGTTTGAAGCACCACTATTGCCCTTATTAGTTACTGATTGGTTATTTAATTTTTTTGTTTCTTCTAAATTATTATTCATAATTTTCTCCCTTCGAATGTAAAATTCACACTGTATATATTCAGTGCCTTTATAGTTTAACCATAATATATTAAAATATAGATGGAATAATTAGGTTGTTTATATAATTTTAAAATTTTCATATTAAATTATCTCAGTTTATGCCTAAGATAAGAAAAGCATAGTAATAATTTGTGTATAGTAATTTGTTATGGTATTATTAGTGCATGAAATAAAATTACTAGTATCATATATTAGTTGCGGTATTTCAAAGCCACAGTTTATAAAAGTGAATAACCGAGCACAGGGGAGTTGGATAAGCCAACTGAGAACAAGAACTATAATTCTTTGACCCTAATAACCTGAACTGGATAATGCCAGCGTAGGAAGTTGTTTAATGGTGTATTATATATGTATATATTTTATATAGCATGGTAATTTAAACACAAATCCTAGAGATTTGTGTTTTTTTGTTTAGCATCTAAAAAAATAAAATGACACTACAGAGTGGTTATTATCAGTTTATTCTTTTTTAGTTTTATTATGAAAGGAGAAACGATAAATGAAGACAAAAAAAATAACTATTGCATCAATGCTAATAGCTATGGGGGTAATAGTCGGAAATATTATTTTTATACCAGTAGGAGTATCAAAATGCTTTCCTGTGCAGCATACAATTAATGTACTAGCAGCTGTGATTTTAGGTCCTGGATATGCGGTGGCTATAGCCTTTTGTATATCACTACTTAGAAATATATTAGGAACAGGCTCTCTTTTGGCTTTTCCAGGAAGTATGATTGGAGCACTTTTAGCTGGAATTTTATATAAGAAGACTAAAAATAATTTATCGGCTGTAGCTGGAGAAATATTTGGGACAGGAATTTTAGGGGGACTATTAGCATTTCCAGTAGCTAACTTTATAATGGGTAAAAAAATTGGTGCATTGTTCTTTATAACTCCATTCTTAATAAGTACCATTGGAGGAAGTCTAATAGCATTTTTCATTCTTAGAGTTTTAGATTTTAAAAAACTAACTAATTTAAATAAAGAAGCTTAAAATAGATAAAAAGTAGGAGGTTTTACTTATGAAAAAAGTTTTGACTATAGCGGGTTCTGACAGTTGTGGAGGAGCAGGAATACAAGCGGATTTAAAGAGTTTTAGTGCAAATGGGGTTTACGGAATGAGTGTTATTACAGCAATAACGGCACAGAATACCATGGGAGTTTTTGCAGTGCAAGATCTGGATAAAGAAATTATTGAGGCACAAATTGATGCGATTTTTACAGATATAGTTGTAGATGCAGTTAAAATTGGTATGGTTTCAGTGGTTTCAACTATTGATGCCATAAGTAAAAAATTAGAACAATACAAGCCTAAAAACATAGTACTAGACCCTGTAATGATTTCAAAAAGTGGTTTTTCACTGTTAAAGCCAGAGTCCAAAACCGCACTAATTAATAAATTAATTCCATTAGCATCTCTTATTACGCCTAATGTTCCAGAGGCTGAGGAGATTCTTCGTGAAGTTAATTCAGATATTATAACCATTGAAACGGTAGAAGATATGGAAAGGGCAGCAAAAGAAATGTATAAGCTAGGCTGCAAAAGTGTGCTTTTAAAGGGAGGACATATGAAGGGCGATGCCATAGATGTGTTTTATGATGGTAAGGAAATTACACATTTTAAATCCGAAAGAATAGATACGAAAAATACTCATGGAACGGGATGTACTCTATCATCTGCTATAGCTGCAAATCTGGCGCTGGGTTTTAGTATGCTAGAGGCAATAAAAAATTCAAAAGAGTATATTACAATTGCAATAATGTATTCCTTAGATATTGGACATGGCGTTGGACCTACCAATCACTTCTACGAACTATATAAGAAAGCAGGTATAGCAAATGATTAATGATAGCGAAAAATTAGGTTTTTGGACCTTTGCATTTTTATGGTTTGGAGCTGCGGTTTCTATTGCTGAAATTTTGACTGGAGGACTCATTGCGCCCTTAGGCTTTAAAATAGGGGTAATAGTAATTTTGCTAGGACACTTAATAGGCACAGGGATATTGACACTTGGAGGCATCATCGGTACTAGAGAAAAGGTTCCAGCTATAACTTCTACCAGTATTTCTTTTGGAGTATATGGTACCTATTTATTTTCAATTTTAAATATACTTCAGCTTATTGGGTGGACGGCGGTTATGATAAAGGCAGCAGCAAATTCGGTAAACACAATAACACAAAGTTTATGGGGTTTCAATAATGTTTTAGTATGTATAGTACTTATAGGAATACTTACGATATTATGGCTTTCTTTTGGCAATGCAGGTATGAAAAAATTAAATATTACTGCCGTAGCTTTGCTTTTTATTCTTACATTGGTACTAGGATCAATTATTTTTAAGGATAAAACATTACTTGCAAAGGCGAGTAGTTCAGGTATATCCTTTGGAGGAGCCTTAGAACTCAGTATAATTATGCCTCTTTCTTGGTTACCTTTAATTGCAGATTATACTAGATTTGCAAAAAGTGAAAAGGGAGGAGCCTATGGAAGCTTTATAGGTTATTTTTTAGGAAGTTCATGGATGTTTATTATAGGTCTCGGGGCTGCTATAGTTTCAAATAACTCAGACCCCTCAGCTATGATGCTTGCTGCAAATTTAGGAATTACAGCTTTAGGCATAGTAGTCCTATCTACAGTAACTACTACATTTTTAGATGTTTATTCCGCAGGAGTTTCTTTCCTGAATATTATGCCAAAGCTCAGTGAAAAAAATGTTGGTATTGTTATGACCATTATTGGAACCTTCATGGCTATAATACTTCCTATAGAAAATTATCAGAGCTTTCTATATGCAATAGGATCGGTATTTGCACCATTATTTGCAATTTTGATTACAGATTACTTTATAATAAAGAAAAATACAAAGGTTGAAGCGAATGTACTTATAAATTGGGGAGCAATCCTTGTATGGGTTATGGGAATAGTGATTTACTATAGCTTTATTAAGCTTGATTTTATACTAGGTGCTACAGTACCAGTTATGATTATTACAGGCTTTATATATGCAATAAGTTGGAGGGGGACATATAAATGGAAATTAATAAGAAAATCATAGAATTATTAAACAAGGTAAGAGAAAAAAATCCCTTGGTACATCATATAACAAATTATGTTACAGTAAATGATTGTGCTAATATTACCCTTGCTATTGGTGGGTCACCAGTTATGGCGGAGGATATTAATGAAGTCCGTGATATGGTATCCATTTCCTCTTCACTTGTAATAAACATAGGAACCCTAAACTCTTCAAGTGTACAGTCAATGCTTGTGGCAGGAAAAATGGCAAATGAATTAAATATTCCTGTTATTCTAGATCCTGTTGGAGCAGGAGCAACGACCTATAGAACGGATACTGCGAAGAGGATTATTAGGGAAGTAAAACTCGCTGTAATTAGAGGGAATTTATCTGAAATAAAAACACTTTATGGTATTGAATCTAAAACAAAAGGAGTAGATGCTTCCGGAAGTGTTTCTGAAAATGTTAATGCACGGGCAGAAGGAAAAGAAATGGCCAGAACGCTTGCAAGTAAATTAAACACCGTAGTAGCAATAACTGGTGCGGAAGACATAATAACAGATGGTAAAACTCTTTACTCTGTACAAAATGGACATAAAATAATGGCTAAGGTTACAGGAACAGGATGTATGTGCACTTCACTTATTGGTTGTTATTTAGGAGCAGGAGATAATAATCTTTTAGCTACGCTTGCTGGAATTGTTTCTATGGGGATTGCTGGAGAAATAGCTTATGAAGGCTTAGGTAAAAATAATGGTGGCACAGGAACCTTAAAAGTAAAAATACTAGATGCTATTTACAATTTATCTCAAACTGAGATAATAGAAAGGAGCAAAATAAATGAGGAATAATTTAGATTATAGTCTCTATCTTGTTACAGATAGGGATGTGCTCGTGGATACAGATATATATACTGAGGTTGAGCAGGCTATAAAGGGTGGAGTTACACTAGTTCAGATTAGAGAAAAGAGCATAAGTACTTTAGAATTTTATAACCTGGCAGTAAAAATAAAGTTCATTACAGATAAATATAAAATTCCACTAATAATTAATGATAGACTGGATATTGCCCAGGCAATAGATGCTGCAGGGGTCCACCTGGGTCAAGATGATATGCCAGCAGATATTGCAAGAGGTATTCTAGGCAGTAATAAAATAATAGGTGTATCTACTTCAACCCTTGAAGAAGCTAAAAAGGCAGAAAGTCAAGGTGCAGATTATGTGGGAGTGGGAGCTATGTTCCCTACAGCTACTAAAGATGATGCAAGGGCCGTGACCATAGACTGTTTGAAAGAGATAAAACAAGGTATTTCTATTCCGGTGGTTGCTATTGGTGGAATTAGTGAAATAAATGTAGCACTATTAAAGCCAGCAAATATCGATGGTATAGCAGTTGTTTCTGCTATACTTTCTAAAAAGTTTGTAAAAATGGCAGCAGAAAAATTAGGGAATTTATTTAGAAAGTAAAAACAAAATATTTTGAAAATTCTCAATAAAACTTGTAATTCTTGGGGATATAAATTATAATCTAGTTAGAATTTAATAATTACTGCTTTATTTATAAGATGTATAAAAACATTAACGTAAGTTAGCCCAGTATGATGAATAATCACATTGGGCTTTTTTTATAATGTTTTTATTATTTAAAAATATAGCGAGCTTAAAGTAATCACAAAATTATAAGGAGTGTAAAATATGATTATTGAAGGTAAAGTTTTAATCGCACAAGGTGGAGGACCAACCGCCGTTATTAATCAATCACTAGTTGGTGCTGTGCTAGAAGCAAGAAAGTTTGCACAGGTAACAAAGGTCTATGGTGCTATAAATGGAGTAAATGGGATAGTTAATGAAAATTTCCATGATTTAAGTCGTGAGACGACTCATAATCTAGAACAGGTGGCTATGACTCCATCCTCAGCACTTTTATCTACAAGAGACAAGCCAGATATAGAATATTGTAAAGAGATATTTAGGGTGCTTAAAGCTCATGAAATAAGATATTTCTTTTATATTGGAGGAAATGATTCATCAGATGCAGTTAGGATAGTAAATCAGCAAGCTAAAATTGCAAGTTATGAGCTTCGCGCAATTCATATACCAAAGACTATAGACAACGATCTTATGGTTAATGACCATACTCCTGGATATGGATCTGCAGCTAAATATATAACAAATGCATTTATTGGAATCAATCTTGATAATAGGGCATTACCAGGGGTATATATAGGGGTAGTAATGGGACGTAATGCAGGTTTTTTAGCAGCAGCAGCAGCACTGGCTAAAAAGTACGAAGATGATGGTCCACATTTAATATATCTGCCAGAAAGAGTTTTTAAAATAGATCAATTTTTGCTTGATGTAAAAGATGTTTATGATAAATATGGAAGATGTGTAATAGCTGTTTCAGAAGGTATTGTAGATGAAAAAGGTCAACCAATTATTTCAAGCCTTATGGAAAAAGTAGAAAAAGATGATCATGGAAATATACAATTATCAGGATCAGGCGCATTAGGTGACCTTCTAGGGAACTACATTAGAAACAATCTAAATATTAAAAGAGTTAGAACGGATACCTTTGGATATTCTCAAAGATGTTTTATGGGCTGTGTGTCAGATGTAGATAGAAATGAAGCTAGAGAAGTAGGAGAAAAAGCTGCACAGTTTGCACTTTGGGATAATGTTGATGGTTCAATTACTATTCATAGAACAGGCCATTATTCAGTAGATTATAGACTTACTCAATTAGATCTCGTAGCAGGCAAGACAAAGGTAATGCCCGATAATTTTATTAATAGTGCATGCAATAATGTAACAGAAGCCTTCTTAAATTACGCTAGGCCGCTATTAGGTTCTGACATGCATTATGCACACAGACTTAGGGCTTCTAAAGTACCGAAGATTTTAAATAAATAGGACTAAAAAAATACTTCGTTTATTAATAGTAAAAATAAGATAGATATGAAAAGGGGGATTATATTTATAATGAGTATTGAAGGAAATCTATCTCCGCAGAAGCTATGGACCCTAAAAGCAGATAAGCTCTTTATTTCAAATATTCCAGACTTAAAGGAAGAAATGCTCTATGCAAAAAATTGGATGAAATCTCTTGATTTGAATAAAGTCATTATGAATATTCAGAAGATAGAGGCATATAAAAGGAAAAGCAAAAAAAACGTAGCAACTATTGTGGACTTAGAAAATTATAGTGCATCACTTAGTAAAAGTGATTTAATAGACAAGATAAACTCTATTAGTTGTATTCCCAAATGTGAGAGATACCATGGGGATGGAAAATTAGTTAGGCCAGAATATTATAATAAGTTAATAGAGAATTGTAATATTAATGGGTTAACGGACACAAATAATATTAAATATGGAATATCTATTAAAAAGACTGTCATGAGGACATTCCCAACCTATGATACAGTATTTAATATTGGAGATAACTATGAGTTTGATAGGTTTCAAGAGACTGCGGTTTTTCCTGTTGAACCACTTGTAATTCTTCATAAAAGTGTGGATAATAAATGGTATTTGGCACAGATGTACAACTATTTAGCTTGGATACCTGAAAAAGATGTGGCGATTTGTAATAAACAAGAGCTTTTTGATTATCACAATACAAAAGACTTTATAGTAACTACAGGGAAAAGGGTATTTACAAATTATAATCCCTTGGATGAACAACTATCAGAAGTGAAATTTGATATGGGTATTAAAATACCACTTGTAGGTATTGATGAAATAAAGGAAGATATTTATGGGCAAAATCCTACAGGTAATTATGTGGTTAAACTTCCAACGAGAAATAATAGTGGCAATGTAGAGTTTAAAGTTGCTTTAATTGCAAGAAATGAGGAGGTTTCACAAGGATATTTACCCTATACTAGAGAAAACATCCTAATTCATACCTTCAAATTCACAGGTGAAAGATACGGTTGGGGTGGAACGTTTAATTCAAGAGATTGTGCAAGCTTAATTATGGATGTCTATAGAACTATGGGTATAAATCTTCCTAGAAATGCAGAAGAGCAGGGAGAACTTGCAGTTGGTATTTTCTATGAAATGCCAGAAACTATGACTATTGAAGATAGGGAAAAGCTATTGGATAAATTGAAACCTGGAACACCAGTTTATATGAGTGGACATGCGATGCTATACCTTGGAAAAGAAGAGGGGATACATTATATTATCCATGATTTTTCTGGCTTTTATAAACGACAGAAGGATGGAACTGCAAAATATTATAGAGTCCGGGAGGTAATGGTTTCTCCATTGGATATTGAATTTTCAGAGGAGGGAAAAACCTATATTGAAGGATTATATGGAGCAAGAGACTTTATTTTTATGGAAGAGCAAGGTTAGGAATATTAAATAAAATAACAAGTCAAAATTCATTAACATTTTGACTTGTTATTTTGTTTAATATTCCTATAATAGCTTGGCACTGAAATTATATGATTAAACTTTAGTACTAGCAATGATATGATCTTTAACCTTGTTAAAAGCATAATCTAGTGAGGAATCTAAATTATTATTATTCTTTCCGCCACCTTGCGCAGATAGTTGGCTTCCACCACCCTTTCCATCTATAAGTGTTATGGCATCCTTAAGAAGGGCGTTCATGCTAATCATATTTAAATCCTTTGAGCACATGAATAAAAGATTTGCCTTATCAATAGATTTAACTCCGAATAAAACTATAACCTTTGGTTGAGATACTAATTTTGTTGCTAAGGTATTAGTGTATTTTAAATCACCATTATCATAAATCACCTTAAGTACTCTAATGTCTTCTATTTTTGGAGCTGCTGTTAACATATTTTGAACTTCATACTGCGCAACTGCTGCAGTTAATGTTCTTTTTTCAGCAATTGCCTTATTAAGTTCACCGGAAAGCCGGTCTACTTCGGATAAAAGGGTAGCACTATTGCAAGATAAAAGTTTAGACATTTTATCTATGGCTTCATGTTTTGAAACATAATCAGAAACTGCTCTTGAACCACAGATAAATTCAATTCTCATGCCATTCTTGTAGTTTTCAAACTTTATAATCTTAATTAATTGCACCTCGATAGTTGAATTAGGATGTATACCACAGCAAGGGTTTACATCAATATCGCCTATCTTAACTATTCTAATTTTTTCACCAGCTTTTACTGGAAATTTTTTTAGTGTTAATTTCTTTAATTCAGAATTACTTGGGTATAGTATCTCTACCGAAGTATTATCTAAAACTATTTTATTAGCCTTTTTTTCGGAGTCTTTAATTTCATCACCTAGAATAATTTTATCAATATCAATCGTTGTAGAATGCACGCCAAGGTGAAAACCAATGGTAGATGCATTAAATAAATCAGAAATGCAAGCTGAAAGGATATGTTGCCCTAGGTGCTGCTGCATATAGTAGTAACGATTATCAAAGTCAATACTACATTTAACCTTGTGAATTTTCAGTGGTTTTACTGCCACTACATGATATATTTTTTCGTCTTTTTCATATACATAGGTTACTGCGGCGCCATTTATAAGGCCAGTGTCACAGGGTTGACCACCACCCTCAGGGTAAAAACAGGTTTTATCCAGTTCAATATGATACTCTTTTTCCTTTTCTATTACATTTATTACCTCAGCTGTAAATTCTGTTTGATATGGGTTTTCATAATATAACTTTTCCAAAGTTAATCATCTCCTTTTATTAAATATGATTCATAGAAACTATGTGGTCATAAAATACATGAGCTGTTTTTAATCTATTTTTATAACGCTATAATTAATCATGTCTGTAATAGTATTTAATGTAATATGTATAATTGTTTTAATCTATATTGTACCATAAAAACATTATGGTACAAAAGGATATTACGGTGGGATACTACTTTTCTAAACATAATATAGCTTAGTTCTTGATTATATTTGAAAAAAAATAGATAACTAAATGTGAATACTGCTGTTAATGTTGAACTGCCGCAAGGGATGATCTAAATGGCACAAAAATTGCTATAAAAAGTAATAGGTAAGGTAATGAAGGGAAATGGTTTATGGCTATCAAAATAATAAGGAGGAATTAATAATGAAAGGTTTAACTATGAAAGAAATAAATATAGGTGACAAAGGGTCTTTTGAAAAAACTATAAGTGAATCGGATGTATATCTTTATGCAGGAATAACTGGTGATTTAAATCCAGCTCATATAAACCAAAGGGAAGCAGAAACTTCTATGTTTAAAGGGAGGATTGCTCATGGAATGTTAACAGCGGGCTTCATATCGGCAGTGTTAGGTATGAAATTGCCGGGACCTGGCACTATTTATTTAGGACAAGAGCTTAAATTTACAGCACCAGTTAGATTTGGGGATACAATAAAGGCTGAAGTCGAAGTTATAGAAAAGTTCGACGCAAAAAATATTATAAAATTAAATACAATATGCACGAATCAAGATGGAGTTATTGTACTTAAAGGCGTTGCAACTGTTATGCCACCAAAATAAGATTAAAAATATAACAAACATACAAAAGGCCTTGCAGCACTGCGGGGCCTTTTGTATGTTTGTTTAAATTTGAAATGATAAAGTTTACAAAAGCTTGTATAAGTATTAGTATGTGTATATATAAGTAGAATTGTAAATATCACCATTAATGTAGATAGGTTATTAATAAATGAGATAATTAAGAAAATAAAGGATAGGGGGTGTAGTATGAATTTTATAAAAAGTAATGTAGACAATTTTGTAGAGGCCATTGAACAACCAATAATGGCTTTAGATATTGATTGCAATATTTTTTCTATTAATAAATGTGCTGAAGAATTCTTTGAAAAAACATTTAAGCAGCAAGATAAGAGAAAAATCAGAGAGATAATTCTTCAAAGTGAACTTCCCCAAGTAATGAAAAGTATTAAAACTACAAAAGAAATTGATTTACAACTTCAGGGGAAAACAATAAAATTAAAAGTTTCACCAATACAAATTGATGTAAGTGAAAGGGGCGCACTAATTATATTCCCTCGCTCAAAAGAGGCTGATTTAGATAAAATACATCTAGACATTTTAAATACAATGTTAAATACAGTAAATGAATGGGTCGTGGTTGTGGACGAAAAAGGAATAATAACCATGATGAGTAAAGCGTATAAAGAATTTATAAATATGGAGGATGTTGAAGGTAAACATGTCACAGAAGTCATTGAAAATACTAGGATGCATATTGTTGTACAAACTGGTATTCAAGAGATTGGAGAAATACAAGAAATTCGTGGAAATAGAATGGTAGCTATGAGGATTCCTATAATAAAAGAAGGAAGGGTTGTAGGTGCAGTAGGCAAGGTTATATTTAAAGATATGAGTAATTTTTATTCTATAAGTAAAAAGCTTGTGAATCTTGAAAGAGAAATTGAATACTATAAAAATGAGCTTGGAAAAGAAAGAAGAGCAAAATATTCATTTGAAGATATTATAGGAAATTCAGAGGAAATTCAAAAAGTAAAAAAAATGGCTGCAAAAGTGGCTAAAACAGATTCGAATGTTCTTATATATGGAGAAAGTGGCACAGGAAAAGAACTTTTTGCTCATTCTATTCATAGTGCAAGTAAAAGAGCAGCTGCACCATTTATAAAAGTAAATTGCGCAGCAATACCTGCTCAATTATTAGAATCTGAATTGTTTGGATATGAAGAGGGTGCCTTTACAGGAGCTAAAAAAGGTGGCAAAAAAGGTAAATTTGAACTAGCAAATAATGGGACTATATTACTTGACGAGATAGGCTATATGCCTATGGACATGCAAGTGAAGCTTTTGAGGGTTATTCAAGAAAAAGAAATTGAAAGGGTAGGAGGGAATATTCTTAAAAATATTGATTTTCGAATAATAGCTTCTACCAATAAAAATTTAGAAGAAAGCATAAAGCTTGTAGAATTTAGGGAGGATTTGTACTATCGACTTGATGTTATGAAAATAACCATTCCGCCTCTAAGGGATAGAAGAGATGATATAATTGACTTGTCTAATTCCCTAATGAAAAAGGTTGCCAATAAGCTTGGGATATATGCAGAAGGAATTTCAAAAGAGGCAATGAATTATTTGTACAATTATAATTGGCCTGGGAATATAAGAGAACTTGAGAATGTAATTGAAAGAGCTTTAAATCTAATGGATGCTGAATTATTTATAACCGCAGAACAATTGCCAGATAGAATAGCTAAAAACAAGAAAAAATACTTTGATAAAGGAACTAGCGACCTAAAAGAATTAATTGAGATACTTGAAAAAGAAGTTATTGAAGAAAAATTAAAAATCAATGGTGGAAATAAAAATAAGACAGCAAAGCAATTAGGCATTAGTCGGGTTGGATTATATAAAAAAATTGAAAAATATAATTTGGATAAGTAATTATGTTATTCATGTAAAATTTTTAGAATTAGAAAAGCATATGTATAAATAATAAGGTACTTATAACTTTTAGAAAGCTATGTATAGCAAGCTAGAAGTTATAAGTATCTTTTTTTACTTAAAAATAGTAAGCATTTGTATATAAAATTCATATGTAAAAAAGATGTACATGTTATAAAATTTGTATCCTAGGCAGTTTATGTAAAAATAATGAAATGTGTAAATAAAATGAACATTCAGAATTATTAGATTTTAATATTTACCAGGAATTATGAAATAAATATGATGAATTTGCCTTTGAAAATAGCAATTATTGAAAAAAAAGTTGTTGGCACGTAACTTGCTAATAAATATTAGTATAATACCAAAATTTTTATTAGGAGGGTAGAACATGATTTCAAAGCTTAAAACATTAAAAGAAGCTATAGCAATGATAAAAGATAAGGATACAGTAGCTTTCGGAGGATTTGTAGGATGCGGTCACCCCGAAGAGCTTTCCAGGGCTTTAGAAGAGAATTATATTGAAACAAAAAAACCGGAAGAATTAACGCTAGTATATGCAGCTGGTCAAGGAGATGGAAAAACAAAAGGTTTAAACCATCTAGGACATGAAGGGTTAGTTTCAAAAATAATTGGTGGTCATTGGGGACTTGCCCCAAAACTTGCGAAACTAGCTCTTGAAAATAAAATTCAGGCTTATAATCTTCCACAAGGTGTAATATCTCATCTTTATAGAGATATTGCAGCAGGGAAACCGGGAACTCTTACTCAGGTGGGTTTAAAAACTTTTGTAGATCCACGAATTGATGGAGGTAAGTTAAACGATATCACAAAGGAAGATATAGTTAAAGTTATTGAAATCGATGGTAAGGAATACTTGTTTTATAAAGCGTTCCCTATAAATGTAGCACTTATTAGAGCTACCTATGCCGATGATAGTGGAAATGCCACTATGGAAAAAGAAGCTGTAACATTGGATGGGCTATCTATGGCACAAGCAGCAAAGAATTCTGGAGGGATTGTAATACTTCAGGTTGAAAAAATTGTAGCAAATGGTACTCTTGATCCAAGAAAGGTTAAAATTCCAGGAATACTTGTGGATGCTATTGTAATATCAAAACCAGAAAACCACATGCAAACCTTTATTGAACAATATAACCCATCTTATAATGGGGAAATAAAAATGACAGTGAATAGTATTGAGAGTTTAAAACTAGATGAAAGAAAAATAATATCTAGAAGAGCAGCAATGGAACTTATTCCTAATGCCATAACTAACCTTGGTATAGGAATGCCAGAAGGAATATCCATGGTGGCAAATGAAGAAGGCATTGGTAACGAAATGAAGCTTACTTTAGAATCAGGACCAATAGGGGGAATTCCTGCGGGCGGTTTAAGCTTTGGAGCTGCAATAAATCCTGAAAGTATAATAGATCAAAGTAATCAATTTGATTTCTACGATGGAGGTGGTCTTGATGTAGCATTCCTGGGTCTTGCACAATGTGACGAGCGTGGGAACATAAATGTAAGTAAATTCGGACCTAAAATTGCTGGTTGTGGTGGTTTTATAAATATAACTCAAAACTCCAAAAAAGTTGTTTTCTGTGGAACTTTTACAGCAGGCGGTTTAAATGTTGAAATAGTGAATGGAATATTAAATATAATACAAGAAGGTAAATCCAATAAATTTATTAAAGCTGTTGAGCAAATTACCTTTAGTGGTGATTATGCTATAGATGTGTCTCAGCCAGTATTATATATTACAGAAAGAGCTGTGTTTGAACTTAGTGAGAGTGGCGTAGTACTTACTGAAATTGCGCCGGGAGTTGACCTTGAAAAAGACATTTTAGCGCATATGGGGTTCATACCAATAATTTCAGAACACTTAGTTTTAATGGATGAAAGAATTTTCCAAGAAAAAAGAATGGATTTAAAATTTTAAATTTTAATTTCTATAATTATTGTGTTTTTTATATTAATCTATAATAAATTGAATTAAGGGGAGGGAATATTATGTTAGGAGTTATAGGTATTATTATTTCGTTAGGGTTACTTATGTATTTGGCCTACAGAGGAATTTCAGTTCTTATTTTAGCGCCAGTTTTAGCACTGCTCGCTCTTTTGTTTCAAGGTGGACAAACCCATCTTTTAGCTACCTATACTGAAGTTTTTATGGTGAATTTTGCTGCATATGCTAAGCAATATTTTCCAATATTCATATTAGGTGCAATCTTCGGTAAGGTAATGGATGATTCAGGAGCTGCTAAAGCTATAGCTCATGCAATTAGTAAGAAACTAGGAAAAGGTAAAGCAATATTATCGGTCGTTTTATCTTGTGCAATATTGACATATGGTGGAGTTTCACTATTCGTAGTTGCGTTCGCAGTATTTCCTATTGCAGCAGCATTATTTAAAGAAGCAGATATTCCGAAAAGATTTATACCTGGTTCTATAGCACTTGGTGCATTTACATTTACGATGACAGCTTTGCCAGGAACACCACAAATACAAAATGCTATTCCAATGCCTTTCTTTGGAACAAATGCTTATGCAGCACCAGTTATAGGGATCATTGGAGGATCAATAATGTTTGGGCTAGGTATGTTATGGCTTGATAGAAGATCAAAAAAAGCTATGGCTGCAGGTGAAGGATATGGTAATCATCCAGATGAAGCAATTAATAAATTCGATTTATCTAAATTACCTAAGTTTTACTTAGCAATAACTCCAATAATTATAGTATTAGTTGGTAACTATCTTTTAGGAAAATATGTTTTTGCTACAATGGATGGAGCATTTTTAAAAGATTTTGGTGGGATTACTATGGCAAAAGTACAAGGAATTTGGAGCTTGATTTCATCCTTAGTTATTGCTATAGTGGCTAGTGTAATTATATTTTGGAAAAATTTTGAAAACATTACCACTACAGTTAATAAAGGGGCTATAGGTTCACTACTTGCAATTGCAAATACCGCATCAGAAGTTGGTTATGGAAATGTAATTAAAACATTAGGAGCATTCGCTATAATTCAAGCAGGGATACTTGCAATACCAGGAACACCACTTATATCCTTAGCAGCGTCTACTACTATTCTTGCAGGTATAACAGGCTCAGCATCTGGTGGTTTAAGTATTGCTCTTGGATCCTTAGGTGAAATTTATATGGCAAAAGCTCAAGCTTTAGGAATGAGCCCACAAGTATTCCATAGAATAGCAGCCATGGCCTGTGGCGGGCTTGATTCACTTCCACATAATGGTGCAGTTATAACTTTATTAGGTATAACAGGCATGACTCATAAGCAATCATATGTAGATATTGGAATGTGTACAGTTGTTATACCACTTATAGCTACAGCAGTGTCTATCATATTTGCATCAATGGGAGTTGTATAAGGAGTAAAATAAAAATTCCTAAACTATAAAATATAATAACCCAGTATAAAGATAATCTTTATACTGGGTTATTATATTTCTATGGTTTAATTTGAAATATATGGTATAATTTTAGTGCGAGATCTTATATTTTTAGAAGTTAATAATGGATTTAACCTATCATTAACTGTAAAGGTAATTAAAAATTGAGGGATGGGGGATTATTATGGATTTTGAGAAATCATGTGGTGCGGTAATTTACAGAAAAATAGATGGAAATTTAGAATTTTTAATCATTAGTCATAGAAATGATGGACACTGGGGGTTTCCTAAGGGGCATGCTGAAAAAAATGAAAGTGAAAAGGAAACAGCAGTAAGAGAAGTTTTTGAAGAGACTGGACTTCCAGTTACGCTAATGGACGGATTTAGAATATCCGTAGAATATTTAATAAAACAAGATACAAATAAGGAAGTTGTATATTTTTTAGCTGAGGTGCAAGATCAGATTGTTCATATTGAAGTAGAGGAAGTAGTGGATTATAAGTGGTTAAGTTTTCAACAAACGAAACAACGATTATCTTATAAAAGTAGCAAGGAAGTTTTGGAACAAGCCAATCAATCTATTGTTGAAATAGTTAGAAATCCAATGAAATAAATTAATATTTCGTTGGATTTTTTTTATAATTCTGTAATGAATTTCTTTTGGACTTGCAAATAATATAAAAAATATAAAAAAAGAGGTTAATACTATATTTTGTAGAATATAATATTTAAAAATATTATGCAAAACAATTTAATTAAGTATAAGTTCTATAGTGATTCAGTGGATTTTTAAGGGGGATTAACGTGAGTGAACATATTAATACTAACATATTAGAAGAAATAAATATTGATAGTGTTATTCAGAAAAGTGAGAGGGAATTTAGAGAAAGTGAAGAAGTATATAAAAAATTATTTCAATTATCTCCTGATCCTATATTTGTTCATTGTGATGGGAAAGTAGTCTTAGCCAATCCTGAAACTGGAAGATTGTTCAATATGAAAGATTCTAAGGATGTAATTGGTAGAAATGTAATGGATTTTATTCATCCTGATTATATTGATATTGCTACCAGTAGAATAAATACAGTATACGAAGGCGGAACTGTTGCGCCATTTATTGAAGAAAAATTCATTTCTGATGATGGTACAGTTATAGATGTAGAAATTGTAACCTCTGCTTTTAAGTATAAGGATAAAGATTCAATTTTAGTAGTTGCACGAAATATTAGTAAAAGAAAAAAGGTAGAGTGTGATTTAAGTGCGAATGAAGCACTATTAAGAGAGATAACTGAAAATACTTCTGATATGATTATAAAAACAGATATCGATGGTAGAATAAAATATATTACAGCGGCTCAAAAGGAGATACTTGGGCATGGGACAGATGATGCTATTGAAAAGCGCGTTTTTGATTTTATTCATCAGGATGACAGGGAAAGTGTATTAAAGAGAATCACGCAACTAATTACTTTAACTACAAATGAAAAATTTCAATGTAGATGCTTGCATGCAAATGGAGGTATTGTTTGGTTAGAGATTTCTGCTAATAAATTATTAGATGATTTTGGTAAAGTTAAAGCAATTATATTATTAGCAAGAGATATTACTAAGCGACTTGAAACTGAACAATTAATAAAAGAAAATGAGGAAAAGGCAAGATTTTTAAATCAAGCAATAGAATATGATAGATTTAGGACAGATTTTTTTGCGAATATATCTCATGAACTAAGAACACCAATAAATGTTATTTTAGGGACACTACAGCTTATGGATCTAAAATTTAAGGACTTATTTAAAGAAAGTGAGAAAAAAAGCAGAGGATATTTAAAAACTATGAAACAGAATTGTTATAGATTAGTAAGATTAATTAATAACCTAATAGATGTAACAAAAATAGATGCAGGATATTTTGAAATTCATTTAAGTAATTGTAATATTGTTAGTGTTATAGAGGAGATAACATTGTCAGTAGCTGGGTATGTTGAGAATAATGGGATATCACTTTTATTCGATACAGAAATGGAAGAAAAAATTATAGCTTGTGATAAGGATAAAATAGAAAGAATAATGCTAAATCTTATTTCAAATGCAATAAAATTTACAAACCCCGGTGGGGAAATTTCAATAAATATAGTTGAGGGAAAAGATAATGTGGTTATCGTTGTTAAGGATACAGGCATAGGAATACCCATAGAAAAGCAACAATTAATCTTTGATAGATTTATTCAAGTTAACAAATCATTGACTAGAAATAAAGAAGGTAGTGGCATAGGTTTGTCCTTAGTTAAGGCTCTAGTAGAAATGCACGGTGGGAACATGTTTTTAGAGAGTCAGATTAATATAGGAAGCAAATTTAGCTTTGAACTTCCTATAAAACAATTACCAGATAGTCAAGCAGTGTACGCTAATAATAATTTAAATGCCAATAGTAATATTGAAAAAATCAATATTGAGTTTTCTGATATATATTTTTAGATATCGAATATTAGAAATATCATACAAAATGTTGATAGGTAAGACAAAAGATGGTTTAAGCAAAAATGCAAATAGCATAAAGGCAGAAGAGAGCAGTTTATTTTTTTGTAACATGCCACTTGCCACGTGGATGGCACTATTTTATTTTTATTATCTATCATGTTGGAGGTTTGTCCTTGCATATAGATAATAATAAAAATAATTCTATCCTAGGAGGTATAAAATGGAATTTAAAAAAGTAATAAAAAATGATAGAGAAGCTAAAATCAAGAGTAAATTTGAAGGAAGCTTTCTGGAGTATTTAGATATAATAAATAAAGAGCCTGATAAAGCTAAGCTTTCTCATAAGAGGATGTATGACACAATAATAAAAGGGGGCTTTGAAATTCTAAGGCCTGAAGAAAACCCAAGAACAAGAAAAATATATGGTAATGATCTAATTAAAAGGTATGGGTTTTTTAAAGAGGATTTTTTTGGAATTGATAAGGTACTTATGAAGATAGTAAGTTACTTTTATTCTGCATCTATGAAGGGGGAGGAATCTAGACAGGTATTGTATTTAGCAGGACCTGTAGGAGCTGGGAAGTCATCCCTGGTAGAAGCACTGAAGAAAGCCTTTGAAAATACGGAACCAGTATATGTTTTAAAAGGATGTCCTATGAATGAAGAGCCATTGCATTTAATACCAAAACATCTTAGGCGTGATTTTGAGAGAATGCTTAATGTAGAAATTGAAGGGGATCTTTGCCCGGCATGTAAGTATAGGTTACTTAATGAATACAAGGGAGAATATGAAAATTTCCCTGTTACCACTACCTCTTTTTCAATAAGATCAAGAAAAGGTATAGGGGTTGTCCCACCTGTAGATCCAAATAATCAAGATACTTCAATTTTAACAGGATCTGTTGATATATCTAAAATGGATATGTATTCAGAGGATGATCCTAGGGTTTTCTCTCTTAATGGAGCATTTAATGTTGGTAATAGAGGTCTAGTAGAATTTATTGAAGTATTTAAAAATGATGTTGAGTATCTTCATACCATAATAACTGCAACGCAAGAAAAATCAATACCTTCACCAGGAAAGGGATCTATGATTTACTTTGATGGTATAATTATTGCCCATTCTAATGAAGCTGAATGGAATAGGTTTAAGTCAGATCATACCAATGAAGCTATATTAGATAGAATTGTAAAGATAGAAGTACCTTACTGTCTTGAGTTAAATGAAGAAATTAAGATTTATGAAAAGATACTTAAAAAGAGTAACTTTAAGCCTCATATAGCGCCACACACCATTGAAACTGCAGCAATGTTCGCATTGCTTTCAAGGTTTAAACCTTCCAATAAGGTAGATCCTATAACTAAGTTAAAGATTTATAATGGCGAAGAAATAGTAGAAAAGGGAACTACTAAGAAAATGGATATTAGTGAACTTAGGGAAGAAGCAGGACTTGATGAAGGGATGCATGGGATTTCCACAAGGTTTATAGTAAAGGCTATTGATAATGCTATTTCAAATTCAGAATTTGATTGCATAAATCCACTTGGTATTATGGAAAGTATAATTAAATCTGTTAGGGAAATGGACGTTGCTGAGGATGAAAAGAAAAAATATATGGGCTTTATTCAGGATACTATTAGAAAAGAGTACAATAAAATATTGGAGAAAGAAGTAACGAAGGCATTTATCCACAGTTATAAGGAACAAGCGGAAAGCTTATTTAATAACTATATTGATAATGCGGAAGCCTTTGTAAATAAGGCAAAACTAAAGGATAGAGCCACCGGTGAAGAGTTACAAGCAGATGAGTCCTTTATGCGATCAATAGAAGAACAGATTGGAATATCTGAAAGTTCTTCAAAGGGATTTAGAAGTGACGTAACTTCCTATATGTTTTATGTGGTTAGAAATGGTGGTAAAATCAAATATGAGTCCTATGAGCCCTTAAAGGAAGCAATTGAAAAGAAGCTAACAAGCTCAGTAAAGGAGCTTTCAAGAATTGTAACTAGATCTAGAGTCCGCGATAAGGACCAAGACGAAAAATATAACGTAATGGTGGAACAAATGAAGACAAATGGATACTGTGATTATTGTTGTGACGTAATATTGAAGTATGCAGCTAATAATTTATGGAAGGATTAATCCTATGGCAATTTTTAGAGACTATAACGTAACACCAATAGACCATGATAGAGCTGTAGAGGATAGAAGGCGTCATCGTCAACTTGTAGAAAAATCCATAAAAGAAAACTTAGGAGATATATTGTCAGAGGAAAGCATTATAGGTCAAGGTAAGGAAAAAAAAATTAAAATACCAATAAAAGGTCTTAAGGAATATGAGTTTATTTTTGGTAAAAATAAGTCTGGTGTGGGAAGTGGAGATGGCAACGAGAAAAGAGGTCAAGTCATAGGAAGTGAAAAGGTTAAGGGGAGCGGAAAAGGAAGTAATGGTGCAGGTGAGGATGAGGGTGAAGACCTTTATGAAACTGAAATAACTTTAGAAGATGCACTAAATTACCTCTTAGAGGATTTAGAACTTCCAGAATTAGATAAAAAAAAGTTTTCTGAAATTTTAACGGAAAATAGTATAAAAAGAGCAGGCTATCAAAAACATGGTATTCAGCCACGTCTTGCTAAAAAACGAACAGTAGTGGAGAAAATCAAAAGGCAACAGGGGAAAAGTAAAGCACTAATGGAATCATCGCAGGAAGAAAAAATTGAAAGACTGCCCTTTAAAAATGAAGATTTAAGATATCATAGAGTAAAGCAAGTTTTAAAAAGAGAATCAAATGCAGTAATTTTATGTGTAATGGACGTATCTGGGTCAATGGATACCACAAAGAAGTATTTGGCCCGTTCCTTTTTCTTTATACTATCTCAATTTATTAGATCGAAATACACAAATGTAGAGGTTGAGTTTATTTCACATACAACTGTTGCTCAAGAAGTAAATGAAGATGATTTTTTTCATAAAGTAGAATCAGGGGGTACCTATATTTCTAGTGGATTAAATAAAGCACTAGAAATAATTGATAAAAGATATAATCCTGAATATTGGAATGTATATGTGTTTTACGTTAGTGATGGAGATAATTGGCAGGAAGATAATGAAAAAGCAATAAAGGCTGCAAAAAATATTTGCGATGTGTGCAATTTATTTGGGTATGTTGAGCTTATGAATAAATATTATACTTCTTCTATGAAAAGTGTTTTTGAAAAGGGAGTATTCCATAAAAATTTTATTTCAGTGGAAGTGAAGAAAAAACAGGATTTATGGGAAAGTATTAAACGCATGCTAAAAAAAGAAGGAGAGAGGTGATAGCAGCTTGGAGTATATCTTAAAGGATTTAGAAAATTGGAATGAAAGAATTGAGGGTATTGTGAAAAATATAGGGCTTGATTATTACCCTCAAGAATTTGAGATAATAGGATATAAGGATATGCTATCCTATGAAGCTTATATTGGAATGCCTTCAAGGTATCCTCACTGGAGCTTTGGAAAATCCTATGAAAAAAATAGCACTGTATATAAGTATAATTTAACTGGGCTACCTTATGAGATGGTTATAAATTCAGATCCATGTATTGCATATCTAATGAAGGAAAACACACTTTTATTACAAATACTTACTATAGCTCATGTTTATGGTCATAATGATTTCTTTAAAAACAATAGACTCTTTAAGGAAGGAACTAGAGCAGCATCTACTGTGGAGATGTTTAAATTTCATGCAGATATGGTAAGAAGTTATATAAATGATCCAAGTATAGGCTACGAAAAGGTAGAAAGGATATTAGATGCAGCCCATGCCATAAAGCTTCAAACTTCTAGGGTTATTGGGGAAAAGAGAATTCAAGGGGAAGTCCTAAAGCAAAGACTTTTAGATGATTATAAAAATAGTAATGAAGTTCATAGCAGCTTAGATGCTTATGTTAAGCTAGCATTTCCTAATTTAAATAAAATACCTATCCAGCCAGAGGATGATATCCTTTATTTTATAATAAAATATGGTGATATGGAGGAATGGGAAAAAAGTTTATTAGAATTTGTAAGGAAAGAAACTGCATACTTCTTGCCTCAAATTGAAACAAAAATAATGAATGAAGGCTGGGCTAGCTTTTGGCATTATAATATACTAAAGGAGCTAGATTTACCAAAGGGACTTTATTTGGAATTTATTAAAAGGCATAATGATGTTATAGCTCCTGGGTATGGGTCAATAAACCCATATTTTATAGGGTTTAAGATATTTGAAGATATTTTAAAAAGATATGGCAAGGAAAAAATATTTGAAGTTAGAGCCATAGAACGTGATGAATCCTTTTTAAGAAAGTATTTAACGCAGGAACTGTGCGTAGAGCTTAATTTATTTGAATATGCAGCAAAAAATGGGGATTTTATAATTAGTGAGGTGGCTGATGATAGTGGGTTTAAAAATATTAGAAATACCTTAAGTAGGTCTTGTGGCGTAGGGACTGTGCCACTTATTCGAGTAGCAGAAATGTCGCAAAAGGATAAGACACTAATTTTAGAGCATGTTTTTGATGGAAGAGAACTGAATATTAATTATGCAGAAGCTACATTAAAGTATATATATGAATTATGGGGGCATACTGTGACTTTAAAAACAACACAGCTTGGAAAGGAAATTACCTTTGTATGCGAGGATAAGAAGATATCTGTAAAAAAATAATACTTTACGTTTGGGACGGTTAAAGATATTACAACAAAATAGAATCACCTAAGCCTTCAGTTGTGGTTTATAAAACACAACTGAAGGCTTAGGTGATTTTTCGTTAAATTTTAAACTTAGACACTTCCTCATTTAATTGTTCGACACTTTCTTGGGATTTTGTTACTTCTCTAATGATTTTATTGGATTTATCTGTTACATCTCCTATTTTTTGGACGATATTTATTGTTCCTTCTGCTCCTTCATTAGAAGCCATGGATACCTGCTCTATTGTCTTTATTACCTCTTGAAGTGAAGCTAAAAGTTCCTCAGAAGTGGAACTGAATTCTAGTACAAGATTATTTACAAAATCTGCATCTTGACTATATTCACTTGCCACATTTAGCATTGTATTATAATCATTTTGTACGTCTTCCGATACAAAATTTAATAAGTCTTTGGAGCTAGTTGATAAGTCATTTATTATACAATAACACTAAAATTTCGTCAATATTTTTATTATTTGTTTTGTGATAATTACAATTTACACTAAATTTTAAAGTAGTTCCAATATATATTTAAAATTATTTCAGAAAAATAAAATTAACTATAGGTATTTTAAACACGTGAATGTTAACATTTATACATAAAATTTTCACAAATAAATGCTATAATAAACTTTAGTATTTAGGTAACTTACAGATAGGAGAGGACATGGGGAACAACAGATGAAGTTAATTATAAAAGGTTGGTGTTATGATTGAAAAGAAAAATGGTTAGAAGAAAAAGAATTTTGGTTATAGGTACAGTATTTTGTATAGTATTTATGGCTCTTGTAAGTAGATTGATTTATTTAATGGTAATTAATGGTGAAAATTATAAACAGTTAGCATTAAAACAGTGGACAAAAACTATAAAAACGGCTCCCAAAAGGGGAGTTATTCTGAGTAAAAACGGTTCGGAATTGGCATCAAGTGCAGATGTTTATAGGGTCGATGTTGATTTAAATGTATTTGAAAAATATTTAGGGGATAAAAAAATACCTGAAGAACAAGCCTCGCAGCAATTGTCACAGAAACTGAATATTAAAACCAGTGAAGTAGAAAAAATATTAAATAGTAAAGATAGTAAGGGGAAGCTACTTCAATTTGTATTGTTGAAAAGAAAAGTTGAAGAGGAAATGGTAGATACCATCAAAGCCTTGAAATATAAGGGGATAATAATTTCAAGAGATGTAGAGAGGGTGTATCCAAATAATAGCTTTTTATCCCATGTTATTGGACATACCAATTCGCTTGGAGATGGAGTAAGTGGAGTGGAACAGAGTTATAACAAGGAATTAGCAGGTGTGCCTGGGATAAAAGTGACCGAAGTGGATAGGGATAATAATGAATTGCCCTACAGAGAAGCAACCGTTGTTCAGCCTATTGATGGAAAGAATTTAACATTGACTATAGATGAACGAATTCAAGAGTTAGCCGAAAAAGTAGCTAAAGAAACATTGACTATAAATAGTGCGAGGTCCGTTAGTATAACAATTATGAATCCACAAAATGGTGAAATTTTGGCTATGGCGAATGCACCGGGGTATAATCTAAATAAGCCATTTGCAGAAGGGAGAACAGATGATGAAATACAGGAGACTTGGAAAAATAGAGCAATCAGTAATGTGTTTGAGCCAGGGTCAATTTTCAAGGTTATAACAGCTGCGGCTGCACTTCAAAACAATGTGGTTAAAGGCGAAGAGAGTTTTGTAAGTGATGGAAGCATTAAGGTTGGTAATACAACATTGTATAATGATAATAAAGAGTCTTATGGTGTTGAGACTTTTTCAGATATAATTAAAAATTCTGATAATGTTGCATTTGTTAAGCTAGGACAAAAAATCGGAAAGGAAAATCTTTATAAATTTATAAAGGAGGCTAACTTTGGACAGAAAACCGGCATAGACTTGCCGGGTGAAAGTATTGGTTTAATAAAGGATTTAAAAAATATTGAACCTGTTGATCTTGCAACCATGTCCTATGGGCAAGGTGTTGCAGTTAGCCAAGTGCAGTATATTGCTGCCTTCAATGCAGTAGCAAATGGGGGTACTTGGATAAGACCACATATTATGAAGGAAATATCCCATATGGTAAATGGTAAAAAAGTTCTGGATAAAAAGTATGTTAATTTTGGTAAAAAGACTATAACCAGTAGTGAAAAAGCAGCACAATTAAGAACATACTTAGAAAATGTTGTTAAGGATGGAACTGCAACAGATACCTATATGAAAGGGTACCACATTGCTGGAAAAACAGGAACTGCAAATGTGGTAAACAGTACCACGGGAGGCTACGAGCCAGGTAAGTACATAGCATCCTTTGCAGGTATGGCTCCTGCTGATAATCCAAAGGTAACCTTGATAGTTACTATAGAAGAACCAAACTCCAGTAAATATTATGCAGCTCAGACAGCAGTGCCCGCTGCACGCAAGCTATTTTCAGGTATATTTACAATACTTAACATATCCCCAGATAATAAATAATAAAAAATATACATTTTAGTTGTATCTTTTAAACTGGATTAATATATAGGTATATATAGTATGAAATTCTTATACTTATATTTATACTTTGACTTAGCATTTGACAGGGGGATGGCACAATTAAGTCCTCAAACTTGCCACTTGCCACGTGGGTGGCACCATTTAGGTATATATAGTATAATAATCATATAGTTTACAAAGAAGGAAAAGGGTGTGAAATAGTGATTGAAGTAAATGGCTTATACAAGAAATATAGTAAAAAGGTACTAGCAGTAAAGGATTTGAGTTTTAGTGTAAAGGCGGGGGAAGTTGTTGGACTCCTTGGAGAAAATGGAGCAGGGAAAACTACTACCCTTAGAATACTAGCTACGATTTTAAGTCCCACAAAAGGAACAGTTGTTATTGATGGTTATGATATTAAGAAAGATGGCGAAAAGGTTAGAGGGTCAATTGGAGCTCTTTTTGGTGGGGATGTAGCTCTTTATGATAGGTTAACTGCAAGAGAAAATATTGAATATTTTGGACAACTTTACGATATGAAACCGCAAGAGCTTAATAATCGAATAGTAAATTTAGCAGAATATTTTCAGTTTGAAGATTATCTTGATAAAAAGGCATCAGAATTGTCTAGAGGAATGAGACAGAAAATAGCTATTGCAAGAGCCATAGTTCATGACCCTAAAATAATGCTGCTAGATGAGCCCACTACAGGATTAGATGTTGTTGCAAGAAGATTATTGTATGATTTAATTTCACAGTGGTCAAAGGAAGGAAAGACTATCTTATTTTCCAGCCATTCTATAAGTGAGATAGAAAGGCTTTGTCAAAGGGTAATTATAATAAATAAAGGACAATTAGTTGAGGAAGGAACTGACAGTTACCTAAAAGAAAAATATGCATTGGATAACTTGGAGGATGTCTTTATTCATTTAATAACATTTCAGAAGGAAAGTCTCCTAGATTTATAAGTGAGGCGCATGCTATACAAAGATAAAGCTTCAGTGAAAGTCTAAATCTCCTTCTGAAGTTATTAATGTTACAGCATCGCAGATGATGATTTAATAACAGGTGGTGTAGAGAGTGAACACAATATTAAAAGTATTTAAGCATGAATTTAAAATGTACTGGCGAGATAAAAAGTTATTAGTAAATACGCTGTTATTGCCAATATTGATTTATCCCCTAATTATTGCAATAGTAGCACTAGGTGCATTTATTTCTATGAAAAGTGATGTCCAAGGAATAAAGGTTAGTTTTCAAGGAAAAAATCTACAGGTTATGGAAGCTATGAAGAAAACTAAGGGAGTAAAGATATTTGAGGATAGAGTCTATAGTGATAGTGACATATTAGATAGAACCATTGACGCTATTATGGTACTTTCTGAGGATAAAAATCAGGTAATAGAGATTAAATATGATGCTACTAAAAAGAGCTTTTTATTTGATAAGATTACAGATAGTATCCAGAATTTAAAAGTGGATTATATTACATCTGTACTTAAGGGCAAGGGACTAAAATATGAAAACATAAATCCCATATCTTTAAAAACCCTCAATGAAAAGGGGAAGACAATGGACGGTTTTTCAGTAGTAATTAGCTTAGTATTGCCTATGTTATTTCTTTTATTTCCAATGATTTCAACTTCCTATTTAACTACAGATATAGCTGCAGGTGAAAAGGAAAAGAACACTTTGGAACCCTTGTTATGTACTAAAAGTTCTAGATATAAAATTCTACTAGGCAAACTGCTTTTTACATCAATAATAAGCGTAATTATTTCCATAATATCTATATTGGTTTTGGGACTAGCGATATTTGCAGCAATGTCTGCATTTAAATTTAAAGTGCCATTAATGAATATTAATGCTTTCGGATTTATGATAAGCTTAATTATACTAATGCTTACGGTTATATTTTTAAGTGCATTACAATTAACTTTAAGTTTTTTTGCTAAAAATTATAAGGAAAGCCAAATGCTAGTTTCGCCTCTTTTGATAATAATAATGATACCAATAGTTATGTCTATGTTTCTTCCAGATAAATTCATATTCTACCACTTGCCAATATTTAATGTGGTGCTCATATTAAAGCAACTTACAGCAGGAATAATTAATTTTGTGAATGTTTTTATAGTTGTTGGATGGTTAGTTATATATATAATCATAAGTGTATTATTAAGTATTAAGG
This sequence comes from Clostridium sp. CF012, assembly GCF_018861755.1. GTDB lineage: Bacteria > Bacillota > Clostridia > Clostridiales > Clostridiaceae > Clostridium_AD. The sequence goes on along the minus strand of NZ_JAHLEF010000005.1, from coordinate 87,425 downwards.
CTATAAACAGTGAAAAATTTATTTTTAGGGTATAGGTGATAAGATGTTTTATGCAGTTTTGAAAAAAGAGTTAATAAATTTTATTAGAGATAAAAAAAGTTTGATCTCATTTTTTCTAATACCAATTATAATGTATATATATATGTTTAATGTGCAAGGTGCTATTAACAAAATGATAGAGGGGTCCTCAAAGGATAGTTCTAAATTTAAGTTTAAAATAGTAGTACAAAAGGACGAAGAAGCACAGCCCTTAATACAGAAGATAAAGACAATGGATAAAAATATGAAGATAGTAATAGAAGATACTAAAGTAGCAAAAGAAGATTTTGATTTGGTGCTAGAATTCCCCGATGGATTTTCAAAAGCCTTAGAAGCTGGTCAACCTATAGAACTAATTACCTACAGAAAAACTACGGATATAATGGATGAGAATTATACTAAAATAGAAAGTATTATACAAGATTATGAAAAACAATTAGTAGCAAGTACCTTAAATTCAAAGGGAATAGACATAAATATATTAGATAGTTATTCCGCAAAAAAAGTAAATGTATCTAAGGTAACAGAGGAGCAAGCAGGCTTTTTTTATGTATTACCTATGTGTATTTTATTGTTCCCCTTGAGCATTGGAATGCAAGTAGTTATAGAAATTTGTGTAACAGAGAAGGAGAGGGGTACACTAGAAGCACTGATGTTAACAAAGGCGAAGCGAAGTATAGTTATAGGGGCTAAATATGCTGCGCTGCTCGTAATTGTTTTTGCAGAAATTTTAGTTTCACTAGGGGCCTTTATAATAACTTCAAAGGCAGTAAAGACAGAACTTATAAATATTAGTACGTTAAACGCGGTGAATATAAGTATAATGCTACTTATGATTCTATTAACTTATATAGGAATATCTCTTATACAATTTATGATTGGGCTATATGCTAAGAATTTCAAAGAGGCACAGGCTTATATGACTGCAGTATTGTTCTTGGTTATAATACTAAATTATTTATTCTTTTTTATTGATATTAAGAATTTAAGCTATGTATTCTTAAACATACCCATTGTAAACTCCATAGCTATTATAAATGAAATTCTTTTAGGAATATTAAACATGAAGCATTTGATTATTGTAGGTGCTTGGCTTATTATATATATTGTAGCACTTGCATTTATTGCAGTTAAAGTTGTATTTGTGGAGAGTGTGCTACTTAGAAGATAAGATAGCTTCAAAAATATAGCTGTCTTTGATTTGGTATTTATTTTGTGAATTTTATATTTAAAGGAGAAAATTATGAAAAATAAAAAAATATTATTAGCTAATAGTTTATTACTGCTAGCATTATTGTTATTTGTTTCAATTCCATTACTCGCAATTATGTTATTCAAATTAAATGAGCCCATAAGTGGGGATATTTCACTTATACTTTCGGGAGGAACTAGTGTTATAGCACTTGGTGGCATTGCACTATTATATTGCAGAATTACTAAAAGAAAATTTGCGAAAGTAATGGTAATAAAGAAAATTTCTATAAAACAAGTTATTTTAACAATGCTTGTTTCTGTTGGTACCTATATTTTTGCAGTAGGAGTTAATTCACTAAGCATGAAGTTATTTCCCGTTGCAGTAAAGGATAGTATGGCAATATCTAACTTACTAAATAGTAGCTCAACAATATTAGGGTTATTTGTGGTAATTTTGGTGCCAGCATTTTTTGAGGAAGTATTCTTCAGAGGAATTTTTTTAGATGCTTACGAAGGTATAAATAAAAAAGTAAAATATTTTATTTTAATTGCAATTTTCGCTACCTTTCATGGCAATGTAATGCAAATCATTTATGTACTATTTTTGGGGTATATACTATTAAAGGTAAGGGAATATACAGGTTCACTATTAGGAAGTATGATACTTCATGCAGCCAATAATGCAATATCCTTTATTTTAAGTAAAGTTGCATTGAGTTACATGAAGCTTATGAATACTGGAATAGAAAGTGGCGTCATTGATCCAGCAAAAGCAGCCACCACAGCGGATGCAATGAATGTTAGCTTCACGGTAGCACTACTTAGAGCTTCAATATTTTTTCTGATTGGTGGTGCAATATTATTTATAAACCTAAGAAAATTGAAAGAATATAAAGAAGAAAAAGAAGGATTAGAATACATTGAAGAAGAAAACTCCGAAAGCCTAGAGTACAATAAAAGCTTAGAATATAGTGAAGGAGAAAAAAACATTCTAAGAGATGAGAAAAGTACTAATAAAGATATAAAACAATATATTCCATTAGTTATTTATTTTGTTTCTATGACTATATTAGTTGTTTTAAGGTATTAAGATTTAATGGAAATTCACAGCTTGACTATTTTTTCATTTGTGATAAAATAGAAAAATATAAATTAAAATTTAGAGTGGTATATAAATAATTACTTGTGAATAATTATAAATGTTACTTTAAATTCGTATAACCCCAATAATATGGTTTGGGGGTTTCTACCAGGAACCTAAAAATCCTGATTACGAAGAAGATACATCTTTTTGTGTCTTTTTTGTGATCAGGATTTTTTTTGATTAATGAAGATTAAATTATTACCTGCGATGCTGTAAAATTAACAACTTGAGAAGGCGATTATAAAGGAGGACAATATGGATTTTAAAAGTTTACCTAAAATTGAATTGCATTGCCATTTGGATGGTAGTGTAAGACCGGAAGCGATAATTGATATAGCTAAGGAAGAGGGTATAAGTATTCCCTACTATGATATTGAAAATATTAAAAAAGAAGTTATTGCCCCAGCTGAATGTAAGTCCCTTGATGAGTATTTAAAAAGGTTTGAAATTCCTAATTTAGTAATGCAATCAAAGGAGAGTTTAAGAAGAATTACATATGAGCTTCTTGAAGACGCTGCAAAAGAGAATGTAAAATATATTGAAGTTAGATTTGCACCACTACTTCATATAACAAATGGGTTAAGGGTATGCGAGATAATAGAGAGTGTAATATCTGGTATTAAAGATGCGGAAGAGAAATATGATATAAAAGGGAATGTAATACTTTCATGTATGAGATTTATGTCTATTGATAAAGCTTTTGAGGTTGTAGAAGCGGGCAGGAAATATCTTTCAAAAGGCGTAGTCGCAATAGACTTATGCGGATCTGAAAGCGAAGGCTTTTGTGAAAAATTCATAGAACCTATAAAACTTGCTAGAGAATATGGATATAGAGTAACCATTCATGCAGGTGAAACAGGAATAGGTAAAAATGTCTTGGAAGCAGTGGAACTTTTAGGGGCAGAAAGAATTGGGCATGGGGTATTTATTAAAGACTGCATTGAAGCCTATAACGTTGTAAAAGATAAAGGAATTACTCTTGAAATGTGTCCAACAAGTAATATTCAGACTAAAGCAGTTGGTTCATTTGAAGATCACCCCTTTTACGATTTTTATAATGATGGGGTAAAAGTGACAGTTAATACTGATAACAGAACTGTATCGGACACAGACATGACAAAGGAATGTAATATATTATTAAAGGAATTTAACATTACTTTTGAAGCGTATAAACAAATATATCTTAATAGTGTTGATGCAGCATTTACCGATTTAGAAACAAAGGAATGGTTAAGGAAATATATTTAAGGGATAGACGTTATAGAAAAGAAGAATAGAGGCTATTCTTCTTTTTTAGCTTGCCTATGTTTTATTATATATATTTATAAGTAGTATTTATTTAAAAAAAATCAAAGGGTTATCACATAATTATAATATACGCTCATAGTAGGCAATATAAAAAAGGAATTTACAATAATATGTAGAATAAGGTTAATAAAGGGCGAATTATGATGAAATTTAAAAAAAGAGCAAGAAAGAGTTCAATTAAGGTAAAACTAATTACGATTCCGTTAGTTGTTATGTTTATTGGTATTACAGTAATAGGGGTTGTATCTTCATGGTCGGTTAGAGCAAGCCTACTTGAACAGACAAAGGGAGATGGTATGCTCCTTGCAAATAAAATAGTGTCTCAAGTAATTAATAACAAGCAATCTTTAAAAACCATTAATACAATGTTAGAAGAAAAAATTAAAACAGCAGCAAAAATCGCAATATCAAGTCAAAAGATTTTAAGTAGTGATATATTGAAAAAAATTGCAAAAAGTTCAGGTGTGGATGAAATATATTGGTATTCTCCAGAGGGAAAGATTATTTATTCGACTGTTGATTCTTATGTTGGATGGAAGTCTAAAAAAGGTGATTCAATAGATAACTTTAGAGTAAGCGGAAAAGATGAGCTTATGGAAGAGATAAGAAAGGATTCAGAGTCGGATAATTATAATAAGTATGGATACTTGAAAAATATGGACAATACATTTATTCAAGTAGGTATAAGAGCAAATGAAGTTGAAACGCTGACTAAAAAATTTAGCTATCAAACCTTGGTTGAAGATTTAGTAAAAGACAAGAGTGTTGTTTACGCACTTTTCATTGATAAAAATTTGAAAGCTGTTGCCCATGGAGATAAGAAAAGAATAGGAACACAACTTACGGACGAAGGTAGCAAAAAAAGCTGTTTTAGAAGGTAAAATGTTTTCTTCACAATTTGATTATAAAACCGAAGGTAGTTCTAAAGCAATTAAGGTACAGGATGTTTTAGTTCCTGTTGTTGTAGATGGAGAACAAATTGGAGCAATTGACCTTGGGATTTCCATGGCAGAAGTTACTTTAGCTATAAATAAGAATATTGTTATTATTGCTATATTGGGAATTGTTGCTTTTGCTATTCTTGCTTTATTTTTATTTAGTACAGCAAATTATGCCATAAAAGCAATTGATAAGCTAAAGGGAATTTTAGGAATTATGGCCATAGGTGATTTTACAAAAGCAATGCCTAAAGAGCTATTAGATAAAACTGATGAATTTGGAGAAATGGCCAAGGCCTTAGATAAAATGAAAAATGACATCAAAGGAATAATCCAAAATGTAGGAAATACATCAGAGCAGGTAGCTGCATCATCAAAAGAATTAACATTAAGCAGCCATCAATTATCTGCAGTATCAGGGGAAATATCAAGGGCGGTAGAAGAAATTGCAATGGGCGCTAGTGATCAAGCAAGAGAAACAGAAAAAGGCGTTATAAATGTTAATGCGCTAGGTGATTGTATAGCAGAGGACCTAAATATGATGGATAGCTTAAATAAGGCTTTAGAGGAAGTTAATAAGCAAACGAACGAAGGAGTTGAAACATTAAAACATTTAGTTGAAAAAACCGCAGAAAGTAGCAATGCCACTAGCAATATACATCTTACTATTATTCAAACCAATGATAGTGCAGTAAAGATAGAAAAGGCTAGTGAAATGATTAAAGATATTGCAGATCAAACAAATCTATTAGCTCTAAATGCCGCTATTGAAGCAGCAAGAGCTGGAGAGGCAGGACGTGGATTTGCAGTAGTAGCGGATGAAATTAGAAAGCTTGCAGAACAGTCTAATGACTTTACGTCTGAAATTGCAAAAGTGATTCAAGAGCTTTCGGAAAAGACTGAAAAAGCTGTTAAAACAATGGAAGAGGTAGGTGGAATTGCAGCAACCCAGACTCAAGGTGTATATAACACAAATGAAAAGTTTGAGGGTATTTCAAATACCATAAAAAAAATGAAACTGATTATAGAAACCTTAAATGAATCTGGACAAGAGATGAACAGTAGGAAAGAAGATATTATTGGAATGATAGCAAATCTATCTTCTATATCAGAGGGAAATGCTGCAAGCACGCAGGAAACTTCAGCGTCAGTTGAAGAACAAACGGCTTCTATGGATGAAATGGCAAAAGCCAGTGAAGTTTTAGCCGAATTAGCGGAAAATATGGAGAAAAATATAGCACAATTTAAATATTAATACAAAAATTACCATTATGTCAACAATTTTTTATTGGAAAAAATTCAGCAACTAATAGGGATATAAAAAGAGGAATAGATGCTATCTATAGATAATTAATTATATATAGATAGCATCTATTTTTAAAAAGTATACATTTGTTATATAATTATTGGGGGAATTACATAGTATTTTATAAACTATCAGTAGCTAATATAGGGTTATTTGGCTGGGTGAATGGAGCACTATTATCTTGGAGCAGTGCAATGGTAGTGGAACAAGAATGATGTTTTTTGGACCTCTAACTTTATTTGCTGTAAGCATATTAATGTTGCTAATTAAAAATATATATAAGGAAAAAAACAAAACAAAGGGTGATTATCTATGAGAAAAATTAGTTTAAGTGATGATATCTTAAAGCGGGTAGAAACAATGTCAAGTGAATGTATTGGTTGCAAGAAGTGCATGAAAAACTGTATAATGTTAGGTAACTACTGCTCATCGCCTAAAGAACTTTTTGGTGAAATAATAAGAAAGGGTGAAGTAGATGTAGAGATACCCTATTCTTGCAATTTATGCAATTTGTGCATTGAGGTATGTCCCAGGGATATCAATCAAAAGGAGCTTTATTTAGAATTACGAAGATATGCTTTTACAACTCATAAAAAGGTTATAAGGCCATTGGGTTATAAGGTAGTAAAATTTCATCAGAAAAATAGTTTTTCAAGATTATTTTCAGCCAGTTCAAAAGCGGTAGAAGATGTTAGTTCAACTGCATTTATTCCAGGATGTAGTCTTATGTCTTATAGTCCTGAAATTGTTATGAAAACTTATAAATATCTTCAAAATATTATACCAGGGATAAAAATTATTTTGAAATGCTGTGGAAATCCAACTCATACTATGGGAGATGAGCAGGGGTTTAAACAGTATTATTCCCAGCTTGACCACGAGATTCAAAAATTAAAGATAACTGAAATAATTACAACTTGTCCTAATTGTTTTACAAGTATAAAAAAAAATAGCCCTAATTTGAAAATTACTACGGTCTGGGAGAAAATCAATGAAAGTGTTATCTCAGGTGGTTTGTTAAATAAATATGACAATGTAGATATTAAATTTAGTCTTCATGATCCCTGCCCAACAAGATATGAAGAGAACACGCAGGACGCGGTTCGAGAAATTATAAAAAAAATGGGAATCAAAATGGAAGAATTTAAATTTTCTAGAAGGCAAACATTATGTTGTGGGTCAGGTGCTATGGTAGGGGTAACTAATAGCAAACTTGCAACAGAACATATGAGCAAAAGAGCAGCGCAGGCTCCTTCAGACCATATACTAACTTACTGCCAAACTTGCGTTGAATCTTTGTCAATGGGAGAAAAAAATGCTGTGCATTTATTGGATTTGATGTTTAATGAAGAGATGTTTTCAAGCTTTATTTTTCAGCAGAAGAAAAGCAATACTGCTGAAAAGTGGATTAATAGGTACATTGGTAAAAGAAGAATTGAAAAATTTTAATAGTATTTATAGAGTAGAAAGGGTTGATAAAAATGTTAGACACCCATGGTAGAAAATACATAAGTCCACTTTTTAAGGGTGTAGCTAATATATTTTTAAACCTAAATATGACACCTAACAACATAACTATTATTGCATTTATAATTGGCTTATTACCCTTTGTATTTATATACGCGGGTAAGCCTTTAATCGCAGTTACACTTTTATGGGTTTCAGGTTTTCTTGATGCGGTAGATGGTGAAATGGCGAGAGTTAGTAACACTTCAACCCCTTGGGGGACACTTATGGATATAACTTTTGATCGGTTAGTTGAATTGGGAGTTATTTTAGCAATGGCCTTGAAAGAGCCGCAGTCTAGGATGCACTTATTATTTTTAACAGCTGCAATAATAATATCCATGACTATTTTTTTAACAGTAGGTGCACTTTCTCAAAATAAGGGAGGTAAATCTTTCTATTACCAAGCGGGAGTAGCAGAGCGAACAGAAGGGTTTATATTTTTTACTCTAATGATTTTGATACCTACACATCTTCAATTAATAACGGGCATATTCTCAATGTTAATTGCAATAACTGCACTTCAGAGGTTGATAGAGGCTAGAAGAATTTTAAAGTAAAATATTTGTCGAAAAATAAAGGGATTGAAGATTTTTTATAGAATATATTATTTAAGGTAATTGAATAGTATTAATAATAAAGAGAAATAAAACAATGAAAAGAATAAATAGGAAGGATGGTGAATAAAATAGATTATAAAAAATTAAAAAAAGATTTATTGGATAAAGTAGGCATATTAGGAATTAAGTCACCAATTGTGACTGTAGAAAGTACAAGTGAGACGGACCTTCTTAAATTGGCAAAGGAATATAATTTAAATATTTCAGATTATATAAATGATTAGTGGTTAATTTTTATTTTATCGATATAATAATATAAATTCGCTTTATAAAACACCCTAGGAGATTTTCAGCTCCTAGGGTGTTAATTGTCTTACGGATACATGAAAAATTGGAAATGCTAATGTAGAATGACTGAGCTTACTTATTGACTTATTCAAATAGTATATTCATAATAAAAGAGTATTTAAATTAAGTTACTCTTTTATTATGAATTCAAATGGGGGGAAATATAATGATTACAAAATTAAAGAAAATACAATACAATTCACCAGTGATATTGACTTTTACTTTTTTAGCTCTTATTAGCTATTTACTAGGTTACTTAACAAATGGTTCTTTGACTTCCTTTCTTTTTTCAAATTATAGAACCTCTTTTTTAGATCCGCTTCAATATATAAGGCTTTTTTCTTATATATTAGGTCATGCTAATTGGGCTCATTTTTCAGGAAATTTCATAATAATTTTAATAACTGGACCTATGCTAGAAGAAAAATATGGTTCAAAAGTTTTAGTGAAGTTAATATTAGTAACAGCTTTGGTTACTGGAATAATCCACGTAATTTTCTCTGGCAATGCTCTTATGGGTGCTAGTGGCATTGTTTATATGTTTATTATTCTAAGCTCCTTTACAAATGCTGAGAAGGGTAAAATTCCACTTACTTTAATAATTGTGTTTTTTGTATTTGTTGGTAAGGAAATTTTTGGAGGTGCTTTTGCTCAGGATAATATATCTCAACTTGCACATATTATTGGTGGAGGCTTTGGGGCGTTATTTGCTTTTAAGATTAAACATTAAGAAAATATATAGAGAGTTAACAATGAAAAAAGGTAATTTTAGTGATATAATTGACTAAAAAACAATAGAAGAAAGGATGATAAATATGAGTGATAGAGATAAGGCAGAAGAACTTTTACTTAAACATTTGAAGAATGATAAATTAGTCCTTCATTGTTATGCTGTTGAGGCTGTAATGAGCGCTTTAGCTGAAAAATTAGAGCCTGAAAATAAAAAAGAGTGGGGAATAACAGGTCTATTGCATGACTTAGATGAAACAACTATAGATTGGCTTAAAAATCCAGAACTTCACGGCCCCACTGCAGTAGAGATATTAAAAACAGAAGGTTTTGGTAATGAACGAATATACCATTCAATATGTGCACATAACCCGTTAAATGGAACAAAAATAATCAGTAAAATGGATGCGGCGGCTTATGCTGGTGACCCTATAACCGGATTTATTACGGCTATTGCTCTTGCCTATCCAGATAAAAAACTTTCAAATGTAAAAGTAAAATCTATAGTAAAAAGAATGAAAGACACAAGATTCGCTGCTAGTGCTAATAGAGAAGCCATGTATTCCATTGTAAATTTAGGAATTACTTTTGAGGAATTTGCAGAGCTTTCTTTAAATGCGATGTTGAAAATTTCAGAGAAGCTTGGAGTGTAGAACCTTACTTGAAGCTCAATAAGAATAATTTAAAAAATGCACAGTTATCATCTGTGCATTTTTTTTGCAATATAGGAGTAAAGCCAACACAAAAATATTTATGTTTTTGTGTTGGCCTTTAGCTCTACTTTTTTAGCTTTACTTTTAAAAATTAAACCTAAAATTTGCAAAGCAATTAAGGGGGTTAAAGCCACCATGGCAATTATACCAAACCCATCGATTAATACGTTGGCCCCTTCCATGGAGTCAGCGGCACCTTGTGCAAAGGCTAAAATAAAAGTGGCTGTCATTGGTCCGGAAGCAACGCCGCCAGAGTCAAATGCTATTCCTACGAATAGCTTCGGCACAAAATATGACATAATAACTGAAATTGTGTATCCTGGCAAAAGAAAATGCCACAACTGAATTTCGGGTATAATTATTCTTAACATTGATAGTGCTACGGCAAAGGCAACTCCTATAGAAAGAGTGAAAATTACTACATTCTTTTTTATATGTCCATGGGTTACAGCTTCTATCTGATTAGTGAGTACATGAACAGCTGGCTCGGCTAATATTACTACTAATCCAAGTACAAAACCAACAAGGATAAGAATCCAATCATTATTTAAGGAAGCAACGCTGTAGCCTACTACCCTTCCAATTTCTATAAAACCAGCATTTACTCCGGTTAAAAATAAGACTAATCCAATGTAAGAATATAAAAGACCTTTTAATATCTTTAAAAATGACTTCTTCGAAAGCTTAAATGATATTTTATTGAATATAAGAAACAATAATAATAATGGAAGCAAAGTGAAAAAAACTTCAGTTATCATAGTTGGCAATTTTTCAATAAATGGATTTATAATTGAGGTTGAGCCGACAGTACTATTTGTTAGGGAACCAGTAACTTTATCAGATGTTGATATAATGCTCATAATAATAACGGATAAAATAGCGCCTGTAGAGGCTATGGCTACTAGTCCAAAACTATCTTCCTCAGAAGCTATTCCATCTTTTTTTAGTGAAGAAACTCCTAAGGCAAGAGCCAATATAAATGGGACAGTCATTGCCCCCGTAGTAGCACCCGAAGCATCAAATGATATTGCTAAAAATTCGGAAGATGTGAATAAAGATAGCGCGAAAATAACCAAATATATTACAGTTAATATTTTATGCAGTGATTTATTATAAACTATTCTTAATAAACCTATAGATAGCATAATTGCAATACCAATGGATACAATGACTAAAATCGAAACTTTAGTTATTAATCCTGATGTTACGTTACTAACTTGGCTAGCAAGAATATGCAAATCAGGTTCAGCGATTGTAATAAAAAAACCAAGTATTAATCCGGAAATACTTAAGACCATTACTTTACCGTTTTTAGCAAGAGAACTTCCCATTAAAGTACCAATAGGGGTAACTCCAGTATCAACACCAAGTAAAAATATAGATAGTCCCAATATTATGAAAATTGTACCTAATAGAAATCTAAGTATTAGATGCGTTTCAAGAGGAATAATTGTAAAATTCAATAGTAATACTATCAAAGTAATTGGGAGTACAGAAAATAAAACTTCTTTAAATTTTTTAATAAGGATATTCAAATATACATCACGTCCGTTCATAAAGTTTAAAAACTAGGATTTAGAGTTTTGCTTAATTCGTTTATTACGCAAAAACTCAATAAAATTATTTACTTCTTCTATCTCTTGGTCTGTTAAATCATCAATGCCAGAAAGGTGTGTAGTAGTAGCGATAATATCCATATAGCCTGCAGCTCTCATAATATCTTCATAGGGTAAAGCTAGCGCGTTAGCTATGCATTTTAATAACAGTGGTGATGGATTCTTTCTTTCTCCATTTTCAAGTCGATGGATTTCTGTATGACTAATGTCTGCCAGTGCAGCTAGTTTACGAGTAGATAAATTTCTTGCAGTTCGATGCTCAAGAATAAATTTTCCGATATCGCTCACCATAAAACCTCCATTTATATAATATATGTATACAGTATAACATAATTGGAACCTTAAGGCAACAATGATGGCGCAATTTGGTGCCAATAGGTTACAAAATATATCGAAAGATTAATAAAATAAATGCTTAAATGGTTGTGATATTTAATTTAATGAAAGTGTAAAGAATGGTTATATCAAATTGTACACTAATATTAATGAATATAGACTATAATAAGATTAGAGATATGATTTTAAAGTTAAAATTGGTAGAAGTGAAAATTACGTAATAAATTGAAAGGATGATAAATTATGGCTATAGATACTGTTAAGGAGTATTTTAAAAAATGGGATAAGGATAAAGACATTTTAGAGTTTGTAACATCCAGTGCTACTGTGGAACTCGCGGCGGAGGCAGTGGGTGTAGAGCCTGCAAGGATTGCTAAGACTATCTGTTTTAAAAATGGAGAAGGTGCTATGCTTATAGTTACAGCAGGTGATGCAAAAACAGATAATAGGAAATTTAAGGATGAATTTGGGTTTAAAGCAAAGATGCTAACACCGGATGAAACCCTCGAATATACAGGACATGCAGTAGGTGGAGTATGTCCCTTTGGTTTAGAAAATGATATACCTGTATTTTTAGATAAATCTCTTAAGCGATTTGTTACCGTTTATCCTGCTTGTGGAAGTAGCAATTCAGCTATTAAACTTACCTGCGAGGAACTCCATAAATATTCGCAAAGTAAAAAGTGGATAGATGTTGGTAAGGGCTGGGAAGATAAATAAATAGAATGTTGTTTGTATGTTTGACATTAACATATATTTCACATATATTTAAGTGAAATATATGCTATAATGTAAACTGTAGACATGTGTAAATAAACAATAACAACATTAAGAGATAAAGCTCTTTTGGATTCTTTATTGGAAAAATTAGGTTTCAGATTTATGTTCTGGGCCTTTTTACTTTTGGGGCAAATTAATAATATGAGTAAAAATTCTGTATAGATGGATAAAATAAACAGGAAGCCGTATTTTTATGTTTCCTGTTGGGTAAGGAAGAAGGGAAAGAAAAATGATAAAGCTGGAAGAAATATATAAGCTTTGTGAATGCTGTGAAAAGCAAGATAGAAAAACAGGTATTAGGAAGTTAATGGAGAAAGGTTACAATGAAATTATTGCGACTAAATATTATAACATATGGAAAAGGCATTACATGGATTGTAGTAGTCAAGATTTAATGCTTTCTGGTATTTATATAAAAACTAGTAAAGAAAGAAGACTTTTAGAAGAGTGCACATTTATTGAACGTCAAAGGTATCTGGAAGCATTAAGTAAAGAGCAACTTATACAAATAGCACAGGCAATGCTTAAATAATATACAAAGACAATTATAAATGCACGCAAATATAATTTGGCTATTATTATTGTAAGTATATTATTTTTTGATTATTCCAATGAATTCAGTTAGAGTCAAGAACAATTGGCAGTTAAGCTAGACTTAGTAGTAATTGTGTGATATAGTGGATGAATTAGCACTCGTTACTAGAGAGTGCTAAAAAGAATGAGTTAATAGAACTATTAAAAGTCGCTTTTTTTATGGAAGTGGCTTTTTTGATAGGCAATCAACACAAATATATCCATAATTTATATATATCCCTAAAAATGGATAAGAGATAAGGGGTGAAACTAAATGGGAGATAAAAATCCGAACAAGGTGAAAAAAAAGAAAAAGATAATTGAAAAAGGTACTGAGCTTGCACCAGTCGTCACAAAAGTCAAAGCAAGAAAACCTAAAAAATAACAACAAAAGGCACTTACTTGAGTAAGTGCTTTTGTTATTTTTATATGAAATCACTGAATATTGGGTGCGATACCTAAGGAGTTAGCATCTAGCATTAATAGATTAGTTAGTGATATAATAATAGTAGAAATATTCAAACTAAAGGGAGGGTTATTTTATGGATGTGGAAAAGCTAACGGTAAAGGTTCAACAATCCTTAAATGAAGCTCAATTAATAGCAGTAAAAAATAATCATCAGCAAATAGATACAATACATTTATTTGCAGCACTTATTGCTCAAGAGGATGGGCTCATTCCGAATATATTCAGCAAAATGGGAGTGAATATAAGGCAACTTAATGAGGATATTAACAAAGAAGTAAACCGAATGCCGAGAGTTACAGGAAGCGGTGCAGATACAGGATCTGTTCATGCTACTAGAAGGTTTGAAGAGGTTTTTGTGCGAGCAGAAGATGAAGCTAAAAAATTCAAAGATTCTTTTATAAGTGTGGAGCATGTAATGCTCGGTCTTATGGATGTAAAGACTAAAGAGATAGGAGATATTTTAAAGAAATTTAATATAACTAAAGAAGAATTTTTGAATGCATTATCGAAGGTTCGCGGAAATCAAAGAGTCGAAAATCCTGATCCAGAAGGTACTTATGAGGCATTGGTGAAATATGGAATAAACCTTGTGGAGCAAGCTAAAAAGCATAAATTAGATCCTGTAATAGGACGTGATGATGAAATTAGGCGGGTTATAAGGATACTTTCTAGAAGGACAAAAAATAATCCTGTACTTATAGGAGAGCCTGGAGTAGGTAAAACTGCTATAGTGGAGGGACTTGCCCAACGAATTGTAAAGGGAGACGTACCAGAAGGACTTAAAAATAAAATAGTATTTTCTTTAGATATGGGAGCTCTTATTGCAGGGGCTAAATTTAAAGGTGAGTTTGAAGAAAGGCTCAAAGCAGTACTTAAAGAAGTAGAAAATAGTGAAGGTAAAATAATTTTATTTATAGATGAGATTCATAATATAGTGGGAGCAGGAAAATCAGAGGGTTCTATGGATGCAGGAAATATGATAAAGCCACTTCTGGCCAGAGGAAGCCTTCATTGTATCGGTGCAACTACTTTTGATGAATATAGAAAATACTTAGAGAAGGATAAGGCCTTAGAACGAAGATTTCAACCAGTAACCGTTGAGGAGCCAACGGTTGAAGATGCTGTGTCAATACTTAGAGGTCTTAAAGAAAAGTTTGAAATATATCATGGGATACGAATTCATGATTCAGCCATAATAGCCGCAGCAAAACTTTCGGATAGATATATAACCGCGAGATTTCTCCCAGATAAGGCAATAGATCTTATAGATGAAGCTTGTGCTATGATAAGGACTGAAATAGATAGTATGCCCACCGAGATGGACATGACTAGACGTAAGATATTCCAACTTGAAATTGAAAAGAATGCACTATCAAAAGAAAAGGATGAGGCTTCAAAGAAAAGGTTGGAGGTCTTGGAGAAAGAATTAAGTAATTTAAAAGATAAAGATAATGAAATGACAGCAAAATATGAAAAAGAAAAATCTAAGATAGTTGAAATCAGAAATTTAAAAGCAGAGCTCGATGCCTCAAGGGGAGAGATAGAAAAATCAGAAAGAGAATATGACTTAAGTAAAGTGGCGGAGCTTAAATATGGAGTAATTCCAAAACTGGAAGCTCAGATAAAAGAAAAAGAAGAAGGCATACATGAAAATAATGAAACAGCTATGCTTAAAGAAGAGGTAACAGAAAGTGAAATTTCACAGATAGTATCAAAGTGGACTGGAATACCTGTAGCAAATCTAGTAGAAGGAGAAAGAAAAAAACTCCTAAGGCTTGAAGATGAGTTATCAAAAAGGGTAATTGGTCAGAAGGAAGCGGTAATAGCGGTTTCCAATGCTGTTATTCGTGCAAGAGCTGGCATGAAGGACCCGAGAAGACCTATTGGTTCATTCTTATTCCTTGGACCTACTGGCGTTGGGAAAACGGAACTTGCTAAAACACTAGCTAAAACGCTGTTTGAGAGTAAAGAAAGTATAATAAGAATAGATATGTCAGAGTATATGGAGAAATATTCTGTTTCTAGACTTATTGGAGCTCCTCCAGGATATGTAGGTTATGAAGAGGGTGGTCAGCTTACGGAAGCTGTACGGAGAAAGCCCTATAGTGTATTGTTATTTGATGAAATAGAAAAGGCTCATGAAGATGTATTTAATATATTTCTTCAGATATTAGACGATGGAAGGCTGACAGATAATCAAGGTAAGATTGTGAATTTCAAAAACTGTATAATAATTATGACTTCAAATATTGGAAGTAGTTATCTTTTGGAGAACAAAGAAAGTGGAAGTATAGAGCAATATATTCGTGATAGAGTTATGAGCGAGCTGAAATCAAAGTTTAAACCAGAATTTCTAAATAGATTGGATGATATTATACTCTTTAAACCACTAGATACAAAAGAAATAGAAGGTATAGTTGATATATTCCTTGAAGATATCAAAAATAGGCTTAAAGACAAAAATATATCAATGAAGGTGACGGATGCTGCTAAAGAGCTTATGGCAGAAGAAGGTTATGATCCAATTTATGGTGCACGTCCACTAAAGAGATATATTGAAAATGTCTTAGAAACATCTATTGCTAAGAAAATTATCAGGGGAGATATTAGTGAGGGCTCTATCATAGGGGTAGATGCTAAAGGGCAGCAAATTATAATAGAAAAGATTCAATAATTGTGTTTAGTTTCAGCAAAAATTGAGAACTAGGTTGCAGAGATGCGATTTAGTCCTGGATTTTTTGTATTAGGTTATGTTTTGTTTTATCTCTTTGCAGATATAAATAATAATTGACAATGAAACAGTTATTTAACATAATAGGGTTGGACATGCATCTAGATAAAACAAAATTATTTTGAAAGAGGAGATTATATAATGAATGAATTTTTAAAAATTGTTAGAGAAAGAAGATCGGCTAACAAATTCATTGAAAATGTTGTAATACCAAGAGAAGATTTTAATGAAATATTTACAGAACTCTCATTGGCGCCTTCTGCATTTAATTTACAACATGCTAATTATTATGTTGTAGAAGATAAATCATTAACGGATAAAATTTATGATGCGGCTTTTAAACAGTATAAAATAAAAACTGCTTCAGCAACAATAATAGTTACTGGAGATAAAAATGCTTATTTATCAGCGGAAACCATATATGAAGGGTCAATGATGCTGGGGATGATAGATAAAACTGAATACCAAATTCTAATTGATAGCATTAATCATGTATATGAAGATGGTGGAAAAGGCTTTCTACATGATGAAGCTATTAGGAATGCATCTATATCAGCAATGTTATTTATGCTTTTAGCTAAGAATAAAGACTGGGATACATGTCCAATGATATATTTTGATAAAGATAAAATCAGCAAGTTATTAAATATTCCAGAAAATGAAGTGCCAGTTATTATGATTACCATGGGTAAAATAGACAAAAGTAGTAGCAAAATAAGAGGGTATAGAAAGCCTACTGCTGAATTTGTAAAATTCTATTAATTAATTATAAATGAAAACCATTATTAAAGTTATTAAGCATCTTAATAAGTAAGAATGGACATTGCAAAATGCCCCCCAATCGTAGGATAAAATGACTACGATTGGGGGAGTTTTAGTTTAGAGTATTGAACAAATACTCTAAACTAAAATGAATACCCACATCAGCTATAGGGAACATATACATTAAAAGGTATTTTAGGTTATATAAAAAGTCTACAATAGAGAAAAAAAAATATCGGTGAAGTGGCGTGGATGGGAAGCCTATGCTACATTCTACTTATGGAGGTGCCTAAATGACTAAAAAATATTATGGATATTATAATTCGCCTATTGGAATATTGGAAATAATAACTTCGGGCGATGCAGTAATTTCAGCTATGTTTGTAGATGAAATTAAGGAAAGTACAGGAGAACCGCAGATTTTGAAGAGCGTTATTAAACAATTTGATGAATACTTTAAAGGAACAAGAATTGAATTTGAAATAAAATGTGAAGTACATGGCACTGAATTTCAAGAAAAGGTTTGGAAGTCTTTAGTGGAGATACCTTATGGAGTGACTTTATCTTATAAGGAGCTAGCGATTGCAATTGGAAACGAAAAGGCTTCAAGGGCTGTTGGTAAGGCTAATAGTAAAAACATTATTAGTATAATTATACCTTGTCATAGAGTGATTGGAACTGATAAGAGCTTAACAGGATATGCCGGTGGGCTTAATAGAAAGCAGTGGCTTTTAGAACATGAAAGGAAAAATTCATCTACCTCCTTATCTTAGATAAGGAGGTTTTTGTAGAAATGACGAATATTGTGACGAAATAACATCTTAAAAATAGACAAAGTATTTTAAAAAGGAGGTATTTTGCATTTTATGTAGAATGTTAGACGATAACAGTATTTATTAAAAATTGGGAGGGCTTTATTTATATGAAACAACCAGTATTTTATTCGGAGCTAGGTAAAGACAAGAAGTACATTTTGATTTGTTGTTTTTTTGTTTTTGCAGTCAATGGTCTATATGCTATGATTTTAGGTTCACTTTTACCGATAATCAGTAATGAATATGGGCTAAACAATACAATGAGTGGGGCATTGCTCTCTGCGCATCAAGCAGGTAACTTGATAGCAGGGTTTATTGCAGGTGTGTTGCCGCTTTATTTAGGAAGAAAAAAAGCCATAATGTTTTTATGTAGCTTTGTTGTTATGGGATTTTCAATTATGGTTTTAACCGGTAACCCAGTATTACTTATTTTAGGATTTTTATTTACAGGATTAAGTAGGGGAAGCATCTCTAATTTTAACAACACTATTGTAAATGAGGTGTCAAACAGCAGTCCCGCAGCTCTTAATTTTTTACATAGTATTTTTGCTATTGGTGCTTTAATTGCTCCATTTTTAGTGATACTATCTACAAATATAGGTGGGGACAAGGGCTGGAAAATAGCTGCTGGTGTTATTATTGTTCTAGCAATTATTTCTATTTTTCTTTTTTCGAAAATGAAAATAGATGATGCTACAAAAAAGAAAGAAAAAGTAAAAATATCCTATGAATTCTTGAAAAATAGGAATTTCTTGATTAGCGCCGGAATTTTATTTTTCTATTTGTGCGCAGAAGCAACTATTAACGGATGGATGGTTAAATATTTTATAGATTCAAGGATCATGACCATAGAATATGCGCAGAAGCTTGCGTCACTATTATGGGCAGTCATTCTTGTTGGTAGATTAACCTGTGCCTTTTTAGGAGATAAAGTATCGAAAAAAGCATTGCTACTTACAACAAGTATTGGAACCGCAGGTTTTTACTTGTTATTACTATCGTCACAAAATTTAACTGTTATTACAATAGCTATAATGGGCCTGGGACTTTCTATGGCAGGTATTTATCCTACAACAATTTCAACTATTGGTAACACTATTAAAACTTATCCGATGTCAATGGGCGTATTACTTATGGTAAGTGGACTTGGAGCTATCATGATGCCAATTATAACCGGCGCACTATCAGATGCTTTTGGGATTCTGGCTGGAATGACTGCTATTGTATTTGCTATTATTTTGATGATAGTTTGTGTAGTTTTAAGTGTGTTTAGCAAAATAGAAAAGGTATAGAAGGTTTAGCATAATTCTTTAATATTAATTTAGGAAGTAATATACGTATAAAAGTTAACGATTTCACTATTGCATTATATAATATTTTAGTCTATAATATAAAACAAGTTGATGTAATTGTTAACGTGAACAATAATCCATAATTCAATAAAAGAAGGGTGAGAGCATGAGAAAATTCATGGATGATAATTTTTTATTATCTAACGACACAGCTATAAATCTATATAACAATTATGCAAAAGATATGCCTATTATTGATTACCATTGTCATCTAAATCCAAAAGAAATCTTTGAAAACAAAAGATTTAAGAATATAACTGAAGCATGGTTATATGGAGATCATTATAAATGGAGAGCTATGAGAAGTAATGGTATAGACGAAAAATACATTACTGGGAACGCTAGTGATTATGAAAAATTTATGGCATGGGCAAGAACAATGCCTATGACTATAGGTAATCCTCTTTATCATTGGACACACTTAGAACTTCAAAGATTTTTCGGAATATATGAAGTTTTGAATGAAAAGACTGCTCCAGCTATTTGGGAAAAGGTAAATGAATTACTTAAGGGAGACGGCTTTGGAGCAAGAGATTTAATTACTAAGTCGCATGTTAAAGCATTGTGTACAACAGACGATCCCATAGATTCACTTGAATATCATATTAAGCTTAAGGCAGACACAGAATTCGGTGTAAAGGTTTTACCAGCTTTGAGACCTGATAAAGGACTTCAAATAAATAAAGATACTTTTATTCCCTGGGTTGAAAAGCTTGAACAAGTCTATAAAAAGGATATAAAAAATTACGATGAATTCCTAAATGCTCTAGAATCAAGAGTGAGATTCTTTAACGAAGTGGGTTGTAGAATTTCAGATCATGGCTTAGATAGCCTAATACATATGGAAGCTTCTAAAGAAGAAGTAGCTGATATATTTTCAAAGGCATTAAAAGGACAAACTGTAAGCCAGGACGAAGAAAGCAAATATATGACATATACATTACAATTCTTAGGCAGATTATACTCAGAGCTTAAATGGACAATGCAACTACATCTTGCAGCACTAAGAAATAATAACACAAAAATGTTAAAACAATTAGGGCCAGATACTGGATTTGATTCGATTAACGATGAGTGCATGGCTAATTCTGTTTCAAGACTATTAGATTCATTAGAAGTGGATAATTTTCTTCCAAAAACTATACTATATACTTTAAATCCTAAAGATAATTATATACTTAGTACTATGCTTGGAAACTTTCAAGGCACTGAAGTTCCAGGAAAGATACAATTTGGGGCAGCTTGGTGGTTCTTAGATAGTAAGGAAGGTATGATAGAACAAATGAAAACCTTAGCTAGTACTGGACTTTTAAGTCGTTTCGTAGGAATGCTAACGGATTCAAGAAGTTTCTTATCGTATACAAGGCATGAATACTTTAGAAGAATATTATGTAATTTAATAGGAAAATGGGTTGATAATGGCGAAGTACCTGAGGATATGGAACTTCTAGGAAGTATTGTTCAAGGCATATGTTATAATAATGCGAAAACATATTTTGGAATTGATTGTTAACGTAAACAATAGTATTTTACACAATTGTTCACTAGGAATGTTTTAAATAATAGAAAATCACTAAGTAAGATTACTGATCATTAAGTGCAAAATGCTAAATGTGTTAGTTAAGTGGTTTCAGTTATGGTATTATATAAGTATTTACTAGTGACATAGGGGTGTTAAAAATGGAAGTAACAATAAAAGATATAGCTAAAATTGCAAAGGTTTCACATACTACGGTTTCAAGAGCACTTAATGACAGTCCTTTTATAAATGTAGAGACAAAAGCTAAAATAATGGCAATAGCAAAGGACCTTAATTATGTACCAAATTATAATGCAAAAAGCTTGGTATTAAATAGATCTTATAACATAGGATTGTTTTTTACTACTATAAGTGAAGTAACATCATCAAGGTTCTTTTTTGAAACTGTAAGTGGTGTAAATAGTGTCATAAATGAAAGTTATAATCTGGTAGTTAGGGGAATTGATGATTACAAAAATTTTACATTCATTAATAAGAGAAGTTTTGATGGTATTATATTGATGAGCCAAAGTGATAGTGATAATTCCTTTATATACTATTTACTGGAGAAGAAGATACCATTAGTTGTATTAAACAGAGATATAGATGAGAGTTCACTAGTTAATATATTATCATCAGATAAAAAAGGAGCTTATGAAGCTGTATCATATCTGATTCAAAATCGACATAAACATATAGCCATAATAGAAGGTAAAACGGGATTTAATTCTACTGTTGAGAGAAAAAATGGATTTTTACATGCATTAATTGAAAACAAACTACAAGTGGAAAGTGAATATATGGTTGAAGGTGATTATACTATTGGAAGTGGATACATTGCCATGAAAAAGTTATTGAGTTTGAAGAAGGTTCCAACAGCGGTGTTTTGTTCAAATGATGAAATGGCTGTAGGGGCAATGAAAGCTACATTCGAGGCAGGACTCAATGTTCCTGTGGACATTTCCATTATGGGGTTTGATGGTAACCAGATAGGTGCGTACCTAACGCCTGCTTTAACTACTGTAAGAAGACCTATTATTGAAGTAAGTAGAAAAGGTGCAGAAAAACTTTTGCATATTATAGATAATAATTGTGTTGAAGGAAAAAATGATAAAATTTGTGGAGAAAAAATATATATTAATACGGAACTTGTTGAGAGAGACTCAGTGGCAAGGATAACATAATTTCCACTAAGTTTGCGAGTAATTGTTCACGTTAACAGTAACTGCCTACCTAAAATTTATATAATTATGTGTGTTAAATAAAATAACTTGGGTGGAGAATATAATTAAATGACAACGTTAACAGGGATTATCAGTGGAAAGTAATTAGAAAATAATCACTTTCTAATTACTTAATAAAATTATATGAGGCAACAAAGGAGGAAAAAACATGTTAAAATCAATGAAAAAAACTATTGCATTACTGTTATCTTCAACTTTAGCTTTTGGTTTAATTGGGTGCAGCAGTGTTACTGATGGAAAACGAATTATTCGTATATCTCATTCACAATCACAAGATCATCCCGACCATATAGGACTTCTAGCATTTGAAAAACATATAGAGTCTAAATTAGGTAATAAATATGATGTCCAGATTTTTCCTAATGAATTACTAGGTCCTTCTGTAAAAGCAATAGAACTGGTTCAAACAGGAGCAATTGATTTCGCAGTTGCAAGTACTGGTAATCTAGAAACCTTTGATAAGGTTTATCAAATATTTAGTATGCCTTATTTATTTGACAGTGTAAACGGTTATTATAAGGTAATGGAAAATAAAGAATTAATGAGTAGTATATTTAAGTCTACAGAAGCAGCTGGTTTTGAGGCAGTTACATGGTTTGATGCGGGTACAAGAAATTTCTATGCTACAACACCTATCAGAACCCCTGATGATTTGAAAGGTAAAAAAATCCGTGTTCAGCAAAGTCCTGCAAATGTAAGAATGATGCAATTATTTGGAGCAGCAGCAGCACCTATGAGCTTTGGTGAAGTATATACAGCTATACAATCAGGAGTAATCAATGGCGCTGAAAATAATGAATTAGCATTGACTAACAACAAACACGGAGAAATTGCTAAGTTTTATACATACAATCAACATCAGATGGTCCCTGACTTATTGATAGGGAATCTTAAATTTTTAAATAGCTTATCACCCGAAGATAGAGTGATATTTGATGAAGCAGCAGAGGAGTGTAATAGGGTTGAACGTTCAGAATGGGGTGCTAAAACAGCAGTTGCAGTTGAACAGGCAAAGTCCATGGGAGTAGAGTTTATACACCCTGATGTAGAATTATTTAAACAAAAGGTACTTCCATTACAAAAAGAGTTATTAGCAAAGAATGAGAAATTAAAACCTATATATGATAAAATTCAAGAAATAAATATACAAGTAAAGGAGAAGAAATAACATGGGAAGTCTTAAAATAAAGTTAACTAAAGCACTGGAAGTAATATGTATTTCACTCTTTATTTTTATAACAATTATAGGATTATATCAGATTATAACAAGATATGTGTTTAATTCTCCTAGTACAATTTCAGAAGAACTGTTAACATTTTCATTTACATGGATGGCATTATTATCGGCTGCACTAGTTTTTGGAAAACGTGAACACATGAGAATGGAATTTGTTGCGAATTTATTCAAGGGAAAAGCAAGTGTATTTTTAACAATTATTTCCGAAGGATTGATTTTAATATTTTCTGCTTTAGTACTTGTTTATGGCGGAATGCAAATTACAAAACTTACATCTCTACAGGTTACTGCTTCACTAGGAGTACCTATGTCCTATATCTACGTTATAGTACCTATAAGCGGAGTTTTAATAATTATTTTTAATGTCCTTAATATAAATGAGTTGATTTCACAATTTAAAACAGAGAAATCTAAATAAAAGAGGAGGCAAATAAATGGGCATAGCATTAACATCAGGACTAATAATAGCAATAGTTTTAATAGTTTTATTGCTTGGAGGCATTCCAATTTCAATTGCATTAGGCATATCTTCATTACTAGCTATATTACCAGTACTAAATTTTGACGCTGCGGTTTTGACAGCGGCACAAAGAACCTTTTCAGGAATATCTGTATTTACATTAATAGCAATACCATTCTTTATTCTAGCAGGTAATATTATGAATAAAGGTGGAATAGCTATCCGTTTAATAAACTTTGCAAAAATCTTATCAGGTAGAATACCCGGTGCAATGGCACATACAAATGCAGTTGCAAATATGATGTTCGGAGCCATTTCAGGCTCAGGTGTTGCAGCAGCATCAGCTATGGGTTCTATTATAGGACCTATTGCAGAAAAAGATGGTTATGACCGTGATTATATGGCAACTGTAAATATAGCAACTGCACCAACAGGACTCCTAATACCTCCAAGCAATGTATTAATAACATTTTCGCTTGTAAGTGGTGGAACTTCTGTGGCAGCACTATTCATGGCAGGTTATATTCCAGGAATTCTATGGGGTCTTAGCTGCATGGTAGTTGCTTACTTTATAGCAAAGAAAAAAGGATACCGTAGCCAAGAACGCGTTACTCTAAAGCAAGCATTAAAAACATCTGTTGAAGCCATCCCAAGCTTATTATTAATTTTAATTGTTATCGGTGGAATTATCACAGGCGTATTTACAGCTACGGAAGGCTCAGTGGTAGCCGTTGCTTATAGTTTAATATTATCTTTATTCTTTTATAAAACAATAAAAATTAAAGATTTATATGTTATTTATAAAGAAAGTGCCGAAATGACAGGTATCATAGTATTTTTGATTGGTATATCAAGTGTTATGGCATGGGTTATGGCATTCACTGGAATTCCTGGTGCAATTTCAGCCGCATTATTATCCCTTAGTAGCAATAAAATAATAATCTTATTAATTATTAACTTGGTGTTATTGTTTGTAGGAACTTTCATGGATATTACTCCTGCAATACTTATTTTTACACCTATTTTTTTACCAATTTGTTTAGGCTTTGGAATGTCAGCAATTCAGTTTGGTATAATGATTACATTTAACTTATGTATAGGCACAATTACACCACCAGTAGGAAACATACTCTTTGTTGGTGTTAAGGTTGCGAAAACCACAATTGAAAATGTAATGCTAAAGTTAATACCATATTATGTAGGCATTTTTATTGTATTATTGCTTACAACTTACGTACCAAAGGTTTCCATGTGGTTACCTACATTAATGGGTTATAAATAAAAACAAAAATAAAAATATAGGAGGACAAGTTTATGAACATGACATTAAGATGGTTCGGTAGCAAGCACGACTCAGTTACACTAAAGCAAATAAGACAAATTCCAGGGGTTACAGGTGTTATTACAACACTCTATGATATTCCTGCAGGAAAAGCATGGCCTTTAGAGAATATTTTAAAATTAAAAGAAGAGGTTGAAGCTAGTGGACTCAAAATAGAAGGAATAGAAAGTGTAAACATTCACGATTCTATTAAAATAGGATTGCCTGAAAGAGAACAGTATATTGAGAATTATATAGAAACCTTAGAAAATTTAGGTAAAGCCGGTATTAATATGGTTTGTTATAACTTTATGCCTGTATTTGACTGGACTCGTTCAGACCTAGCAAAAATGCGAACAGATGGATCTACTGTTCTATCCTATGATCAAGATTTAATAGATAAAATTGATCCTCAAACAATGTTTGAAGAAATTGATAAAAATAGTAATGGATTTGTAATGCCAGGTTGGGAGCCAGAAAGATTAGAATACGTAAAAGAATTATTTGAGAAATACGAAGATGTTAATGAAGAAAAATTATTCGACAATCTTGTATACTTTTTAAATAAAATCCGTCCAGTTTGTGAAAAACACAATATTATGATGGCAATTCATCCAGATGATCCTGCATGGCCTGTATTTGATCTTCCAAGAATTATAAATAATAAAAAAAATATATTAAAACTCCTAAAAGCAGTAGATGCAGAATTTAATGGAATTACACTATGTACAGGCTCATTAGGTTCAAATCCGAGTAACGATATTTGTGATATAATCCGTAGCGCAAAGGGAAGAATCCATTTTGCACATGTACGTAATTTAATTCATCATGCACCAGGTAAATTTGACGAAGCAGCTCATTTATCAACGGATGGTTCATTAGATATGTATGAAATAATGAAAGCACTCCATGAAGTTTCCTTTGATGGACCAGTACGTCCTGATCATGGTCGTGCTATTTGGGATGAGGTTGCAATGCCAGGATACGGATTATACGATCGTGCACTAGGAGCTACTTACCTAAATGGGTTAATTGAAGCAATCGAAAAAGGGAGCAAAACAAAATAGTAGGAGAAATTAAAGTAAAGGAGGCAAATGACTTGAAACTAAGACAAGAAGAATTAAATAATAGAAAGCTTTGGGAAGAACAGGGTTTTGAATTACCTAAATTTGACCGAAACAAAATGATTAAAGATACTAAAGAAAATCCGCAGTGGGTACATTTCGGAGCAGGAAACATATTTCGTGCTTTCCCAGCAGCTGTTTGCCAGGACCTTTTAAATAAAGGGATATTAAATACAGGGATAATAGTTGCTGAAGGATACGATTACGAGATAATTGAAAAAGGGTATAAAAAATTTGACGACCTAAATGTTTTAGTAACTTTAAAAGCTGATGGAAGCTTAGAAAAAAAAGTAATAGGCAGTATTGCAGAGTCACTATGTGTAGATACAACTAATTTAGGTGACTGGAATAGATTAAAAGAAATCTTTGAAAGCAAGTCACTGAAGATGGTTTCTTTTACAATTACAGAAAAAGGATATAGTTTAGTTAATGGAAATAATGAAGTTTTAAAAGATGTAGCCAATGATTTTAATAACGGACCCTCTGCAGTAACAAGCTATATTGGTAAATTAGTAGCATTATGTTATAAAAGATTTAAACATGGCAGATTACCGTTAACATTGGTGAGTATGGATAACTGTTCTCATAACGGTACAAAACTGGAAAATGCTATTACTACGTTTGCAAAACAATGGACAGAGAATAAATTAGTAGAAGCTGAATTTCTAACTTATGTAACAGAGGAGATATCTTATCCTTGGTCTATGATAGATAAAATTACACCAAGACCTGCGGAGTCTGTTATAAATATGTTAAAGGAAGTTGGATTTGAAGATACAGAATTAATTATGACTTCAAAAAACACATTTATTGCAGCTTTTGTTAATGCCGAGGAACCTCAATATTTAGTTATTGAAGATAATTTTAAAAATGGCCGTCTTCCACTAGATCGTGGTGGTATCCTTTATACAGACAAGGAAACCGTAGATAAAGTAGAAAAAATGAAAGTTTGTACTTGTTTAAACCCTCTTCATACAGCATTAGCTATTTATGGATGTTTATTGTCTTACACTAAAATATCAGATGAAATGAAGGATAAAGAGCTTGTAACATTAATAGAAAAAATAGGGTATATTGAAGGATTACCGGTGGTTGTAAACCCAGGGATTATATCACCTAAGGAGTTTATAGATGAGGTAATGAAGGTTCGTCTACCAAATCCATTTATGCCTGATACACCACAAAGAATTGCTTGTGATACTTCACAAAAACTAGCTATACGTTTCGGTGAGACAATAAAAGCTTACGCTGAAAGTGATGACTTGAACGTTAAGGACTTAACATTTATACCTCTTGCTTTAGCAGGATGGTGTCGTTATTTAATGGGTATAGATGATGAAGGAAATTCATTTGAGCTAAGTCCAGATCCTATGCTTTCATCATTAACTCCTATATTAGCTGATGTTAAGCTTGATAAAGATTTTGATGTTCATGAGACTTTAATTAAAATTTTATCAAATAAATCTATTTTTGGTGTTGATTTATATGAAGTTGGTCTAGGCGAAAAAGTTGAAGCACACTTTAAAGAATTAACTGCTGGAAAAGGTGCCATTCGTTTAACTTTAAAAAAATACTGTAACTCTTAATCCCTAGAAAAGAGTAAAATTCCAGTTGTATACTTGACGAAAGTCAGCGATGAGAACTGCTGAAATACGTTTTGGCAGTTCTTCGTCGTTAAAATATAAAAGTTTATGAGGTGTAAAAATGCGTAAAATTAAATGGGGTATTATAGGAGCAGGTAACATGGCCCATAAATTTGCAGATGCTTTAAAAATACTTCAAGATGGAGAACTTGTAGCAATAGCATCACGTTCAAAGGAAAAATCAGAAGGTTTTGGAGAAGAATATGGTGTTTCAAAAGATAAATGTTACGGTAGTTATGAAGAACTCTCAAAGGATAAGAATATAGATGCAGTATATGTGGCAGTGCCAAATGTATTTCATAAGGAAATATGCATATTGTTTTTAAAGAATGGCAAGGCAGTGCTTTGCGAAAAACCTGTAGCTATGAATGAAGAGCAAACAAGAGAAGTTATAAAAGCTGCAAGAGATAATAAGATGTTTTTTATGGAAGCTATGTGGACTAGGTTTCTACCTATTTATGAAAGTGTTAATGCATGGATTAATGATGGATTAATTGGGGAAGTACGAATGTTCCAAGGAGATTTTGGAATTAGCAGATATTTAAGCCCTGATGGAATCAAACTAAACCCCAAATTAGGTGGAGGTGCCCTTTTAGATATAGGAGTATACCCATTATCACTGTGCCATTTCTTATTTGATACAGTTCCAAGCAAGGTTAAAAGTATTGCACATATTGGTGAAACTGGTGTAGATGTCCAAACTACTGTTAATCTTGGATTTTCAGATGGTAAAGTTGCTGCCTTTTGCTGTTCACTAAATGCTGCAACATCAGGAGTTGCACATATCATGGGAACTAAGGGAAGGATTGAACTTCTGCAATACTGGAAATGTGAAAGTGCTGTGTTATATTGTGATGAAAAAGAAGAAGAAGTGAGTATACCCCATAAATGCAATGGCTATGAATTTGAAATTCAAGAAGTTATGAATTGCATTAAGGGTGGTAAATTAGAAAGTGATAAAATGACCTGGAATGAATCTATTGAAGTTATGCATACAATAGATTTAATTAAAGCTCAGTGGGATGTTTCTTAGTGATATGAAATCTATAGCAAGCATTTTTAAAGCGTGAAAAAACATTAAAATATAATATAAGAGGTGTAAATAATGAAAAGATTAGAAATGATTAAAAAAATAAGTGACGCAGGCCTAGTAGCAGTTATAAGGGCAACTTCAAAAGAAGAAGGCATTAAAATTGTAGAAGCAGTTAAAAAAGGTGGAATAAAAGCTTTAGAAATAACAATGACAGTACCAGGTGCGGTAGATATAATCAAAGAATTAACTGAAATATATAAAGACGATGAAGATATGCTCATTGGGGCTGGAACTGTACTTGATCCAGAAACAGCAAGAGCTTGTATATTAGCTGGAGCAAAATACATAGTAAGCCCTAGTTTAAACGCAGAAACAGTAAAATTATGTAATAGATACAGAATAGCGGTAATGCCAGGTGTAATGACAGTAAAAGAAGCAGTAGAAGCCCTAGAACTCGGCGTTGAGATCATAAAGGTTTTCCCAGGAAATGCTTTTGGACCATCAATTATTAGTTCCTTTAAAGGACCTCTACCACAAGCTAACTTTATGCCAACAGGTGGAGTATCCCTTGATAATGTTAAAGATTGGATTAAGGCTGGTGCCGTAGCTGTGGGAACTGGTGGAGATTTAACAAAGGGTGCAAAAACTGGAGATTATGAATTAGTGACAGAAACTGCTGCAAAATTTGTAGAAGCGGTTAAGAAAGCAAGAGAATAGTAGTATTAGACTTAGATATAAACAAAAATAAATAAATGTGGTGGCACCTTGGTTGTCACTAACACTATAGGAGGAAATAATATGGGAAAATTTATAACTTTTGGTGAGATAATGCTTAGACTTGCGCCAGTAGGGTACGATAGATTTATACAATCAAAAGAGTTTGGAGCTGTTTATGGTGGAGGAGAAGCAAATGTGGCGGTATCACTTGCGAATTATGGTAAGGATGCATATTTCGTAACAAAACTTCCAAATCATGAAATAGGACAATCAGCAGTTAATGAACTTAGAAGATATGGTGTTAATACTGACATGATAGTTAGAGCTGGAGAAAGAGTAGGAATTTATTTCTGTGAAAAGGGATCTTCACAAAGGCCTTCAAAAGTAATATATGATAGAGCACATTCAGCTATTGCAGAAGCAAAAAGAGAAGACTTTAACTGGAAGGAAATCTTTCAAGATGCAGAATGGTTCCACTTTACAGGAATTACACCAGCACTTTCAGATGAATGTGCTGCCATTACTTTAGATGCAGTTAAAGCCGCTAAAGAAGCTGGAGTAACAGTAAGTGTAGACTTAAATTTCAGAAAAAAACTATGGAGTAGCGAAAAAGCAGGCAAGGTTATGGGAGAAATCGTAAAATATTGTGATGTAGTTATAGCAAATGAAGAAGACGCTGAAAAGGTCTTTGGAATTAGTGCAGAGAACACAGATGTTACAGGTGGAACCTTAAATGATGAGGGATATAAAAGTGTTGCAACAAAGCTTACAGAGAGATTTGGATTAAAATACGTTGCAATTACACTCAGAGAAAGCTTTTCAGCAAGCGACAATGGATGGTCTGCAATGCTTTATGATGGAACAGAATTTTATAGCTCGAAAAAGTATAAAATGCACATAGTGGATAGAGTTGGAGGCGGAGATTCCTTTGGAGCGGGACTTATTTATGGTTTAACATCTGGTCTTTCACATCAAGATTCACTTGAATATGCAGTGGCTGCTTCATGCCTCAAGCATACTGTAGAGGGAGATTTCAACCTTGTTGCTAAAGGCGAAGTAGAAACGCTTATGAATGGTGATGCTTCAGGAAGGGTGCAAAGATAGTAAAAGGGGATATGTAAGGCTATCCAACTCTTGAACAATTGATGGCGTTTATTGGTAAAAATAAAATAATTGAAAGATAATGGGGAATTAAAATGAGATTAAATAAGGAAACATATGCTGAATATAAAGAGTATCCAGAAAAGGTACTTCAATTTGGGGAAGGTAATTTTTTAAGAGCATTTGTGGATTGGCAGATTGATAAAATGAATAATGAGGCAGGGTTTAATTGTAGTGTAGTAGTAGTTCAACCTATTGAATTTGGCCTAGTAGATAAATTAAATGAGCAAGATGGGTTATATACTCTTTATTTACAAGGAATGAATGAAGGAAAAGCTATAGAAGAACATTCAGTTATAAATAGCATAAGCCGTGGAATAAATCCTTATACGCAGCACGCAGAATTTTTAAAGATAGCTGAAAACCCAGAATTAAGATTTGTATTTTCAAATACTACTGAAGCAGGAATTACTTTTGATGAAAATGATAAGCTTTGTGATAAACCGCAGAAAAGTTTTCCGGGAAAGTTTACAGCGCTTTTATATCATAGATTTAAATTTTTTAATGGAGAAAAGGCTAAGGGGTTAATAGTAATTCCTTGTGAGCTTATCGATAGAAACGGTGATAAACTTAAAAAAATAATTTTGGAGTTTGCAAAGCTTTGGAATTTAGAAACGGGATTTGCTACTTGGATAAATGAGGCTAATACTTTTTGCTCAACACTTGTTGACAGAATAGTTCCAGGCTACCCAAGAGATACAATAAAAGAAATAACGCAGGAGTTAGGATATGAGGATAACTTAGTTAATATTGGGGAGCATTTTCACCTTTTTATTATTGAAGGACCACAATGGATTGAAAATGAATTCCCAGTAAGTAAAGCAGGTCTTAACGTTAAATTTGTTAAGGATATGACACCATACAGAACAAGAAAGGTAAGGATACTTAATGGATCCCATACCTCACTTGTACCAGTAGCCTACCTTTATGGGTTAAATACAGTTTCGGAGGCTGTTGAGGATGAGGTAATAGGAAAATTCATTAAGGATACAATATACGAAGAAATAATACCTACATTAGACCTTCCAGCGGAAGAATTGAAGTACTATGCAGGAGTTGTTCTTGAAAGATTTATGAATCCTTTTGTTAAGCATTATTTAATGAGTATATCACTAAATTCAATGTCAAAGTATGAAACAAGAGATTTACCTTCCTTACTTCAGTTTGTAAAAATAAAGGGTGAACTTCCTAAAAGATTAGTATTCTCACTAGCTGCACTTATAGAATTCTATAAAGGCAAAAGAGGAGATGAAACAATTAAATTATCTGATGATGCGGATATTTTAGAATTTTATAAAACTCTATGGGATAAATCTGATGGAAGTGAAGAAGCCTTAAAAAAATTAGTAACTACAGTACTTGCATACAAAAAAGTCTGGAAGATGGATTTAAATGAAGTACAGGGGTTAACTGAGGCAGTAGCACATTATTTAATTAACATTGAGAAAATTGGAATTAATGAAGCGCTTAAAGAAGTTCTTTAACGACATTTCAGAAGGAAAGTCATCTCCCTTCTGAAGTCGTTAATATTGCAGCACCGCAGGTGATGATTTAAGGAGAGTGAGGAACACTCATGAAAAATATTATACAGATAAATGAAAATGATAATATAGTAGTAGCTTTGACGGATTTATCAGTAGGGGAAGTAATTTCTATAGGTAACAGTGAAGTAACAATAAAAGAAGCGATTAAAAGGGGTCATAAAATAGCTACAGAAGATATTAAAGTAGGGGAGAATATTGTGAAATATGGATTTCCTATAGGACATTCAATGCTGGATGTTTATGAGGGGCAATGGGTTCATACTCATAATATAAAAACAAATTTAGATGGTATAAAGGAATATAGTTTTAATCAAAAGCTTATAGAAAACAGTTTTACAGATAGAAAGCTAACCTTTAATGGCTACAAAAGAATTGATGGAAATGTAGGCATTAGAAATGAACTTTGGATAGTTCCTACCGTAGGCTGTGTAAACGGCATAGGAGATAGAATCATCCACAGGTTCAAAGAAATAGTAGGAAATGTTAGCATAGATAACGTTTCAGTTTTAAAGCATAATTATGGTTGCTCACAGCTTGGAGAGGATCATGTAAGTACAAGAACTATATTAGGTGATGCAGTTAAACATCCAAACAACGGCGGAGTTTTAGTATTAGGACTTGGATGTGAAAATAATGGTATGGCTGAATTCAAAAAATCACTAGGCGAGTTTAATGAGAAAAGGGTAAAATTCTTAATTTCTCAAGAAGTTTCAGATGAGATAGAAGAAGGGGCGAGACTTCTTGTAGAACTTTATGAAATTATGAAAGAGGACAAAAGGGAAGCTTGCAGCTTATCAGAACTTAAAATAGGTTTGAAATGCGGCGGATCTGATGGGCTTTCTGGTATAACTGCAAACCCTCTTGTGGGAAAATTTTCGGATTTTCTTGTAGCTCAAGGCGGCACCACAATATTAACAGAGGTACCAGAAATGTTTGGAGCAGAAACTCTTTTAATGGCTAGATCAGAAAGTGAAGAGGTATATAACAAAACAGTTCACTTAATTAATGACTTTAAAGAATATTTTATGCAGTATAATCAGCCAGTGTATGAAAATCCTTCTCCAGGAAATAAAGAAGGAGGCATAACTACGCTTGAAGATAAATCACTAGGATGCACACAGAAAGCAGGTACCGCTACAGTTGTGGATGTTCTTAAATATGGAGAAACACTAAAGAAAAAGGGCCTTAATCTTTTAAGCGCACCAGGTAATGATTTAGTGGCCTCCTCTGCATTAGCGGCTTCGGGTTGTCAAATGGTTCTTTTCACAACGGGAAGGGGCACTCCGTTTGGAAGCTTTGTACCTACAATTAAGATCTCAACAAACAGCCAAATATACAAATTAAAGCCTCATTGGATTGATTTTAATGCTGGAAGTTTAACACGAGATAAGTCATTAGAATCTTTGGTTGAGGAATTTATAGACTATATAATCAAAGTAGCTAGTGGAGAATTAGTGAACAATGAAGTGAATAACTTCAGAGAACTCGCTATTTTCAAGAATGGAGTTACACTTTAATTATTTTTAAGAAAAATTATTGAAAAAGGAGAAATAAAATATGAGCTTGGATAATGATTGTTTTTACTGCACTGGAGATGAAAGAATTACGAATTTAATGATTGAAATTTGTAAGCTTGAGGCTTCTACTTTATATTTATTTAAAGAGCAGACTTATAAGGGCAGATGTGTTGTAGCATATAATGGCCATAAAAGTGAGCTTTTCGATTTAAATGATGAAGAGCGTTCACTTTACATGAAAGATGTAGCAAGAGTTGCAGGTGCTTTAAGCAAAACATTTTCACCAGATAAAATCAACTATGGTGCTTATGCTGATAAGATGACTCATCTTCATTTTCATATAGTTCCTAAATATGAGAATGGACCTAGCTTTGGAGGAACATTTGAAATGTCACCTAATGATAAAGTCCTTCTTAAAGATGAAGAATATAATCAGTTAATGAACAAAATCAAAGAAAACTTATAAAGTGAATAGAATAACAGAGCCTGGTTTATTATTGTCTGGGTTCAAAAACACTCTGAAAGTTTTCAGAGTGTTTTTATTTTTTTAAACATAAGGCTAGTAAAAATGATAACATATTAGTTAATAATTATGTAGACGAAAATAATGATCTTAGAAATATTAATTAAGACCTTATGAAGCTAGAGTGTATGTGATAAAATAGTTAAATAAGGATTTAATATGCCAACAAAAATTAGAAATATAATATTAGCTAGGAGGATAAAAAATGTCATATTTACTTAAACCACTAGAACAATGTAAGTTAACTTTTAAAAATAGATTGGTTATGCCGCCCATGGCTACTTCTAAAGCTCAGCAGGATGGAAGGGTAAGTAAAGATATATTGGAATACTATGATGAAAAATCACAAGGTGGATATATATCATTGATTATTATAGAACATAGCTTTATAGCGCAAAAGGGAAAGGCTAGCGAAAGACAGCTTTCTATAGCAGATAATGGTATTGTGGAAGACCTAAAAGAACTTGCAAATATTATTCACAAAAATGGCTCTAAAGCAGTAATGCAAATTAATCATGCTGGAAGTGCAGCAAATAAAGAGGTCACAGGATATGAGCCAGTTGGACCTTCTGCTATAGCTAATCCACGCACAGGTAATGTTCCAAAGGAACTTACTAAAAATGAAATTAAAATTATAATCGGAGAATTTGCGGATGCTGCGTTGCGTACAAAAGAAGCGGGCTTTGATGGAGTGGAGATTCATTCTGCTCATGGATACCTTTTAAATCAATTTTTTTCTCCACTTTCTAATAAAAGAGGAGACGAATATGGTGGAGAAATACTCGGAAGAATTAAAATTCATTTAGAAATTATTAAAGCCGTAATAGACGCTGTGGGCAAAGACTTCCCCATTTTGCTTAGGTTAGGTGCTTCTGATTATATGGAAGGTGGAAGTACTATTGATGAT
Organism: Clostridium sp. CF012; assembly: GCF_018861755.1. Classification (GTDB taxonomy): domain Bacteria; phylum Bacillota; class Clostridia; order Clostridiales; family Clostridiaceae; genus Clostridium_AD. The sequence continues at coordinate 52,256 of NZ_JAHLEF010000005.1, read as the reverse complement.
AGCAAAGCTGCAGCCTTAGAATTTGAAAATGCAGGAGTAGATGTTCTCGATATTTCAGGGGGATTTTGTGGGTATACGGTGACCGGTAATACTAGTCAAGGATATTTTTCACCCTTAACTGAGGCTATTAAGGAAGTTGTGTCAATTCCAGTTATACTCACTGGTGGAATTACTGACGCTCATGCAGCTGAAAAACTTCTTTCAGAAGGTAAAGCAGATCTTATTGGTGTAGCCAGAGCTATATATAAAGACTCTAAGTGGGCTAAAAGGGCTATTGAAAGTCTTAAATAAATATTTCAAAAGAGAAGGATTGTCTAAAGTAAAAACTTTATTGCAAACTACCTAAAAAACAAGTATAAGGGAAGCTCAAAAGGCTTCCCGTATGATATGAGCTTAGCCAAATTTGAAAGGATGATTGCATGAATTTCTTACTAAACACAGTAATAAAGACAATAATTGATACCTTATATTTGACAGGAATGATAATTCTAGTAGGCTTTATACTTGGATTTTTGAGGGATCATTCAATGGAAAATTTCCAAAGAAGTTTTGGCTGGAAGGCAGTTGCCATTACAGCGATTATTGGTGTCCCCATTCATGAAATGTCCCATGCTATCTTCTCTGTTCTCTTTGGACATAAAATTAAGAAAGTGGTACTACTACAAAAGAGGGATGAAAATGGCGTACTGGGGTATGTAAGCCATGCCTATAATCCTAATAGTTTATATCAACAAGCGGGTAATTTTTTTATAGGAATTGCACCTATCTTCGGAGGAATTTCCGTTATAATTGCACTAATGCGCGTAATGATTCCTAAGACATACAATAAATTTATAAATATATCTTTAAATAATTTGAATATAACTAATATAAATCAGGAATCAATAAAGATCATACTGAATTCTTATATTGATTTAATAAAAACAATCTTTTCAATGAACAACTTTGCGAATCCATACTTTATACTATTCTTATTTTTAGCTATATGTATTTCATCTCACATATCCTTAAGTTCTGCGGATATTAAAGGTGCGAGTAAGGGATTAATTATAATATTCTTATTAATATTAGTTGTGAATGTACTTGGATTTTCAAGATTTTTTATTGCTGAAAGTATATTAAAATATAACATTGTGTTAATAGGTTTTCTTATAGTGTCCTTGATTTTTTCTAGCATAACCTACCTTGTAAGCTTGCTTATATCAACAATAAAACACTAATATAATTTAAAAGTAAAGGACAAAGTAAAAGCACTCAATCTTTTGTGATTGAGTGCTTTTCTATATCTATATAAGAACCAAATGCATAACCAATTAATTTAAGGGTCATTGTATTATTGAATAACAAAGCATTAAATTACCGAAAGCAAGAAAAACTGCATAATATAACAAACGTTTAACATATACTTGTTAGAGGCGAGAATTAAAAAGTTCATATATTAGGATGACCTTTAGACTATGCTAGACACCTTTTTTATGGTTGTGAGTTCATAATTTATATATATCTTGACAAAAAATATTAAACCTTGTAATATTATAAATAATAATAATCTGAATAAATGAAATATTTAATAAGTTGAATTTTTGATTAGATGATAATTCAATTGATTGAAGAAAATGGACAGACTATTTATCGGAAAAAAGGTTTTTATAGCAAAACAAGGAATAATACAGAGAATAAAGAAGCAAAATCAGAATATGAATTATTATAGCAATGAATTTCTCTGAAATTATTCAAAAATTTATACAAGCTACAACTTGGATGCTAAATTCTTTGTAAAATTAATTCCTTTTGTGGGGAAGCTATTAGACTTAGAATTTTTGTATTATAAATGAGCTATGCTCTGAAAAATAAAAAGGGGGATTCTAGATGTTAAAAAAATCATTAGCAATTGGTTTAAGTTTAATGCTAACATTTGGTATGGTAGGCTGCGCAAGAAAAACACCTACAACAACACCTGAAACAAAAACACCTGCTGTAACTGAGGCTAAAAAGATGCATATTGGTATTGTTACTGGTACTGTATCACAAGGTGAAGATGATTTGCGTGGTGCCGAAGCAATGATTAAAAAGTATGGCGATGCTGCTTCCGGCGGAATGATAAAGCATGTTACTTATCCAGATAATTTTACGCAAGAACTAGAAACTACTATTTCAACAATTACTGGACTAGCAGATGATGCAGACATGAAAGTAATCGTGGTAAACCAAGCAGTTCCAGGTACTGTTGCAGCATTTACACAGATTCGTGAAAAAAGACCTGATATATTACTATTAGCTAACTCTTCTCAAGAAGATACTGCTATGATTGAAGCAGTTTCGGATTTAGTTGTTGACCCTGATAACGTAAATCGTGGATACCTAATGATACTCGCTGCTAAAAAGATGGGCGCAAAAACTTTCGTTCACATTTCTTTCCCAAGACATATGAGTATAGAACTTCTTTCACTCAGAAAAAACATTATGGAACAAGCTTGTAAGGACTTAGGAATAAAATTTGTATTTGAAACAGCTCCAGACCCAACGAGTGACGTTGGAATTCCAGGAGCACAACAATTTATTCTTGAAAAAATGCCTGCATGGGTTGAAAAATATGGAAAAGATACAGCATTTTTCTGCACAAATGATGCTCAGACAGAACCATTATTAAAACGTGTTGCAGAACTAGGCGCTATATTCGTAGAACCAGATCTACCTTCACCAGTAATGGGATATCCAGGAGCATTTGGTATAGATTTAAAAGCAGAAGCTGGAAATTGGCCTGAAATTCTTAAAAAAGTTGAATCTACTGTAGTTGCTAAAGGTGGCTCTGGAAGAATGGGTACATGGGCATTCTCTTATGGTTACACAGCTTCTGAAGGTTTAGTAGAATATGGTAAGAATGTAGTAGAAGGTACAATGAAGAAGGGAAATCTTGCTGATGTAATAAAGGCATTTGGTTTATACACACCAGGTGCTGAGTGGAATGGATCATTGTATACAGACCGAGTTAGTAATAAAGAGATTTCTAACCACATAATGGTTTATCAAGATACTTATGTATTTGGAAAAGGATACCTAGGTAATAGTAAAGAAGTAGTTCCGCCAGTATATAAGACCATAAAATAAGTTAAAAAACATTGAACATTTGGAAGCGGTCTATATAGACTATTCTAAATGTATTATTATAACCAAATAAGTGTGAATTGCTTTGCCTGCATATGTGTGCAAAGCAATTTTCCTTATGTTGGAATATAAGAGGTGAATTTATTGTCTACAAATAATGTACTACTTAAAGTAGAAGGTGTTGGCAAAGAATATGACGGAAACAGGGTGCTTAAAGATATAAGTTTCACACTTGAAAAAGGAAAAATATTGGGACTTGTAGGAGAGAATGGAGCAGGGAAATCTACACTGATGAATATCTTATTTGGTATGAAGGTGATTTCCGAAACTGGAGGCTACGAAGGTTCTGTTTATTTAAATGGAGAAAAAATCAAATTTAAAAGCCCCGTTGATGCATTAAAAGCAGGAATAGGAATGGTACACCAAGAATTTTCACTAATTCCTGGGTTTACGGTAGGAGAAAATGTACTTCTTAACATGGAAAAGACCAAGAAAAGTTTGCTTTCAAAGGTCCTAGGTAAACGGGTAGAAACTATAGATTTACCAGAAATTCGAAAGAGTGCTCAAAAAGCAATAGATACATTAGGAGTTCAGCTAGATACAGAAACTTTGGTATCCGACATGCCAGTTGGACATAAGCAATTTATAGAAATAGCACGTGAAATTGACAGAAGTCAAGTTAAACTTATTGTTTTAGATGAGCCAACTGCAGTACTTACAGAATCGGAGGCTGAGATTTTACTTAAATCAATGAGACTGCTGGCTGATATAGGTATTTCTATTGTATTTATATCCCACAGACTTCATGAAATAACATCTATTTGCGATACTATTGTTGTACTTCGTGATGGGTTAGTTGTGGTGGAAACACCATCAGAGAGTGTGGATGTAAGACAGATTGCTGAATGGATGGTGGGTAGGGATGTTGATGCAGAAGCCAAACATATAAGGCCCCTAGTAAAAATTGATGAAAAGGATATAATTTTCGAAGCTCGAAAGCTTTGGGTGGACATGCCTGGTGAAACAATTAAAAATGTGTCATTAAAGCTTCGTAGAGGTGAAATCTTAGGTATTGGTGGTCTTGCAGGGCAAGGGAAGCTTGGAATTCCTAACGGAATTATGGGACTCTTTGCGAGCGGTGGGGAGATTTTCTTCGAGGGTAAAGCACTCCAATTAAACAATACGCTAAATGCGCTGCAAAGTGGCATAGTGTTTGTATCTGAGGATCGTAGAGGTGTTGGACTACTTTTAGATGAACCTATTGACTGGAATATTGCTTTTAATGCCATGCAAGTTCAAAATAAATTTCTTAAAAGTTATTTAGGGGGGGCGATTAAGTGGCGTGACGAGAAAGCTATGAAAGCATGTGCCCTGGAATATATAAAGTCATTAGAAATAAGGTGCACTAGCGAACGTCAAAAGGCAAGAAATTTATCAGGGGGAAATCAACAAAAGGTTTGCCTTGCAAAGGCATTCGCCATGAATCCCAAGCTATTGTTTGTCTCTGAACCGACCCGTGGTATTGATGTTGGAGCAAAAAAATTGGTTTTAGATGCATTAAGAAAATATAACGAAGAAAACAACACAACTATAGTTATAATATCCTCAGAACTGGAAGAACTTAGAGCTATTAGTGATAGAATAGCTATTGTTTGTGAAGGAAAAATATTTGGTATTTTGCCACCAGATGCTCCAGTGGTTGATTTTGGGTTATTAATGGCCGGAGAATTTCAAATAAATGAAGAAGGTGAAAAAATATGGCTCAGATAAATAAATTCATCAAAAACTTTGGATGGGCTCGCATAATCATTGCCAGTTTCCTTTTAGCATTATTTATTGTGGCTCCTATTTTCGGGGTAAGGGTTGATACATCTTTAAATGATGTTATTGTGCGTTTTGGTATGAGTGGAATCATGGTACTTTCTATGGTGCCTATGATTCAATCAGGATGCGGTCTGAACTTTGGTGTTCCAGTGGGCCTTATATCAGGAATGATGGGAGCTGTGGTGAGCCTAGACTTTAAGCTTACAGGTATGGCAGGGATTGGAGTGGCCTTTTTAGTAGGCCTGGCCATGGCCGCAGTTTTGGGTTTTCTTTATGGATTGCTTTTAAATCGTGTTAAAGGCGATGAAATGATTATAGCCACATATGTGGGTTTCTCATTCGTATTTTTAATGAACATAATGTGGCTCAAACTTCCCTTTAAAAATCCAGCAAGTGTTATGGGATTCAAAGGCGAGGGGCTCAGAACCACAATTAGCATTGAAGACTACTGGATACATGTACTTAGTGATATCTTAAAAATTGACGTTTCTAAATATCTAATTATACCTACAGGAATGATTTTATTTTTTATTCTTATGTGTTTGATAGTTTGGGGGTTTTTTAAAACAAAGCTTGGCACTGCTATTACAGCGGTGGGCTCTAATCCAGATTATGCAAGGGCTTCAGGAATTAATATTAATAAAATGAGACTAGTATCAGTAATGCTGTCAACAATGATAGCAGCAGTTGGTATGATTGTTTTTCAGCAAGGCTTTGGTTTTGTTCAAATGTACAATGCACCAACATCGTTTGTATTTTCATCGGTGGCAGCGGTTCTACTTGGAGGCGCTTCCGTTAACAAAGCAACCATTACCAATGTAGTTATTGGAACGTTTTTGTTTCAAGGTATTGTGACAATGACGCCGTCAGTTATAAACAGTGCCATTAATATTGATGTATCTGAAATCATCCGAATAATTGTTTCTAACGGATTGGTTGTATATGCACTGACTCGGAAAGGGAGGTAAGTCATGAAATTTGATAAGAAAAAAATAGGCCCATTACTTACGGGTAGTGTTGTGCCATTAATGTTTTTAATCATCAGCATAATAGCAATACCGCTTTCGGGGTATTCTGGAAGTTTTTTGGTGGATCAGATTATTACCAGGCTGGCAAGAAACTCTTTCCTAGTACTATCATTGCTGCTTCCTATTATGGCGGGAATGGGTATCAACTTTGGGATGGTTTTAGGTGCTATGGCAGGTCAAATTGGATTGATATTTATTACTGACTGGGGTATTACAGGAGCTCCAGGGCTACTCCTTGCGGCACTTGTTGCACTTCCTATAGCTATAGGTCTGGGATATTTTTGTGGTGTGGTACTAAATAGGGCTAAAGGCCGTGAGATGGTTACTGGCATGATTCTAGGTTTTTTTATTCTGGGTGTTTATCAATTTTTTCTTTTATACCTGTGCGGATCTATAATTCCATTTAAGACTAGTTCACTGCTGCTTTCTAAAGGGTATGGTGTACGTAATGCCTTGAACTTGGGTGTAGCTAAAGGATTTGATCACCTAATTTTATTAAAAATAGGTGATATAAGTATTCCAGTTGGAACCTTTTTGATTATAGGTTTGATTTGTGTCTTCACTGTTTGGTTTAGAAAAACAAAACTGGGTCAGGACATGAGAGCTGTAGGACTTGACATGAGTGTATCTGATACTGCAGGAATTGCTGTTGATAAGACACGTATTCAGTCCATCATAATTTCAACAGTCCTTGCTTGCTTTGGACAAATAATTTATCTGCAAAATATAGGAACTATGAACACTTATAATGGAGCAGATCAAGCAGGCCTTTTTGCAGCTGCATCACTTTTAGTTGGCGGTGCAACGGTTGCTAAAGCTTCTATCCCAAATGCCATTTTTGGTACTGCACTGTTTCATTTAATGTTTATAGTTATGCCTATGGCAGGTAAAAACATTACTGGGTCGGCTATGGTTGGTGAATACTTTCGTATGTTTATATCCTATGGGGTTATTACCATAGCGCTAGTTCTACATGCTTGGAAACGACAAAAGGATAAAGAGATGGAAAGGCATAGTTTTCAGCTAGATATGGAAAAACAGTCTGCTAAATGATGTGTTAGAATTATATTAGTAGAGCTTGTATTAAAGAAATAAGCCCTAGAGTGAGAAGTAAACTTCTGGCTCTAGGGCTTATATTTTTTATTTAATATATCTTTATACTATTTCCAGTAATTATAGTTGTCAAGTAATAAAAATTTCCATTATAGGTATTGAAGTTTTATTTTAAAAAGAGTATACTACAAAAGAGAACGGAGGTTTTCTAATGCAATATTTGAAATATGAAGTCAGAAAAAATATAGTAGAACAAGCGCTAAAGCAATTTAAAGAAATGGGATACAAAGGTACATCTATAAGGGGTATAGCTGTGAATTCTCAAACATCAGTGGGAAATTTTTATAAATATTTTCATAGTAAGGATGATTTGTATGAAAAATTGATTGGCTCTGTGTATGAAAGATTAATGGATTACATTAATCAATTTAATAAAGTGGAGATAAACGAAAAGGCAGATGAAATCTTTTATGAATTAATGGAAAAAATAATGGAGATATTCAAAGGCAGCAGCACAGAAATAACAATATTACTTAATAAAAGCGAAGGTTCTAAGTATGAAAACTGTAAAAAAACCTTTGTTGATTTCATAACTAGAATAGTATCTGAAAAAATGAAATATGAGCTATTACTCCAGGGCAAAAAACTTAAAAATAATTTTATTATATATCTTATGTCCTATAATCTTGTGGAGAGTATCTCTATAATACTTAGAGAAAAAGAGGATGGTGGAGAAGTTAGAAAGCTTATCCTTGATATAATAGATATATTTTATGGTGATATTAAAGGCAAGTTAGATTGTGAAAATAATGATTAGGAGATAAAAAAATGAAAAATTTTATAGAACTAAAAAATGTAAAAAAGACTTATCACATGGGAGAAGTTATTATTAAAGCAGTAGATGATGTTTCATTTTCTATAGAAGAGGGTGAATTTGTAGTGGTTATTGGCGCTAGTGGTGCAGGAAAAACCACAATACTTAACCTTCTAGGAGGTATGGATCAGGTTACAAGTGGAAATATTCTTGTAGATGGTAATGAGATAAGCGAATATAATAAAAAAATGCTTACGAAGTATAGACGTGACGAAATAGGTTTTGTATTTCAGTTTTATAATTTAGTACAAAATTTAAATGCGATCGAGAATGTAGAGCTTGCAGTTGAGATATGTAAAAATCCAATGAACCCTGTGGATGTACTTACTAATGTAGGGCTTAAAGATAGGATGCAAAATTTTCCGTCCCAACTTTCTGGAGGAGAACAACAAAGAGTTTCCATAGCAAGAGCCCTTGCTAAAAATCCTAAGTTGCTTCTTTGTGATGAACCCACAGGTGCATTGGATTATAATACTGGTAAATCAATACTTAAGCTATTATCTGATACATCGAAAAAACATGGAATGACAGTTATAGTTATTACTCACAATTCTGCTATAACTCCTATTGCTGACAAAATAATAACATTAAGAAGCGGTAAAGTTGAAAGTGTAGTTAAAAATAATAATCCAATGTCCATAGAAAAATTGGAGTGGTAAAAATGAAAAAAACATTTTTTAAGAATTTATTTAGAGATATTAAACACACACTTTCAAGGTTTTTATCTATAGTAATAATTATTGCAATGGGAGTGGCTTTTTATGCTGGAGTTCGCGCTACTAGTCCAGATATGAAAACATCAGCAGATTCATATTTTAATGAAACAGAGTTTATGGATTTTAAATTGATTTCTACACTCGGGCTTACATTGGATGATGTAAAACAGGTGGAAAAACTAAAAGATGTAAAAAAGGTGGAGGGTTCATACTCAATAGATGCCATAGTTGAAAAAGACAAACATGAACTGGTGATTAATGTTAATTCAATTCCCTACGAAGACGGTATAAATAAGATGAAAATTGTTTCAGGAAGAATAGCAGAAAATAATAATGAAGCCGTAGTAGAAGAAAGGTTTTTAAGCGAAAATAAATTTAAAATAGGTGATGAGATAGAACTTAAATCTGGTAAAGATACTAAAATAGGGGATGACTTAAAAATAAGTAAATTCAAAATAGTAGGAGCTTCACTGTCACCTCTATATTTATCAGCTCAAAGGCAGCTAAGCTCTATTGGAAATGGCTCAACTCGAGGGTTTATACATATTAAACCTGAGGTGTTTAAGAACGAAGTTTATACTGAAATTTATGTTAAACTTAATAAGGTAGAGTCAAAAGATAGCCTTTTATTAAATAGCGAATATAAAAATGTAACTGGTGATATAGAACAAAAGCTAAAAGAGCTTGGGGTTATTAGAAATAAAGTTAGGTATGAGCAGGTAGTAGGAGAAGCTCAAAGTAAAATAAATACAGCGGAAGGGAAAATAAACCTGTCTAAAAAAGAAGCAGGAGATAAATTTGCAGAAGGCTATAAAAAATTAAATGATGCAAAAATTAAAACCCAGCAGGGAAAAGTAGAACTTGCAAGAAATCAAAAGATTTTTAATCAGAAAGAAGCTCAGGGTGAAATTCAAATTGCAGAGGGTAAAAACCAACTTACTGCAAGTCAAGAGAAACTTAATATAGGGAAGGTGCAAGCTGCAAATAGTATATCATCCTCCATGGCATTAAAGGTTGCAGATGCGAAAAAACAATTAGATGCAGACCCTACTAATCCCATATATGTCGCTCAGTTTAATGGGATAAATCTAATATATGAAAAAAACATCCAGGGAAAAGATTTTGATACCATGTACAATTCATTAAAAAGTAATGGTGTGTTAGATCAGGTGAAGCCTTATTTTGATATTGAAATATTAAAGACCAATTTTGATAAGTCACAATCACAAATTGATGCGGGACGGGATGAATTAATTAAGCAAGAAAGATTACTGCAAAAGGCAAAGAAAGATCTAGACGCAGGAAGCAAAAAGCTTGATGATGCTGAGAAAGAAATTGCTGCAAACATGAAAAAAATAAAGGCTGAAGAAGAAAGCGCCAACGCTAAAATAAATGATGCTGTACTAGAAATTCAAAAAAATAAGGACAAAATTGCAGATATTAAATCTCCAGAGTGGTATGTACTTGGAAGAAGCGCTAACCTGGGATATGAAACCTATAGGCAAGATAGTGATAGGATAGACAATATAGGTAAGGCCTTTCCACTTATATTTTTCCTCGTGGCAGCCTTAGTTAGTCTTACAACCATGACAAGAATGGTAGGAGAAAATAGAATTGAAATTGGAACTTTCAAAGCGCTTGGATATTCAAGAGGGGCTATAGTTTCACACTATTTAATATATGCACTATCGGCCAGTATAGCTGGAAGTATATTAGGGGTATCCTTTGGATTTAGACTGTTTCCACCGCTTATTATGAATGCCTATGGCTCACTTTATTCTATTCCGAATTCATTAACGCCCTTTAATACTGGGCTAGCATTCCAGGCTTCATTAATAGCTATATTCTTTACTACGATAGCAGCAGTTGCGGCAACTCTTGAAGAATTAAGAGAAGCGCCAGCATCACTAATGAGACCAAAGCCGCCAAAGGCTGGTAAGACTATATTGCTGGAAAGAGTAACTTTTATATGGAAAAGATTAAGTTTCACAAAAAAGGTTACTGCCAGAAATATATTTAGATACAAACAAAGACTTTTCATGACAGTAATAGGAATTGCTACCTGCACAGGCCTTATGATAACAGGCTTTGGCCTTAAGTCAGGAATAATAGGTGCTGTAGAAAGTCAATTTACGAATATATATAGATATGATATGCAGTCAACACTTAAGAAAAACATAGAGTATAATCAGAAAGTCATAACAGAAAAAAAAATAATGGAAGATACCAATGTTAAATCAGTTTTATTTACCTATACAAAGAACGGAACAGTGGATGTTGATAAATCTGGTAGAGAAGATGCCTACGTGGTGGTTACAGATCATAAGGAAAAGCTAAATAATTATATTAATCTTACAAAGAAGGGTAGCGCGCTGAACCTAAGTGAAGATGGTGTAATCATTACTGAAAAACTATCCAAGCTTATGGATAAAAAGATTGGAGATACCTTTGAAATAACCCTGAATGATAAAGTGGTAAAAGCTAAAATTACAGCTATTACCCAGCATTATGTGCAACATTATATTTATATGAGTGCTGATTATTACAAAAAAATAACAGGGAGTAACCTGGAGTTTAATGGGTTTTATGGACTTTTGAAATCCACCACAGAAAGCTCTGAAAATAGCACCTCAAAGTTACTAACAACAATAAAAGATGTAGGCTCCATAAGTTATAAAAACAACATGCACTTTGATTTTAATAAAACCACAAAAAGTATAAATTCAGTGGTGCTTGTGTTAATAGTGTCCGCAGGAGTTCTTGCTTTTGTTGTAATATATAATCTTACAAATATAAATATAAATGAACGAAAAAGAGAACTGTCTACAATAAAGCTTTTAGGTTTTTATAATAATGAGCTTGCCTTATATATATACCGAGAAAATATCATATTAACGGTTATAGGAAGCTTAACTGGAATAGCTGTGGGCATACTTTTAAACAGTTTTGTAATAAATACTTCAGAAACAAACGTAATGATGTTTATGAGACACATTGATCCTATTTATTTTCTATATTCAGTATTAATTACAATTTCCTTTTCTATAATTGTAAACTTAGCTATGTATAGAGAATTTGGGAACATAGATATGATTGAATCACTTAAAAATGCAGAATAACACTAAGAATACAAATATATAAATAAGTCCGAGAAGTAATCTATATGATTTTTCTCGGGCTTTTTATCATTAATATTCTTTTTCGAGATTCTTAAAAGATAATTTAATATGGGTCGTGGGAAAATAAGGGATAATTGTAAATGCATTGTACTTTAAATAGTACAATAGCGTTTTTTTGCTTACGCAATTTACTATTATATGGTATATTATAGTATAATAGAAATAGAGTTTGTGTGGTTAAGTGGCTAATAAAGCCAAAAATACTGTTAGGAGATAAAATAATGAATGACGTAGGCGGTATAGAAAGTTTAAGAAATATATATTCAGAACTTAAAGGAGCGGAAAAGAGAGTTGGGGAATACATCCTTAAAAACCCTAAGGATATTATTCACTCATCTATTACAGAACTTGCTGAAAATTGTAAATGTGGTGAAGCCACGGTGTTTAGACTTAGTAAAAAACTAGGGTTTAAAGGATATCAGGATTTAAAGATAAGCATAGCTAGTGAAATTGTAAAGCCTCTTGTAAATATACATGAGCAAATAAAAGAGAATGATGATAGTCTGGTTTTAATGCAGAAGATATTTAATTCTACAATAAGTTCTCTTAATGAGACTTTAAGAATAAACGACAGTGAGGAGTTAGATAAGGCTATAGGCTATATTCATAGTGCGAAAAGAATAGCTTTTTTTGGTATGGGTGGTTCAGCCGCAATAGCTCTTGATGCATATCATAAGTTTATGAGAACAGGTAAGTACTGCATATTTCATTCAGATTCTCATTTTCAAGCTATGGTAAGTTCAATGTATGATGAAAATGATTGCATAATAGCTATTTCAAATACTGGAAGTAATAAGGAGTTAGTAGAGAACCTGCGAATTGCCAAGGACAAAGGCGTGAAAATTATATCCATAACTTCAAATTACAAATCTCCTATATTAAAAGTATCTGATGTAGTTCTCGTATCCTATGGAAAAGAAAATTTATCGAAAAGTGAGGCAATGGAGTCTAGGATTAGTGCATTAACACTTATAGACTGTTTGTTTGTAGGTACTTGTCTAAAGGATAAAGATAATTATTATAAGGCTTTAGGACAGATAAGGGAAGCTATAGCAAACAAGAGATATTAAAATTTTTCAAACTTTTCAAACACATGCTGAAAATATGTGTTTGAATTTTTTTTTTGTGAAAAAAATAACTTGTACAAATTATGCGAAAATTCTAAAAAATGACTTGACTATTAATATAAGTGTAGTAATATATAAATATGGAGGAAATTTTCAATAAGTTAGGTTTGAGGTGATTATTTATGGAGTTATGAAAAAAAATTCTAAAATGTCATATGCTAAAAATATCGACAAATCTTTCTAGGGCTCTGAAAAAGACCAAAAATAAAATAATAGGGGGTGATAAAGTGGAGATAAGCATTAATCAAAAATGGAATATTTTACTACTAACACATGGAAATTTAGGTGAATCATTAATAGAAGTTTCTAAAATGTTTGTTCCAGAAAGCGAAGATATCCATGCACTAGGGTTATATCCTACCATGGGATTTGAAGAATTCACACATCAAGTAGAGATTAAATTAATCGAGTTAGGAAAAAACACATTAATTTTAACTGATATTTTTGGAGGGACCCCTTCTAATGTATCCGCATCTTTTTTAAAAAATAACGATTACCCTATAATTAGTGGAGTGAATTTAGCAATGGTTATAGAAGTACTGTTAAATAATAATGGCAATATAGACGAGATAAGTGAACTGGTAGAAACTACAGGTATTAATTCTATTCAAAATATTAGAAGTAAATTTATTAAATAAAGAAAGGGTGAGATTAGTGGCTGAAAAAGTATTGGTTAGAATTGATAGTAGATTGATTCATGGTCAAGTTGTAACAAGATGGATTCAAAGAACTCAAGCAAATAGAATAATTATTGTAGATGATACTCTTGCTAAAGATTCTTTTATGGCCGAGGTATATAAGATGGCAGCACCAGCTAATGTTAAAGTTGATGTTTATACCATTGAACAAACTATTGAAAATTGGAGTAAAAACGAAAAGGATAAAATAATGTTTTTATTTAAGGGAGTACATGAAGTAGTTAAGGCTTGGGAAGAAGGTTTTAAATATACAAAATTACAAATTGGTGGAATTGGTTCTGCACCAGGAAGAACAACTGTACATAAAAATATTACATTAAGCCAGAAAGAAGTAGATAGTTTACAGGAATTAAGAAAAGAAGGCTTAGAAATCACACTGCATATATTACCTGATGAAAGGGAAATAGACTTTCAGTCAATTGTTGAAAAATATTTTAAAAATTAAATTAAAGGGGGAGCAATAATGAGTATTGTGCAAGCGGTAATCCTCGGAGTGTTATTTATATTTGTAAAAATAAATATAATGTACACAATACCTAAAAATTCGCCAATGTTTGTGGGGCTTTTAATTGGACTAGTACTAGGAGATGTTAAGCAAGCTATAATTATAGGCGCGGCTTTACAAGCAATATACTTAGGATTTATATCACCAGGAGGAAACATACCATCTGACTTGGCAGTAGCTTCTTTTATAGCAATACCAATTGCTATAATAAATAAATTAGACCCACAAGTAGCTGTTTCTCTAGCAGTTCCAGTTGGATTATTAGGCTTATTATTAGAATACATAAGGAGAACACTTAATGCTTCTTTTGTACATATGGCAGATAAATATGCTGAAAATGCAGATGTTAAAGGAATTAGAAGAGCAGCATATCTTTATCCAACATTGCTAGTAATTTTAATTTATTTTGTACCTATGACATTAGCAATTTACTATGGCCCAGCAGCAGTTAATGTAGTAATGAAGTCAATCCCAGAATGGTTTATTCATGGACTATCAGTGGCAGGCGGGATTTTACCTGCACTAGGATTTGCAATTACTATTTCTGTAATAGGAAAAAAACAAATGATTCCTTATTTTATTGTAGGATTTTTATTATTTAGAATAGCACCAGGTGTCAATACAATTACTTTAGCCGTTTTTGGCGCTTTCTTTGCTTATCTTCATGTGCTATTTACCAGCAATAAAACATCTGAAGAAGGAGGGATTATGTAGTGAAACAAGAAATTAATGCAGAAAATAAAGATAGGTTATTAACAAAGAAAGACATATTTAGGTCCTGGTTAGTTTGGATTAATACAGTAGAGTTATCTAACTCCTTCGAAAGATTACAAGCTCTTACATTTGCAGGTTGCATGTCTAGAATATTAGAAAAATTATATAAAAATAAAGATGATTTAAAGTCTGCCTTAAAAAGGAATTTAATTTTTTTCAATACTGAAGGAACTTGGGGAAGTCTCATACACGGTATAACCATTGCTATGGAAGAAAAAAAGGCAATGTCAGAAGAAGAAATTCCAGATGAGATGATAATAAATGTAAAGACTGGTTTCATGGGACCATTAGCTGGAATTGGGGATACAATAACATGGGGAACAATAAGACCAATAGTATTAGCGTTTTTTCTTCCTCTAGCCGCATCGGGGTCTATGGTTGGAGCAATAGGGCCCATTGTTGTTATACCCCTTATAACATGGACAATTAGTTATCAACTTTGGTCTTTAGGTTATCGTGTTGGAAAAGCATCCATAATGGAAATCTTGAAGAGCGGTAAGATTAAACAAGTAATATCCTTTGCTGGAGTATTAGGATTATTCATGATGGGTGTCTTATCATCTCAATTTGTTAAGTTTGAGCCAATTGTAAAATATAAGGTTAGTGGTAAAGAAACTACTCTGCTGTCTCAGTTTGACAAAATATTACCCGGAATTTTAGCTCTGAGTTTAGTTTTCTTTATTGATTATTTGATAACTAAGAAAAAAATCAAATATACAACCATATTATTAGGAGTATTGACATTTTCATTAATAGCATCTTTCCTTAAAATATTTTAATTACTTATAAATATAAAAATTAAATAGTTAAATACTCTTTGCTATGATATTTGTTAGTAAATATCATAGCGCTACGTAAAATGTGTTTAATCAATTTACTCTTTAAGGGTTGATAAATTATAAAATTAAGAAGGAGATAAAATATGAGCAATAATAGCGATGTAAAGGAATTTATTAATATATATATAGAAAATATTAAACCAGAATTGATAGAGTTAAGTAAAAAAATTCACGAAAATCCTGAATTAGCTTATGAAGAATATAAGGCTAGTAATTGGCTAAAAGAATTTATAGAAAAAAAAGGATATGATGTAGAAAAACCTATAGGAAATTTGGAAACAGCATTTAAGTCGAATATAACACAAGGAAATAATAATTATAAATATGCAATTTTGGCTGAATACGATGCCTTACCAAAACTTGGTCATGCGTGCGGGCATAATATTATAAGTACTTCTGCTGTTGGAGCATTTTTAGCACTTGGAAAGGCTATGGAAATGTTCAAGATTAGCGGGGATATTAGCATAATAGGAACACCAGCTGAAGAAGGTGGAGGTGGTAAGGTTGAGTTAATAAAAGCAGGTATTTTTAAAGATATTAATGCTTCCATTATGATGCACCCAACTTCTGGAGTTAGTAGAATAGCTGGTAGATGTTTGGCAGCTCATGCTTTTAAGGTAAGATATATTGGGGTACCTTCTCATGCCGCAAGTAGTCCTCATAGAGGGGTTAATGCACTAGATGCTGCTAATATATTTTTTCACAGTGTTGCTTGTTTAAGACAACAAGTCACTTCAGATGTTAGAATGCATGGTGTTTTTACAGGCGAAATGGAAACAGGTGCAACTATACCTGCCATATCAGAAATTGAATATAAAATAAGAGCTATGGAGGATTCTACTTTACAAGACCTTCGAATAAAGGTCTTAAACTGTATTCAAGCTGGAGCATTGGCTACGGGATGTAAGGTTGAAATAGAGGAAAAACCCGGATACAAAGCTAGAATATTCGATAAATATATAGGTAATTTGTGTAGAGAAAACTTGGAAAACCTAGGGGAGGAAATAATTGAAGGTTTTCCTGATGATTTTGGTTCTACAGATTTTGGTGATGTTAGTCAGATAATGCCTACATGTAATCCTTATATCTCTTTAAAGCCTACAAGAATATCAAATCATACTCCTGAATTTAGAGAACTTGCAGGTTCTTCTCCTGGTGAAAAAGCTCTTATATTAGCTGCAAAGTCTATGGCACATGTCATTATAGATCTGCTGCTAAATAAAAGTTTAGAAAATCAAATTTTCGATAAATAGTGGTTGGGTTACTTATGCTTCTATTACTAAGTACGGTTATACATTAAAATTTTATACAGGAGAAGTTATAATTCTCC
The DNA here is from genome assembly GCF_018861755.1 of Clostridium sp. CF012. Lineage (GTDB taxonomy): Bacteria > Bacillota > Clostridia > Clostridiales > Clostridiaceae > Clostridium_AD. The sequence continues at coordinate 35,204 of NZ_JAHLEF010000005.1, read as the reverse complement.
TGTGTAAGCTTTTTTGAGAGGGGGCATTTATATTATGAATAAACAGCAATTTGGAGTTATAGGAATTGGTGTAATGGGTAAAAATCTAGCTTTAAATGTTGAAAGCAGAGGAATATCTGTTTCAGTATATGATCAAAGTAAAATTAAGACGGATGAGTTATTGATAGAAGCAAAAGAAAGAAATCTTATGGGAACATATTCTATGGAGGAATTCGTAAATTCTCTTGAAATTCCAAGAAAAATATTGTTTATGATTAAAGCAGGGAAATCTGTTGATGAAGCTATAGAAAAATTAATACCATATATCTCAAAGGGCGACATATTAATTGATGGTGGCAATTCATTTTTTATGGATACAATTCGTAGAAGCAAAGAACTTGAGCGTTTAGGATTTAAATTCATAGGCACAGGAGTTTCCGGAGGAGAAGAGGGAGCTTTAAAAGGACCAGCAATTATGCCTGGAGGTCAGGAAGAAGCTTATAAAATGGTAGAACCAATTTTCACAGCTATATCTGCAAAAGTAAATGGAGAACCATGCTGTACTTATATTGGAGCAAATGGAGCAGGACATTATGTAAAGATGGTTCATAATGGCATTGAGTATGGGGACATGCAGCTTATTTGTGAGGCTTATGCACTTTTAAAAGGAGTTGTAGGGCTTTCTAATGAGCAACTTCATGATGTTTTTGCAGAATGGAATAAAGGTGAACTTGATAGCTATCTAATGGAAATAACTAATGAAATATTTGCGCAAAAGGATAATGAATCTGGAAAACACATGGTTGATATAATTTTAGATAAAGCAGGCCAAAAGGGAACAGGAAAGTGGACTAGTCAAAGCGCCCTTAATTTAGCGGTACCAATACCTACCATAACAGAGGCTGTTTTTGCACGTTGCATATCTGCATTAAAAGATGAACGAATCCTCGCAAGTAATATTTTAAAAGGGCCAGATGCAAAATTTCAAGGAGATGTAAATGAGTTTATAGAATCTGTAAGAAGAGCTCTTTATACAAGCAAAATATGTTTATATGCACAGGGGTTTGCACTTATGAGTGCTGCAGCAGTGGAGTATAGCTGGGACCTTGAGTATGGGAAAATTGCTAAAATATTTAGAGGTGGGTGTATTATTAGAGCCCAATTCCTTAACAAGATTAGCGTTGCTTATGGAAAGGATGCTAGTCTTAAAAATCTAATGTTAGACTCGTATTTCAAGGATATTCTTAATAGTTATCAGTCAGACGTGCGGAGAGTAGTATCCACAGCTGTAAATTTAGGGGTACCAGTGCCAGCAATTTCTAGTGCTCTAATGTATTATGACAGTTATAGAACGGCAAATCTTCCAGCAAACTTACTTCAGGCACAGCGAGATTATTTTGGCGCTCATACCTTTGAGAGAGCTGACAAAGAGGGAACATTCCATCACGAATGGGTAACTGAGACTAAGGGCTATGAATAGTATAGCAATGTTAATAATACTTAAAAAGGAGATGTACATATGTACGAAGCAGAGATTGTGTTGATGAATGAGCAAGGTTTGCATGCAAGACCAGCAAGCATTGTAGTAAAAAAAGCATCTAAGTTTACTTCACATATAAATTTGATCAAGGATGGGAAAGAGTATAATGCGAAAAGTATAATAAACATATTAAGTATGGCAGCTTTAAAAGGTGATAAACTCAAAATTGTTGCCAGTGGGGATGATGAAGTAAAGGCTGTAGAAGAATTAAGAATAGTAATTGAGAAAGAGATTCTAGGGCTTTAGAACGTTGTAAATTTACATAATGTTTATGGTGCTCCTATAAGAAGATATTATGGAAGACTTGATTACCAGAAGGCACATAGGAATGAGAGTGATTATAATGAAAAACATTAAAAAGATATCATTGATAATCTTTGATATGGATGGCTTAATGCTAGACACTGAAAGAATCTCTATGGAGGCGCTTCAAAAAGCCAGTAGAAGGTATGGATATAAAATTACACAAAATGTTGTGTTTAAAATGATAGGTATGAATTCACAAGGCTGTGAGGCTATATTTAGAGAAAGTTTTGGAGACTCTTTTCCGCTGAATGATATAAGAAAATTAAAGTCGAAATTTGCATCAAGAATAATTAATAAGACTGGAATTCCGGTGAAAGCGGGACTTTATGAACTGTTAGAATTTTTAAAACAAAAACCTGTATTGATTGCAGTAGCAACATCTACAGCGAAAAAAAGCGCTGAAAAACTTCTTGAAAGCGCGCATATTTTGGATAAATTTCATTTAATTGTATACGGGGATGAAGTAACAGAAGGAAAACCTGATCCGGAAATTTTTTTAAAGGTTGCTGATAAATTAAACTGCAAACCTGAAGAATGCATAGTTTTTGAAGACTCAGAAAATGGAATAATAGCAGCAGCAAGAGCAAAAATGATTCCTATTATGATTCCGGATATGAAAGAGCCTTCTAATGAAATAGAAATACTTTCTCATAGAAAGTTCAAAACACTTTTGGATGCAAAGGAATACTTAAAAGAATATTTATAAACCAGGTTTTAGACTTATATTTAAAATATATTCAATAAAAAAGCAATTCTTACCTGATATCTTCAAGTGAAAATTGGATTTTAGAGGAGAAGTAGATGAGTAAGAAATCAAGGGGTATTATTCTTGTAGTTATTGCCTCAATTCTTTGGGGAATCATGGGGGTAAGTAGTCGAGAACTTTCAATGGCAGGTTATTCTAGTTATGATATTTCCTTTTTAAGATGTTTATTAGCTGGCAGCATATATTATTTATATCTATATATAACAAATAGGAACCTTTTAAGAATTGATTTAAAAGGACTGATAGTGTGTTTTATATATGGTTCAGTAGCTTTTACTGTAAGTTTTTTAAGTTATAGTATATCAGTTGAAAGAATACCTGTTGCAGTAGCAACTGTTTTGATGTTTATGAGTCCTATTTGGGTTAGTATTCTCGGTGCTATAGTGTTTAAAGAAAAAATAACCTTAAAAAATGTTATTACTATTGGTATTTGTTTATTGGGATGTATCTTAACTGCTGGATTATTATCAACAACAGGAGGAGATTTAGATCCTATAGGAGTAATTGCAGGAATAATAAATGGAATTGGAGTTGCTCTTCAAATAATGATACCACGATACTTTAAAGACAAGTATGATGCAGGCACAATGCTTGTATATGGATTTTTGGGAGGGATTATATCACTTGGATTTATAACAAATTTTGAGATTATATTTACCACGGTAACAGGTGATAAATCCACAAGTGTTATTTTACACATACTAATATTAGGGATTGTTTGTACAATGATAGCGAATACAGCATATATAAAATCGTCTGAATATATAGGAACATCAATGACAAGTATTTTATCGTCCTTGCAAACTGTTGTGGGAGCTCTAGTAGGATATTTGATATTCAGAGAAATCATGACAGTTTTTCAGATTATCGGAGCATTAATAATAATTGTAGGGTCTCTTGGAACTGAGATATATAAAATCCTTATTAAAATAATAAAAAAATAATTATTTTGGTGCTCATAACTTTTAATATTATAATATTTATATATCAAATAAATATATAAGAAATATTGCACTTCTTTCAGTGCTTTAAGTGTATAATTAAGAAAATAAAAACTTTACCTATGTGAAAATCAAATGGGTATTATAGAGGATAGTGTTTACACTATCCTACAGTGAGGAGGAGTCTATATATGGATAAAAAGCAATTTGGAGTTATTGGTATTGGTGTTATGGGTAAAAGTCTAGCTTTGAATGTTGAAAGTAGAGGTTTTTCAGTATCAGTGTATAATCGAAATAGAATAAAGACGGATGAGTTAATGTTAGCGTCAAAAGAAAAAAGTATTTTGGGAACATATTCTATAGAGGACTTCGTAAACTCTCTAGAGCTTCCAAGAAAAATATTAATTATGATTAAAGCAGGGAAACCTGTTGATGATACTATAGAGGAATTAATACCTTATATCTCAAAGGGTGACATATTAATTGATGGTGGAAATTCATTTTTTATGGATACAATACGCAGAAGCAAAAAACTAGAAGCTTTGGGCTTTAGATTTATAGGCGCAGGCGTATCTGGAGGAGAAGAGGGCGCTTTAAAAGGGCCGTCAATTATGCCTGGTGGTGAAATTGAAGCTTATAAAATAGTAGAACCTATTTTTACAGCTATAGCTGCAAAAGTAGATGGGCAGCCCTGTTGTACTTATATTGGAGAAAATGGAGCAGGACATTATGTGAAGATGGTACATAATGGCATTGAGTATGCAGACATGCAGCTTATTTGTGAAGCATATGCACTTTTAAAAGGAGTTTTAGGACTTTCGAATGAGCAGCTTCATGATACCTTTGCAGAGTGGAATAGTGGTGAGCTTGATAGCTACCTAATGGAAATAACTAGCGAAATATTTGCACAGAAAGATAATGAGACTGGAAAGCATATGGTTGATATTATTCTGGATAGTGCAGGCCAAAAGGGAACCGGAAAATGGACTAGTCAAAGTTCTCTAGATTTAGCAGTACCAATACCTACAATAACAGAGGCTGTTTTTGCACGGTGCATGTCTGCATTAAAGGATGAACGAACATACGCTAGCAATATATTAAAAGGTCCAGATACATTATTTGAAGGAGATATAAATGAGTTTATAGAATCTGTAAGAAGGGCTCTTTATGCTAGTAAAATATGTTCCTATGCACAGGGATTTGCACTTATGAAAGCTGCAGCGCTGGAGTATAATTGGGAACTTCAATATGGGGAAATTGCTAAAATATTCAGAGGTGGGTGTATTATTCGCGCTCAATTCCTTAACAAGATTAGCGTTGCTTATGAAAATGATGCTAATATTAAAAATCTAATGTTAGATTCTTATTTTAAGGATATTCTTAATAATTATGGAAAGGATTGGCGAAGCGTAGTATCTACAGCTGTAAATTTAGGTGTGCCAGTTCCAGGATTTTCTAGTGCACTGATGTATTATGATAGTTATAGAAGTGAAAATCTCCCAGCAAACTTACTACAGGCACAGAGAGATTATTTTGGTGCTCATACCTTTGAAAGAACGGATAAAGAAGGAAGCTTCCATCATGAATGGATAACTGATACTAAATAAAATAGTAAATATATAAAACCTGCAGTTTACATTTTAACTGTAGGTTTGTTTTGCGATTTTGACTAATATATATCATACAAAGGGCGGTGGGTTTATGAACTTCGATATTGGTAAGATAACAAGGAATAAAGAAATAACACAAACTGAAGAATTAGTTCTTAATTATATTATTAATAATGTTGATAAAGTGATGGCAATGGGGGTTAGAGGCATTGCAAAAGAAAATTATACTTCTACATCTACTATCATGAGACTTGCAAAAAAATTGGGATATACAGGATTTGTTGATTTGGCATACCATATTATCTCAATGACAAGTTCACCAAGTAAAGGGGAGCATAAGGATAAAAATGCATTTATAGGTTCCGATGCGGGCACTTTTCTTGAGTATGTTACTGAGCAAGATATTTCACATTTTATTAGTATATTAAAAGACATCAAGCACAAGGTGATTTTTATATATTCAACTGGGTTTTCATCACTAATTGCTAATTATTTAAATAAAAAAATTCTTGTGCTTGGGAAAAAGTGTATTTTTGCAACTGGTAGTGATTCAGTAGGTATCTTTGAAAATAACATTATGGATATTGAAGCGCTTATTGTTGTTTCAAAATCAGGAGAGACAAAAATGGTTTTAGATAAAGTTACTATATCCAAAAATAAAAAAATTAAAGTAATTTCATTTACTAATGAATTAGAAAATAGTATTTCAAAGCTTTCGGATATTTCCTTCAAGATATTAGACATAAATAAATTGGATGATAATAATATATACCCAAATACATTTTTTCCTAATGTATGTATGCTTATCGAGTATATCATATACAAATACTACGAAGATATAAATAGAAATTGATTATTATTTTTCTAATAAGTTAACTTAATAAAATATATAAATAATAAAAACATGTTACCAAGTTAGATAACATGTTTTTTAAACGTCCTACATCGTTTACAAAGTTCGAAGCAGGGTAATATAATGGGTTTACAAATAGTTGACGAAAATTATAGTAGGAGGGAATTGCAATGAAGAAAAAAATTATGGATGCTTTCCAAAAGTTCTCAAAGGGTATGTTTGTACCTGTATTAATACTACCAATAGCAGGTATTATAATTGCTATTGGTAATATTATAACAAATGCCAAATTAGCAACATATCTACCATTTTTAAAAGACCCCCTTATATTTGGATTTGGGAAGATGTTGTCTGGTTCACTGGTTTCGGTTTTAGTAAATTTAGGAATAATTTTCTGCGTTGGGCTTTCAATTGGACTCGCCAAGGAAAAGAAGGCAGATGCTGCTTTCACAGCACTCTTAACTTATTTAGTTTTTATAAATGCAATGAATATATTTATGAGTCTAAATAACATGCTTGTTCCTGCAGATAAGTTAAGGGGTTCGGGTCAAGCAATGGTATTAGGTGTTCAGATACTTGATATGGGAGTATTCTTAGGAATCTTACTTGGACTACTTGTAGCTTATGTCCACAATAGATTTTGTAACAGGGAGTTTGAAGGCGCTTGGCAGATATACGGAGGTCCAAGATTAGTATTTATAATATTAATACCAAGTGTTACAGTATTAGCTATTTTATTTACTGGAATATGGCCTGTGGTTCAAGGAGGAATTTTAAATTTAGGAAATGCTATTCAATACTCCGGTAATTTTGGAATATTTATTTATGGAACTTTAGAACGGTTACTAATTCCTACAGGGTTACATCATTTAATTTACACACCATTTTTATACAGTAGTTTGGGTGGTACTGCAGAGATAGGCGGAAAACTCATAGAGGGAGCAAGAAATATATACTTTGCAGAAATGGCTGATCCAACAATTGCTAGATTATCTAGCACTGTTATATGGGATGCTAGAGGGCTTCCCAAGATGTTTGGTCTAGTAGGTGCATGCCTTGCTATGTACCATACCACAAAACCTCAAAACAAGGTAAAGATTAAAGCCTTATTAATATCCGCAGCTGTAACATCTATCATCGCTGGTGTAACTGAACCAATCGAGTTTTCATTTATGTTTGTTGCACCAATTCTATTTGTTATTCATGCTGTTTTAAGCGGTCTTGGAATGGTTGCATTAAATATATTTAATGTTAGAGCAATTGGGCCTAATGGAATAATTGATTTTCTTCTATATAATCTTCCCTTAGGGATAGCTAAAACAAGCTGGCCCATGTACATACTTATAGGACTCGTACAGTTTGCGGTTTATTATGGCATATTTAGATTCCTAATTGTTAAATTAAAGTTGAAGACACCTGGGAGAGAAGACAATAAGGAGAATGTTCAGCTATATACTAAAAAGGATTATAAGGAGAAAGTAGCAAAGGAGGAAGATTCAAAACTAGAAATGGGTGAAATAATAGTCGCTGCCCTTGGCGGTAGTGAAAATATTAAAAAAGTTGATAATTGCTTCACTAGATTAAGATTAATAGTTGGTGACACAAGTGTGATTGATAAGCAGGCATTAAAGAATACTGGTGCTAGTGGTGTAGTAATAAAAGGTGAAAATGTTCAGGTTGTTTATGGGTTAAACGTTACAAAAGTAAGAAAAATTGTAGATAAAGAGTTAGGATTAACTAATGAATAATTATTAAATAAAAACGGAAGAGGTGTTTCGAATGAAGAAATTTATACTTACCATCGCTGGAGGTGGCAGTACTTATACTCCAGGTATAATTAAAAGCTTATTATTAAACAAAGAAAAATTTTGTCTTCAAGAGATAAGAATGTATGATATTGATGGAGAAAGACAAAACAAAGTAGCAATTATTGTAAAGAAAATTGTAGAAGAGATGAGCCCAGAGGTTAAGTTAGTAGTAACCACAGATCCCAAAGTGGCTATGCACGAGGCAGATTTTGTATTTGCACAAATGAGAGTTGGTAAATACAAAATGAGAGAGTTTGATGAAAAGATTCCATTAAAATATGATGTAATTGGTCAAGAAACCTGTGGACCAGGAGGACTAGCTTATGGATTAAGAACTATATTTCCAATGGTAGAGCTCGTTGATTTTGTTGAAAAATATGCTAAAAAGACTTGTTGGATAGTAAATTATTCCAACCCTGCATCCATTGTTGCGGAAGCGGTTAAAAGGTTAAGACCAACAGCAAGGGTTATGAATATATGTGATATGCCAGTAGGAACTATGAGAAATATGGCCGCGATTTTAGGCTGTAATAGGGAAGATTTAACTGTTGAGTACTTTGGATTAAATCATTTTGGATGGTTTACAAAGGCAATGGTAAAGGGAGAAGATAAAATTGAGATTTTAAGAAAACATACAAGAGAGCATGGACTTCTTTTAGAAGATATGACCAAAATTGATTCTCAGCACTCAGATCCTTCATGGCTTAAAACTTATAGGAATTTAAAATATATTGTGGATATGTTCCCTGAATATATCCCAAATCCATATATGCAGTACTATCTTCTATCAGATTATATTGTAGCAAATTCAAATAAAGAAAGAACAAGGGCAAATGAGGTTATGGAAGGAAGAGAGAAAAAATTATTTGATGCAATAGACCATTATAATGAAACAAAAGAAATGGATTTATCCTCTTTCTACGTAGGAGTACATGGGCAGTTTATTGTGGACGTAGCTATGTCATTGGCCTTTGATTTGCGGACTAGGGTTCTTGCAATTGTTGAAAATAAGGGAGCAATAAGTAATCTTCCTTATGATGCCATGGTTGAAATACCAGCCTATATCACATGTAATGGACCAGAACCTATAAGAATTGGTGAAATACCAACTTTTTATAAGGGTCTCATAGAACAAGAATTGGCTTCTGAAAAGTTAGTTGTTGATGCAGCAATAGAAAATTCCTATGAAAAAGCACTTATGGGATTTACTATGAATAAAACAATTAAGTCATCATTTCAAGCTAAGAAAATTTTAGATGAGTTTATAGAAGCTAATAGTGAATATTGGCCAGAATTAAAATAGTATTAAAAAAAATTAGAAGTAGACCTTCGTATTTTGCGAAGGTCTACTTCTAAATTATTCTATGTAAATATATAAAATCTATAAGAATTGTTTTCTATCATTATACAGTGATTTATAACCTAAGTTTAGAGATAAGAAAACTGTAATACAAACAGAAGTACAAATTGCAATCATAATGGCTATTTGGTACATAATGGCGGTGGTAGGTAGTGTACCTGATAAAATTTGTCCTGTCATCATCCCAGGTAAAAAGATTATGCCCATTCCCAGCATGGAATTAATGGTAGGAATTAAGGCGGTTTCTAGTGCATTATTAGCAAAAGGCTTCAAAATATCTTTAGGTTCTACTCCTAAATTAAGTAGTGTACTAATTTTACTTTTTTCTTTGCTTATATCATCCATAAAGGTTTTTATTGCAATGTTTACCCCAGTCATAGCGTTACCAATAATCATACCAGCTAGGGGTATGGTGTATTGAGGATTGAATATAGATTTATTCACAACCACAGTTACAAAGAAAATTAGAACAAAAAGGCCTGAAAAGGTTAAAGATGTTCCAATTGCAATTTTGAAATTGGAGTTTAAGTCTTTTCTACTTGTAATTACTCTATGCACAGAAAATGCTATCATAATCATTAAAAAAACCACAGTATATATTGGTTTTGGTTTACTAAAGACGTATTGAAGTATATAACCAACAGTCACAAGTTGAACCGTCATTCTTATACTTGCAATTAAAAGAAGCTTTGTTTGATTAACTTTTGATTTCTTCATAATTACTAAAACTATAATTAACAGTAAATAAATAAGTGAAAACTTAAAAATATTTAGAGTAACTGTTCCATGCATATCTAAAACTCCTTAATTATTTCAATTTTATTTTCACAAAACTCTTCAACAATATTTTTATCGTGGCTTACAATTACAACATCAATATGCTTTTCCTTGCAGAATTTTATTATATTTTCTATTATTTTATGGCTGTTTTTTTCATCTAAGGCTGAAGTTGGCTCGTCCAGTAATATAACTTTAGGGCATAATGATAAAAAAATGGATATATAAACTCTTTGGCGTTCTCCACTAGAAAGAGTAGATGCATTTTGGTCTAGTGGAACATTTACAGAGCAAAGCTCCGTTATGTAACTTATATAATCACTATTAGGCATAGGTAGTTGTCTTAGTGTATAGAAAGTTTTGAAATTGTCTATTATGCTCTCATCAAAGAGAAAAGGCTCCGCAGAAACTAGACTGACCTCACGTCTTAAAGCAATAGGTTCATATTTATCAATCCCTGTGCCTTTATATAATAATTCCCCGGAAACACTATTTATGGATCCGTTCAATAACTTTAAAAAAGTGCTTTTACCAGAGCCACTGTCCCCAACAATAAAGTTAACCATGCCCTGCTTAATTTGTATATCATCATAAGTTAAATTGGCTTTATAAATAAGATTACTGGCTTTAAATAATAGGTCATTCATTTTATTTCCTTCTTTCATTTATATCAAAGTTAGTATTGAACCTAATATACCCGATATTCCCACACACCAGAAAACATTAACTTTGAATTTTATTATTGAAATAAAACCTACTGCTGCAATTAATAATGTTGGCATATCAATTATTGCTGCTGGAACAAGGGATATTATTGAAGACAAGATTGATCCTATAACAGCAGCATTTACTCCCTTGAGTGTAGCTTTAATCCATAAAATATTTTTAATTTTTTTTAGATATGGGGCCGCAATTAAAATAAATATAAATGATGGTAAGAAGATTGCAACAGTTGATACTAATGCTCCCAAAAATCCGAAAACCTTGTAACCAATAAATGCGGCAGTTATTACTACTGGACCAGGAGTTAACTGCCCTAAGGCTATACCCGCTAAAAACTCTGTTTGGGTTAACCATCCTAATTTATTTACAACCTCGTTTTCTATAAAAGGTATGACAACTAAACCACCACCATAAATAAGTGATCCAACCTTTATAAAAAATATAAAAAGCTTTAAAAGTAAGGGAGTAAAAGCTAATGAAAATAGCCTTTTACCATTTTTATTTTTAAAAGGATTTGAATATATAAATATACCAGCTACACCAGCAAAGAGCATTGCAAGGATCATATTAACTTTGAAGAGTGTTATAGCAATTGTTGTTAATAAAAAGATTACAAACTGTGATTTGTTAATAACAGTTTTCTTATACATATTTAACAGTGAAGAAGATATTAATGCAATAACTACTGCGTTAATTCCGTAGAGGATACCACTTATACTAGGAATTTCACCATATTTGAAATATACATAACTTAATATAGTTATAATTATAAACGCTGGTAGAATAAAAGCAATACCAGCTAGCGTCCCACCCAAAATTCCACCTCTAAGAAATCCCATATATATACCTAACTGAGTTGACGCTGGACCAGGCAATAGATTACATACTGCAAGACCATCTAAAAACTCATCTTTTGTTGACCATTTCTTTTTATCCACAAGGTCTGAATCCATCATTGCAATATGTGCCATGGGACCACCGAAACCTATTAAACCAATTTTAAAAAAATAATTAAATATTTCTCTCATATGACAGGACCTCCTTGACTACAGTGCATTGGATTGATAAAATATAAAGTAAATAGCTAAAAATGATATCTTTAATTGATATCGAAATACGATATCATAAATTAAGACTACCACAGGAGGAATTTAAATGCAAGAGCAAATTATGAGGAAACTATTTTTAGGATTCATTCATATTCATATACTACATCATGCTAAAAAGGAGCCCTTTTATGGACTATGGATGATAGAGGAACTCAAAGAACATGGATATGAAATAAGTGCAGGAACATTATATCCTATACTTCACAATCTAGAGAAAAATGGAATTCTTAAGGTTCAGGATAAAAATGTAGATGGAAAGATAAGAAAATACTACTCAATTACCTCTATGGGTGAAGATGTTCTTAAAGAAGCAAGGGAAAAGGCATATGAGCTTTTTAAAGAGATAAAAGAATAGCAACGTATAACCAACTCTTAAGAATTAATGAAAATGGTTGTAGAATGTAACATTAAGTTATATACTTAGAAAGAAATAATAAAATATGTGCTAGGGGTGCCTTATGGCTGAGATATGAATATTTAATTCATTAACCCTTATACCTGATCTGGATAATACCAGCGGAGGAAAGCGGTTATGATGTAAAATACATTAACTATATTCCTTATGTGAATATAGTTTTTTTGTTTTTAACATAATACTTCTGTAGCACAATTTGAGGAGGCTATTTAAATGAGTTTGAATGAAAGAATCACTGAAATCACAAAAAGTCCTATTGCCATTTTTGCACTATTAGGGGTGTTTTTATTAATCTTTGCGGTACTTAAAATTAGAAAAATTAAATTTACTACACGAATGATAACTTTAGTTGGGTTATCTATCGCACTAGCTACCGTATTACAATTTATTACAATATTAAAATTACCCCAAGGTGGTAGTGTTACTGCTGGAAGTATGGTTCCCATAATACTTATAGCATTTTTTTATGGCCCGGAAGTTGGGTTTTTAACGGGCTTTTTATTTGGAATTATTAATTTTATGGTGAGTCCATTTGCACTTCATCCTGTGCAAGTACTATTCGATTATCCACTCCCTTTTATGGCTATCGGAATAGTTGGTTACTTTAGAGCCTTTAGTATTAAAGGAATACTTGGTGGAGTATTCATAGCAATGTTTGCAAGATTCGCCTGCCATTTTATATCTGGGGCGGTATTCTTCGGAAGCTATGCGCCAAAGGGAACCTCTGTTTATCTATACTCCCTTTTATATAATGGTTCATACATGGGAGTGGAAACGGTTATTACACTTGTGATTATAGGAATTCTCCCTTTAAAACGCTTGTCAAAGATGGTGTTAAATAACACCTATTAAAACTGAAGGTGCCGCCCACATGGGTGGCACTTTTAAATTACCACTGCGCTGGCTTACAAATTATTTCTTTGATTTTAGTTTCTAATATAGTAGAACTATGCGCAGGTCTAAGAATTATAGCAGTATCAGCACCACGCCCAGTACCCGATATTGATATAATATCAGTATCATAAGGTATCATCCCACCATCTAAGGCCATTGTAGATATTTCCACTCCAACTTTAACGCCTTGACCCAGCATTCGTAAAGAATAAGCCATAACTTCAATGGGAGATATTCCACCAAACTTATTAGAAAGACTTCTCTCAGCGCCAGATAACGCATGGGTTGAAGTATAAACCACAAACCCATAGCTTTCTAATTCTATTCTTGTTTGCTCAGACATTTCCTGAGTGCCCGCTTTTTTAAACCCATTTACATGAGTAACTACAACTATGTTTATTCCACAATCCTTAAGCAGTCCAGCAGTTTCTCCTTCATTTGATGCTACTACTATATAATTAATTCCTTTTTCTTTAGCAGCCTTAACTGCAAGTTCTACTGTTTGTTTTGTGTTATCTTTTCCACATTTTTCAAAATACATTATGTCACTCCCTTATAATTTTTTCCCATTCCATATTTTTAAAACTTCTTTAATAGATCTTGCCATTTCTACAGAGAAATCTGCCCCGGTTTTAAAGGCATAATGCATTTGCGCATAATTATCTGCATTAAATTTATTGCCAACTATAGGTCGATTGTTTAGTGTTTTGTGCATATCTTGAATATCCTCTTCCGATAGGGTCTTGTACTCTTCATTAAATACCACATATTTTTGTGAAAATCTATCTCTTGGCTTAACATTATGATCCTCTGGGTAATAACCAAGGCATAGCATAGCTGCAGGAAATGCGAATTCAGGTAATTTTAGAAGCTCTTTATGAAACTCATACTTCTCCATTATATCACCAATATAGCAGGAGCCGATTCCTATAGCTTCCGCTGCTACTACTGCATTTTGTGCCGCGATTATTGCATCTCCTATAGCTAGAAAAAGGCTTGCTTCTGAGGGAGCTAAATATTCCAGGTTGTTTTTCTCACAATATTCCAGTACGTTATTTACCTTATAGTATTCAAACCATTTTTGATAATCAGCAACAAAAATTAAAACTAGGGGTGCTTTTGCTATAAAAGGCTGATCGTCACAGCTTTTGCTGAGTATCTCTTTTTTTTCATTATCCTGAACTACAATTATAGAGTAAGTCATCATATTTCCAGCAGTAGGGGCTCTCATAGCTCCTTCTAAAATATACTGCAAATCCTCTGGAGTTATGGACTTATCAACATACTTTCTTAGGGAAGTTCTATCATTTAATAGTTTTAGTGTTTCATTCATAAAAAAAACCATCCTTTCTATATTTTAAATTATCACATCACCTAATAGTATTTGTATATGTTTTATTATAATAATACTATAACATTTCATGGTACAAATTAACAATATGTTCTAAAGATTAAGTGTTACATCCCTATATTTTAGGGTAAACAGCTGATTAATTAATTTATGTAGTTCATTTTTAAGTATATTATTCCCGTTTTTCAGGATTGTTGATTATTTATAATTATGTTAACATTTAGTTAATAGATAAACGTTTACATAAAAAACAGGGGGGTTAATTAATGAAAAAAGCAGTATCGATTTTAATGGCATCTTTAATGGTAATATCTTTAAGTGCATGTGGAGCAAAAAAGGAGACAGCAAAAGAGGGAGTAGTAGCAACTAAAAAGGTATCGGATAAGTTAACAGTCTATTCTCCACATCCAATAGAATTTATTGACCCAGTAGTTAATGAGTTTGAAAATCAGACAGGAATTAAGGTTGAGGTTGTAGCAGCAGGAACAGGAGAACTCCTAAAGAGAATTGAAGCAGAGGGACAAAATCCATTAGGAGATATTCTATGGGGAGGGTCATTATCTACTTTAGAACCAAAAAAGGATTTATTTGAAAAATATCAATCTATAAATGAAAAAGATGTTGTTGATGATTATAAAAATAACGACGGTCAAATTACAAGGTTTACTGTTATACCAAGTGTTATCATGATTAATAAAAATCTTATAGGAAAGATTAAAGTTGAAGGCTTTAAGGATTTATTAAATCCAGAGTTAAAAGGCAAAATAGCTAATGCAGATCCATCGAAATCCTCTTCTGCTTTTGAACATGTAATAAATCATTTATATGCTATGGGAAATGGAGATCCTGAAAAGGGCTGGGACTTCGAAAAAGCATTAACAAAAAATTTAGATGGTAAGCTTTTAAGTGGTTCTTCAGCAGTTTATAAAGGGGTAGGGGATGGAGAATATACAGTAGGATTAACCTTTGAAGAGGCAGCAGCAAAATATGTAAAAGATGGTGCACCAGTTTCTATAGTTTATCCTATAGAGGGAACTATTGCAAAAGCTGATGGTGTGGTTATTATAAAAAGTGCTAAAAACATGGAAAATGCTAAGAAGTTTATTGATTACGTTACTAGTAAGGAAGGTCAAATACTAATAGTTAATAAATTAAATAGACGTTCAGTTAGAAAAGACGTTCCAGCAGTAGAAGGACTTAAACCACTAGATCAAATTAAGATAATAAAAGATGACGAAGCATGGCTTAAAGAAAATAAACAAATGATTTTAGATAAATATAAAGATATATTTACAAGCAACTAAAAAATGAGCCCCTGGGACTTTTAAATATAATATTATTAAAAAGTCCTAGGGATTTTTTATAAAATTTTGAATTAGGAAGGAGATTAAACCATGAGTACATCCATTGAATTTATAAATATAGTAAAAAGATATGATGATATTACAGTAATTCCTAAGCTTTCACTTAAGATTAAAGAGGGAGAATTTTTTACACTTCTAGGACCATCAGGTTGTGGGAAAACAACTCTTTTAAGAATGGTAGCTGGATTTAACTCAATTGAAGAAGGCGAGATTACTTTTAACGGAGCGGTAATCAATAATATTCCAGCACATAAAAGAAATATAGGTATGGTGTTTCAAAACTATGCAATATTCCCTCATATGACAGTATCAGAAAATATTGAATATGGGCTTAAGCTTAGAAAACATAGTAAGGAAGAAGCAAAGAAAAAATTAGAGGACATTTTAAAGGTTGTAAAAATATATGAATATAAGGATAGATCACCAGATAAGCTTTCAGGAGGACAACAGCAACGTGTTGCACTAGCAAGGGCCATTGTAATTCACCCAACTGTATTACTTATGGATGAGCCTCTATCTAATTTAGATGCAAAACTTAGAATAGAAATGAGAAGTGCTATAAGAGAAATACAAAAAAATATAGGAATAACTACAGTATATGTAACTCATGATCAAGAAGAAGCACTTGCCATATCAGATAGAATAGCTATTATGAACAAAGGTGTTATTCAACAAATTGATACACCTCGAAAGATTTATTTAAGACCATTAAATGTATTTGTTGCTACATTTATAGGTCACTCTAATATATTTGATGGAAAAATGCTTGTAAAAGAGGGAAAGAATTGCATTATATTTGAAAATGGATATAGTGTGCCTATGGATAATTTAAGTAGTGAAGCAAAAAATGGAGAAGAAATTCAAATATCAGTTAGACCAGAGGAATTTATAATAAGCAATAATAGTGATGGAATTAGAGGCATAGTTTACTTTAATACATTCCTTGGGAAATATATAAATTACGAAGTAAAACTTGATAATGGGGAAATAATTGAACTAACACAAGATACTAGTACTAACGATATTTTCTATGAAATTGGACAAGAGATATATCTGGAAGTAAACAATAAGAAAATCAATATTTTTAATAAGGAAGGGAATATAAGTCTTATCACTGGAGTGGAAAAATATGAAAAATAAAAAAATGAGATTTGATTTTTGGACAGTAGTAATTATAATTTCTTTTTTACTATTTTCTATATTTTTAATTTATCCATTAGGATCACTATTTATGACTAGTTTTCAGGATGTGGAGACCGGGAAATATACCTTAGATAATTTTGCTAAGTTTTTCACAAAGAAATACTATTATGGAACACTTATAAATAGTTTTACTATAAGTATTATTGTAACCCTACTCGCCATTTTAATTGGTGCTCCCTTAGCTTATATCATGACTACAGTGAAAATTAAATTTAAATCAATTATAGAGGTACTCATTATTATATCTGTATTATCTCCACCTTTCATAGGAGCATATTCATGGATATTACTACTTGGAAGAAATGGAGTAATAACGAATTTCTTCTTGCATAATTTAGGAATACATCTTCCTAGTATTTATGGATTTAAAGGAATTTTACTAGTATTTACCTTAAAATTATTTCCATTTATATATTTGTATGTTTCAGGAGCACTAAAGAAAATAGATGTTTCACTTAGTGAAGCTGCAGAAAGTTTGGGATGCGGTGGAGTTAAAAAAGTATTTACTATTATATTACCACTTATACTTCCCACAATAATGGCAGGTTCATTATTGGTATTTATGAATTGTCTTGCTGATTTTGGAACACCAATGCTCATAGGTGAAGGTTTTAGAGTTATGCCAGTTTTAATATATTCAGAGTTCGTATCAGAGGTAGGCGGTCAAGCGAATTTTGCAGCGGCACTAAGTACACTGATGGTACTTATAACTGCACTTATTTT
This sequence comes from Clostridium sp. CF012, assembly GCF_018861755.1. Classification (GTDB taxonomy): domain Bacteria; phylum Bacillota; class Clostridia; order Clostridiales; family Clostridiaceae; genus Clostridium_AD. Next base: position 17,482 of record NZ_JAHLEF010000005.1, on the reverse strand, counting down.
TATAGGACAAAAATATATAGTTAATAGAAAATCATATGTAATGAACTCATTAAAGCCTATATCTGCTAAAAAGGTTACGGGCTACAAGAATGCTTTTGCACATGTATTTGTTTATATTATTGTAGCGCTAGCTGCAATTCCGCAAGTAACAGTAATATACACCTCTTTTTTAAAGACAAGTGGGTCAATGTTTGTTAAGGGATTTTCACTAAATAGCTACAAGATCGTATTGTCGAAACTTGGTAATTCGATTTTGAATACCTATGTATATGGTATAATAGCTATAGTAATTATAATAATACTAGGAATGTTTATATCTTACGTATCTATACGTAGGAAAAGTGCGTTGACCTCTTTATTAGACACATTAACCATGTTCCCATATATTATTCCAGGGTCTGTATTAGGTATTACACTATTATTAGCATTCAATAAAAAACCAATGGTGCTTAGTGGTACTTTTGTTATAATCATAATTGCATTTGTTTTAAGAAGACTGCCTTATACCATTAGATCGAGTGCAGCAATATTATTGCAACTAAGTCCAAGTCTTGAAGAGGCATCAATAAGTTTAGGATATTCTGAAATGAAAACCTTCTTTAAGGTTACTGCAATTATGATGTTGCCAGGGGTATTTGCAGGAGCAATTTTAAGCTGGATAACAGTAATAAATGAATTAAGTTCTTCAATTATTTTATATACAGGTACTACAAGAACATTATCAGTTGCCATATATACAGACGTTATAAGAGCAAGCTATGGTACAGCAGCTGCACTATCGAGTATATTGACGGCTACAACTATTATTTCACTTATAATTTTCTTTAAAGTAACAGGTAAGAAAGAGATAAGTTTATAAAAAACCAATAGGAGGACTTGCGTATGAAAAATATTAAAAGAAAATTTTTCAAGGAAGAAATAAGAAAAACTTTTATATTATACGCATTGACTCCTATTATAATTTTGTCTTTTATTTTTTATAATTTATTATTTTGGTATAGCAGTAAAATCATTGAGAAAAGCAATGAAAAATATAATTCTAGTATATCAAAGGTTATCAGCAAAGAGTTTTTAAGTTATAAAACAGAAGTAGATGATTTAGTAAAATGGGAGGAAATAAAAAAAGTACTTTACAATCAACATGGCGAAGCTATAATATATGAGAAATTATATAATACAGTTAATAAGCACAATATAAGAAGTGTTTTTTATATTTTCAACGGGAAAGGCGAGGTTTTAATAACCAATGATAAAGGTGAGCCTCAATACTCTAAAAGCGATGACTTATTTATGGGTGGAGTTTTTAAAAAGATGAAAGACAATGCTAATAAATCAGTTATGATGCTTAATAGAGCTCAACTTGATGTAAATACAAGAACTGTATACTCCATAGGGAAGGCTATTACTGATGATAATAACCAAGTTATGGGGTTTATTGTCTTTGATATTTTAGAAAACGAGTTGAACAAAATAGTGCACAGCAGTACCAATCATCATGCTGTAATAACGGATAGATATAATAATAATATAGTTTCTACTAATAATGCACTTTTAGATGGTATAGGTAAATTGAAGCCATTTTTGGATAAGGAAAATAACTATGTATTTAGTAACCCTATAATAGAAGGTAATATATACATTTATACTATTACCTACCTAGACTTTATAAAGAATATCTATTTCATAGGTGAAATGTTTTTGATTTTAATATTTTTGATTTTAGTGTTTTCTATGCTATTTATCGCTAAAAAAATAGCTATAAGTAAGACAATATCAATTGACAAATTGTTATCTGCCATTAAAAGTGTTCAAGAGGGAAATTTGGACACCGTTGTATCAATAAGCTCAAATGATGAATTTCAAGTTATAGGTCAGTATTGTAATGAGATGATAATAAAAATAAATGAGCTTGTAGAAAAAAATAAGGAAGAGGCAAGAAGAAATGCTCTGTCAGAGCTCAAGCAGCTAGAAGCACAATTTAATCCCCACTTCTTATTTAATACCCTTGAAATGCTTAAATATATGATAAAAATAGATGAGAAGAGTTCTACCAAAATCATTGTTTCCATGGCTAACCTGTTAAGATATAGTATTAATACAAATTTTAATAAGGTTAAAATAGTGGATGATATAAAATATATAGAGGATTATCTCATAATACAAAAGTTTAGATTTGAAGACAATTTCGATTTTCTAATTAATTTAGATGAGGTCGCAGAAAAATGTCTGATTCCAAAGCTTGTAATACAACCTATTATAGAAAATAGTATAAAATACGGATTTGAAACAAAAGAGTATTTAAAAATAAATATAGACTGTAGGATTGAAAAAAACAATTTGGTAATATCCATTTTGGATACTGGAGAGGGCATGAGTTATGAAAAACTATCTGAGTTATCAAAATTCATGGATAAAGATGAAAATAGCACAAACCACATAGGACTTTACAATGTACAAAAAAGAATTAACCTTATGTATGGCAGGTCGTACGGTATAAATATATATAGTAAACTTCATGAGGGTACGGAAATAGTTATAAACCTCCCAGTCCATGAAAGTGAGGAGTAAATTATGATTAAAGTGCTTATTGTAGAGGATGAAAATTTAATAAGAAAAGGATTAATCAATACAATTGACTGGCTTAGTATGAATTGTATCATTGCAGGGGAAGCATCAAATGGAAAAGAAGGACTAAAATCTATTATAGAAATCAAGCCGGATTTAGTCATTACAGATATTAAAATGCCAATAAAGAATGGTATGGATATGCTAGAGGAAGCTAATGGTATTTATGATTTTGAAAAGATTATTTTGACTAGTTATGGAGAATTTCCCTATGCAAAGAAAGCTATAGATTTAAAAGTCTTTGACTATGTACTAAAACCAATTGATGAGGATAAATTTAAAGAGATCATTTTAATAGTTGTGAATAAAATTCATGAGAAAAAAATATATAATGAATTTAAAAACTGTATCAAGGACTACAAAAATATTGATGTTCTAAATTTGGAGTACTATTTAAAATCAAATAAAAAAAGATCTCATTATACAGAGGCTGCAATCGCCTATGTAAAAGATAATTATTCGAAAAAAATTACTATTGAGGATGTTTCAGAAAAATTAGCAGTAAGCGCAAGCTATCTAAGTAGAAATTTAAAAGAGCATACAAATCAAACATTTCATGATTTTTTAAATAGATATAGAGTACAAAAGTCAATCGAACTACTTATGACTGGTGAGTATAGGGTTTACGAGATATCTTCATTTGTAGGGTTTACTGATTATAAACACTATTCTACTGTATTTAAAAAATATATAAAAGCTTCACCCTTAGAGTTTGTTAAAGCTAATTTATACATTAAAGATGGCAATGAAAATGAAGAAGAGTCAAAATAATTTATAGAACCAGTTAAAGTGATGTAGATTCACTTTGACTGGTTACTTTTTATTTCAATGACTCGGAAAACAGACTGTGTATTGTAAAAGAAGAAAACGTGATAAATTATTATATAAAACGTTTACAATTACAAATTTTGGTGTTAAAATTATAACGATAAATGGTAAATTTGAAATAATAACCATTTTTGAAAAAAACTAATTGGGGGGCTATATTATGTTTTTATTTCAATCAATACCTTGGTACTCTGCTCTAATGTGGATTGGAGTTGTTGCAGCTCTGATGCTTGTAAATGAGTTGGCTCGAAGAAATAAATGGTTTACTCTATTAATTTTTTTGGCATTACCAGCAGTGTTACCGTTTACGGTATGGAATCATACTGCAGGGGCAGGTTCAAGTGTAGGGACTTGGTTCCATTGGGCAAAAGTATATTCAGCACTGGCAGGATGCTTAGGATTTTTGGCTCTAAGATTCGTAAAAGGCTGGAGCAAAAAAAAATATCTGTTGATGTTTCCTGCACTTATTCTATCATTAAACATTATGGAAGCTGTTGTTCGTGATTTTCAATGTTATAGCTTAAATGGTTTAGTAGATGGGGTTGTCATGGTTGGTGGTTCTTGGAATATAATGAATGGTATTGCTGGTATTTTAAATATTATTACTATTTCTGGTTGGGTTGGCATTTTTATAGGTAGTGATAAGAATAAAGATATGTTGTGGCCGGATCAACTCTGGTTTTGGATTATTGCATATGATCTTTGGAACTTTGCTTATGTTTATAACTGTGTTTCCGATCATGCGTTTTATGCCGGTGCAGCACTATTAATTTCTTGTACTATTCCAGCTTTCTTCATAAAAAAGGGTGCATGGCTACAACATCGAGCACAAACACTAGCAACTTGGATGATGTTTGTAATGTGTTTCCCAGGGTTTGTTGATACTTCAATATTTGCTGTTAAATCAAGTCATAATAAATCGGCATTATGGATTGTTAGTGCTTTGGCCTTAGCCTCTAATATAGCAGTATTTATATATCATTTCTATAAGGTAGCTAAATACAAACGTAATCCGTTTAAAGAAGAAGTGCATACAGATTTAAAAGATTATAAACTTATTATTAGTGAGAATCAATATATAACAAATAAACAAATAAATATGTAATTATATAATAAAATGTACCATCTCAATAACATATAATTTAGTTTAATTAACTTAATTATAGTGGATAGATTGAGATGGTACATTTCTCTTGTTACATAGTTAAATTTAGTAATTGTAGACCATGCACCTTTTTTAGATTGCATTTCTATTTATAGCCATTATATTAAATCTGCTATAACTTATTTAAATTATTCTTATTATGGGATATACTATTAATAAGTTAATGCCAATAAGCTACATACAATGTATAAAGAAAAAGGACTGGTATAATAATTTTTTAGGTGGAGGTAGTTGTATGAATGAAAAAACTTATTCAGAGTTTAAATATCCAATGCTTGAAATAAATTTGAAGCATGTATATGAAAACATAAAATCCATGGTTGATTTATGTAAGTCGCAGGGGGTTAACGTTACGGGAGTGGTTAAGGGGTTTAATGCAATGCCAGAGGTTGTGAAGCAGTTTGAACGGGCAGGATGTAGCTATTTAGCAACTTCAAGAATGGACCAAATAATTAAACTAGTGGAATATGGTATAGAGACGCCTTTTATGATGATTAGAATTCCAATGTTTAGTGAAATAAAAAAATTGGTTGAATTTGCTTCTGTCAGCCTAAATTCTGAATTAGAAACATTGAATATGATTCAAAAGGAATGTGAATTGCAAGGCAAAAACCATAAGGTGATTTTAATGCTTGACCTTGGAGATTTAAGAGAAGGTGTATTTGATGAGGAAGAATTCATTAAATTAGCAGAATATGTTGAAAATAATCTTAAAAATGTTGAGATATATGGAGTAGGGACTAATTTAGGTTGTTATGGATCAATAAGGCCTACACAAGAAAATTTAGGAAGACTTTGTGATATTACAGAAATAATTGAAAGTAAAATAAATAGGAGATTAGAAATGATTTCTGGAGGTGCTACAAGTTCATTACCACTATTAATAGATGGTGATATGCCTAAAAGAGTAAATAATTTAAGAATAGGCGAGGGAATACTATTAGCAGTAGATTTAGAAGAATTTTGGGGATACGATATGAAACATATGCATAAGGATGCTTTTGTACTAAAAGCTCAAGTTGTGGAAATAAAATGTAAACCTACGCATCCTGTGGGGGAAGTATTTATTGATGCTTTTGGAAATAAGCCAACCTATGAGGATAATGGAATAAGAAAAAGAGCGTTACTTGCAGTGGGAAAGCAGGATTTTGGTTTGCAAGATAATCTAATTCCACAAAAACAAGGTGTTAAAATTGTGGGAAGCAGTTCTGATCATTTAATTATTGATATTGAAGATTGCGTTGAAATTAAATTAGGTGATATACTTGATTTTAGAATGTACTACTCACAAATGATGTATTTAAGTGGATATGCAGCCATACCAAAGGTTTTCATATAAGGCTGAGGATGTTACATAGAATGAAGAAAAGATAAGATGAAATTGGTTTTTTGCAATAGATTTTATAACAAAAAAGTATGCTAAATCAGTAAAATTAGCATGCTTTTTTTATTTACCTAAAAAACTACTCTTATTAACGTTTAAAATGTATCTATTATGAATAAGTGCATAGCTACATGCTCAAACTATGTTGTATGTACTAAACGTAGGAAGTGGGTAGTTATGTTAAAAAATAACATGTTAAAAAATTTACTGATTATTAATCTGTTTTTTTTGAGTTTACTTCTTTTTGGTAAGATGTTTTTTGTTCATAGACTTATAAGAATACTTTTTAAATCATTTTTAACTCCATTAATATTTTCTCTTTTTTTGTTTTATATTATAAAACCATTAAATACGATTTTTATTAAGAATGGATTAAAGCCAAGTATCTCAGCTCTATTAACATTAATACTGGGACTATTTATTGCCGCAGGTGGTATAACTTTTTTTAGTAATTATATCGCAAATCAGTTTGCTGGAACAATAGAAGAACTAACTAATATTGTGAAAAACCAAAACTCTATTAATCAAATGATGAATAAAATTAGTAACTATATACCTACTGATGAGATTAATAAGGCCTTTACCAATATAGTTAATATTTATACGAAGAATTTGGTTAATACCCTTATGTTTGCAGTAAAGTATGCATTACACACATTTTCAACGCTATTGCTTATGTTGGTAATATTATTTTATTTACTTAAAGATGGTACTAAATTTAAAGATAGAATTATGTGCATAATCCCTGAAAAGTATAAAAAAAATGTATCGAAAATTCTTTCAGAGAGTGATACGGTTTTGGGCGCCTATGTTACGGGCCAAGCAAAAGTGGCTCTTGCTTTATCCACTATGATATTTATTGGCTATAAAATTATAGGTATTCCCAATGCTCCGCTTTTCGCATCAATAACTTTTATTTTGGCGTTTATTCCTTTTATAGGTTTTTTTATTTCCATGATTATTCCCTCAATTATTGCTTTGAGCATGGGATTTATTATGATAGGAAAACTTGTAATTGTGTTCATCGTTGTGCAGACTTTAAAAGGGAGAGTTGTTGTTCCTGCAATTATGTCTCATGCAATGAAAATACATCCTTTAACTGACATATGCTTAGTAATAGGTGCAGTTGCAGTAGGAGGACCTTTGGCAGCCTTTGCGGTTGTGCCTATTTACGCTATCCTTAAAGTAATAATATCTAACTTGTATGAATGCCATATAATTAAAAAAAATTAATAAATAACTTGTTTTGGTAGTAAATTTGAACAAAAAAAGACTAGCAGAAATACTGGAATCTCATGGTATGCTTAAAATAGTAGATGAATACTTACTAAAGTTTTTGCATAATATACGATAACAGTAATATATATACATAAATCTATTTAAAATGGGTGAGAATGATGGCGGAGCTTTTGACTACAGCTTTATCAAGGCAGTAGTCTTTTAATTTGGATATTTCTCTAGCTGCACTAAGTAATTTCAATTCCAATATGAAGTGTTAGTTTGACAATAAAGGGGGGCTTAAAAAATGAAAAGTATTAAAACGAGAATTATAACATTTATATGTTTAATAGTCTTAGTTGTGCTTTGTTTTTCTACATTTACAGGATATCTGATTTCTAATAAATTAATATTAAAAGAAGCTACCAACAATCTAGTAGTAACTAGTGAGAAGTATTCAAGTATAATTGATGGATGGTTATTACTTCACTGAAAAAATTGTAAGTTTTGCAAAAGAAATTGATAATGCTGTCCACAGCACTAATTTAGTTAAAGAATACTGGAATAAAACAGATGATATAAACAATAAAGGTATAAAATCTATGGAATTACTTTCACACAAGTTTAAGGAAAACGATAAAGCTATAGGTGAACTAGAAGTCAATATAAATCTCCTCTCCAGTAAATCAAGCTTTATTGGAGAAATTATAAATAGTATATAAGCTATAGCAAAGCAGACTAATTTACTTGCACTAAATGCAGCTATAGAAGCTGCAAGAGCTGGAGAAAGTGGAAAAGGCTTTGCAGTAGTAGCTGATGAAGTTAGAAAATTAGCTGAACAAACGGCTAATTCAACAAATGAAATAAGTAGTTTGGTGGAAGAAATTCAAAATGAAATAAGGGGAACCAAAACTAATATGGATAATGCTTCAAACATAAATATTGAAGCTAACAAAGCCATGGAGGGAGCAGAAAGTGCCTTTACCTATATTAAGTCATCTATTAAAGATACAGTAATACAAATAGAGGAGCTTAGTAATAATATTAAAACTGTAAATGATAATAAAAATATAGTTTTAGAAGCAATACATGATATTTCAGCTGTTTCAGAAGAAACAGCTGCGGCTACAGAGCAGGTTAGTGCTAGTGTTCAAGAGCAATCTATGGAAATGGAAAATGTAGCACGAGCATCAGAAAAATTAAAGAGCGTATCGCAAATACTTGATTTAATAGTAGGTGAGTTTAAGTTGTAGAAGTGAAGATTATAAAAAAGCATAAGCAGGTATAAAATTCATTTTTAGAGAACAATTTGATGGAAAGCTTTCATGATTTAATAAAAACACTATGAATAATTATTGAATTTCAATAATCCTTCATAGTGTTTTTTAAAATATAATATTTAGAAAATGTTAAATAATTAATTTGTAAATGTATCGAATATTGAAAATAAAACATACTATTGATGACATAAAATATAAGTTGTCAATAACTGATAATCTAATTATTTATATTTCATTTAAAAGAAATTATGCGTGATTACAATAATTATATAAATTAAGAAGGAATATTTAGGATTTTGTAGAATTCTATAGAATAGTATGTTATTTTAAAGTAATGAGTATGAGTATTATATTTTCTGCAAAATAGTTTAAAGACATTAAGGTGTGAAGGAGATAAAAATGGAAAAGGATAAAAAAATAGCAGTTTTGATTGATGCTGACAATGTATCTGATAAATATATAAAGTATATAATTGATGAAATTTCAAATCATGGAACACCTACATATAAAAGAATTTATGGAGATTGGACCAAGCCTCAACTAGCTTCCTGGAAGAATGTATTGCTTAATTATTCTATTAGTCCAATACAACAATACAGTTATACCACAGGTAAAAATTCAACAGATGCAGCCCTTATAATTGATGCCATGGATATACTCTATTCAAAGAATGTTGATGGCTTTTGCATTGTGTCTAGTGATAGTGACTTTACTAAACTCGCAGCAAGACTTAGGGAGGCTGGTATGTATGTTATCGGCATGGGAGAAAAGAAAACACCTACACCTTTCATCTCAGCTTGTGAGAAGTTTAAATATCTTGAAGTATTAGCTTCAATGTCGCCCAAAAATACCGAAACAACTACTACTAAAGGAATACAAATACAAGAAGAATCTAAGCTTGGTATGACAAGTACCGATAAATTAGTAGAGGCTATTAAAACTATTATAACTGAGATTTCAGATGAAGACGGCTGGGCATTTTTAGGTGAATTGGGTAGCACTCTTAATAAGAGATATCCAGATTTTGATACAAGAAACTATGGCTATACAAAGCTCACACCTTTTGTAGCTTCCTTAAATCATTTTGAGATTAGATCAACAAAAACAAGCAATCCAAGTATAAGTCTAAAATATATAAGAAATAAAGAATAAAGTATAAAAGAGGCTATGCATCAAATTTTAAATTTGATGCATAGCCTCTTTTATATTTTATGAAAATTAGCGTTTATTGCACTTGCTTTTATCAGAGCAACTGCTGCCACAACTGCATTTATTATTTTTGGTATCAGTATAAACTTTTTTAAAAGCTATTATTATAATACATGCAAAAACTAAACCAACTATTATATTACCCATATTACATTTCAACTCCTAACTGCGCACGTTTAGAATCCGCTTTTCTAATGGTTATAACAAGAAAAGTTGCGGTAATAACAGCTATTCCTATAGATGGTATAAGACCTGCTGCTGGTTTACCGTATACTATAAGTGACCCAATTTGGTTTACTAGCATGGCTAAAGTGTATCCAACACCAAATTGGAAACCCAGAGCCTTAAATAACCATTTTTTTGAACCCATTTCCGAATTCATAGCTCCAATTGCTGCAAAGCAAGGAGGGGTAAATAGATTAAATACAAGGTATGCAAAAGCAGTTACTGGTGTAAAAAATTGTGTTAATACACCTCCAGGCAAATGTAATGCCTCTTCTGAAGTCACAGCCAGTAATACAGCAAATGTTGCAACAATATTTTCTTTTGCAATAAAACCGGTTATGGCTGCAGCTGCAAGCTGCCATCCAACAAATCCAAGAGGAATAAAAATCGGAGAAACTACCGACCCAATTGAAGCAAGTATACTTGAACTCTGGTCTATTACAGGGCTAAGATTCCAGCTATATGCCTGTGCGAACCATACTAAGGTGTTACACACAAGTACAATTGTTCCAGCTTTAATAATAAAAGCTTTTGCTTTGTCCATCATTTGAAGAAAAGCATATTTTAAACTAGGAAATTTATAATCAGGAAGTTCCATAATAAATTGAGAGGTGTTGTCCCATACGAAAATTTTCTTAAGTAGAAGTCCGGCAAGTACAATAACTGTAATCGCGATGATATACATACTAGGTCCAACCCAAGAATTCTTAGGAAAAAATACAGCTACAAACAGAGCAATAATTGGGAGTTTAGCACCACAAGGTACAAAAGGAGTAAGAATTGTAGTCATTCTCCTTTCATTAATATCTTCTATAGTTCTCGTTGCCATAACACCGGGAATAGCACAACCAGAACCTACAATCATTGGTATAATAGATTTTCCAGATAATCCGATCTTTTTGAAAAACCGATCCATTACTACTGCTACTCTAGCCATATATCCACAGTCTTCAAGTAGTGATAAGCAAAAGAATAATACCATAACCAGAGGTAAAAACCCTACAACAGCTCCAACACCACCGATGGCACCATCTACAATAAGGGCTTGCAATAGTGAATTAACCCCCAGGCCCTGTAAAAAAGCATTCGCTGCCTTTGGAACAATTTCTCCAAACACTACATCATTAAAGTATCCTGATAAGTACCCACCTAGCCCTTCAATAGAAAATGCGAATACTGCCCACATGATCACGAAAAATATAGGCAGACCTAACCATTTATGTGCTACAACTCTATCTACTTTATCAGAAAAGGTGATCTTGCTAGCATCTCTTTTCTTAACCTGAGATTTTAGGGCTATTCCATCTACAAACTTTTGTCTTGCCAGATCGGAATCACTATCTGCAAAAACTGGCGCAATTTGAGGTTTCTTCTCCTGGCCCAGCTTAACAGCTTCATTAATTAAATTTAATAACCCATCCTCAGAGGTGGCAGTAGTAGCAATAACTTTACAATTTAATTCACTACTTAAAAGATTTATATCTATAATATCTCCTCTTTTGGATATAATATCATTTTTATTAAGAGCAATGATTACCGGGATTCCCAGTTCTAGAAGCTGAGTTGTAAAAAATAAACTTCTACTAACGTTGGCACCATCAACAATATTAATAATTACATCTGGAGCTTCGTCTAAGATAAAGTCTCTAGTAATTGCTTCTTCACCAGTAAAGGGTGAAATAGAATATGTACCTGGAAGGTCAACGATTTTAACATCAAGACCCTTGGAATTATACTTTTTCTTAAGATCTGATTCCTTCTTTGATACAGTAACGCCAGACCAGTTTCCTACATGCTCCGATTTCCCTGTAATCCCATTGTATAGTGTAGTTTTCCCTGAATTTGGATTACCAGCTAATGCTATTTTCATAGAAAATTCCTCCTCATTATATAAATTCATTTAATATTAATAATCATTATCAATTGTAGAGCAAAAATAATATGCTATGTACTTTATAGCATATCAATGACATTATATTAAATAAAAAAAATTAACAACATATCTTATGTACATATCGTAATAGATTTTGCCATATTTTCATCAAGCGCATATCTACTATCTTTAATATTTACCACATAGTTTCCTGCAAGTTTCGAAATAAGAGTGATTTCTTCGCCTTCAAAACATCCCAAAGTAAAAAGAAATTTTTTAACCTTTTCTTTACCTTCAACTTGTTTAATATTAAAAGTATCGCCGATTTTTGCTTTTGATAATAACATGATACATCACCCTTTCTTGTAGCTTACCTACTAATTTACTTCTCACTGATAAAGAATATCATTTACAACTGAAAATGTCAATAGATTGATAATGAAAATTAATAATTTATTATCGGGTCCTTTTTCTATATTCATTAGGCGAAGTACCTACATATTTTTTAAAGGTGGTAGAAAAATGACTTTGACTATTAAATCCACATTTAAAGGAAACTATTTCTATAGGACTGGAGGAATTATCTAAGAAATCTTTGGCTGCATTTATTCTACATATATTTACATATTCGCAAAATTTAAAACCAGTATTCTCTTTAAAAAGGTAACATAGATAGTTACTGCTTATATGAATGTGAGCTGCAACTTTGTCTAAACTTATCTTGTTTTCAATATTTGTGTGAATATAAGTAAGTGCATTTTTTATAATTTCATTATTTGATATTACATTATCATTATGTATGAATTCTATGTAGCCCTTAATAATTTTTTCTCCTAGTGTCATTAACTCCTCTTTTGAGAGGCATTTATCTATGAGATCGTGGTTAACACTGCATGAATCCTCTAGGGATATTGAACTGTTGATACAGAAATAAGTGTATACAAAGATGTTAATTGAATATAGCAGTTTTTTTAATTCATTTGGGTTATGTGATAAATGTAATAGCGTTCTTATCTTTTTTATGTAAAGGGATTTGGCATTTTCTAAATTGTTATCTCTAATATTTGTGGCCAGTTCAGTATGATTTAGTAAAGTATTCATAATATCTCCTTAATATTCTTAAAAAATATAGTAATAATTTTAATAAAAATATAGCTTATTTATATTATAATACAAATAAGAACGATAATCAATATCAATAAGTATGAGGACAAATGTAATACAAGTGTTAAATAAAAATAGAGATTAAGTATGTGAATTAATTTAAGGGGTGAGTTTTATGAGTATTTTAGTTGTGGGAGGGGATAGGATAGAAAATATTATTCAGAAATTATCTGAAAATGGATTTTCCGAGATACAACATATAAGTGGAAGAAAACCTGGAGATAAAAAAATTAAATTATCCTATGAAACGGATTTAGTATTAGTTTTAGTAGATTTTATAAATCATTCATTAATGAATATTATTAAAAAAGAATCTAAAAAATATGGTGTGCAAATAACTTTTTCTAAGCGTTCATGGATACACATAGCAAACAATATTCACAATTGTATTAAGGGGATATAAATGTTTAGAGAAGTGTTACCTAAATTTAGCGAGAGTGAAATATTTCATGACATAATTGAAAGCTTAGTGGCGGCACTTGAAGCTAAAGATAATTACACAAGTGGTCATTCGGAAAGAGTCGCATCAATGAGTTATGAACTGTCAAAAGGCTTTGGAATTAAAGGGGTTGACCTTGAAAATATTCATATAGCTGCGCATTTACATGATATAGGTAAAATAGGAGTTCCAGATAAAGTCTTAAACAAAAAAGGGAAGTTATTACCTGATGAATGGGAATTTATAAAAATGCATCCTAAAATAGGATATAATATTTTAAGCAAATCAATAAGGTTAAAGTATATAAGTGAAATTGTTCTTTATCACCATGAAAGATGGGATGGGAAAGGTTATCCAGAGGGATTAGCTGGAATTAATATACCACTAGGGGCAAGGATAATTGCAGTATGCGATTCAATTGATGCTATGACATCTGATAGGCCTTATAGAAAAGCTATGGGTTTTGAAGAATGTATTAATGAAATAATTATTAATACAGGATTAATGTTTGCTCCTGATATAGTTCAATATATTGTAGACAACATGAATGCTGCAAGAAAGTATTTAGATTCTAAAAACAGATAATTTAACTAAGTGAGTATTTAATATAGAAGTACATATTTAAAATATGAGGAGGAAAAAAATGAAAAATATAGTTGTTATTTATTGGAGTGGAACAGGGAGTACAGAGGCTATGGCAGAATGGATTATGGAAGGTTCCCAAAAAGGAGATACAAACGTTAGACTACTTAATGTAGGAGACGCAAATGTGGAGGATGTTTCAAAGGCAGATGCAGTAGCATTTGGATGTCCATCTATGGGAGCTGAGGAGCTTGAGGAATCAGAAATGGAACCATTTATTGAGTCAATTGCCAGCGTGGTAAATGGTAAAAATATTATATTGTTTGGTTCTTATGGATGGGGTAATGGAGAATGGATGACTGATTGGCAAGAGAGAATGGAAGGATATGGTGCCAAGGTTATAGTAGATGGACTTATAATTAATTATGCTGCGGATAGTGAAGGCATAGAAAAGTGCAAGGAAATTGGTGAGTTGTTGTCGAAAGCTTAAAAAGTTCCAGTATGAAGTTAATGGAGGTTGTTTTATGAAAACAGAAGAGATAAGTAAACTTTTAAAGATTGTAAATGAATATGATGAACTGGAGTATTTATTTTCAGTAATAATACGTAATGCTGCACCAACTATAAGAAAACATAAGACATCCTCTTTAATTAATTTTAGTAATAGTAATAGAAATTTAAATAACATATGGGAAAAATATAAAAATGAAGTTAAAGGTAAGCTAGATGTTGATTACTTTGAATTAAAAAAAGATGAAACAACTACTCTTGTACTATTTTATAATAGTGAAAAAATTAATTTAAGTATTCGGGATAATAAAAATATGGAGTTCTTAAAAAGATTTGGATACAATGAAGACATGGATGCTGCGCAATGTTTATTATTACTCGGCAGAAGATTCCAATACATGTGCCCTCATGAAATTGGAATTTTCCTAGGATATCCTATAGAAGATGTAACATCCTTTGTTGACTGTCCCAATACTAAATGTAAATTGGTAGGTTATTGGAAGGTATATCATGATATTGAAAGTGCAGAAGTTATTTTCAGTAAGTATGATGAAATAAAACATGCAATTATACAACTAATGATGAGAGGGATGAAACCCACAGAACTATTAAAGAAAAGTACATTAAATTTAGTGACCATCTAAGCTCTTGATTTCTCAAGAGCTTTTTTTGATTTCAAATAAATAAATCACCTAAAAATGTTATGCAACCAATTATTTAATATATGTTAATCCATGTCAAAAAAAAATCATTTGTGATACACTGAGTATATGAAATTAATGACGATTTTAACCTGATAAACAAATGCAATAAAGTAGAAGGTGAGAAACATTATGAAATCAGTAAATCTTACAAATAAACAAGCTCGAGAGTTTATTTTGCTAAAGCAAGGGTTAATGGGACAACATAAATTTATTGAAGAAAAGGGCGTTTGTGACTATATTAAACAGGCAGGGTGTATTCAGTTTGACCCCATTGATGTTTGTGGTAAAAATGCAGAATTGGTATTGCAATCAAGAATAGAAGGCTTTACTAAAGATATGCTTTATAAGCTTTTATACATAGACAGAAAACTTATAGATTACCTTGATAAGAACATGTCTATATTCAGTATAGAGGACTGGAAATACTTCGCGAGGCTCAGGGCCTCTTACCTTGGATATGGTAGAAGCATGGAGCAGGTAAATGCTGTCTCAGAAGAGATAAAGTTAATTATTAAAGAAAAAGGGTTTGCCTCTTCAAAAGATATTAATTTAAAAGAGAAGGTTGACTGGGCTTGGAATCCTACTACATTATCCAGGGCAGCCCTTGAAACTATGTATTTTCGTGGAGAGCTAATTATTCATCATAAAAAAGGAACAATTAAGCAGTATTCTCTTGCGAGGGATCACATAGATAATGAAATTCTGTCTGCTAGTGATCCAAATTTAACGCAGGAAGAATATCTGGAGTGGCAAATTCTAAGACGTATTGGTGCAGTTGGAATGCTCTGGAATAAGCCATCAGACGCATTGCTTGGAATTGGTAGCTTAAAAGCGGCTAATCGAAAAATGATATATCAGAAATTATTTCAAGAAGACGAAATTATAGAAATTCTAATTGAAAATATATCTGATAGTTTTTATTGCTTGTCCGGGGATAGACCCCTCATTGACAGGGTGTTGCGTGATAATGAGTTCAAGTGGAGAACAGAGTTTATTGCACCTCTTGATAATATGCTTTGGGATAGAAAGCTAATAAAAGTGATTTTTAATTTCGACTACAAGTGGGAAATATACACGCCTACTCTTCAGAGAAAGTATGGTCATTATGTTTTGCCTGTATTGTCTGGAGAAAGGTTTATTGGTAGGATAGAAATAGTAAATGATAAAAAGCTAAAACAACTTATAGTGAAAAATTTCTGGTTTGAGGATGATATTGTAAACCCTGATAAATTTGTTGAGAATATTTATGACTGTATTAAAAGATTTTCTGAATTTAATAATTGTGAAGAGATAAAATTAGAGTGTCAAATAGGTCAGTAATTTATAATATAGAGAGGAAGGTAATTATAAATGAATAAAAAAATGCCTGTATTATTTATTGGACATGGTAGTCCCATGAATGCAATTTTAGACAATTCCTATACACAAGCTATTTGTAAATCAATAGAAAATATACCAAAGCCAGAAGCAATTTTAGTGATTTCTGCCCATTGGGAGACCAATGGTACTTACATTACAGCCAGTGATGCACCTAAACAGATTTATGACTTTTATGGTTTTCCGGAAGAACTTTACAATATCAAGTATAACCCAACTGGTTCTAAAAAATATGCGCAGATGGTAGCCATGGAACTTGTGGATTCGAATGTTATGCTAACGCAGGAGTGGGGGCTAGACCATGGTGCTTGGTCCGTACTGACCCATATGTATCCAAAGGCCGATATACCTGTGTTTCAAATGAGTTTAAATAGGTTAGGGGATGAGAATTACCATTATAACCTTGGCAGAAAATTATCAGCGCTTCGTGAAAAAGGAATTTTAATAATAGGAAGCGGGGACATAGTGCATAACCTAAGAATTATGAATTATGATATGGATGCAGCACCCTTTGAGTGGGCAACTGAATTTGATGATTACATTTCGGAAGCTATTGTAAGTAGAATGCATGATAATATTATATCCTATGAAAAATTAGGCAAAACAGCTAAATTATCTGTACCTACAAAGGAACATTATCTACCATTACTTTATATAGCGGGACTGCAAGAAGAAGCAGATGAAGTTAAGTTTATATATAAAGGGATACAACATAGTTCTATGTCTATGACCAGTATACAAATTGGGTAAAACTAAGGAGCAATTAAAATAAAAGAAAAGGCTGTGAAGTTAATAAAGTGGACCCTGTGTCAAGGACATTCTAAAAAAAGAGCCTTAAAAATACCCTAATATCATATTTTCTGATATTAGGGTATTTTTTTAAACTTTTATAGGGTACT
>NZ_JAHLEF010000004.1 GCF_018861755.1 Clostridium sp. CF012 | reverse complement strand
CCATAAATTATGTAATGCTGGGCACATTAGTTATATAGAACTTGATGATTACCCAACAGGAGAAATTATAATGGACATATTAGATTATGCATATAAGCAAACAAATATTAGCTATATGGGAATTAATTTCCATATAAGATATTGTAAAGACTGTGGAACCTATCTCCAAAGTGGGGTTCAAAAATGCAACAAATGTGGGAGTCATAATATACAAGGAATTTCAAGAGTAACAGGTTACTTAAGTTTAGATGAAAGATTTGGCAGTGGAAAAACAGCAGAGAGAGCAGATAGAATATCCCATACTGGTAATCATACAGCTACTTATTAAAAGGCGGTGTACTTTAGTGAAACTTCAAATAGGTGGGTTTTTAGATAATTCATTAGTAAATGGAGATGGAATGAGGGCGGTAGTCTTTGTATCTGGCTGCATGCATAAATGCGTGAGCTGCCAAAATCAGGTTATGCAAGGTTTTGATTATGGTGATTCTGTTTTTGTAGATGATATTCTGAAAAAAATAGTAAAGAATATGCCCATAATTAAGGGGGTCACCTTCTCAGGCGGAGAACCTTTTGAAAGTGCATTAGCACTATCAAAATTGTCAGAGGGCGTTAGAAGCCTAGGGTTAAATATTTGGTGTTATAGTGGATACGCGTTTGAAGAGATACTACATAGTGGAGATAGAGACAAACTAGGGCTACTAAGATTCATAGACGTACTTATTGATGGTAAGTTTAATGAAGAATTAAAAGCAGATGCTAGTAAGTATACTGGCTCCTCCAACCAGAGAATCATTGATGTTCAAAAGAGTATTTCGGAAAATAAAATTATATTATGGAATAAATAAATATGCTAAAAAGTCATATCTTGCGTAAAATGCTAAGTTCGTTCAAATAGCATTTCTAGCAATATATGACTTTGTTCTATTTAAATATAATTTAATATTTTAACAGTCAGTGATTCCCTTAGTTCACCACTAATTATTAGTGTATTACTATCTATTTTTACTGCATTTTTCATATGCATAAGAAATGCTTCTACACCATCTAAGGGAAAGGATACTAGTGAAGTTTTATAGTGCATGGGTATAACTATTTTGGGGTTTATTTTTTTAGTAACTTCCGCGGCTTCCTTGCCACCTATGGTGTAATTACCACCTACAGGAATAAACAATATATCTACACTTCCAATAGCATCTATATCATCATCTGAAAGACTATGACCTAAATCTCCTAAATGACAGAAGGTATAGTCCTCCATTTTAAATGTGAATATTATGTTATCACCACGTTTTGAACCTTTATTTTTGTCGTGATAAGAGGGAGTGCCTTTTATAGGTATATCACATATATTAAAAATACCGATTTTATCTATTACTTTATAGTTACCATCTAATTCCTTTGTATAATTATGATCAAAATGTTGATGGCTTATGGTTACAATGTCTGGGCTGCCTTTATAAATTTCATATCCTAGAGTAGTATCAAATGGATCTGTTAAAAGCTTTCTTCCTTTTGAATCTTGCAAAAGAAAGCATGAATGTCCTAGCCAAGTTATTTCCATGTAAATCCTCCTTTTCTAAATTATTTTTAAATATTTTATCTTAAATTGAAACAAATTAGTTAAACGGTACGTATTGTATAGTGAGAGAAAATTTTATATGGTTGTTTATCATTCAATTATGGCATATTTCTTGAATTATATACTATTTTAAAAGTAAATATTTTGGATTTCAATAAATAATTGAAAAATATTAAAAAATATTTATAAAGTATAGAGGTGAGATTAGAATTGTAGTTAATAATATCAAGGTTAATACCATAGTTTACAAGCAAACTTAAAATTATCTAAATAATGATAAAAATATTTAAATATGAGGGGTTAGGAGGGGTTATATGAAAAATATCTTTAAAGCACTTACAATTATGATCTTAACTTTTGCGGTGTTCATACCTATGCAAACAACAGTTAAGGCTAGTACCTATGTAGATATGGGTCCTAAAAACAATGTGGTAGTTAACAAGCCTTGGACAGTGAGTTTCAATAAACCTTTAAGTCCTGCTACGGTTAACACAACAAACATTAAGGTAGTTGGAGAAAATAATAATTACATAGACATCAAGGTTAGTTTATCTAATGAGAACAAAAAAGTAATAGTAAGTCCTGTCAATAATTATGAAGTAAATAAGACATATACCTTGATAGTTACTAATAAGGTTAAATCTAGTGATGGAACACCTCTTCCTAAAGAAGTTAGAATGGCCTTTAATACCCAAGCTACGCCATCAAAACCAAGCGAGTTCACGGTATGTATAGATCCAGCTCAGTATTTTAGTGATATCACTGGTAAAAATGGTGCTAAGGCTAAGGATATAAATTTAAGCGTAGCAATAAAACTAGGTGATATACTAAAAGCAAGAGGATTCAATGTGGTATATACTAGAAACACTGATTCAGTACCTTGGAGCGAAAGTAATGAGGCTGATGCAAAAGCCGCAATAGCAAAGAATGCAAGGGCTAATGTATTTTTAAGTATAAATACTAATAGTGCTTCAAATACTGAAGCAAATGGAATTGAAGCATATTACATATCTGATAGTGGAAGTAATAAGTTGCTTGCTAATGCAATGCAAACTGAACTAATAAAAGCAACAGAGGCTGTTGACAGGGGAATAAAACTTGCAATGGAAACTTCAAATTTTCAGATATTAAAAAAGACAAGCTCTCCTGCAGTAATGGTTGAATTAGGGTTCCTAACCAACCCAGCGGAAGAAATATTACTCAGTAGCGATAAATATCAAAACAATGCTGCAAAGTCTTTAGCAAATGGGTTAATGAAGTACGCTGGATTTGCTAATACAGATACTAGCTATGATTCTATTTTTACAATATCTTCAGTGGGAGATATAGTGGCTAACTTACAAGCGGGAAGTACATATACCTTCCCTAAAACTGTCAAAGCTACTATGAGTAATAACTCTGTAAAAGATGTTGCAGTACAATGGGCTGAAAATTCAGTTTATCTAAATGATGTAGGTACTTATACTTATGAAGGGGTTATGGCAAATTATGATAGGAAAGTTAATGTAATAATCAATGTTGCTAAAAATACCTACAAAGTAGTAATAGATCCAGGACATGGAGGAAATGATCCTGGGGCAATAGGAACAACATTAGGAACAAAAGAAAAGACTATAGTACTACAAATTTCTCTTAAAATAGGAAATATATTAACTAAGAATGGTGTTGGAGTCGTATACACAAGGACAATTGATAAAACACAAAGTCTTCAAGAAAAGTGTGATGTTTCAAATATTGCTAAACCAGATTTTTTTGTAAGCATTCATGCCAATGCTTACTCAGCATCGACAGTAAGTGGAATAGAAACCTTCTATTCTCCTGGTAATGTAGCAGGGCAAAAGCTTGCGCAAGCTGTGCAAACGGAATTAATTAACGCAACTGGAAGAGTTAATAGGGGGATTAAAACTGCTAATTTTTATGTTTTAAATAATACAAATGCTACGGCCATATTGGTAGAAACATCGTTCCTTACTAATCCAACAGAAGAAAAATTATTGGTTACCGATGCTTACCAAGATAAATTAGCTTTGGCAATTTCCACAGGTATTCTTAAGAGTTTAGGAATAACTAATATACTCCCTTAATTTATATTATTTAAAAAATCACCTACGTAGTATTTTACAATGTAGGTGATTTTTTTATTAACGATAATTTACAAAGTCTACGTTCTACATTAGTTTATCTAATTGTAGTTGTAAAAGAAGGAAGCTAAACTATTTTTAAAAAGTAAGTATTTTGAATTTCAATAAATATTTGAAAAATATTTATAAACTATAGAGAAGGTAATAAAATTGTAGTATAATTATCTCAGGATTAATACCATAATTTACAATCATGCTTAAAATTATCTAACTAATGATATAAATAATAAAATATGAGGGGTTAGGAGGGGTTATATGAAAAATATCTTTAAAGCTTTTACAATTATGATTTTAACTTTTGCATTATTCATACCTATGCAAACAACAGTTAAGGCTAGTGCATATGTAGATATGGGGCCTAAAAACGAGGTGCTAGTTAGCAAGCCCTGGACAGTGAGTTTCAATAAACCTTTAAGTCCAGCTACTGTTACCAACACAAACATTAAGGTAGTTGGAGAAAATAATAGTTACATAGAAGTCAAGGTTAGTTTATCTAGTGACAATAAAAAGGTAACAGTAAGTCCTGTAAAAAATTATGAATTTAATAAGACATATACCTTAATAGTGACGGAAAAGGTTAAGTCTACAGATGGTAAACCCCTTCCTAAGGAAGTTAGAATGAATTTTAATACAGAAACTATAAAAACAAGTGCACCTACAAAACCAAGTACACCTACAAAACCAAGTGAGGTTACGGTATGTATAGATCCCGCTCAGTTCTATAAAGCAATCACTGGTGTAAAGGGCGCTAAGGCTAAGGATATAAATTTAAGTACAGCGTTAAAACTAGGTAATATACTAAAATTAAGAGGATTCAATGTAGTATATACTAGAAGCACTGATGAAGTACCTTGGAGTGCCAGTGATGAGGATGATGCGAAAGCTGCAATAGCAAAGAATGCAAAGGCTGATATATTTTTAAGTATAAACACTAATAATTCTTCAAATACCGAAGCCAGTGGTATTGAAACATATTACCTATCTGATATTAGTAATAAGAATAAGTTGTTAGCAGGTTCAATACAAAGTGAAATTATAAAAGCAACAGATGCTAAAGATAGGGGAATACAATTAGCAGGTGAAACAACAAATTTTGGGATACTAAAAAAGACAAGCTTTCCTGTTGTAATGTTGGAATTAGGGTTTTTAAGCAATCCAGCTGAAGAGATATTACTCAGTAGTGACAAATATCAAAATAATACTGCAAAGGCTATAGCGAATGGGCTAATGAACTATGCTGGATTTGCCAATACAGATACTTATTATGATTCTATTTTTCCAATATCTTCAGTGACAGATATAGTTGTAAATTTGGAAGAAGGCAATACATATACATTCCCTAAAACGGTACAAGCTACAATGAGCAATAACGTGGCAAAAGCTGTTGTAGTAGAATGGCTTGAAAATTCAGTTTTTCTAAATACAATAGGTACTTATACCTATGAGGGAAGTATAGCAAATTATGATAAGAAAGTTAAAGTCATAATTAATGTTACTAAAAATAACTACAAGATAGTAATAGACCCAGGTCATGGAGGAAGATACTCAGGAGCAGTAGGGCCAATGGGAACTAAAGAAAAGGATATAGTGTTACAAGTTTCTTTAAAAATAGGAAATATATTAATTAAAAATGGTGTTGAAACGGTGTACACAAGAACTAGTGACGAAATAGCTCCGTCCACCACTTTAACCGAAAGTCTTCAAGCAATATGTGATGTTTCAAATAGCGCTAAACCAAATTATTTTGTAAGTATTCATGCCAATGCCGCTACTCCCACAGCTAGTGGTATTGAGACTTACTATTCTAGCGGGAATTTAGCTGGGCAAAAGTTGGCTCAGGCTGTACAAACTGAATTAATTAAAGAAACTGGAAGACTTGATAGAGGAATTAAAACTGCAGGTTTTTATGTTTTAAATAATACAGATGCTACAGCCATATTGGTAGAAACATCCTTCGTTTCTAATCCAGAAGAAGAAAAATTATTAGTTACTGAGGACTACCAAAACAAGTTAGCTAAGGCAATTTCAACAGGTATTCTTAAGACTTTAGGAATAACTAATATAGTATATTAATAATTTCTAATTAAAATTATTATAAAAAAAACACCTAAATAGTTTTTACTATTTAGGTGATTTTTTATGGTTTACAATATATAATTTAAATATCTAACAAATTCTTTTTATAGTTGCTATAACAAAGTCTAAGTTCTTCCATCTGTCCATCTAATTGTAGTTGTAATACAGAAAGCTCCTTGTAGTTTTCAACTTTGGAAGCTTCTCTTATCTTAGTAAAAAGGCTAGTTTTTGAATAAGTGTCTTTCATTATAAAATGTCTTAAATCGTTAATTTTTTGCCAATTTGCCAAGTCTAAATCTAAAGCCTTTTCAGGAGTATGAATCATTTTAGAATTTCGAATTTCTTCTGCATAAGTATTTAATATTCTATTATTTATTTCAGTAACCCATCTAGTAGTTATTGCCATTTTAAAACTATTTAGTAAACTAGTAGTAAATACGTCATGAGCCTTAAGAACTTCAAGCTTTTCAGGATATTCATCCAGGCCAAGAAGATTTTCATAAATAGTTTTAGGTGCTTTTCCAAAATACTCTTCCCGTTGCTCAGTTGTATAGAAATCAAATACATTTTCTTCACTTCTGTATGCTCTATGCTTTTCTAAATATTCACTATCCTCGCCGGGTGCTTTAGATAATTCTTTTAAAAGGTCATCTTCACCTTTATTGTTTTCTATAGAGTATACAATCCCATCTAGCATGCCCATATATATGGTAGCTAAGGCTAGGTAAGTATTAGTATGTGGATTTGGAGCTCTAAGCTCAAATCTTGTAGCAAGTGGATTATCAAGGTCTCTTATTAGTGCCAGTAGTATAGATCTATTTCTTGAAGGAACGTCTACACTATGGCCAAGGGAAGTTACTATGCAAACAGGGGCCTCAAAACCAGGTTTTAATCTTCTTAGTGAATCATTTGTTGGAGCAATAAATGGATTTATTACTTCATAGTTTTTAAGTATTCCCATGGCGGAAGCATAACCTATAGTACTTAGGAAATGTTTTTTAGTTGAAGTAAACAAATTAACTCTCTTCCCGTCTTTCAATTTTACAGCTACCCCAACATGAATATGTTTACCACTTCCAGCTACATCTTGTACAGGTTTTGCTAAAAAGGTAACATCTAAACTGTTACGTCTAAAGGTTTCTCTTATTAAATTTCTTATAAATAGCTCGTTATCCGCACATTGAAGAGCATCAGAAAACTTCCAATCTATTTCAAGTTGTTCCATAATGTGAGTTAGTGAGCCAGTTTCTCCTAGTTGAGCTTTTACACCACCAACCTCTTTATGGCCCATTTCTGGTTCGAAACCATACTCTTCCATTTGAGTAAGACATTGCTCTAGGGCAGTTCGCACGCTTCCTTTAAGTCTACTCCAATATTGCTCTTTTAGCTCTTGAGAAGTAGATAGTTCCTCTATATCAGCGTTATCATTAGGTGTTTTTACCCAGAATTCTAACTCAGTAGCAGAAGTAAGTAGAATTTCATCAATATCTTGATATGAAAAATTAAAAGAAGCGAGTGTGGAGGGATATTCTTTGAATAAATTAAGAAGAGTTGTTTTAAAGCAGCTAACAGATTTTTTTAAGATAGACCTGGAATCCACTGGAATATTATTATGCAATAATAAACATGGAAGCTTTAAAGTTCCTACAGGCAGATTTGTTTCGGGATCAATGTTTTCATAATTGTAGTCGATAAACCAATTACAATCAAAGTCCGCAAGCATATCTGTTTTAGCATTGTTTAGAGTAGCGATTCCTGGGAATACTACAGAGGAACCGTCAGTTTGTATAGCCCCCTTAGAGAAACCGCTAATATCATTTAAAAATACAGTCATAGGAATTCTTTCATCGGTGTCATTTCCGGATAGGTCAATACCTACTAGAGAAACGAATTTCACTTCAGAGTGAGCAAGCAGAATTTCTTTAATATCTTTTTCAGAATGATTTTCTTTTGGAATTACATAAATTAATTTTTTCAAAATAATCTTCCTCCTTTAAAATATATTCTTTTTATTTAAAAGCCACGAAAGCGACTCCATCAATATTTTTAGAAATAGAATAACATTCACATTAAAATAACACTTTCATTTATATATATGGAAATTTTATGTCTAAGACTCAACTAAATAAAATGATTTTATTATAATAATGAAAGTATGTCAATACAAAACATCATGAATTATATTTAAATACAAAACAATCATGCTATTTTGCAAGTTGAGTAAAATGTGAATTCATTTTGTAAACGTATTCTACTCTTATTTTTAATTCAAATCACGGTAAATTTCTTTTTTATCTAATATTATATCACATATATCTATGAAAATATGCATATTCTATGATGAAAGTTGCAATTATAGCCATAAAACCGTAGTATTCACGTACTATTTTAATGAAATGAGCATGAATGTTCGTAAAAATATAATTTGATTTTTAATTGTATAGACTTATTTATGGGGAATATAAGAATAAATGAAAAAGAAATTGACAATGAAAATTCATTATTATATAATTGTAGGAAGTTCATACTGATTTATAATGTATTTAAATTATTATGAGTAAAAAAAGGCACTGATTAGGAAAAGTATTTAAGCAGGTAACTTACAGAGAGTGGGGCAAGGTGTGAACCCATAGTGAAGGTTTGAAGAAAATCACCTAGGAGCTGAGAGCTGAAGATTTAGTAAGCTTATCCGTATTTCTGCGTTAAAGGATAAAGTATGATAGTACTTTAATTTGTATTTATGATATAGGTGGCATAACGAATTTAACTTCGTCCTATTTAGGATGGAGTTTTTTTATATTTAAAAATATTGTAGCTCGTAGGTTATGAGCAGTTGCTAAGATGATGAATACCCCAAAGGTGATAATTTAAATAATTATTCCATAAATTCAATCAAATCTAAGTGTCTATTATTAAATGAAATAGGGAAAGGAGTTTTATTATGTACAAGAAAAATGATCCTTCAAAAAACTTTATGGATATAGAAAAAGATATACTTAAGCTTTGGAAGGAAAAAGATATTATTCAAAAGAATTTTGATTTAAATGAGGAAGGAGAGACCTTCACTTTTTATGATGGTCCACCAACAGCCAATGGTAAGCCACATATAGGACACGTTTTAACAAGGGTTATGAAGGATATAATTCCAAGATATAAGGTAATGAAAGGTTACAAAGTGCCTAGAAAAGCAGGTTGGGATACTCATGGACTCCCAGTAGAACTAGAAGTAGAAAAAAGACTTGGAATTGATGGTAAACCTGGAATAGAAGCATATGGAGTAGAAAAATTTGTAGCAGAATGTAAGAATAGTGTTTTTAGCTATGTTAGCATGTGGGAAGAAATGTCTGAGAGAGTTGGATACTGGATAGATATGGAGAATCCTTATGTAACTTACCATAACGATTATATCGAATCAGTTTGGTGGGCATTAAAGCAAATGTGGGATAAGGACTTAGTATACAAAGGGCATAAAATAATGCCGTATTGCCCGAGATGTGGAACATCGCTATCATCTCACGAAGTAGCTCAAGGATATAAGGATGTAAAAGAAACTTCAGTTTATGTGAAATTCAAAGTAAAAGACGAAGAAAAGTCGATACTTGTTTGGACTACAACTCCTTGGACGCTTCCAAGTAACGTGGCACTTGCAGTGAACAAAAAATATGATTATGTTGAAGTGGTACAGGAAGATGAAACTTTAATACTTTCAAAAGAATTATTAGGAAAATTAGAGGGAGATTATGAAGTAGTACGAGAATTTAAAGGAGAAGCGCTTTTGGGCCTTGAATATGAGCAAATGTTTAAATTCGAAACACCTATAGAGAAAGCCTTCTATATAGTTCATGGGGACTTTGTAACTCTGTCAGATGGTACAGGTATAGTTCATATTGCCCCTGCTTATGGCGAGGACGATAACATGCTTGGAAAACAAAATGGTCTACCACTTATTAATTTAGTTGATGTAGAAGGTAAGTTTATAGATTGTGTTACTCCATGGAAGGGTGTTTTTGTCAAAGATGCTGATGCTAAGATAGTAGAATATCTAAAAGAAAATAACGTCTTATATAAATCAGAAAAATTCACACATTCCTACCCACATTGTTGGAGATGTGATACACCACTTTTATATTACCCAAGAGATAGTTGGTTTGTAAGAATGTCTTCAGTTAGAGACAAACTTATAGAAAATAATAATAAAATTAATTGGATGCCAGATAACGTAAGAACAGGAAGAATGGGTAAATTTCTTGAAGGAGTTATAGATTGGAGTATAAGTAGAACTAGATATTGGGGAACTCCACTTCCAATTTGGGAATGTGAATGCGGCCATCGCGAAATGATAGGAAGTATAGCAGAACTTAATGAAAAGGGAATTGATGTGCCAGAAGGAATAGAGCTTCATAAACCATTTATAGACAAGGTACATTTAAAATGTCCAAAATGCAATAAATCAATGACTAGGGTAGAAGAAGTTATAGATGCCTGGTTTGACTCTGGGTCAATGCCATTTGCACAACATCACTATCCATTTGAAAACAAAGAAATGTTTGAAGCTGATTTTCCAGCTCAATTTATTTCAGAGGCAGTAGATCAAACAAGAGGTTGGTTCTATACACTACTTGCAATATCAACTACTGTATTTGATACAAACCCATTTGAAAACTGTATTGTACTTGGCCACGTCTTAGATAAAGACGGACTTAAAATGTCTAAACATACAGGAAATGTGTTAAGTCCATTTACAGTACTAGATAATCAAGGAGCAGATGCTCTAAGATGGTATTTTTATACTGCTAGTGCTCCATGGCTTCCATCAAGATTCTATGAAGATGCAGTTATTGATGCACAAAGAAAGTTTATAGGAACACTTTGGAATGTATATTCATTCTACATTCTATATGCTGATTTAGACAATTTTGACCCAACTAAATATGACAATTTTGTATCTGGAAATATTATGGACAAATGGATGATGTCAAAATTAAACTCATTAGTTAAGAGTACAGATGAGCATTTAACAAACTATAGAATAACTCAAGGAGCGCTTGAACTCGAAGCCTTTGTTGATGAACTTTCTAATTGGTATGTTAGACGTAATAGATCAAGGTACTGGGTAGAGTCACTTACAGATGATAAGATAGGCGCTTACATGACACTATATAGAGTTATCATAACTTTTGCTAAAATAGCAGCTCCTTTTATACCATTTGTAACAGAAGAGTTATATCAAAACTTAGTGGTGCCCTTTGATAAAAACGCTCCAGAAAGTGTCCATTTATGTGCTTGGCCTGAATTTAGAGAAGACCTTGTGGATAGTCTTTTAGAAGATGAAATGGATAAGGCTTATAAGACTGTTAAACTAGGAAGAAGCGCTAGAAATGCTGCTAATATAAAAAATAGACAGCCACTAGCTAAAATGCGAGTTAGCCTGGGATCACTTCCAGAATACTATGGAGACATAGTAAAAGAAGAACTTAATATTAAGGAAGTAGAGCTAGGAGCTGATCTTTCTAAATATGTTAAATTTGAAATAAAACCAAACCTACCTGTACTTGGTAAACCATATGGTAAGTTAATACCTGGCATCAAAAAAGCTATAGGGGCTATGAACCAAATGGAGCTTGCCCAAACTATAAATAAGGGTGAGGTAGTTACTATAAACGTAAATGGAACAGAAATAGAATTAAATAGTGAAAGATTACTTGTTACTATGCAAGGACTTGAAGGCTATGCATTTGCTGGAGAAGGCGAAATGGGAGTAGTCTTAGATACTAATATCACTGAGGAACTTAAAGAGGAAGGAAATGTACGCGAGATCTTGAGTAAAATTCAAAACATGAGAAAAGAAAGCGGTTTTGAAGTTGCAGACAAGATTAGACTGTATGTATCTGGAAATGAAATGCTTCAAAATGTAATTTTAAAATTTGAAGATCAAATCAAACGGGATACATTATCTGTAGAAGTTATGTACAATGCCACAAGGGAATACAATGCAGTTAAGATAAATGGAGAAGATTTGGAACTCACTGTAGAAAAAGTATAATTAGTGATTTTGGGAAGTGTGCGATATTTGTCGCATACTTTCTTTTTAATCATAAAGTACGGATATTATTGTAAAAATCATTTGAATGGGGAATAATATAATTATACTAATAGTTTAAAGTTCATATTATAGCTTGAAATAAGAAGGTTTTATAAGTATAATGATATGATAAGTGATTTGTTAGGATAAGAAAAATAATCGGATAAGAAAAAAATAGGAGTTGAGAAATATGGCTGCTTCAATAAAAGATGTTGCAAGAGAAGCGGGAGTTTCTATTGCCACAGTATCTAGAGTTTTAAATGATATAGATGTGGTAAATGAAGATACGAAGAAAAGGGTAAAGGATGCTATAAAAAAATTATCATATAGACCTAATATAGTTGCTAGAAGCTTAAAAACACAAAAATCTAGTACTATAGGAATAATTATACCGGATATATCAAATCAATTTTACCCGGAAATAGTTAGAGGGTGTGAGGACGTAGCTAATATTTATAATTATAATATTATGCTTTGCAATGCGGATTTAGATGTAGATAAAGAAATGGAAGCACTAAGAATACTTAAAGAAAAAATGATAGACGGAGTTATATATATGAGTAATTCCATAGAGCAAAATATTATAAGTTTAATAAAAGAGCTTGAAATGCCAA
Organism: Clostridium sp. CF012; assembly: GCF_018861755.1. Lineage (GTDB taxonomy): Bacteria > Bacillota > Clostridia > Clostridiales > Clostridiaceae > Clostridium_AD. The sequence continues at coordinate 208,922 of NZ_JAHLEF010000004.1, read as the reverse complement.
CGGTGCTTGTAGAAACTACGGATGCTGATGGAATATTTCCTAGCGTTTCTATTGATAATATAATGGCAGCCTCAGACGCAGTAAAATACTTAATAAATAAGGGCAACAAAAAGATTGCATATGTAGGCACCACTACAGAAAAAGTTAATGCATTATCTAAAAGGTACACAGGTTACAAAAAAGGATTAGAGGAAATGGAACTAAACCTTGATAAAGATTTAGTTTATTTTGGTGGAGTTAAGGCTAGAGATGGTTATGCGGGAATTAATACTATATTAGATAGTGGTACAAAGGTAGATGCAGTATTCTGTGCTAGTGACGAAATTGCTATGGGAGTAATAAATGCATTAAGAGATAAAGATATTAAAGTCCCTGGAGACGTAGATGTTATGGGTTTTGATGATATCTATTCAGCTTCAATATTCTATCCAAAACTTACTACAGTATCTCAACCAATGTATGACATGGGCTCTGTAAGTATGAGAATGCTTATAAAATCCATAAACAATTTAGTTGTTGAGGAAAAACATTTTATATTACCTTACAGAATAGTGGAGAGAGACTCCTGTAAATAATTATAAGTCTTATTAAAACAGATAAGTTTTAATAAGACTTATAATTATTTGAAAGCGCATTATACAAAAGATATGATTTTCAATTAAAAAGTTGGAGGTAGCGAAGCTTTGAATATTAATAATAAAGTAGAAAAAGTATTTTCCTATTTACTAAGTATTAAAAATATGAATGAGAAAACGATAAGAAATATTAATGAATATGAAAGTGTATATTGGCAAAAGGAACTTCAAAACACACGCGGATGTACATTTAACTGTGATGAAAATAAGGATTATTGGTTAACTATAGATGAGAGAGCAGAAAAATTATATAATCAGTTTCAAAAAACATATCTACAATTAGAAAAAAACAGTGAAGATTTAGAGATCATCTGGTCAAATGGGCTTTTAACGTGGGAGAAGGAAGGCAAAAAAATAGTCCATCCTATTTTTACAACTAAGATGGAAATAAAATTTGATTTAGTGAAAAAAACATTTACTCTAAAGCCATATAACAACCAAACCAATGTGGAACTTGAGTTTTTAAATGAGTACTTAGAGGTTAACTTAGATAGTCTCCTAACCCTTCGTAATAAAGCAAAGGACATGGCTCTAGATGTGAGAAACATCGAAATGGCTTCAAAAATTTTTGAAGAGATAGCTATGCTTTTAAAAGCGCATATGGAAGGCTTTTATGTTGAGGAGTTAAGTGATGAATCCGATATACTGATTCAATCTAATATACAATTTTACAATGCACCTTGCATAATACTACGTAAGGTGGATACAAGACTTTGGAATATGGAACTAAATGATGTGTTGTCGCAAATAAGAGCGGGATTTCCTATTCCTAAAACTATAGAGGCCCTGGTCTCAGAGAGTGAAGTAGTACAAGATATTGACATGCTTAATGAATGGAAGGAAGTAGGAGAAGATGTGTTATTCCCACTACCTGCAAATCAAGAGCAAATGGAAATAACTAAGAGACTCGCTGAGAACTATGGCATTGTAGTACAGGGGCCACCAGGCACTGGTAAAAGCCATTCTATAGCTAATTTAATATGTCATCTATTGGCTCATGGTAAAAGGGTACTAGTTACAAGCCAAACAGATAGAGCATTAAGAGTTTTATCTAATAAAATACCAGAAGATGTTAGGGCATTATGCATTTCGATATTGGGAAATGATACGAAATCATTAGAAGAATTGGACGAGTCTGTTAGGAAAATAACAGAAAATTTATCCATGGATACGAAGGAACTACGTAAAGAAATAAAACTCCTAAAATATAAACTTATTAATTGTCGTGAGTCGCAGAAGAATTTATATGGAGAGTTAAAGTGTATTGAAGACAGAGAAAATGAAAAAATAGAATATGAGGGGCAAAAATATACCTTAATGAATATGGCTAAGTGGGTTAAAGAGAATGAAGTAGATCATTCTTGGCTAGTAGATAAGCTTGCGTTTAATGTGGAAAAGCCGCTGGACACGGAAGAATTTAAAAGGCTAGTTACCTTGTCTAGTATAATTGAAAAGGAACAAATTCATGAAATAAACAGCCTGAGAAAATACATGGAAGTACTACCTAAAGAAATTGATCTATGTGATAAAACTGCAGAATTATTTAAATTAGAGCAGCAGAAGCAAATTTATGAGGATAATGTTAAAGACTTAAATAATGCAAATGCTATAGACTATGGGAATAGAAGACTTCTAAAACTTGTAGATGATGCCATAGAAAGACTTGAAGGATTTGAAAATAACTGGCTAAAGAATGTGATGAAATATTATTATTCTAATAATGAGTCACAGGAACTTTGGAAGCAATTAGTACAAAAATGTAATGAATATATAAAAAATATAGATAAAATCAAAAAAGAATTAAATAATCATAAATTGGAACTACCAAAGGATGTTGAGATAAACAAATTTAAAATGGACTTTGATGTTGTAGCAAAAGCAATTAGAGAAAAAGGAAGACTGGGAATCATATTTAAAATGCTTCATGGAAATCTTAAATATTTATTTGAAAATTGTAAGGTGGATTTTGAACTTATAAATAGTGGTGACCAAATAGTGGTGGTTGATTTATATATAAAATTACAGCTATTAGAAAGAGAACTTAAGAATCTTTGGAACAATACAGTAAAAGAGTATGGTAGAGTGATTGTTGATGATTCAGATTTAAACTATATAATTGGATTGTCTGAGGATATTAAAAGTATTCAAACAATTATGGACTTTGACAAAGACTTCAGAAATAACATAATTAATTTTTTGCCAGATAAGAGTATCAACGGCGAAAATACGCCCGGCAAAAATTTGCCCGGCAAAAATTTGCCGAGTAGTCTATCTTGGTATGAAAAAGAAACATATATTTATCTTAAAAAGGGATTCGAGAGTTTAAAGTACATAAATAAATATAATAAATTGTGCTGTGAAATGGAAGAAATAAAGAAAACCTTTAATAATAGCGGGTGTTTAGAAAAATTACACAATGCTATAAACAAAAGGGACATCTGCGGTATACAAGCTATTTATGCAGAAATAGATAATCTAATGAAAGTAGCTCCTCAGGTGTTAGAATTAAAAGAGCTAAGAAATAAATTAGAAGCATGCTGTCCATTTTTACTTAAAAACATCACAAATGGTGAAAATGAAATTATGATAAATTTACAGTGTGCAGATTGGGAAAAGGCTTGGAAGTGGAGTAAATGGAATGAGTTCTTAAGTAAATTAGGTGAGGCCCCTGTAGAAGCCTTAGAGAAAAATGTAGCGCAAGAAAAGATTAAAGAAAAATATATTATAGGAGAACTTGTTTCCAAAAGAAGTTGGTTTAATCAAATAGAGCGTACTACAGAAGCTCAAAAAAGAAGTTTATTTACTTGGATGGAAGCTATAAAAAGAATTGGAAAAGGGACAGGCACACAGGCGGTAAAGTATAGAAAAATCGCGCAAAAGGAAATGGACAATTGTAAAGATGTGATCCCTGTGTGGATTATGCCAATAAATAGAGTTATGGAAAATTTAAAGCTTACAGAAAATTTATTCGACGTGGTAATTGTTGACGAGAGCAGTCAAAGTGACATATCAGCTATAACGGTTTTGATGCGGGCTAAGAAGGCAATTATTGTAGGAGATGAAAAGCAAATAAGCCCTGAAGCCATTGGGAAGGACCATGCGGTGGTAGAAAATTTAATTAATACATACTTAGAAGGTATACCACATGCTGAGTGGTTTGATTTAAAAACTAGTTTATACAATACTGCCCTAAGAGTATTTCCAAATAGGTTGTTATTGAAAGAGCACTTTAGATGCGTACCAGAAATAATTGGCTTTAGTAATGAATTGTGCTATTCAAACGAAATAATACCTTTAAGAAGAATAGATGTAACTGAAAAAGTTGGTCCCTTTATAGTAACTTCTAAAGTTATAGATGGATGCAGGGATGAAACGAAGGCTGTAAATATACCCGAGGCAGAGTGCATTGTAGATAAGATAGTAGAGTGCTGTAGTAACTCGCGGTATAACGGAATGACTATGGGGGTTATATCTCTTCTAGGTGACGCTCAAGCTGAATTAATACAAAGCCAGTTAGTAGAGAGGCTTGGCATGGAGGAAATGCTTCACAGAAGACTTATCTGTGGAGATGCTTATTCCTTCCAAGGAGATGAGAGAGATATAATGTTCCTATCTATGGTTATTGCAAATAATGCTAAGTTTGCAGCTCTAACTAAAGGGTCGGACATAAGAAGATTTAATGTGGCAGCCAGTCGAGCAAGAAATCAAATGTGGCTATTTCACTCAGTAGATTTAGAGAACCTTAATAATAAGTGTGTTAGGTACTCCTTATTAAAATATTGTTTAGAACAGAATGAACGAAGGGAAGAGGTTAAATCTTCACAATATTTATTATTAAATGATTTTGAAGAGCATATAGCAAGGAGTATAAAGGACCTTGATTATAAGCTTACACCAAAAGTTAAAGTTGGAAAATATACTATAGATTTTGTTGTAGAAACAGATTTATCCTCGGAAATGGAGCAGGCTAATTATAAAAAAATAGCAGTGCAGTGTATCGGAATGACATCGGATGAAGATTATAATTGGCAAAAGAACTATGAAATGCAGATGTGCCTTGAAAGAATGGGTTGGGAATTTTATAAAATACGTGCTAGTGAATTTTATAGAAATCCAAGAGTAGCTATGGAAAAATTGACAGAAAAATTAAGCGATATTAAAATGCAAATGTAATAATAGGTATCATGACAGCAATATACTAAAGTATAAATCTTTTAAATAAGAGGGTGAGAGGGATGACTAGCGACGTGAAGAATATAATATGGATGATATGGAGAAATAGCGAAGGTGAATCATTTAAAGTAGGCGAATTATCTAGACGAGAAGAAAAATATTATTTTAAATATGATGCTTCAGGTGTTAAAAAAGCTGAAGAGTATGGATTTTATCCATTACCAGATTTACCTAGAATAGATGTAGAGTATTTCAGAGAAGAATTATTTAGTTCCTTTTCAAAGCGTCTTCCCGGGTATGGTAAGAAGGATATAAGCTCTGTTTTAAGGCAATATGAACTTGAAGAATATGATACCTTTGAATTACTAAAGAAAAGTGGGGGTAAAATTTCAACAGATAGCCTTGAATTCATTTACCCATTTGATGAGAAGCCCATTGTTTTGGATGAAAAATAAATATGTTTAAATATAAAGTGTGTAAAATGAAAATATATGTTTTCATTTTACACACTTTATAATTTTAAAACCGTTCAAACTTTAATCTTTAGGAAATACTGAAAATTCATTAAAAGTATCATCTGGGTATTCGTTACCTGGATAATCATAGCTTTTATCTTTATCTTTCTGTGCATTGTGTCCTATAGAATTTACCAACTCTCTAAACTCCCCAAAATAATTGTCCTCAGGCATATCATCATAAGGGTAAGGTGTATCTTTAGGTAACATAATCTGACTCTTCCTTTCTAAATATATTTTAAAAAGCGTGAAATGAAACGAAGTTGCTCTTCACTATATATATTGGATAAAAAACTATTAAATTATTCAGAAAAATGCTCAGAGCATTATTTATTCTAAATTGTGCTCACAACATAGACCAAGGCTTCATAAAATGAAATGAGTAATAAATTGGGGTGGTATTTTTTGCTATATGTACTAATTTTAGCAGGTGGAAAAGGAACAAGACTTTATCCTCTATCTCGTGCACAAAACCCAAAGCAGTTTTTGAATATTATTAATAATAAGAGCTTTTTAAGAAGCACTGTGGATAGAATAAAATGCTTAGTTAGAAATGAAAATATTTACGTAGTTACCAACGAAGATTATTTTGATAAAATTTGCAAAGAACTTCCAGAGATTCAAAAATCCAATATATTTGTAGAGCCTAGTAATAAGGAGACCTCCTTATTAACTTTATAGGTCATTTTTAAGATGGAAAAAGCCCCATATGTATTTATACATATGGGGCTTTGATGCATAATGTTAGTTAAGTTTTAATTCTTGTATTCCTGATACAGAACTTGTAGCATCCATTTTAAATGTAGTTTTAGCTACTTCCGTAGTGAAATACACATTTCCTATAACTTTAGTATCTATTAATTGGAAATTCTTCGCTGATACATAAAGGTTACCAACAAAAATTCCCTTTTGAATACTAGCATCAATACTCTTAATTGTTAATTTTGGAGCCGTTAAAGTAAATTTACGAGTTGTAACATACTTGTCATCTTGAGAATAAAGAGCTATTTTTCTCATTGAAACAGGCGGAACTTTTGTATTCATTTTATCGCCATCTAAAACAAGTTCTTTAGTAGTAGTTAAATCTTTTGAAACAGAAGCAATCCAGTTACCTTTTACGCTAATTGCATTTTCAAAAGCAGCTACATCTTTTACTAATGAAGCACTTGTTACAGCGTCAATTTGTATTAATTCTTTGTTTCCTGTTATAGAACTAGTAGCATCCATTTTGAATGTATCTTTGGCTTCTTGAGTAGTGAAGAATACATTTCCAACAACTTTAGTATCTATTAACTGGAAATTTTTTACTGAAACATAAATGTCACCAACAAAAGTACCTTTTTGAATACTAGCATCAATACTCTTAATTGTTAATTTTGGAGCTGTTAAAGTAAACTTACGAGTTGTAACATGCTTATCATCTTGAGAATAAAGAGCTATTTTACGTTGTGAAACAGCCGGAACTTTTGTATTCATTTTATCGCCATCTAAAACAAGTTCTTTAGTTGTAGTTAAATCTTTTGAAACAGAAGCAATCCAATTACCTTTTGTACTAATTGCATTTTCAAAAGCAGCCACATCTTTTACTAATGAAGGACTTGTTATAGCATCTACTTCTATTAATTCTTTGTTTTTTGCTATAGAGCTAGTAGCATCCATAGTAAATGAATCTTTTGCTGCTTGAGTAGTGAAATATACATTTCCTTTAACGATAGCACCTTTTAACTTAAAGTTTGCTGCGGAAACATAAATATCGCCTATAAAAGTTCCATTTTCTAAACTAGCATTAGGACTCTTAATAGTTAGTTTAGGAGCTGTTAAAGTGAATTTAGCAGTTACAACTTTCGTACCATCTGCTTTAGTGTCTTGAGTGTAAAGACCTATCTTACGTTGTACAACAGGAGGAGTTTTTGTATTTACAAATTCGCCGTCTAAAACGAGGTCCTTAGTAGTAGTTAAATCTCCTAGAGTAGTAATAATCCATGTACCGCCTGTTTCTTTAGTGCTTATTGCCTTTTCAAAATTCGCTACAGTATTTACTAATGAAGCAGTTGTTACAACATCTACAACTGGTGGTACCACTACAACTGGTGGGTTAACAACTGGTGGAGTAACTACTGGTGGTTTAACAACAGGTGGAGTAACTACTGGTTTTGCATTTAACTTTGCAATAGTAGCTGGTCCAACTAATCCATCAATAGCAAGACCGTTCTTACCTTGAAAGTTCTTAACTGCAGCTAAAGTTAGTTTACCAAAGAAGTTATCAGCTTTGAGCTTGTATCCGAATTTGTTAAGGCTAGTTTGTAGAAGCGTAACATCACTACCTACAGAACCTGACCTAAGTAAACGGGTATAACCTGTTGATATATAGTTAGTTGTTGTCTTACTTGATGTAGATGGTTTAGATGGTGTAGATGGTTTAGATGGTTTAGAAGGTTTTTTAGTTGGTGTAGTCGGTTTAGCTGGAGTAACTACTCCAGTAGCTGCTGAAACAGTATCTACACCAAAAGGTCCGAGTTTTGGACTATCTACTGCAATAGTAAGTGCAAATATTGCTACTAAAGCGCAGCTTAATGCTTTTAATCTTTTATTCAATGAAATCCCCCCCTATTTATATTATGTATATTATATTTTAACGAAATAAAAACAAATTAATTCTATGTTAATAAATTAACAACTACGTTTGTTAATTGTCAAACTAAAGGAATATACTGTTATTATTCGTAAAATATTTACAAGCAAATTATACCAAAAGAATAGTAAAAAGTAATCATATTGTTCATATTGTTCATAATTAAATGAAAATTCATATAAAAGTATGTTAAATTTTAAATCAATTAAGAGATAAATACAATAAAGATTGATATATATAATAAACATTACTATTATTTTTATAGCATATATTAAAGTGAAGTACTTAATGGAGGATTTGCAGTGACAAAAATTATTTTCAAAATAGAGAGGCACTATGGAAATAAGGATTTAAAAACAATAATAGAGAATCTATTGTCAATAAGGCTTTCAAATGTAAAATTTAATAGTGAAGAGTATGATAAAACATATTACAATATGCACACTGATAAAAAAGCCATCCATCAGGAGTCAAGTATTCAGTGAATAGTTTGAGAAAAACATGGAATGTAGCGGTTTATGCAAGAGTTTCATCAGATAAGAAGGAGCAACAGGAGTCAATGCCGGCACAGGTGCAAAGTTTAAAAAAATGGTTACTTGAAAAAAGTGAAACGGACAGCGAGTCTGTATATAATCTTGTAGAGGTATATGAAGATTCAGGATTTTCTGGCTCTAATTTTGAAAGAGATAGCTTTATTCGAATGAAGGAAGACATAGAGCAAGGCATAATAAATATGATTGTAACCCGTGACCTTTCGAGATTTTCTAGAAACTATATTACAGCGGGATATTATTTAGAGGAGTATTTTAAGGTTAATGAAGTACGGTTTATATCTGTGCTTGATAATGTAGACACACTACAGGAAATAAACGATATCATACCATTTAAAAACATATTAAATGAGATGTATATTAAAGATTGTTCAAGGCGGTCAAGGGATGGACTAAAGCAAAGAATGATACGGGGATCATCAATTGCAAGCAAGCCACCTTATGGCTATAAGTTTGAAGAAGAATACGCGGGCAATGTAAAAACAATTAGATTAGTAGCGGAACAGGATGAGACAACGGAAACTGTAAAAGAAATATTTGAACTATATATTAAAGGGTATGGGTTTGGAAAATTAGCAACTTATTTAAATTTGAAAGGAATAGCCCCACCTTCTGCAAAATTAAATAATTTCGCTTTTTCTAAATTTGGACTTTGGACCAATAATACAATTAAAGCAATTTTAAATAACCCTAAATATGGGGGCATTATGGTTCAAGGAAGATGGAGGAAAATTAGTTATAAAATAAAGAAAGTGAGAGCTACACTTCAGGAAGAATGGATTTATGGGGGGGAGTTTAAAGGCATAGTATCAAAAGAAATATTTGAAGAAGTACAAAATATTATAAGTAAAAGATCTACAAATTATAGATATAAAGGCCAAAATGTATATATATTTTCTTCAGTACTGAAATGTAATGAATGTGGAGGAAGTATGTCCTATCGAAAAAAATTTCAAGGCTATAAATGTACTAATAGTCAAATGGGCGGAGGAAGATGTACTGCACACTCTTTAAAGGAAGAAGAGCTAAAGGATATTATAATTTCTGATTTAAAACAATGTGCTTTAAGAGAATTAAATGAAAAAGATATATATAATAAAATAGATAAGTATATTAATAAAAGTGAAAACCATGCTACGAAACTTAAGAATATAGAAGGTGAATTAAGAAAGTTGGATAGACAGTTCCAGGAACTATATTTGGATAAGTTTAATGGAAAAGTAAGTGAAAGAAATTTTGAGATTTTATCCAATAGTATTGAAAAAAAACAACAAGCATCAATTAACCGGAAAAAGGAAATACTATTAAAATTAGAATTATTTAATAATTATGAGGATATGTATATGGTTTATAAAAGTGAGATTGACAAAGTTTTATCCTTTCAAAGCTTAGATAGAATTATGGTAGAAAGCTTAATAGAAAAAATTATTATTTCTGAAGATAAGCAAATGAAACAAAAGAGCATTGATATATTTTATAAATTTAAAATTTAATTATAAGATAACCTATAAGGTGAATAAGGGGACTGCTACGTGTATAGGTCTATCTGCTGCCAAGCTATTAAAACAAGACAAGGAAGCTACCATGATAGTTCTACCATCTGATCATTATATAGAAAATGAAAAGGAATTTAAAGAAACAGTGCTGCAAGCAGTTGAAATTGCAAACAAAAAAAGAGGGCTAGTAACCATAGGTGTTCAGCCCACAAGACCAGAAACTGGTTATGGTTATATAGAAATGGGAGATAGGGCACCCGGTGATATGCCCACGTTCAAAGTAGAACGTTTTTTAGAAAAGCCTAACACAGAAGTAGCAAAGGATTTGCTCTTAAAAGGAAACTTCCTTTGGAATAGTGGTATGTTTGTATGGAGAGCAGATGTGTTTTTGCGAGAGATGGAGAAGTACTTACCTAAGATGTATAAGCGATTAATGACGGTATATCAGGCTATAGACACTGATGAAGAAAGTGAAGTAATAAAAGAACAGTACAATGAGATTGATGGAATATCAGTGGATTTTGGAATAATGCAAAAGACTAGAAAGGCTTTTGTTATAAAATGTGAGTTTGTATGGGATGACATAGGAACCTTTGCAGCACTTTCGAGATTTCTAAGCAATTTACGGGGTAACAATGTTTTGGGTAATACATTTATGGAAGAAAGTCAAAATTGTTCAGTATTTGGTAAGGATAGATTGATAATTGGATTTGGTATAAAGGATCTTATAATTGTTGACGCAGGAGATGTAATATTGGTAATGGATAAAAATAAGGACCAAGAGATCAAGCACCTGGTTAATGAACTTAAGGAGTATGACGAAACAGAAAAATATATATAATCTAATAATCAGAAATAATTCCATCGCATATTATGTGGTGGAGTTTTTCGGTTATTATGTCTTTACAGAAATGTTTCAGAAATATTTGTAAAAGTTGTTGACAATTATGCATTTATTTTGTATAATAAATCTTGTCGCCGGGGTGTAGCGCAGCTGGGAGCGCGCGTGGTTTGGGACCATGAGGTCGCAGGTTCAATCCCTGTCACCCCGACCAAAAAAAGAGTTGTCTTATGACAATTCTTTTTTTTCGATATTATATTTGCAAAGCTTTATTCTGAATTGTAATATACTCATCCAACTCTACAAAAGAATTTGTGATAAATTCATAAATGACATATTCTGGATTGATGAAATCAATAAGTTTTTTAACATCTATATCACTAAATGGCTTATGCATGTCTATTTTCATTATATGAAAAAGCACGTTTTTTTTCATTTCATTAATTGGTAATTTACATTTCTGATTTGCTTGTATTTGCTCTTTTACATATTTTCCTGACAAAGAGCAGTTAAGATGTATACCTTTTATGAATTTCTTTAATTCACCAAGATTACTTACTGTATCTAAAATGTATCGTATTCCCTCTTTCTCATTGTTAAGATCAAAATTAGTATTCATTAAGTGACCAGTATCTAGCATAAATCCACTATTAGAGTACTGAACCGCTTCTAATAATCTAAGTAGCATATCTTTGCTAAGCATGGTTAAACCAGGTATCCATAGATTTTCAAATAATAGTTTTATGTTTGTATTTAAACATTTGAAAACTTCATTTATTAATTCTGCTGCTGCATCTATGATCTCCTCATCAGTGTATGTAAAATCATAGGTGTATGAATGCTCCACTTGCACATGTGCCACATGAAAAACCACATACTCAGCACCGATTTTATCAGCCTGCTGTATTTCATTTCTGTAATGATCTATTATGCACTCTCTAGTTGTTCCACCATAATAATTCTTTACTTTCTCCATGCTACCAAACTGTCTTAATAATTCACTTTCGTTATTATTCCAAAAATCAAGCCAAGTAGGATAGTACTTTAAATGTACGCCGCGAACTATACTCCTCGGAACAATATTTTCATCCCATATTAAAGGATTTAAAAGCTCTACACCATCTATATTATGTTTTCCTAAGAAATTTGTTATTTCTGAGCTATGGCAATGAAACCTATCCATATCACATTGATAGGTTGAAAGATTTATAAGTTTTAGCAATTAGAACCCCTCCATTTTGTTCTTATTTTAAAATTTACTACTAACTATTGCGACTTTTAAAATAGTATATCATATATTTTGAGAATTATTGGTTTACAGGGAATATCTAATGATTTTAATTTCCTCATAATAACAATTTATAAAAAACACATAAAATACACACAATGTTGACACGGTGTTGACATGATAAGTGGATAAGATATAAAGTATCCAAACAATAAAAATATATAAATGAGGAGAGATTAAATTGAAAAGTATATCTTTGAAAACAAAAATAGTAACAGGATTAATAACAGGAGGCATGCTTTTATCCTCTGTTAGTTTAGCTTTTGCAACAACTAACAAACCGGTAAGTAGTAATGGAAAGGCACCACTCGCAAATGAGTTAAGGCAAGGGAAAGGTGAACTGGAGGCTACACTTAAATTAGGTGTTAGTTCAAACACAATTACACAAGCAGAAAGCGATAAAATTTTAGCGTACCAAAATAGTAAAATTAAAACTAAAGATAAAAAAGAAGTGAATAAAGGGGAAAGACCTGATTTTTATAAAGAATTAGTTAGTAACGGAATATTGACACAGGCAAAGGCGGATGCCCTAAAATCTAGTGAGCAAATTCAAAGGGATGCGAAAATGCAATTAGATTTAGAAACAAATTTAGCAAAGCTTGTAACTGATAAGACTATAACTCAGGATCAATCAGATAAAATTAAAGCTGCTATGATTAAAGAGCAAGCTACGATAAAAGCAAATTTTGAAAAGACTAAAGATATGACTAAGGAAGAGCGCATCGAATATATGGATGCAAACAAGGATAATCACATTAATCCATTAAAAGCGCTTGTAGATAGTGGAATTATAACACGGGCTCAGGCTGAAAAAATAGGCTTTGGTGGCCTTGGAAAATCAAATGGGAAAGCAGATTTTAGAAATGAATTTAGACAACCCAAAGCTCAACTAGAAGCTACGCTTAAGGTAGCTGTTAGTTCAAACATAATTACACAGGCAGAAAGCGATAAAATTTTAGCATACGAAAGTAGCAAAATTAAAGCTAAAGATAATAAAGAAGTGAATAAAGCAGAAAAACCTGATTTTTATAAAGAATTAGTTAGTAACGGAATATTGACACAGGCAAAGGCGGATGCTCTAAAATCTAATGAGCAAATTCAAAGGGATGCTAAAAGACAATTAGATTTAGAAACAAATTTAGCAAAGCTTGTAGCTGATAAGACTATAACTCAGGGTCAATCAGATAAAATTAAAGCTGCCATGATTAAAGAACAAGCTGCAAAGAAAGCAGATTTTGAAAAGACTAAAGATATGACAAAGGAAGAATGCAAAGCATATATGGATGCAAACAAGGATAATCATATTAGTACATTAAAAGCTCTTGTAGATAGTGGAATTATAACTCAGGCTCAAGCTGACAAAATAGGTCATGGTGGTCATATGTCGGGTTTAAATGGCAAATAATTTATTATAATACTTAAATTAGAGTTAATTTGTAAATATAAGGAGCACGATAGGTATAAAAATATCGTGCTCTAATTGTTCCTTTATGTTTCTCTGCTATACTTTTTACTATTGCAAGGCCAAGTCCTGACCCACCATTATCTGCATAACCATACCCCCTGCAAAGAATACTTTTATCGTCTTTTATTATTGAAACAACTGCACCCTTTGTAGTTTTTTTGTTTATTAAATTAGTAACCTCAGTTTCAACAAGACTCTTTATTTCCTTGTCAGTAATTTTTACGCTTGTCGCTGCATGAACCGTACACTGTAATCCCAATAATATAGAAAATAATATAAATAAGACATTCATAAATCTCAACTTACTTGTTAATAATTTGTTCATTAAATAATCCATCCCTTCAATACATATTTAAATTTAATTTAAATATACAGCAAGGGTCACATCATTAATTAACTTATTTCTTACGATTTTATAACGAAATTTTTAATTTGTAGTTATAATGATTAAATTTCAGCATATGGTTAAAGGATTAGCATAGTAAAGACATTTTAACTAATATATAGTATGATTAGTATATTACAAACTGCAAGTATGTTAAGAAATACAATAAGGTAGAGAGCGTGATATTATGAAATTTTTAAAAAGTATAGAAGAAGAAACTATAAGTATTAATCAAATGAGCATAATCAAAGCTTTTTTTGTAATGATTGTATCGGTCTTATTAGAATCCTTAGGACAAATACCTATAGTAATATTAAATATATTTTCTGAACAATATACAAATGTAGCACCATATATAAACTTTACTGCAGGGGTATTAGTTAAATATTTTGTTATTATTATTTTATTAAAATGGTATAGTAAAACAGACTACCAAAAGACTAATAAACACAGCATCAATGGAAAAAAAATTATTTGTGTGGCGTTAATTATTATAGGTTTTAGATTAGCATATGATAATAGCTTAATTTACTGGGTTAATAAGATACCTATGCCTGATGGTATAAATCAAGCCTTTGAAGAATTAGCTATTTCACCTATTGTTTTGATACTTACAGTTGCCGTTATAGCACCTATATATGAGGAAGTTATTTTTAGAGGGATTTTGCTAAAGGGTATGGCGAGTAAAATAGACCCAACATTAGCACTTATAGTTTCAGCCTTATTTTTTGCTTTGGTTCATTTGAATATCCCCCAGGGCATAAACGCATTTTTGCTAGGATTGATTATTGGAGCAATATATCTAAATACAGGTTCAATTTATTTATGTATATTTGCACACTTTGTGAATAATTCTGTTGGAATTACAATATCAGGAGCCTTCGAATTAATAAGTGGAAAGAACGCCGTATTAATTCGTGGGACAGCTTTTATCCTAGGAATTACAATTTTAATTTCTGCCTATGGATGGTACAAGCGAAATAAACCTGGAGATATGTTAGACATATACAAAGAGTTTACGGAAATATAATATTAAGCCACAAAACAAAGTCTTCCATTGTAAAGATAATCATGATTATCTTTACAATGGAAGACTTTGTTTATTTTATTGCTACTTTTTATGAAATGATTATTTTAAATTATCACCATTAATTATTTTAAAATTACATAATAATAATAATTCTGGAGTGAAGGAATATATTGTTATGGATGGAAATTTACTTATAGATTTAATTTTTATGAGAGTTGTTATTGAAAAAAATGACGGATTAGTCATGTGGAATTGCATAATATCTTTACAAGTCAACCTTTAGGCTATATAATAATCATTAAATTGAATTTTTAATACCTGAATAATTCATAAAACTTATAATTATATGTAATACTTAAAAAAAAGTTAATAAGGAGAATGACAAATGAAGAAGCTGCAAATAACAAATTATAACGATGCGCGTAAGATGGGGATAATTAATTTACAGGCAAGGCATGAACAGCAGCCAATGCTATACAAAGATATATTCCCATACTCAGAAATTCCAAAGGTGGTTTTTGGAAGTCAGCAGATCCCAATGTTTATACCAGAAGATATTTGGATCACGGATACTACATTTAGAGATGGACAACAGGCTATGGACACCTATACTGAGGAGCAAATCATTACAATATTTGACTATCTACACAAGCTTGATAATAATTCTGGGATAATTAGACAGACAGAATTTTTCTTGTATACTGAAAAGGATAGAAATGCAGCTCTAAAGTGTTTGGAAAGAGGATATAAATTTCCAGAGGTAACTTCTTGGATAAGAGCTAATAAGGAAGACTTTAAGCTGGTAAAGGACATGGGACTAAAGGAAACAGGAATGCTTATGTCCTGTTCAGATTATCATATATTCAAAAAATTGAATAAAACAAGGCTGCAGGCAATGGATTTATACCTTTCGTTGGTGGAAGAAGCCTTGGCAAATGGTATAGCTCCAAGATGCCATCTTGAAGATATAACTAGAGCTGATTTTTTTGGATTTGTAGTACCCTTTGCACAAAAGCTTATGGAACTTTCAAAGAAATCGGGTATCAAGATAAAAATCAGGGCATGTGATACACTGGGACTAGGGTTACCTTATGCAGGAACGCAGTTACCAAGAAGTGTACAACATATAATACATGGACTAAGAGTTTATGCAGGGGTTCCCCCAGAGGCTCTTGAGTGGCATGGGCATAATGACTTTCATAATGTGGTATCCAATGCTACTACGGCATGGCTTCATGGGTGTTCAGCTATAAATACTTCTCTTTTTGGTATCGGTGAAAGAACAGGAAACTGCCCCTTAGAAGCTATGATTATAGAATATGGTCAAATAAAAGGGAACGTAAAAGATATGAATCTAAAGCTTATATCAGAAATTGGACAATATTTTGAAGGTGAGTTTAAGTATAGTATTCCACCAAGAACACCATTTGTAGGTAGTGAATTCAATGTTACGAGAGCTGGTATACATGCAGATGGCATATTAAAGGATGAGGAAATATATAATATTTTTGATACTGAAAAAATATTAGGTAGACCAATTGTTGTAGCAGTTAATGAACATTCAGGTCTTGCAGGAATAGCAGCTTGGGTTAATACTTATTTTAGATTAAAGGAAACAGACAAAATAGATAAAAAAGATGAGAGAATTCATATTATAAAAGAATGGGTAGATAAGCAATACGAGACTGGTAGAAACACTGTAATGAAAAATGAGGAACTAGAATTAATTGCAAAGAACGTTATTCCAGAGTTAATTGTAAAAACACAAAACACCGCAGTCTGTTGATATGAGTTAGATATTTTTAATACTATTTATATGTGAAGAAATGGAGGAATATTATGAAATTTACTGCAGCACAAAAGATAATTAAGGCCCATTTAGTTAATGGTGAGATGATTTCTGATCTTGAGATTGCAATTAAAATAGATCAAACTCTAACGCAAGATTCTACAGGTACAATGGCCTACCTTCAATTTGAGGCTATGGGGATTGATAAAGTCCAAACTAAAAAATCTGTTGCTTATATAGACCATAATATTCTGCAAACTGGTCCAGAAAATGCAGATGATCATTTATATATACAGACCGTTTGCAAAAAACATGGTATATACTTTTCTAAACCTGGAAATGGTATTTGTCATCAAGTTCATTTAGAAAGATTCGGAGTTCCAGGACAAACACTACTTGGATCAGATAGCCATACTCCTACAGGCGGAGGCATAGGTATGCTTGCTATAGGGGCAGGAGGGCTAGATGTAGCTGTTGCAATGGGTGGTGGAGAATATTATATAATAATGCCTAAAATTGTAAAGGTAGAGTTAATAGGACAACTTAATCCTTGGGTTTCAGCAAAAGATATTATATTAGAATTATTAAGACGATTAACAGTTAAGGGCGGAATTAATAAAATATTTGAATATGCAGGGGACGGAATTAAAACTCTAACAGTGCCAGAAAGAGCAACAATTACAAACATGGGTGCGGAACTTGGAGCCACTACCTCAATCTTTCCTAGCGATGAGATAACCTATGAATTTTTAAGCGCGCAGAATAGAGAAAGCGATTATATAGAGCTTAAGGCAGATGAGGGAGCAGAATATGATGAGATAATCCAAATAGATTTGTGCACAATTGAGCCTCTTGCTGCTTGCCCTCATAGTCCGGATAAGGTAGTTCCTGTATCATCACTAAAAAACATAAAGGTAGACCAAGTGTTAATAGGAAGCTGCACTAATTCATCTTATGCAGATATGATGAAAGTTTCCAAAATACTTAAAGGGAAAACTATTCCAGAAGAAATGTCACTTGCTATATCTCCAGGTTCAAAGCAAGTTTTAAATATGCTTTCTAAAAATGGTGGACTTTCTGATATGATTGATGCTGGTGCAAGAATTTTAGAAAGTGCCTGTGGTCCATGTATAGGAATGGGGCAATCACCTTCAACTGATGCAGTATCATTAAGAACCTTTAATAGAAATTTTAAAGGCAGATCTGGAACTATGTCAGCTAAGGTTTATATCGTGAGTCCAGAAGTGGCGGCTGCGTCATCACTTACAGGGCACATAACTGACCCAAGAGATTTTGGACAAGCGATTAAAGTGACTATGCCAGAAAAATTCACAATTAATGATAATTTGATTATAAATCCAGCAGAGAATGGTAAAAATATAGAAGTAAAAAGAGGGCCTAATATAAGGCCATTCCCTAAAGTAGAAAAATTAAAAGAAAATGTTACCGGAAAGGTTTTAATTAAATTAGAGGACAATATTACAACGGATGATATAATGCCATCTAATGCTAAGTTACTACCCTTTAGGTCCAATATTCCTTATTTATCAGAATTTTGTTTAACTCCTTGTGATGAGAATTTTCCAGCTGTGGCTAAAGAAAATGGTGGTGGAATTATTATTGCAGGCTCAAATTATGGGCAAGGATCGAGTCGCGAACATGCGGCACTTGCGCCTCTTTATCTAGGTATTAAGGCTGTTATAGCGAAATCTTTTGCAAGAATTCATAAGGCTAATCTAATTAATAACGCTATAATACCCTTGGTATTTGAGAATGTTAATGACTACAAAGATATATCAGTGATGGATGAATTAATCATTGAAGATGCTGGGGCGCAGATTAAAAGTGGTATTGTCATTGTACGTAATATAACAAAGGGATCTGAGTATAAAACTCGACCTGAAGTAACACAAAGAGAAAAAGAGATGCTTATATATGGTGGATTAATAAATCTTATGAAAAACAAGAAAAAGGCAGGCGAATAGAAGCATGGAACATAATATTACACTTATACCTGGCGATGGAGTTGGCCCAGAAGTAACTTCCGCTGCTGTTAAAGTAATAGATCATAGTGGAGCTTGCATTGCTTGGGAAATAGTACGTATGGGGGCAGAGGTTATAGAGGAATTTAATACTCCTATACCTGCCTACGTTTTAGAAAGTATTAAAAAAAATAAAGTTGCACTTAAAGGGCCTGTAACTACGCCGGTTGGTACGGGATTTAAAAGTGTAAATGTTACATTGAGGCAGGAATTAAATCTTTACGCTAATATAAGGCCAATAAAAACATTTGAAGGGGTTCCAGCAAGGTATGATGATGTAGATTTAATAATAGTAAGAGAAAATAGTGAAGATTTATATGCAGGAATAGAGCATATGATTACAGAGGATATTGCAGAGAGCATAAAGATAATAAGTAAGAAGGCTAGCGATAGAATAGTAGAATATGCTTTTAAATTAGCAAAGCAGCAGAATAGAAAAGAAGTAATAGCGGTTCACAAGGCAAATATTATGAAGCTTTCCGATGGATTATTTTTAAAATGCGCGAGAAACATAGCCTCGATGCATAAAGAAATAGCCTTTGGTGATGTTATAGTTGATGCTATGAGCATGAAGCTTGTTATGAATCCAGAAAAATATGATGTGCTTGTAATGCCTAACCTATATGGAGATATTCTATCAGATATGGCAGCGGGACTAATCGGCGGACTAGGACTCGTTCCTGGTGCAAATATTGGAGAAGAAGGTGCGGTTTTTGAGCCAGCTCACGGATCTGCACCAGACATAGCGGGTTTAAACATAGCAAATCCTACTGCCTGTATTTTATCTGGTGTTATGATGCTAAGATATATAGGCGAAGTAGAAGCTGCAGACAAAATAGAGAAAGCTGTGGAAGCTGTGTTGAAAGAGGGGAAATATTTAACTTGTGATTTAGGTGGTAATACTGGAACACAAGAGTTTGCAGAAGCTGTAATTAATAAAATGGGAAAATAAATATTTAATATCTATTAATTTAATAGTTGTTAAAAAATAACTCATGGGTTAATGTAATTTTAAATAAGCCATTTTAGTGGGGTTAAGTGAAAGGATAAAGATATAAAAATGAGAATAAATAAACTTCTTAGTAATCATGGTATTTGTTCGAGAACAGATGCAAATAGACTTATCCTGGAAAATAGAATAATAGTAAATGGGAAGCTTTGCACGCCCGGACTATGGGTAGAAGAAGTAGATATTATTCTTATTGATAATGAACCTATTCCAGTGAAAGATAAAATCTATATTGCATTAAATAAGCCAGTTGGAATTACCTGTACAGCGGAAAAGACGGTGAAAAGCAATATAATTAATTTTATGAATTATCCAGAGTATATATTTCCAGTTGGTAGACTCGACAAAGCCTCAGAAGGGTTAATATTAATGACAAATGATGGAGATCTTGCAAATAAAATTTTAGAATCGGAAAATGAACATGAGAAAGAATATATAGTAACTTTGAATAAGCCTTTTGATGATTCTTTTATTAAAGGAATGTCTGAAGGTGTGGAAATTTGTGGAGTTATAACAAGACCTTGCAAGGTTAATAGAGTAAGCGAAAATATTTTTAGTATTATTCTCACCCAGGGACTAAATAAACAAATTCGTAGAATGAGCAGTTCTTTTGGTTTTAAAGTTGTGAGACTAGAGAGAATTCGAATTATTAACATAAAAATTCATGGTATAGATAACGGTAAGTGGCGATACTTAACAGAGAAAGAGATAACAGAATTACAAAATGGATAACAGAAATTAGTTATTTCTGTATTTGTTAAATGTATTATTTATAATCTTTGACTAAAATATATGAAAAAGAAAATACTATACTGAAAAGTATTTTTTGTAGGAGGATTATAAATGAAAAGATTTGTTTGCACAGTATGTGGATATATCCATGAGGGAAATGAGCCACCAGAGATATGCCCAATTTGTAAGGCTGATAAAAGTAAATTTAATGAAGTAGAAGATGACTTAGCATGGGCAGATGAACATATAATTGGAGTGGCAGGGGATGTTGATAGTGACATTGTAAATGACCTAAGGTCAAATTTTATAGCTGAATGTACAGAGGTTGGCATGTACCTTGCCATGTCAAGACAGGCGGATAGAGAAGGCTTCCCGGAGATTGGTGAAGCATATAAAAGAATTGCGTTTGAAGAAGCAGAGCATGCATCTAAGTTTGCAGAGATGTTAGGTGAAGTGGTTAAGCCGAACACTAAAGAAAATTTAAAGGCGCGAGTTGAAGCGGAGTATGGAGCCTGTGCTGGAAAGAAAAAGCTTGCAGCTCTTGCAAAAGAAAAAAATCTTGATGCTATTCATGATACAGTTCATGAAATGTGCAAAGATGAAGCAAGACATGGAAGAGCTTTTAAAGGGCTTTTAGAAAGATATTTTGATAAATAAATAGGTCTAAAGGGTCACTTAGTATGGATACTAAGTGACCCTTTTTTTCTTAAAACTATTTACTTATGTGATTTTAAATGTTGAACAATTAGTTTCTAGGTAGAGATTCACATTATCGCCACTGACATCTATAGACTTAGCATTACACAGATTATTAGAGTTATAGGTGCAAGTACCTACATTGCAGGTAATAGCGCTGCACTTGTTGCCACTGTCATTAATATTATTTGTAAGATCGCTATAGATTTTGGAGTCTAAAAAAGATGCACAGCAAGTGTCACAATCTTCTTTAGCACTCTTTCCACCAACATTTATTATGTTAGCAAAGCAGGCATTTTCATTATTATGGGAGCAATTTGAAACGCTACAATTAATTTTTGTCATTATATCTCCTCCTTAGGCATCTTCAAAAAAATAACCAGTCAATTTGCTAGTTTTTTTGGATTCCACAATGTATCTATTAAGAAGTTTAACCAAAAATAAAAGAAAATATTTATAATAAAGATGTTAGTAGTATTTATAAAAATAGGTTTACAGTTAATGGTAATAATGCTGTATTTAAATAATAAACATTTCCTTATAGCATATTATTTGGTAAGCTATAAAGTGTAAAGTATAGGAGGCACTAGAAATATATGCAGAAAAAATTAAATATTAATAAAACTATAATAACAGTAATTGTTTTAAATATAATTCAAATTATCACCATTTTAACAGTGATATTATACAATTATTTCAATGAAAATCTTATGAACTTTCAAGAGAAATTTAATAACGGGGAATTGATTATATATGTATTAATAATTCTTAGCGTTATTAACAGCTTTTTTGTTGTTAAAGATATTAGTTCTTTAAATGAACATAACATTGAGTACAGTATGTTAAAGGATACTTTGGGACAGCTAGAAAACTTAAATAAAACTCTTAGAGGTCAAAGGCATGATTTTATGAATCATTTACAAGTAGTATATAGTTTAATGGAAATGGAGGAATACACTGAAGCCACAGGATATATTGAAAAGGTGTTTACAGATATTCAAAGGATAAACAAGGTATTAAAAACCTCAAATCCTGCAGTTAATGCACTGCTTCAAGCAAAAATAATCTATGGAGAAAAAAGAGGAATTAAAACAGAAATTGTAGTAACCTCTGCACTAGAAGATTTAAGGGTGCCAGCCTGGGAGTTTTGCAGAGTGCTTGGCAATATTATCGATAATGCTATTTATGCACTTCAAGAGCTGGGTGAAAATAAGATTATTAAAATTGAGCTATTTGAGGATTTAAAGACCTATAGATTTAGGATTAAAAACAATGGGCCTAAGATTTGCGAAGAATGGATTAATAAAATTTTTGAAACTGGAGCTACTACAAAGGGGGATAAGGGAGAGGGCATGGGGTTATCTATTGTAAAAGATATCCTTAAAAAATATGAGGGAGATATTGAAATACTTAGTGATAATGAGGCTACTATTTTTGAGGGTTGGATACCAAGATAAAAAATACAATACTGTAAATATGACATTTTAGACAAGCATATGTATTCTTTAGCAATTATCTATTTTTTAAAAAACATATAGGGTATATTGTATTGTCATAAGGTAAACATATAAATTTTTAAGGGGGTGGTGGTATGGAATTAATAAGTTTTTTATCCAATATAAGTGGGATTGCTATTATCTGCTTTGCTTTTGGGTTTATATTTGTGATTGTAGAGATGTTTCACCCAGGGTTTGGTATACCAGGAATATTAGGTGCAATACTTCTTGTTGTAGGGGTAGTACTTGCTTGTAATAGCGTTATGGAGGTATTGGTACTTCTGGGCATTATAATTGCAATACTCGGAGTAATGCTTAATTTTGTTTTGAAATCTGTAACCAAAGGACGTCTTTCGAAAATTCTTATTTTGCATGAAACTCAAAAAAAGGAAGATGGTTACATAGGCACAGAGGATTTGGAATACTTTGTAGGGCAAGAAGGTGTTACATTAACAATTTTAAGACCCTCAGGTATTGCAGAGATAAATGGAATAAAAATGGATGTAGTTTCAGAAGGTGAATTTATTTGTGAGAATACCAAGGTTAAAATTATAAAAGTAGAAGGAAGAAGAATTGTTGTAAGAGTGCTTACTGAAAGCAAATAAGGATATGTTAATTGATAGTATTTTAATATAAGGGGGTAACATTATGGAAAGTAATATTGCTATAGTTATTATTATAGGAGTTGTAGCGTGTTTTATAGCTTTGTTTTTCAGTTTTATACCAGTAGGATTGTGGATTTCAGCTTTAGCTGCAAATGTAAAGGTTAGTTTTTCAACTATGATAGGTATGAGACTCAGAAGGGTTTCACCTAAGAAGATTGTGCTACCACTAATAAAAGCAACAAAGGGTGGAGTAGAAGTAAGCGTAAATCAATTAGAAGCCCACTATTTAGCTGGAGGGAATGTACAAGCGGTAGTAAATGCACTAATTGCATCTCAAAGATCAAGTATGAATTTGTCTTTTGAAAGGGCAGCAGCCATCGATCTTGCGGGTAGAGATGTACTTGAAGCAGTGAAAATGAGTGTAACACCAAGAGTTATTGAAACGCCAAATGTTTCAGGAGTTGCAAAGGATGGAATTGAACTTTTAGCAAAGGCAAGAGTAACAGTAAGAGCTAATTTAAATAGATTAATAGGTGGAGCGGGAGAGGCAACAGTGCTTGCTAGGGTTGCGGAAGGCATAGTAGCTACAGTAGGTACTGCAAATTCTCATAAGGAGGTTTTAGAAAATCCGGATGCTATATCTAAAACAGTTCTTGCAAAAGGACTAGATGCAGGTACGGCTTATGAAATATTATCTATTGATATTGCAGACATAGATGTTGGAAGAAATATTGGTGCACAACTTCAGACACTTCAAGCTGAGGCTGATAAAAATATTGCCCAGGCAAAAGCAGAAGAAAGAAGAGCCATGGCAGTTGCAAAGGAGCAGGAAATGAGGGCAGCAGTAGTGGAAGCAGAAGCGGAAATTCCAAGAGCTCTAGCCGCAGCATTAAGAGAAGGAAAAATGGGAGTTTTGGATTATTATGATATGCAAAATGTAATAGCAGATACAAATATGAGAGAAGCTATTTCTAAGGGGGGAAAGAGTAAAAAGAAAGAAAATATGAATACTGTACCTAAGAATATTGAGGGGTAGAAGCTATGTTTAAATCTATAACAAATGGAGAACTAATAGAAATGCAAACAGAAGAGCCTAGAAAATCAGTACCAATGGAATATGACAGGTACACTGACTTAACTACAATTAAGAATGAAAACCTTGAACCACAGCAGTTGGAAGTAGAGAAAGAAGAAATGCCATATTTCGATTTAGATTTCAAAGGAGAAAATATTATGCAAGCAATGGTGTATTCCGAAATATTTGCTAAACCAAAGTCAAAGAGAAGGAAACGGTGATTATTGTTGGAATTTAAAGTGTTAATAGGAGACGATGAAGAGGGCATGAGAATGATCCTTAGAAAAGCCATTGAAAAAGTAGAAGGATTTAAATTAATAGGCGAGGCAGCTGATGGTGAGGCTGTCCTCACCTTTGTTGAAGAATCAAGGCCACAAGTTGTATTTCTAGATGTGGAAATGCCCAAACTTAACGGAATAGAATGCGCAAAACGAATAATAGATGTAAATCCTAAAACCATAATAGTTTTTGCTACTGCTCATGCTACCTATATGACAGATGCGTTTCAACTTTATGCTTTTGATTATCTTGTAAAGCCTTTCAAACTAGACCGGGTTTACCAAACTTTAAACCGTATTAAAACACTAAATGGTGAGGAAAATAAGGAAGTAATGCACAAAATAATCCGCTACGAAAATGGTCTAAATAAAATACTAATTAAAAATAAAGAAGGTATAAGCTTTGTAGATACAAAAGATATAGTTATTATTCAGAGAGAAGACAGAAATACGGTTATTTATACTGTAGATAATAGTTATATTACATCTGAAGCATTAAGCGAATTAGAAGAAAGACTAGATAAGAATCAATTTTTTCGAAGTCACAAATCTTATATTATAAATCTTTCTATGATTTATAAAATTTATCCTTATGGTAGATGGACTTATGTGATAAAACTAAAAAATACTGATAAAGATGCTCTTCTTACCCACGTTCGGTATGAGGTGCTAAAAGATATATTTAGCTTATAGTGAAAAGCCTGATATACTAAAATAAAAACAAACAAATAAATATATTTTAAATTCCTTTTAAAATTTGGTGTTTTTACACCAACCAATGTGGTATAATAAAAATAATGTAGTAAAAGTAAACATGCGTATTATAGAGAAAAACTCAAATGTTAATTAAAAATTAGGGAAATGTTAAAGTTATACGCAACTTTAAAGCCCATATAGAAATCTGAAAGAAATAACATGTCAAAAATGTAACTGACTAGTTGTTTTTTTGAAGATTCTTAAATAGAAGAAAGAGGTGTCCTATTATAAATAAGGAAAAGAAAACAGAAGAAACTAAAGTTGAGATTAAATCCAACAAACACCAAATATTAGAAGAAGTTACAATTTTAAAATTAGTCAAAAAAGATGGTACAACTATTGAAGGCAAAATAGATACTGTTGATTTACAAAGAGTATTAGAAAAGGGTCTTTGGTTTGCAGAGTGGAACAAAGAGCTTAATAATTACTTAGCACAAAATTTAGGTAGTTACTATATTGAAGAAAAAAAATATAGAAGAAAGCAAGGTCTTCAATCTTTCATTTTAGATGTTCATCCAAAAGCGCCTGTTAGACATATCAATGGAGATTCACTTGATAACAGAAAAGCTAATTTAGAAGTATATAATCAAAATACAATAAATGATTATGAAGAACTGGATGGAGAAACTGTTGCTGTAATATTGAGAGATAGATATGGTAAAGAAAAATCAAGGACTATAATAGATAAAGAAGATCTAAATAGAGTAATTAATAATGGTTATACTTGGGTTCTATTTAAAAAAGAAACTGAGCCTTATGCTATAGCAAATACTCCTGAAGGAAAAATATTTTTAAATAGATATATAATGGGTACAGCTGAAGATATGGTTACTCATCCTATAAATCTTAATACCTTAGACAATAGAAAAGCTAATTTAGAAAATAAAAGAGCAGATTTAGAATTTGTTAAACCAGGCGAGGAAACAGAAACTGAAAACTAATAAGAATACTAAAAGCAGTATAGAAGATTGTTCTATACTGCTTTTATTCATTTGGTTATTTATTCGGGCTCTGAGGGATTTGAAATTGATTTGTTTTGCCCATAATATAAGCTAGGTTAATTATAGATTTTTCCTCCGCAGTCATTTCTCTCTCAAACATTTTTTCGAATTGTCTCATTAAATTACAGGTATCAAGTTTGTAATTTTCAGTAGAAGACCTGTCTAAACGTTTGTGTTTATGGGGATTATAAAGCCTAGCTTTAATTTCATTGCTATGAATTTTTTTAAAAACTTCGGCCGTGTAGAAGGCGTCGTTGAAAGCATCATGAAATTGGTTTTCAATTGGTATACCTAGTAGTTTAGCTGCATTGCCTAGTCCAATATTGATTCCCTTTTGGCAGTTAAGCGCACTAGAAGCATAGGATTGTATGTTTATGTATTCTGTGGGCACCATAGTTGAATCCAATTCATGATACTCTATATTACGAAATAATTCTTTTATATCTGCCACGCCCCATACACATAATACACTTTTATCAGCTTTCATAAATTCTATAAATTCACTGTACATTTCTTTAAAGGATTTGCCACTATTTAGCTCATCAATTGTTATTCCAGTGAGTTCTTTTACAAAGGGATTAAGGGTAGTATATATTTCTGGCTTTATTAATACATCTAGAGCCCCAATTCTCTCTAAATTTTCATTTAGCTTTACGGCACCTATCTGAATTATTTCGAAAGGACATTTAGGGTTTGTTAAAGTTTTAGGTTCCACTCCAAAATTGTAGCCCTGGTTAAATTCTAAATCAAATATTATATAGTTCATTAAATTACCTCTAAATTTGTTTATTTTTTTGAATATCCATTATATAGTATATCATTTATAATCATAAAAAACACATGCACTGTTTTTCTAGCTTAACAAAAAAATTGAACAATCCCTACAAAGTAGTTTATAATATAGATAGTATGTATATTATATTTTATAGGATTTTGTACATATTGGGTTGATGGTATTATTTGTAGCGGTATAATTACCTAATGACGAAGTGAAAAAACTGATTAACACACAGTAAATTATTGAACATAAGAAAGGAAGTTTTATATATGGGAAAAATATTAGTTTTAGCAGAAAAACCCTCCGTTGGAAAAGAGCTTGCAAAAGTCTTAAATTGTAGTCAAGGCGGAAATGGGTATTTAATGGGACAAAAATATATTGTAACTTGGGCACTGGGACATCTTGTTACACTAGCAGGGCCTGAGGATTATGATCAAAAATATAAAAGTTGGAAAATGGAAGATCTTCCGATGTTACCAAAGGATTTAAAATTGGTGGTTATTAAAGAAACCTCAAAGCAATATAAGGTTGTGAACGAACTTCTTAAAAGGGCTGATGTAGATGAATTGGTTATAGCCACAGATGCTGGGCGTGAAGGGGAACTTGTGGCACGTTGGATTATTCAAAAATCAGGCTTTAAAAAGCCAATAAAAAGGTTATGGATCTCCTCCCAAACTGAAAAAGCAATAAAGGATGGATTTGCAAGTCTTAAACCTGGAAGAGACTATGAAAATCTATTTTGGGCAGCACAATCAAGAGCAGAAGCAGATTGGCTTATAGGACTTAACGTTACAAGAGCCTTAACTTGTAAATATAATGCTCAATTATCAGCTGGAAGGGTACAGACGCCGACTTTAGCACTTATTGTTGATAGAGAAAACGAAATAAAGAAATTCGTTGGAAAGGATTTCTGGACGGTAAATGGTAAGGTAAATAATTTTACAGTGAATTGGTCCAGTAAAAATGGAGAATCACGTACCTTTGACAAACAAAAGGCAGAGGATGTAGTTTCTAAGGTAAACAATCAAATGGGCACAGTAGTAGAGGTAAATAAAGCTTTTAAAAAAGAACTTCCACCACTTGCATATGATTTAACAGAGCTTCAAAGAGATGCAAATAGAAAATTTGGGTACTCTGCAAAACAAACTCTTAATTTAATGCAGAGATTATATGAAAATCATAAGCTATTATCTTATCCAAGAACAGACTCTAGATATATTACTACGGATATAGTAGCTACACTACTTGATAGATTAAAGAGCATAGCAATAGGACCTTATGAAAAAGCCGCTAGAAATATAATAAAAAGTAGAATACAAACTACAAATAGACTGGTGGATAATAGCAAGGTTTCAGACCATCATGCTATAATTCCTACAGAGCAGCATGTAGATTTATCAAGCTTAAACAAAGAAGAGAGAAGCATTTATGACTTAGTTGTAAAAAGATTCTTAGAAGTTCTAAGCCCAGCTTTCGAGTATGAGCAAACTACTGTAAAGATAGATGTAAAGGGTGAAAGTTTTTCAGCAAAAGGAAAAATAGTTAAGTCAAAGGGATGGAGAGAAATAAGCAGTTCTGATGATGGGGAAGATAAGGATCAGTCTCTTCCACCAATTAATAAAGGGGAAGCAGTTAAACTTACTTTGGCTCGGTCAGTAAATGAAAAAACAAAGCCACCTGCTAGGTATAATGAAGCTACGCTGCTTACCGCTATGGAGCATCCAGGAAAAGATATACAAGATGAGAGTTTAAGAGAGGCTTTGGATAATACTTCAGGCCTTGGAACTCCTGCTACACGTGCAGATATAATTGAAAAACTATTTAATATCTTTTATATGGAGAGACGCGGTAAAGATATTTTCCCAACCTCAAAGGGAATACAGTTAATAGACTTGGTTCCACAAGAATTAAAATCTCCAGAGCTTACTGCTAAGTGGGAAAAACAGCTTCAACTTATAAGCAAAGGAAAAGCAAATTCTATGAACTTCGTAAGGGATATGCGAGAATATGCATCAAAGCTTGTGAAGAATGTTGCAGCTTCTAGCGATATATACAAACATGATAATGCTACAAGGGTTAAATGTCCTGAGTGTAGTAAGTACCTTCTGGAGGTTAACGGCAAAAGGGGCAAAATGCTCGTATGTCCAGATAGAGATTGCGGATACCGTAAAGGCGTTTCACAAGTTTCAAATGCACGCTGCCCTACTTGTCACAAGAAAATGGAGATTAGAGGCGATGGAGATAATAAAATTTTCGCTTGTGGTTGTGGCTATAGAGAAAAACTTTCAGCTTTTACTAAGCGTCGCGAAAATGAAAAAGGTGCTTTAGACAAAAAGGATGTTAGTAGATTCCTTAATCAACAGAATAAGAAAGATGAACCAACTGGTAATTCTGCTATGGCGGAGGCTTTTGCTAAATTTAATTTAAAATAGCTAGTGCCACCCACGTGGCAAGTGGCATGTGTGGAATGTTAGGTAAGAATTGAAGTGTGATTTATGTTCCCTCGGACTTATATGTTTGAGGGGATTTTTGTTTAGGTGTCTCCATCGTTAAGGTAGGGTGACTGAATTATTTCATGTACAGTAATAGTAAGAGGGACATAAAATGATTTTTCAAAGGAAGAGAAGTGATGAGATATGAGATTAGATAAATTTTTAGCAGGATCAGACCTTGGAAGGAGAAAAAAGGTTAGGATTTATATCGAAGAAGGTATGGTGAAGGTAAATGGAGACGTGATAACAGAACCTGCAATAGAAATTAACGAAAGTTCTGATGTTATTGAGTATCGTGGTAAAGCAGTTAAATATAATGGAAAAGTATATTATATGTTTAATAAACCTGCTGGCTACATTACTGCAAGAAAGGATACAGTTAATAAAACAGTATTTGATTTTTTTGAGAATGTTAACATGAATGGAGTATTTCATGTTGGAAGATTAGACAAAAACACAGAAGGATTACTGCTCCTTACCAACGATGGTGAATTTGAACATCAATTAATGTACCCACAAAAGCATGTTGAAAAAACTTATTTTTTTTGGGCTTTGGGTTCTTTAGACGAGGAAGATAGGGAGAAATTAGGGCAAGGAGTTTACATTGGGAAAGGTGAGATACTAACGAAGCCTGCAAAAATAGAAGTGCAAAAATGTGGAATGTATAAAGAGTTTAAATATGAGATGCCTATTGAGAATTTATGCAATATAGATTCAAACCATTATAACCAGCCAGTTGTCTCTGGATATCTTACTATTTCAGAGGGACGTAAGCACCAAGTGAAGCGTATGTTAAAGGCAGTAGGCTGTTATGTGGTATATTTAAAGCGGGTTTCCATTGGAGGATTAATGTTAGATGAATCAATGGAAAAGGGTCAGCATCGATTTTTGACAACAGTGGAAATTCAAAAGTTATTGGGGAAATGATATCTTCTTTTTCCTTTATTAGCTTTAACGACATTTCACGTTAATGTATGGATTATTTTTAGTTTTTATAATTATTAAGCTAAATCTAAGGCTTTTTTAATATGTTTTTAATATTAGGATTATATAATATAAAATAGGGGAATGTTTATAGACACGGGCTATCAAATATTTCTACTAATGATATCATCTTCTTCATTCCCATTTTTTCTCTTTTATTACTAGATATTTTAGCAGGAATAATTTCAGGGCAAGAACATTTATTGTACAAATAAGAAGGAGTGTATATTCTTATAAAAGAAAGTGGGTTTTATTATAGGCATTTTAGTTTTACTAATAGTCATTTCCCCTTATACCAACATAATACCAGCCATATACATGACATATATGGTGTTGTTTAGAAAAGTGAGCATACACAAAAATCACTGGAATATAGGGCTTTGTTTACTATTTATTTGGTCCTTGATAGTAAGTTTTGTAAACTGTAGTTTTACATCAATTGCTGCGTCTTTTGTTCTCTTTATGTATCTATGCATTAGTATATTTTTGCAAGATTATTGTGAAAATGAAAATAAGGTGGAAAAGATATGCAGGTATTTAGTGTTTTTTTCATTGTTATCAGCGATTTTTGGAATTATTGAGAAAGTTACATATTTATATTTTAATTATAATATTTGGGCGAAATTTCTTGAATTTACGTCTCAGCCAGTATTTAATGACAGAATATATAGTACCTTTGGAAACCCCAATGTAGCGGGTAATTGGTTTGCTATAATGATTCTTTTAGGTCTTTATTTCTGTAGCACTACATCTAAAACCACAAAAATATTCTATGGAATATCAACACTTTTTTTTATTATAGCATTGTACCTAACAGGGTCACGGGGTGCTTTTATGGGGCTGTTATTTGGACTTTTTATTTATTATCTTCTTAAAGGCAATAAAAAAGATAGGTGGCTGTTTATAACAATATTTATACTTACAGCCGGAGTTACATTTATGCCGTCACAGATTTTAGAAAATGTAATTGGACATAATTTTGACAGTTCATTTACTAGTCGTCTTGGGATATGGAAGGGATGTTTAAAAATGATAAAGCTTAAACCTATTATAGGTTGGGGACTTATGGGCATTACAGACCATGGAGCATATTTTATGAAAGGTTACTATTATGCAACATTATTCCATGGTCATAATATCTATATTACTATTATGACCTCACTTGGAATTGTTGGGCTTATCATATATGCTTATATGAAGATTAATTTATTCCGGAATTTAAAGATACTTCATGGACAAGATTGTAGGTTGGTTCCAATGCTAGCGGGCATTCAAGCTGTAATAATCGGGCATGGATTGGTTGATTTTACAATGATTGCACCGCAAACGGGGTTATTATTTATAGCTAGCTCAGCCATAATAAGTGCTCTTGCAAAACAATATAATAATTAATAGGATAGATTTATTATAGTTAAAATGCTAACAGGGAATTAAAAAACCTGTTTTTTTTGACTAAAGATATAATTGGAGTGATAAGGTCGATATTTTCCTCTAGTCACAGTTACGCATTTGCTAAAGGCTAAGTATAGATAAAAACAAAATTTTAAATGGTAAATTAATGGTATAATGTATTAATTAAGCTAATAAAGGTTTGCAAAGAATAATTTACAACAAATTATATTTGTAGAAAAGGAGTGATTAAAATGGTTAATGAGACGGGTAAATGGAGTTTAAAAGAGCTTTATTCTTCTTTTGAAGGATCAGATTGTAAAAATGATATTATATTATTTGAAGAACTTATTAAGACGTTAATAAATTGGGGTAAAAATAACTTGAATAGCTATGAAGATGTTGCCCTCAAGTTAGAGTCCTATGTAGATAAAATGGAGGAATTTTATAGGCTAAATAGCAGAATAAGTGCCTTTTGCAGTTTAAGTATTTCAGCAAATGCAAGTAACTTTAGTGCGAAAAAATGTTTAAGCAAGATAGAAAAAATGGAAACTAATCTTACAGAAGTTAAAGTTAGCACTGCAAAATGGATAAGTAATATGGAAGATTTAGAGGGTGTTATAAATTCTTCTGATAAGCTAAAAGAGTATGAGTTTTATTTTAAGGAAATTAAGTCTAAAAGCTCTCATATGTTAAGCCAGCAGGAAGAAATGTTAATAGCGAAAATGCGTTTAACAGGTTCAAGTACTTGGTCAAAATATAGAAATCATATAACTGCCAGCCATAAGGTAGAAATAGAGTTAGATGGTAAAATTCAAAGTATAGGTATAAATGAAGTTAAAAATATGCAGTTTTCAAAGGACGGGGAACTTAGAAAGAAAGCTTATTTTGCTGAAAGAAAGAGCA
This sequence comes from Clostridium sp. CF012, assembly GCF_018861755.1. GTDB lineage: Bacteria > Bacillota > Clostridia > Clostridiales > Clostridiaceae > Clostridium_AD. Next base: position 175,883 of record NZ_JAHLEF010000004.1, on the reverse strand, counting down.
ATGATAAAATTGCGGAGGGAGTGCTTGCAGCATTAAATGCTATAAAAGGTGAGGTAATTACTTTAAGTGAAATTAAAAAGTATAAATCACCCCTTCATAGAACCTTAGAAGACTCTAGAATGGATGAAGAAACTTTAAATGTTATGATTGAGGTTATGGAGGAAAATTTACAAGAATTCCAAAGATATTTTTTAAAGAAAGCAGAGTTACTAGGACATAAAGGCAAACTACCATATTATGATATTATGGCTCCTGTAGGAAATAAAAATATGGAGTTTACATTTGAACAAGCAAGAGAGTTTATAGTTAAGCATTTTAGTTCTTTTTCAGATGAAATGGGAGAACTGGCAGTAAAAGCATTTGAAAATAGATGGATAGATTGGGAAGTACGCGAGGGGAAAAGAGGAGGAGCTTTCTGCAGAAATTTACATTGCATAAAAGAAAGTAGAATTTTATGTAGCTATAATAATAACTTTAAAAATGTATGTACCTTAGCACATGAACTTGGACATGCTTATCATGGAAGGATGCTTCAAAAAGAAAGTGTTTTAAATTCATCATATCCAATGCCCCTTGCAGAAACTGCATCAATTTTCAGTGAAACTTTAGTAAGAAATGCAGCACTAAAAACAGCAGACACAGAGGAAGCATTATCAATTTTAGGTACAGATCTTGTAAATTGCAGTTCTGTAATTGTAGATATTTATGCAAGATATATTTTTGAAAAGGCTGTATTTGAAAAAAGAAAAGAAGGGGAATTATCATTAGAAGAAGTAAAAGATTTAATGATATGGGCGCAAAAACAAGCTTATGGAGATGCCATTTCGCAGGAGACACTAGACCCATTTGCATGGATTCATAAAAATCATTACTACTATCCAGATGCTAACTTTTATAATTTTCCATACGCTTTTGGATTGTTATTTTCGAAAGGGCTTTACAATATGTATTTAAATGAGGGATGTTCATTTGTGAAAAAATATAATGAATTATTGTGTATCACAGGTAAATCTACTATATATGATGTTGCAAAATCAGTTGGTATAGACATGCATGATAAGGACTTCTGGCGAGGTTCTATGAATATTGTGAAAAAGGAAATAGAGGAGTTCTGTAATAGCTAAGTAACTGTAGTATTAGCAAGTGGGATATTAAAGGTTGAGGAGTTTGATTCTGAGCTCAATGAACTTGGAGAAAAAGGGTGGGAATCGTATCCAGCTTTAATCACTGCTTAAATTTTTTTGCTTTTGTGTTACAATGTATTACATACAACGAAAAATATAGAAAAATGTATTATTTATGTAAAGCTTAAATTATTTAATAGACAAGCTTAACAACAGGGAATAAGCATGAAAGTAAGAGGTTGCATATACTATAGCAGTTTATTCTGAAGGTAGTGTGCAAACTTTACTATATATTAACAATTATAAAGCATAATAAAAAAAGAAAGAAGGGTTATAAAAATGGCAGTTAGTTTGAAAAAAGGTCAGAAAGTAGATTTAACAAAAACAAATCCAGGATTAACAAAGGTTTTAGTAGGACTAGGCTGGAGTACAAACAAGTATGACGGTGGTTCAGACTTTGATTTGGATGCAGCAGCGTTTTTAACAGGAGAGAATGGAAAAGTAACATCAGATACAGATTTTATATTTTATAACAATGCAGAACATACATCTAAATCAGTTAAACATATGGGAGACAATAAGACAGGAGCGGGAGACGGAGATGACGAACAAATACTTGTTGATCTATCCTTAGTACCAGCAACTGTTCAAAAGATTTCATTTACTGTAACAATTAATGAAGCGGAAGAGAGAAGACAAAATTTCGGACAAGTTTCAGATTCTTATATCAGAGTAATGAGTGGAGACGGGGCTACTGAGTTAATTAAATTTGACTTGGGAGAAGACTTCAGTATTGAAACAGCTGTAGTAGTTGGAGAACTATACAGGAACGGAGCTGAATGGAAATTCACTGCATTGGGTAGCGGATTCGAAGGAGGCCTTGGAGCTTTATGTACTAACTTTGGAGTTAGTATCTAACATTTAATAATATATAAACTACTGTGTACTTTAACTATCGCACAGTAGTTTGTTTGGTATATTGAAGACAGTTAAATATTAAGTTAGCAATAATATACTTTAATGTACTATAAAAAATAGACACTAGCACAAGGAGGAATATTAATATGGGAGTCAATTTAATAAAAGGTCAAAAGGTAGATTTAACAAAAGGAAACGCATCATTAAAGGCATTAACAGTAGGACTCGGTTGGGATGGTAGCAATGGTGGAAACACTATTGACTGTGATGCATCAGCTATAATGTTAGATGAAAACGGAAAAATATCTAAAAGCAAGAGTATAATATACTTTGGTAACAAGACAAGTACCTGTAAGAGTGTAATTCATCAAGGTGATAATCTTACTGGTGCAGGTGCAGGTGATGATGAGCAAATAGTTATAGATTTAACAAAAGTACCAGGGGATATATCTAAGGTGGTTTTCGTTGTTAATATATATAATTGTGCATCTAAAAGGCAACATTTTGGAATGATTAAGAATGCATACATTAGAATAATGGATAAATCCTCTAACAATGAGTTAGTTAAATTTAATCTTTCTAATGATTACAATAACATGACATCTTTAATAATGGGTGAAGTTTATAGAAACAACGGAGAATGGAAATTCACAGCAACAGGAGAAGGTAGTACTGCAGCTAGTATAACAGAATTAGCAGCAAGATATAATTAGAGTGAAGACTACTTTAGATTGAGTATCAGTGGCTGCGGGAGTAGCTGCTGATGCTTATTTTATTGCAGTCATCTCCTAGCGATTATTGATATTTAGCTATGTGGAAAAAACGACATAATAACTATAATTATGAGTATTTACGACATAATATTACAGAATAACCACTAATAAAAGATGCGAAAACCTCATTTAGATGATATTATGTGTATGCAAAGAGAAAAACTTGCTTTGCATATTAAAATTATGAAGGTGAGGTACAAAGAATGAAGAAAACTTTAAGACCATTAATATTAACTTTAGGAATTTTAGTAACAACAGGAATCAGTTCAACGGTGTACGCACAAGATTGTAGTACAAATAATTACAAAGTGATTAATGCTAAAGATTGTAATACCATCAATTATACAGTAAAGCCAGGAGAAAGTATTCAAGATATATGTGCTAAGTATGGGATTGTAGTTCCAGAATGTGCAGCTGCTAAACCGCAGGCAACTAATCCAGCAAAGGTGGCACCAGCAAAGGCAGCACCAACACCAACAAAGGCAACACCAGCAAAGGCAACACCAGCGAAAGCAACACCAACGAAGGCAGCGCCTACAAAGGTAACCCCTGCAAAGGCAACAACAGAAGCAAATTCAACTGAAAATAACAAATTAGAAAAAGAAGTAGTAACACTAGTTAATCAGGAAAGAGCAAAACAAGGACTAGCTCCTTTAAAGGATAACTTACAGCTTTCAAATGTAGCTAGAACTAAGTCAGAGGATATGAGAGATAATAACTATTTTTCTCATACATCACCAACTTATGGATCACCTTTTGACATGATGAAAAAATTCGGTATAACATATAGTGCAGCTGGTGAAAACATTGCAATGGGTCAACCAACAGCAGCTTCAGTAATGAATGGTTGGATGAACTCCCCAGGACATAAAGCTAATATTTTAAGTGCTAATTTCACTGAAATAGGTGTGGGAGTAGCAAAAGATAAGAGTGGAAGTATTTATTGGACTCAACAGTTTATAGGAAAATAAGTAATTAAATATAGATCTGTGTTTGTAAATATTAGAATATAACGATATTTACAAACACAGATTTTTTTATATAACACATTTTTTAATGGGTATTAATAGTGACTAATTAAATGTATTTACTACATATTATTACAAGATAACCAACAATAAATACTATGAAAATCTCGGTCTGATGGTAAAATGGACATGCAAAGAAAAAATCAACTTTTTATATTTATAAACTTAAGGGGAGGAACAAAAGATGAGGAAAACTTTAAGAGCACTAATATTAACTTTAGGTATTTTATTAACAACAGGAATAAGCTCAACAGTGTACGCTGCAGATACCCTAAATTACACAGTTAAGCCAGGGGATTACTTTTGGAAGATATGTGTTAAGTATGAGGTTGGGATTTCAGAGGTTTTAGCTGTTAATCCTCAGATAACTAATCCTAACCAGATAAACATTAGCCAAATAATAAAGATACCAACCGTATCTGAGAATATGAAGTTAGAAAAAGAAGTACTAACACTAGTTAATAAGGAAAGAGCAAAACTAGGACTAGCTCCCTTAAAAGATAATTGGGAACTTTCCAGGGTAGCTAGATATAAGTCAGAGGATATGGCAAATAAAAACTATTTTTCTCATACATCGCCAACTTATGGATCACCTTTTGATATGATGAAAAATTTCGGGGTAAAATATATGACAGCTGGTGAAAATATTGCAATGGGACAGCAAACCCCAGCTTCAGTCATGACATCGTGGATGAACTCCGCAGGACACAAAGCCAATATTTTAAGTGTGAATTTTACCGAAATAGGAGTAGGAATAGCAAAAGATAAAAATGGAACTATTTATTGGACTGAGCAGTTTATAGGAAAATAAATAATTAAATTTAGATCTGTGTTTCTAAATATTGGGTTTTGACAATTTTAGAAACATAGATTTTTTTGTGCTTTAAAAGGCTTAGAAGTGGATTATAATGCTAATTATATATGGAAAATTGCCACTAAGTTCATAGATTTTTGTGCGAATTTTATGTTACACTTAAAAATATAATATTAGAAAGGATGGGGAAGGGTCTATGAAAACAATGAGAAGGATTGAAAGACAAATGAATGAGGTAGAAGTTCTTGAACTTTTAAAGAAGGGCCAATATGGTATACTTTCAACTTGTGGAGAGGATAATCAACCTTATGGAATACCACTAAGCTATGTGATTATAGATAAAAATATATATTTTCATTGTGCAGGCATTGGAACTAAACTAGATAATATTAGCCGGAATGATAAGGTGAGCTTCACAGTAGTTGGAAAGACTAAGGTTTTACAAGATCAATTTAGTGCGGAGTATGAGAGTGTTATAGCTTTTGGACGTGCTATAAGACTTGAGGAAGAAGAAAAATATGAACCACTTATGGAGTTTATAAGAAAATATAGTCCGGAATTTATAGAAGAGGGACAATTATATATAGATAGAGCCAAGGGAAAAACTACACTAATTAAAATAGAGATATATAGTTCTAGTGGAAAGCATAGAGTATAAAGAATATAAATATACTAAACTAAAGATAATTGAAATAACTAGTAAGGGGGAGTTGTTACAGTAGTTGAAGGGTTATAATAAATTAGAGAGCGTGATAGAATGAAATTTTTAAGAAACATAGAAAATGGAGCCATAAACATTAAAAAAATGGGAATCATTAAAGGGTTTCTTGTAGTACTTCTATCAATTTTGTTGGAGGTGTTAGGACAAGTACCTGTAGAAATTAAAAGTTTATTTTCTGGAAGATTTGAAAAAGCATTGCCCTATGTAATTTTTATTTTTGGTGTACTTGTTAAATATTATGTTATTATCATTTTACTCAAGTGCCTAAGTAATTCAAGAAATGAGCAAAAACTCAAATATCACTTGAATCCAATGAGTTTTATTTTTACAGCCCTCATGATTATAGCATTCCGTCTAGTATTTGATAACAGTTTAACATTGTGGCTTAGTAGGATAACATTGCCAGATTTTATAAATGGAGCCTTCGAGGAACGTACTGTTTCACCAATTATATTAATACTCAGTTCTACGGTGGTAGCGCCTATATATGAGGAAATAATTTTCAGGGGTGTATTATTAAAAGGACTGTCTAAAAAAATAAATCCAACTATAGCCCTTGTGGTATCGGCATTATTTTTTGCATTAGTGCATTTAAATGTTCCTCAAGGCATAAATGCATTTTTACTAGGACTAGTTATTGGATTTATATATTTAACAACGGAGTCAATTTATTTAAGTATATTTGCACATTTTATAAATAACGTACTGGCTATTTCAGTTTCCTCTAAATTTGCATTAATAGGTGGTCAATATGCTTTTGAAATTCATGGAATGATTTTTATTTTAGGCGTCATACTTTTAGTAATAGCTTGCATGGGTTATGAGCAAAATAAAATTAGAAATGTACCAGACATATATAATCAATTTATAGAAATATAGTTTGATTTAAATGAATAACTAGGCTTCACCCTACGATGATTAATATTGTCATAGGGTGGAGATTTTTTTGGTTAAAAATGAAGGACGTAATAGAAACCCTTTAAAGTACTAATACCTTAGAGGGTTTCTAAAATTTCTAAAAGCTTATTACATTATTTTAATTCACTCATCATTTGGGTGGCTTCATTTTTTAATTGTTGAACTTCATTATCTGGAGCATCTTTTGTAGGATACCATCCCTTTTGTTTCATAGCATCAAATATTTTATATTGAATAGTTTGATTATTTTTAAAGTTATCGATTAGTGTGTTTCTCAAATTTTCGCAAGAAGACTCAGTTATCCCTGTACTGTAAGCAGAAATAACTTGTTTTTCTGTAGCAAGTAAATCCTGCATTAAATCTTTTTCACTCATACTTGTATTCATATAATATCCCTCCATTTATATATATTATTGATGAGAATCAAGGTAAGTTTTTAATGTGTTGAAGTTCTGTTTGTGTGTTTGACTAGCTTCAGTGCAAAGGTTCTTTAAATTTTGGTCAGTGCATTGTGTTCCATACTCATTAAACTTTTTATTAAGCAATGATTCATATCCCAATTGATCTTTAATAACTTTTAAATTGTTGCTTTCTAATTGTTTGTCAGTAGTATTCATATTTATTACCTCCAGTTTTTTATTAAGACAACTATATGAGTATTATCTGCTTTTAGTATTAAAATATAAGTGGTAATTTATTGTAATGAAAATATATAAAAAAATTATCATCTAAAGCTGTTTTATTGATTATAAAGCAAAAATAATTATTAATTTTTTATAGTAAATAGTGTAAATTTAAGAAAACTTTAAGGTGACATTAATCAATTCTTAATAATAGTAGTGTACAATAAATGTATAATCAAGGTTAAATTAGATGGGAGTGACAATTATGCCGACTATAAATATGCTTTCTTCAGCAGATAAAGTTAAAGGTCAAGGGGTAGGATCAGCTTACCTAGAGCAAGTAAACTTAGTGCAAAATGGATTAGATGAAGAATATAAAGTTGTAATAAATAAGAGAGCAAGAACCGAAATAATGCATTATCATACTATTGATTTTAAGCATTATTTGAGTATCCCTTTTGCTAAAAAGAAAGGTGTAACAGTAGGCTATGTGCATTTTTTGCCTGAAACTATTGAAGGTAGTATAAAATTACCTAAGTTAATTGAAAAAATTTTTTACAAATATATTATAAGTTTTTATAAAAACATGGATTATTTAGTTACAGTAAACCCTAATTTTATAACTAAGCTTGAAGCTTATAATATTAATAGAAAAAAAATCACATATATTCCTAACTTCGTTTCAACTGAAAAATTCTATAAGCTTTCAGCAGAGGATATTTGCATAGCAAAAGAAAAGTTGAAAATTGAAAAGGATGCTTTTGTTGTGCTTGGAGTAGGCCAAATACAAACTCGGAAAGGCGTCATCGATTTTATTGATATTGCAAAAAAAATGCCTGAAGTACAGTTTATTTGGGCTGGTGGCTTTTCTTTTGGAAATATTACAGATGGGTATAAGGAATTGAAAAATCAGATGGAACATGCACCTAAAAATATTTTATTTACAGGAATAGTTGAAAGAGATTTGATGAATGCTATATATAATGTATCAGATGTTCTTTTTATGCCGTCTTATAACGAGCTTTTCCCTATGTCAATACTGGAGGCAATGAATACCTATACTCCAATACTATTAAGAGATTTGGAGCTATATGAAGATATATTGTTTGATTATTACTTAAAAGAACATGATAATGAAGGTTTTATTGAGGCTATAGAAAAATTGAAGAATAATTCAAGTTATTATGAAGGGGCTAAAGAAAAAGCTATAAGAGGTCACAATTTTTATTCAAGAGAGAATGTTCTTGATATGTGGAAAGATTTTTATAAAAAGGTATTTCGAACAAAAGGACGGTAAACTAATGAAAAATTATAAATTTAATGTTATTTTGGGGATAGCTTCAGGAGTTATATTTATTTTGCTTATTATTTTCACAAATGGTTGGATGGATTTAATTCATCAAATGAAAAATTTACAAATTCAATGGATAATTGTAGCAGCTATTGCTATGGTGGCATATTGGGTTTTTGAAGCTAAAACATTGCAAAGTATTGTTCTTTTAATGAAAAAGGACTATAAATTTAAAAAGGCATTTCAAGTTACTATGGTAGGACAGTATTTTAACTCAATTACCCCCTTTGCATCTGGGGGGCAACCAATGCAACTATATTCACTTACAAAACAAGAAATAGGAGCTGGTAGCGCTGGATCAGCACTTATGATTAAATTTATTATCTATCAGTCAGTATTAACTATATATTCCTTGATACTTATATTTTGGAAATCAAGTTTTTTCAAAACTAAAATGAGCAATTTGTTTTATTTAATAGCCATAGGATTTACAGTTAATGCTGGTGTAATTATATTTTTAATTATATTTTCAAAATATCGAAAATTAACACATAGACTAATAACAACTTTTTCTAAGATATTAAAAAAACTTAAATTGGTAAAAGATATAGCAAAGTTAGAAATGAACATTAATGAAAATTTAGATCAATTTCATGATAATATGGAGATAGTAAAACATAGTAAAGTAATGATGGCTAAGGCTGTTATTTATACAATATGTCAGTTAACAATAATTTTTATTATACCTTATTTTATTTATCTTAGCTTTGGAATGAGTGGTGCTAGCATAGAAAATATGGTAGCCGGAACTGCCTTTGTAATGATGCTAACAGCATTTATACCCTTACCTGGAGCAGTGGGTGGAGCAGAGGGTGCTTTCTTTATGTTTTTTAGCTTGTTCTTTGCAGCTAATAACATAATGGCTGCTATATTATTGTGGAGATTAATTACGTTTTACTCTTGCATAATTTTCGGATTTTATGCCTTTATGAAGGAGTAAGTCCAGTTAATTAGTACATATCAAACAAAAAAAATATAGTTCTAAAAGGGGGCTGATTATGAATATCGGAATTTTTACAGATGCGTATTATCCACAAGTAAGTGGAGTTGTTACTTCTACTTTTATATTGAAAAATGAGCTAATTAGACTTGGGCATAGTGTAACTATTATTACAGTTGCACATCCAGATGTAGAAGAAGAAGAAGGCATAATGAGATTGCCTAGCATACCATTTTTTCTTTTACCTTCTCAAAGAGTTGGGATGATATATTCACGTAAAATTATGATTAAGATAAAAAAATTAGATTTAGATATTATACATACACAAACAGAATTTAGCATAGGCATATTTGGAAGAATAGTTGCTAAAAAATTGGATATTCCCGTGGTTCATACTTATCATACAATGTATGAGGATTATATACACTATGTATCCCGTGGGATAATGCTGAAACCTGCTTCGCAATTTGCTAAAAAGGTAAGTAAACTATATTGCAGAGATTGCAGTGCTATAATAGTGCCCACATTAAAGGTGAAAGATGCATTGCAGCAATATGGGTTATTAAGACATATAGATATTATACCTACAGGAGTTGACCTTGAACCTTTCAAAAGAAATAATTACAATGAAGGCCTTATACAAGATGAGAAAAAATCTTTTGGAATAAACGAAACCGAGCCAGTTGTATTATTTATTGGGCGCCTCGCAAAAGAAAAAAGCGTAGATATAATTATAAATAGTATGAAGGAGCTAATTGTGAAAATGCCAAATTCTAAACTTCTAGTTGTAGGTGATGGACCGGAGCGTGAAAATCTAGAAGCTTTAGTTAGGTTGCTGGATATTGAAAAATCCGTAATATTTACTGGGGAAAAACCTTGGGCGGAAATTGGTAGGTATTATCAGATGGGAGACGTGTTTGTAGGTGCTTCACTAACTGAAACACAGGGATTAACCTTTACAGAAGCTATGGCGGCACAAGTTCCTGTTGTAGCTAAGTATGATAAAAATTTAGACGATCTAATTAGAGATAAAATTAACGGAAGAATTTTTTATAAAGATGAAGATTTATCTGAAATATTGTTCGAAGTTTTAATGAATAAAGAGGAATGTGATACTATGGTAAAAAATGCTTATGATGGTATAGAGGCATTATCCTCTAAGTGCTTTGGGGAAAGTGTGGAGAAAGTTTACATGGAAGTTGAAAAACAAAATTGTATGTTACAAAATCAAAAGGTGACATAATTAATTTATAAATAATAGAGCCGCTTTATGAATGATGCTTATGGGTTGCCTTCAAGGGGTGGACAATTTGAGAATACTGACTATTAAATGTATATAAAAAAAAGCAAGTAAAAACACTTGCTTTTTTTAATGGTGGAGATAAAGAGAATCGAACTCTTATAACCACAATGCCATTGTGGTATTTTCCCATTAAATCATATCCCCATTTATAATCATTATAAAATAAAAAACTAGATTTTACAAGATTAATTTGCATTAGGATAGTAAGCGATAAAGCTTCAATAGAAATAGAAAATAAAATAATCGTAGTAAGTAAAAATACATGAGAAGGTGCGATTTTTATAACGGGGGAAAAAATGAAAAGTATAATAAATTTTTTAAAGGGTGTTGTCATTAGTGTTTCAACTCTTGTACCTGGTGTAAGTGGAGGAACTATGGCTATAATATTAGGGGTTTATGATGACTTAATTCATGCCATAGGCTCTTTTTTTCAAGATTGGAAGAAGCATAGTATTTTAATTCTAGAAATTGCATTAGGTGGATTAGTAGGAATGATGTTATTTAGTCGCTTAATAGAAATGCTAATTAATAATTATCCTATTCAAACAAGATTTTTCTTTATAGGTGTTGTTGGGGGAGGTATTCCTGTGCTTTATAAGAGAGCTACTTTCCAAGGTAAGGAAACTAGCGATTTTTTATTACTTGTAATAGGGCTTGTGATAGCGTTAGCTATGGCTGCTAAACCACAAGTTGTTAGTAACATGACTACAATTGGCGGAACCAAAAGTGCTATTTTTTTGATTATTGCAGGAATTGTAATAGCTGTTGCACTTATACTTCCTGGTATCAGTGCATCTTTTATGTTGTTAATTTTAGGACTATATGATGTTACAGTTAGAGCAATTAGTGCACGAAATATGCCGTTTTTAATTCCTTTAAGCATTGGCATATTAATTGGGACGATAGCTACAACAAAAACCATAGAAAAACTGCTGAAAAAGTATCCAGGGAAGACATATATGCTAATACTAGGTTTTGTGTTAGGGTCGGTATTACTAATATATCCAGGAATGCCACAGGGCATTAATATTATTTTTTCATTAGCTTCATTAGCTTTTGGATTTGTTCTTATATTCAGGATGGGTAAAAAATTTCAATAGGTTCTTTTGAAATATACTCAAATCTACGAATAAAGCCTTTATAAATGAGGCATGACCATCAATCCACGACTGGAGTTGAACTATAATTAAAAGCAACTAAAAATCATGGAGGAAAAATAGATACAATTATTATTCAGCTAAACAAATTAAATTGAAAAAAATAGCCACAGCTTGGAATAGCGGCAATATCTCTGTGACAAATGAATTTAACATGGTCTACACAAACACAAAAGAACTGTTTGATGTGAAATATCCTAATAATTTGCCTGTTTTATCCTTCTTATTAAAAGAAGCGGTGGACGTTGAAAAAGAGTGGCTACCACTTCATGAAGAAGTAATTTCAAACCCCCATATTCAAAAGATTGAAATTCTGAGTGGGGCGCATTATTTACACTGGACAAATGCAGATAAAATCGCCAAAATGTCAAAAGAGTTTATTTCTACATATATAAAATAACGTATCCACCAAACAAACTAATATTTGATGATATAAGTTTATATTTATTCTATAATATTTGTTTTTTTGGTACAATGAGATAAATACAAAAGAAATGGAGAGAATGAAAATGAAAATACTTTATTATGATTGTTTTTCAGGTATTAGTGGAGATATGAATTTAGGAGCATTGCTAGACTTAGGTGTAGATGATAAATATTTAATAGAGGAATTAGACAAGCTAAGGCTAGATGGATATGAAATAAGAGTATCAAGAGGCATTAGAAAAGGCATAGAGGGCACTAAGGTAGATGTAATGTTACAAGAGCATAAACATGAACATTCTCATGATGAAAACGAAGACAGACACTCTCATGGACATATGAGCAATAATCATAATCATCATGACCAGCGAAATCTTAAAGATATTGAGGGAATTATAGATTGCAGTGAATTAAGTTCTAATGTTAAAGAATTAAGCAAGAAAATGTTTATGAAGGTTGCAGAGGCTGAAGCAAAGGTCCATGGAAAACCATTATATGAAGTTCATTTCCACGAGGTAGGCGCAGTAGATTCTATTGTAGATATAGTAGGAGCAGCTATCTGCATAAGTTATTTAAATGTTGATAAAATAATGAGTTCTTCCGTGGAGCTTGGTGGCGGGTTTGTTAAATGTGCTCATGGAATTATACCAGTACCAGCACCGGCTACTGTAGAGATTTTAAAGGGAATACCAGTAAAACTTGGAGCTGTACCCTTTGAAACTACAACACCTACTGGTGCTGCAATTCTTGCAGTTAATGTTTGCGAATTTAAAGATAATAATAGTTTTACTGTAAATAAAATCGGCTATGGCATAGGTAACAGAGATACTGAAATTCCTAATGTACTAAGGGTAATGCTCGTAGAAGAGAATAATTTGTCTAATACTAATAAAGTAGAAAATGTAGATAGTGTATTTCAAGAAATTGTGGAATGTAACATAGATGATATGAATCCAGAGTCATATGAGTACATCATTGATAAGCTTTTTAATGAGGGCGCTTTAGATGTATATTTAACTCCAATTATAATGAAAAAAGGCAGACCAAGTGTAAAAATAAGCGTTTTGTGTAAAGAGACTAAATTGGAAAAGATGAAAGAAGTATTATTTAGAGAAACTACTACCTTTGGCGTAAGAAGTTTTAAAGTGAATAAAGCCATGCTTGAAAGAAAGTTTATTAAAGTAAACACTTCTTACGGTGAAGTTACAGTGAAAGAAGCTTATTACAAAGGTAAAAAGATAAAAAGTAAGTTAGAATATGAAGAATGTAAGAAAATAGCCCAGAGTATGGGAATACCTATAAGCAAAGTATATGATAAATTAAGAAATGAAGTCCAAGATTAATACATAACATTGGAGGTAAATATGTTAAAACGAAAACACGATAATTTAATAAATTATTTAAAAAACCTTGGTAGTGTTGCTGTAGCATTTTCTGGAGGAGTGGATAGTACGCTATTACTTAAGGTTTGTAGCGATGTACTCAAGGAAAATGTGTTAGCTATTATGGTAATAGCTCCTTACACACCTAAATGGGAAGTTGAAGAGGCTAAAGTTTTGCTAAAACAGTTTGGGGTTAAATATAAATTTATTGAAGTAGAAATGATAGATGAAATAAGGTTTAGTCCAAGAGATAGGTGTTACATCTGTAAAAATGCCATTTTTACTAAGATAAAGCAGCAAGCCAGTGCTGAGGGAATATATAATATTTTAGATGGCACTAATTTTGACGATACAAAAGATTATAGGCCAGGACTTAAGGCGCTAAAGGAATTAAATATAATAAGTCCTCTTTTGGTAAATGAATTTACTAAGGCGGATATAAGAGCTTTATCTGAAGAACTTAAGTTGCAAACTTGGAATAAGCCTGCCTACGCATGTCTTCTGTCAAGAATACCTTATGGACAAGAAGTAATTCAGGCAGAACTTGAAAGAATAGAAACTGCAGAAGTATATTTAATGGGATTAGGTTTTAGCGGTGTTAGAGTTAGAAGCCATGAGGATCTAGCAAGAATTGAACTTCCTAAGAAGTACTTTGACAAGATTCTAAATGAGAAAGTTTTAGAAAAAATCTCAATAAAACTAAAAGAACTTGGTTTTAAATATGTAACATTAGACCTAGAGGGATACAAGATGGGAAGCTTAAATTAAAAAAAGGTGGGAAATATATGAATTCAGAACAAACGAAGGAATTTCTGAGGTCCATAAAAAGTGGGGATATATCTATTGAAGATGGTATAGATAAATTAAAAGACTTGTCATATTCAGATTTAGGATATGCAAAAATAGATAATCATAGAGAACTTAGAGTTGGTTACCCAGAGGTTATATATTGCGAAGGAAAAACTGTAGATCAGATAAAAGGCATAGTTAGTTTGATGCTTACTAAGGATGTAAATATTCTTGGCACAAGGGCAACGCAGTTAATGTATGAAGGGGTAAAAGAAATATGTAATGATGCACAGTACAATGAGCTTGCAAGAACCATTGTAATTAAAAAAAAGGATATAGAAATTTCAAGTACCTATATTGCATTAGTAACAGGAGGAACTTCTGATATACCAGTAGCAGAAGAAGCGGCCGTTACAGCAGAAATCTTTGGAAACAAGGTGGAAAGAATTTATGATGTAGGGGTAGCTGGTATTCACAGACTATTTGAAAACCTTGATGTCATAAGACGTGCTAGGGTAGTTATTACTGTAGCAGGTATGGAAGGCGCGTTAACTAGTGTGGTTGGAGGTTTGGTAGATAAACCAGTTATAGCGGTTCCAACCAGCATAGGGTACGGAGCTAGTTTTAATGGACTGGCTGCACTATTATCCATGTTAAATAGCTGTTCTAGTGGAGTTAGTGTTGTTAATATTGACAACGGCTTTGGAGCCGGATATTTAGCAAGCATTATTAATAAGTTATAAAAGAAAGGTTCGGCATGTAACATGTTCTGATAGTAGATAATTCGTTAACAGACTCTAAGTTTATTCCATGAAAAATCCCCTAACGCACTTATTCGACGTCCTGTCTCAGAAGTGCTAGCAGGCCTTCCTGGCCTGCTTACGGGGATTTTTCATTACATAAACTAAGAGTCTGTAAAACTCATTATATACTATCTGCCACACTGTTACATGCCGAACCTTCTCAATTATGAGGGAGAGTTAGAATAGTATACACTCTCATAAGCTTTAAGGGTGTTAATTGCAGTATTTTGCCAAGAAAATTCACTTGCTCTTTTTAATCCCTTATAACTCAATTCTTCTCTTAACTTATCGTTACTTAGTAAGTTGCCTATAGCTGAAGAAATTTCTGAAATATCGTAGGGATTTATTAAAATTCCTCCATCTCCAACGACTTCTGGAATAGAGGTAAGGTTAGATGCTATTACAGGAGTGCCACAATTCATTGCCTCCAGTGGAGGTAGTCCAAAGCCTTCGTAAAGAGAAGGATATACAAAAGCATCACAAGAGTTATAGAAAATGGGTAAATGTTCTTCAGGCACAAAACCAGTAAAAACAACATTAGAGTCTATCTTCAATTCATTTGTAAGTTTTAGAAGCCTTTGGCTGGAGTCTTTATAGCCACCCACAATAACTAAATTATAATTTTTGTTTAAATCCTTATATATTTTAGAGAAAGCAGTTAATATAGAAGCCACATTCTTTCTTTCACTAAACCCTCCTAGATAGAGTATAAATGGGTCCGTTAAATTATACACATCCTTTAGAAAGCTTTTACAGAGCTCTTTATCTAAAGGGGTATATTTTTTATCAGCAGCTAGTGGAGTTACAAAAATCTTATTTTCATCAATTGGGAAAAATTTAAGAATATCTCGCTTTGAAAATTCTGACACAGTTATTATTCCATCAGCATTTCCTATAATTATGGGCATTTCTTTTAAAAATTTTAGCAAATATCCTTTTCCTACAGTTTCAGGCATAATGTATGGGATTAAATCATGTATAGTAATTATTTTCTTGCAGGATATTTCCTCAGAGTATCCTATTCCGTTTTGTGGCATATGATATATGTCTATTTTTTCCTTTGATAAGTTGGCTGGGAAATAGTGATCCTCAAAGAATCTTTGATGTTTTTTAGAGGTCATTATTATTTTGCAGTTTTCTTTTTTTATACTCTCATAATTATTACCTGACCAATAAACATTGTAGTTATTTAAAGAATCTATGTTAATTAAATTTTTAAGTACATTTTCTGTATAAGTTCCTATACCGGTGCCACTATAAAAATTGATACCTCTAGCATCAATTGCAATCCTCATGGGATTCACTCCTTAATATTATTGGAAAAATCCTGTATTAATAATATAATCATCATCTGGGTTCATATGACATTATCTAATTTAAAAGAATATATATATTAATATATAATTTTAGCTTAAGAAGTGTGCTATTTGCCTAAACATAATTGTGCACAAATTATTCGGTGTGTTCATATAATACAATAGAACAATATTTCGGAGGCATGCGTGGAAATCCAGGAATTAAAGCAGTTAGTAAAGGACAATTATTCTCTTTGTATTAATGATATAGAGAAAATAAAAAATGTTTATAGAATAGAAACTGAAAATGAGATGTATTGCTTGAAAATCATTAATTATGACTTTAAGCATTTTTTATTTATTATTGGGGCAATAAAGCATTTGCAGGTTAATGGTTTTCAAAAGATACCTGAAATTATTGCGACTAATGATAACAAAGAGTATATTAGTATTGAAAAAAAATACGCTTATTTAACACTGTGGCTAAATGCAAGGGAATGCAATTATGATAATCCTGTAGAAATAAAATTATGCACCTTAAAGCTTGCAGATCTTCATAAAAAAAGTTTGAATTTTAAAGTCACGCCTGAGATGAAACCTAGAATAGGATGGTTAAAATGGATAGAAACGTTTAAGACCAGAGAAAATGAGATATTAGATTTCAAAAGAAGGATAAATGAAAAACAATGCATTACGGAATTTGATAAAAATTATTTAGTAATAATGGAGGAAGAACTCAAGAGAAGCAGGAGATCAATATGTAATTTATGCAAAAGTGAATATATAAATAAAATGAAAGAAGAAATTAAACATAGGGGATTATGCCACCATGATTATGCTCATCATAATGTATTAATAGAAAAAAGTGGAGGCGTGAATATTATTGATTTTGATTATTGTATCTTAGACACTCATTTACATGATTTAAGTAGCCTGCTCATAAGAAGAATGAAAAATGGAAAATGGAGCCTAGATAATGCACTTTTTATAATGGATGAGTATGATGCTACAAATTCCATATATAAAAGTGACATAGAGGTAATGGCAGCATTTATGGAATTTCCTCAGGAATATTGGCAAACAGGAATTCAGTATTATTGGGAAAAAAAGGACTGGGGAGAAGAATTTTTTTTAAAGAAACTTGAAAAGATTAATGAGGATAGGATGGATAGGCAAATTTTTATAGAAAAATTAAGAAAAATAAATTATGGGAGGTAGTATTGTGGGTAAAAACAAAGATGATATGTACATGGATGAGAGTGAAATTGACATAATACAGCCGCAAAACTCTACTGTTGAAGAATATGATATGAAACTTGACAAGATGATAGAGGAAGTTAAAAAATTAAAAAAAATAAAAAAAAGACAAAAGAAAATAAAAGAGTTAGAATTTGAGCAAAAAGAGATATTAAAGAAGATGGACAAAAATTGTAAAAAGAATAGATAGTAAGGTGTTATTTTACAGCAACTAATAGATCTAATTAGAGGTGGTGCCATTGGCGATAAGCATCTATAATGATTTTTCAGACTATATGGTGTTTAAAGGTATTAAAAATGTAAAAACAACTGATTTTAAATGTAAAAATGTGGTTATAGATATAACTGAAGAATTAATAATAGAACAGTTCCATGTTATTCATGATTTTCATGAAAAATCTTTGGGATTTAATGGATATCTAAGGAATAGGTTAAATAACAATACTGGAAAAGTCATAGAAGACTTTAAAATTTATATTAAAAGGCTGACTTCTGATATAAATAACATTAAAAGAGCTGAGCCTAAGAATTCCTTTGAAGAATTAGTTATGGAATATGGGGAAGGAGTTATAAAAAGAGGGGAAGCATGTATAAGAGCGGTATATCAAACTGATTATATAGGGATTATAACAAGAAGTATGAAAAAAACAGAAATATGCCTCGGAAATACAGATTTTCAAAACCTCCGAAAAAATAATTTTTTTATTGAAGTAGTTAGTTTTGAAGACTGTAGTTATAACATGGTGGAAATGGATTGTTTTATTTTGCTTAGTAAATTAAAAAGAAAAGGATTGGAACTTGATTTCAAAAGACTTGCTGGCGAATTTTGTTATATTGAAGGACTAGAGGCGAGCAGCTTGGAATTCCTAATAGCTCTAGTATCTTATCCTTACGAATTTATGAAATGTTGTAATAAGTACCGAGAAGGTAAAAATAAGGATCATGAGGACAGGTTTTCTAAGAAACTTTTAAAAGCATTAGCACAAGATGGAGGTTCTTTATTTTAAATTAAAAAGTCAATAATAAAAAATACAATATTGCAGCATAAAATGTGATAAGTAGCTTCAAAGTTATGAATAGCTGCGATAGATATGATTCAAAGAGGTGAGAACATGTTAGACGTTAGATATAAAGATAAGACTTATTTAAGTAAATATGATTTAGATGTAAATTTATTTAGCGAATTTGATTTATTGGTGAGCGATGTTATTCCAGTAAGGAAAGTATTTATACTTAATACAGATAAAGGGGAAAAGGTCTTAAAAAAAGTGAACTATAGCACTTCACGACTTGAATTTATTAATTATGGTCTTGAGTATATTAAAAACAATAATTTTAATAAAATAATTGAATTTGAAAAGACAAAAGATAAACACATATATGTTCCTTGGAAAGATGATATATATTGTATCATGAGTTTAGTGGAGGGCAGAGAGTGTGAGTATAGCAATCCAGTAGATGTTATGTTAACATCCAGAGCGCTAGCAGAGCTTCATAAGGCGTCGGAGGGGCTTATAAATGAAGAAGCCTTTAAACTTCTATTAGTACAAAATCAAAAGCGGTATTTATGTGGTAAGATAATACAAATTTTTAATAAAAAATTAAAGGAACTTATGTTTTTTAAAAATATAGCAACTCTATATGAAAATAAAAATGAGTTTGATTATATATTCCTAGAACACGAAAAGTATTATGAGGACAATATAATACAAAGTATAAAAATTCTGGAAGCATCGGAGTATTACAATTTATGTAACCAAAAAGAAAAAATTGTATTTTGTCATCATGACTTAGCTCACCATAATATATTAATTAATATGGAACAAGTATATTTCTTAGACTTCGATTATGCGGTGGTAGATTTAAAGGTACATGATATTTGTAATTTTATAAATAAGGCCATTAAAAATTTCGCCTACGATATAGAAAAATGTCATACAATAATAAATGAATATACACAAATAAATCCATTAGACAATGAGGAACTAAAAGTATTGTACGGTATGCTTAGCTTTCCAGAGGATTTTTACGGTATAGCTAGAGATTATTACACAAGGAAAAAGCAGTGGAGTGAAGAAGTGTTCTTAAGCAGATTAAAAAACAAAGTGGAATATAGAGCGGATAGAGAAGTGTTTTTAAAAGCCTTTAAGGATTATTATAATTGTTAGGTGAGAATCCCCATATAGTGATAAATCACTATATGGGGATTTAATCTTGCTGGCTTAAATTAATCATCTTCATAAAATAACTAGCGTATACTAGTTATTTTATGAAGATGCAAGGCGGTGCTATTTATTCAATGATATATTTCTATAAGCTTTTAGAGTTTCAGTAGCCGTATGTTCCCAAGTTAGAGTAGAGGATCTTTTTAACCCTTTAGATATAAGGGATTGTCTTAAGTCATTATCAAGGAGAGCATTATACATTTTTTCACTTAAATCAACAGTATCATATGGATTTACAAGTAATGTTGAATCTTTAAGTATTTCAGGAATGGAGGTAACGTTGGATGCGATTACAGGCACTCCACAAGCCATTGCTTCAATTGGGGGTAATCCAAAACCTTCATAAAAAGAAGGATATACGAATAGCTCACAAGCATTATACATGAAGGGGATATGGTCCATAGATATAAATCCTGGGAAAATAACTTTATCTTCAATGTGAAGCTCTTGTACTCTTTTTTTATACATATCATAGGATTTACCTTTGCTACCTGCAATGACGAGTTTCATATCTTTTTTTAACTTTGGTAAAAGTATACTAAAGGATTCTAGTAGCCCGATAATATTTTTTCTAGGACTAAAGCCTCCGATATATAGAATATAGTCTCCTGATATAGAGTAGTTTTTTTCAATAATTAATTTGCTAAGAGTCTTGTTATAAGGTTTATAGATATCCTCACTAGCTAAATAAGTAACATATATTTTTTCTCTTGGAAAATTAAAAGCTTCAGCAATATCTTGTTTTGAATATTCAGATACAGTAATTATTCCATCACATAGAGAAACAATACTGGGTAATTTTTCATTGAAAATTTTTAAATATTGTTCGCCAACTGTTTCTGGCATTTTATAGGGGATAACATCATGCAGTGTAATAACGAAGGGACAGTCTTTGTTTTCAGGTAATCCAATACCATTTTGAGGAACATGGTATATGTCCATAGACTTGTCTATAAATGGGTTAGGAATATTCACCTCATTCCAAAAATTACTTTGATTTTCTTGTTTAATGGTTTTTATGTGAAAATTTTCTCCGAAAGGTATGGCGAGCCGACAATCATTCGGTACAAAAAGTGAATAATCATTATAATTGTCTATTTTATTTAAAGAGTGAATTAGTTGGTAACAATAAGTTCCTATACCAGTTCCCCTATACCATTTTGCAGCTCTTGCATCAATTCCAATTTTCATTTTAAGACTCCTTAAATACTGATTAATATATGGATATACTTTATTATATTAAAAGAAAGCATAAATGTTATTAAAACATATAAGAATATATTCTAAAAAAAAATATTAGTAATATAAATTATAAGGGGGGGGATGAGTAACATGATGAGGGAATTTGAAATTGAAAGACAATATGGTATTAAAATAGAAAGTATACGTCCCAACAAGGGAGTTTATCTTCTAAAGACAGATGATGGAGCTAAATGTTTAAAGAAAATTAATTATGGAACACAAAAACTTTTGTTTGTATACGGAGCCAAAGAACATCTTGCAAATAATGGATTTGACAAGATAGACAGATATTTTTTGAATACTGAAGGAAATCCTTATGCCTTAGTTAATGAAGATATTTACACACTATCATCCTGGATAGATGGCAGAGAATGTGATTTTCACAATGAGGAGGAGTTGGTGGAAGCTGCAAAAAAATTAGCATATATGCATATTGCATCTAAGGGATATGAACCACCAGAAAATAGCAAGTTAAAAACAGACCTTGGAAGATGGCCTCATTTAATGGAAAAAAGAATAAAGTCTTTTGATAAAATGAAAGACATGATTAGAAAAAAGAAGAATTTTAAAACTGACTTTGATATTAATTACATTAAGAGTGTGGACGCTCAAAAGGAATTGGGCAAAAGAGCTATGGCTATATTAGATGACTCATTGTACTTTGATATATGTAGGCAAACAGAAGAAGAAAAAGGGTTTTGCCACCATGATTATACACATCATAATATTATTATTGATAAAAATAATGATGTTAACATAATTGACTTTGATTACTGCAAAAGAGAAGTGAAAGCATTTGATTTATCTAATTTTTTAATTAAAGTGCTTAAAAAGCAGGATTGGGACATAAAATATGCTGAAATAATACTCGAGGCATATAGTAGTGTAAATCCTCTGTTAGAAGAAGAGTATCGACTTATATATGCATTTTTAGTATTTCCACAACGCTATTGGAGGCTTTGTAATAGATATTATTATAATGAAGTTACTTGGATTCAAAATACATTTAACAAGAAGATGGAGGAGCTAATTTCTGAAAAAGAAAAGAGTATGGCGTTTATTGAAGAATATAAGAAAGTATTCAATCAGAGGTAGAATAGATTATTCTATAAAAAGCATGCATGCTATATATAAAAGTTATGTAGATTTAATGTTTACATAACTTTTTTACTTTCACCTATTAACTATATTTTCATAATATATATTACAAGCTTTAATATGGAGATGATATTGTGAAAATAGGAGACATTGTAGTAAGAAAATCTTACGGCGGTGACATAACATTTAAAATAATAGACATTATGTCTGTAGATAATAGGTCGGTGTATTTACTTAAGGGAATAAATTTAAGAATTGAAGCAGATTCACTAAGTGAGGATTTACAATTAGTATCAGAAAACAAAATTGGTGAAATAGACAAAATTTTTAATAAAAAAGTAAACACAGCCATTAAAAAAGTGCTAATGAGTAGGATTAAAGGAACTAGAGGATCCACCATAGATATTAATGGTAAAATCAAAGACCAACAGTTAAAACAAGAGAAATATAAAGAATATAAAGAATACAAAAATAAAGAAATGATTTTTGGAAGACCAGGAAAAATACTACATGTTGATGGAGATGCAGAATATCTAGAGGTTTGCCTAAAAATTTACAAACAGCTATCTTTAGAGGCTGTAGGACGGGTAATATCAGAAAAAAATCAACCAAGTGAAATAGTAAATTTAGTTAAAGAAGTTAAACCTGATATAGTAGTAATTACTGGTCATGATGGTATGATAAAAGGAGTAACTGATTATATAAATTTAAATAGTTACAGAAATTCTAAGTACTTTGTGGAGTCTGTTATGGCCCTTAGATCTTATAATAGTAACTATGATGATTTAGTAATATTCGCAGGAGCATGTCAATCTTGTTATGAGGCAATTCTAGATGCTGGTGCTAATTTTGCTTCATCTCCAAATCGTGTCTTAATACATTGTTTGGATCCAGTTCTAGTAGCTGAGAAGATAGCCTATACGAATATAGAAAATGTTGTAGCCATAGAAGATGTTATACAGAACACTATAACGGGACTCAAGGGTATAGGCGGATTACAAACTAGAGGCAAGTATAGAGAGGGGTTTCCTAAGTCTCAGTATATATAGCCAAGGCAGCCTGAAAAAATACATGGCTATTATTTTATTTGAAGTATCAAAAGGATCCCCCATATTTTGTATGGGGGCTTTGTTTAAAAATCTGAATATATATATAATTAGAGGAGATACTAAGGAGGTTAGTATTTAAAATGTTACGTAATTAAAATATATTAGTGTCTTATAATGTGAGCCTTCATAAAACAGAGAAAAATCAATTATGTGTAGAATAATCTATAAAGATGCATTTTGTTAACATAAAATTAACATTGACAAAATTGTTATTTTAGTGATAAAATAATTAGTTTACTTGACAAAAACAAATATACCATGTATAATGTATAATGTAGAGAGAAGGTGTTTACTGTGGAACAGATAAATGTATTGACTTCAATAAAAGATGAAATTGAAAGTCATGTTGGCGAAAGAGTAACATTAAAGGCTAATGGTGGAAGACGAAAAATTCTTGTAGATAATGGGGTTATTGAAAAGACTTACACAAGTATTTTCGTTATTAGATTAGATAATGACACCCGTAGAACCGTGACATATAGTTATTCAGATGTTTTGACAAAAACAGTTCAAATAGTTTTTGCAGGATAAAACGATACTGCACCTTGGTATCGTTTTTTACATTTTTGCATTTATAAATTGGCAGGGCATATATTAAATAGACTGTATTCCGTTATTAAAAGGGAAATACAATCTACATAATATATGCTTTTTTATTTTTTTTGTAAAATTTTGATGAATTTTGCAATACGAATAAAGAAAGGGAATATCATATTTTCTTGACTACTTCTATATATATTAATAGTAGGTATTTTAGGAGGGTAACAGTTCAAAAGTGTTGCCACAATAGAAATACAAGGAGGTATAGTATGGAGATAAATTTAATAAGAGAAAATATAGAGTATGAGCAACTACTAGGAGAAAATACTGCTGATACAGTAGTAAAAGAAGAATATGTAATACCGGATACTCATCCAGATGTTAGAGAAGTTCTTATGTTAGATGTTAAAGCCGTTATAAGTTCTAAAGAAATTATTGAAGATAAGGTATATTTAGAAGGGCAACTTCAATATAATGTACTTTATATTTCAAGAGATCAAGAGCGCACTGATGTAGAAAATGTTGTATATAGTTCCAAGTTTTCAAATACAATAGATATAATGGGTGCAAGGCCCGAAATGCTTTGTGATGCTGAGTGTTTTGTAGAACATATGGAGTGTAAAATAGTTAATGAGAGGAAAATATGTCTAGAAGGTATTTTGAAATTAAAATCTGAGGTGTATAAAAGTTTTAGTTTTCAAATAGTTAAAGATATTGAGGCCGTAAAGGATGTTCAATATTTAAAAAATCCAACTAGTATAGATAAAGTTACAAAAAGTTTTAATGGAGAGCTTATTGGTAAGGCCAATATGAAAGTTTCGATGGATAAACCTGAAATTGCTAAAGTTATAAAATATGATGTTAATATCCATAAGAAAGAAGTAAAGCTATACGAAGGAAAAATTCAAATTAATGCTTTTGCATCTATTAATATGATGTATAAGGGAAAAGATAGTAGAGAACTATTTTATATTGAACAGGAAGTTATGCTAAATAAAGAGTTGGATTTCCAAGATGTAAACCCTTATATGGACAATTACACAGACTTTAGGGTGGATGCTATGGGATTTGATATTAAAGAAGACGATTTAGGAGAAAAAAGAATTGTTGATGTAGAGTTTTTGATAAAAACAAATACAAGGGCTATGCACAAAGAAGAAGTGGATATGATTGAAGATGTTTATTCACCGACTACAAAGCTTGAGATGGATAAAAAAGATTATGGACTTAATGTAATGCAAGGACAATTATTAACTGAAACCTTAGTTAAGGGGGATATAGAATTAAATAATACTATGGCAAAGCCTAGCAAGGTTATTATGTGTAATGCTAGCGTTTGTGTAACAGACAAAAAAGTCATTGAGGATAAGGTTATAATTGAGGGTATAATGAATGTAACCGTATTATATAGAAGTGATGATGAAGAAAAATATCTTTCTGCGGTTTCTGAGGAGATTCCCTTTACTTGTGGGGCGGAGATATTAGGCACTAAGATAAATATGAGCAGTGTATGTAAGGTAACACTTGAAAATATAAATGCAGATATTGAGGTTGGTAATATAGCAATTAGGGCTGTTGTGAAGGTATATACAAGAGTGAATTACATGGTGCAGAAGAAGTTTTTAGTTGACGTCTACCCAATAGAAGGTGAAGTACCTAAGAAAAAAGCTAGTATCACTATTTATGTAGTTCAATCTGGGGACACTTTATGGAAAATTGCTAAAAAGTACAATACTACAATGCAAGAAGTTGCAAGAGTTAACGGGATAGAAGAGCCTAATGTTATAAAAGTTTCACAAAAACTTATTATACCAGGTAGAATAATTATATAGTCATATTTTAATAAATAACAAGTCATTATACTAGTATAGTTGACTTGTTATTTATTTTACATGTGGCTTATTTAAAATTTTATGTAGCAATATTAAATTTCTTGTAATATACTAAATTTATTAACAATGTTTCACAAGAAAAGGCTAATCTTATATAAGTTTCTGAATTCCTAAGGAGGAATAAGCGGTTATTAATTATAGGTGGCCTTAGCGGATTAACAATAAAGAGTTGGAGGAAAATCATGTTAGTAAAAGCTTATGGAAAAATAAACATATCTTTAGATATAGTAGGTAAAAGAGAAGACGGATATCATTTGCTAAAAATGATTATGCAAAATGTAGATTTATATGATTCTATGTCCTTTCAAAAATGCAATAAAGGTATTAATATAAGCTGTAATAAACCTTACATACCTACAGATGAGAAGAATTTAGTATATAAAGCTGCAAAACTTTTTATGGAGACTTATAATATTAGCGAAGGTGTAAATATATATCTAAAGAAGAATATTCCAGTAGCTGCGGGTATGGCAGGTGGGAGTGCAGATGCAGCGGCTGTTTTTAAAACATTGAAACAATTATTCGAAATAGACATAGACGACAATGAACTTATGAAGTTAGGTGTAAAAATAGGTGCAGACGTTCCTTATTGTATAATGGGGGGGACTGCATTGTGCGAAGGTATAGGAGATATTATTACTCCACTGGCGCCTTTTAAAAACCAAGTTTTAGTATTGGTTAAGCCTAATTTTGGCGTATCAACTAAAGAGGTTTATAAAAACTTAGACGTTACTAAAATCTTTAAGCATCCAGATACAGAAGCCTTAATAAAAGCTATGGAAGAAGAAAATTTAGAAGACGTATGTAAGAATATGAAGAATCTACTTGAAAATGTTACCCTAAGGAAATATCCAGTTCTCAAAAGAATAAAAGAGGATATGATCAGGATGGGAGCGATGGGCGCAATGATGAGCGGAAGCGGCCCCACAATATTTGCTTTTTTTGATGATATGTTAAAAGCTCAAAGATGCTATGATAAATTTAAAACTCAATATAAAGAAGTATATATAACAAGAACAATTTAGAATAAATTTTATAGTGAAGTATAGAACGTGGGAAAACCTTTGTGGTTTTTTTGCGTTTTTTTTATTTTCCTGTACCTAAATGAATATTTTCTACGAGTGTCGTTAAAACTAGCTTAAGCAAGGTGAAATCAATTTGCATCTGTATAGAGTTTTATAATTTTTTTTTTTACTAATTATAATAAAACAGGGAGAAAAATAATGAGAATTTTACATTTGTTTGATGTGTATTTTTTAACAATGATGGTAATCCAGGGTTCAGTAGTACTTACTATTGATGCAAGAAGTTTTAAAAAAACTGGTAATGACAGTACTAGTAAAAAAGCACGCACTTTAGGCTCACTAGTAATTATTATAGCTATTATTCTATTTATACTTAGGTGGATAGTTTAATCATATTTCAGCACCTGATATTAGGAGTTAAATTAATATAAATAGTTGCGGTTATGTCTATCTACATATATCTATAAGGAAGTGAAGCGATATGAAAGAGATAATTGATGATAAAATTCAACTAGATGCTGAAAAAAATATAGAGTACTTAAAAGAACTTTTGATAGATAACTCTGATGTAGTTTTTAGAACTTTCAATGTAGGAAGTTGGAAAGCGTCAATAGTTTATATTGATGGAATGGCAGATAAACTTCTACTCGATCACTATGTTTTAGAGCCATTAATGCTATTTTCAAAGGGGATAGATAATACAGAGCAAATAAAAGACGATATACTTTCAGTTACTGATATGCGAGAAGTAAAAAAATTAAGTGAAGGAATTAATGCAGCCCTTTCTGGGGACACGTTAATGTTTATAGATGAGTTAACGTGCGCCTATGTTATTGCAACGCGTTTTTGGCCTGTACGAGGGGTAGGAGACCCATCTGGTGAAACAGTAATTAGAGGCGCACGAGATGGTTTTACAGAAACTGTAAGATTCAATACTGCTTTAATAAGAAGGCGAATTAGAGATACAAGGTTAAGAGTTAAACCTAAAGCTATAGGAGCTAGATCGAAAACAGATGTGGCCATTATGTATATTGAAGATATAGTTAATAAAAAAGTACTTGAAGAGCTCCAGCGTAGGGTAGATAAAATAAACATCGATGCAGTTTTTGATTCTGCCTATATTGAGCAGCTAATAGAGGATAATAGATACTCCCCATTTCCTCAAATACAAAGTACAGAGAGACCGGATGTAGTAGCGGCTGCACTGTACGAAGGTAGGATAGCAATGGTTGTAGATAATTCTCCATTTGTAATTATTGTTCCAGCTACCTTGCCTAATTTATTTCAATCTCCGGATGATTATTATCAAAGGTGGATGCATGGCTCTATAATTAGGTTTATTAGGATGATTTCTATAATTATTTCTCTTACAGCACCGGCGCTTTATGTAGCGATAACTTCATTTAATCCAGAAATAATACCTACTAAATTAGCCTATGCTATAGCAGCTTCTAAGGAAGGAGTGCCATTTCCTGCATTTGTAGAAGCTATAATTATGGAATTGTTCCTAGCTCTTCTTATGGAGGCTGTGGTTAGGTTGCCAAGGCCCATTGGAGCTACTATTGGTATTGTGGGAGGACTTGTTATAGGGCAAGCCGCAGTGAGTGCAGGAATAGTTAGTCCCATTATGATAATTATTGTGGCAATTACTGCTATTACTACATTTGTAACTCCTAATTATGAAGTTACTGCGGCTTTTAGACTTGTGCGATTTCTCCTTATTATCGCTTCAGCAATTATTGGACTTTATGGGATAGTTATTGGGCTCATTATACTGCTCATTCATCTTGTTAGAATGAAAAGTTTTGGAATACCTTATTTAGCTCCAGCGGTTGATACTAATATTTTGGATTTAAAAGATATGTATATTAGAGCGCCAATACAAAATCTAAAAGAAAGGCCTAAATATATGAAAACTGGAGATAAGATAAGACAGAAATGATTTCTAGCATCTTTTATGTGGAGGGAGGGTCAATATTATGCAAGATAAAAAACTAATTGGAGATTTTGGCTTATTTACTACAGTAGTAGTAGCTGTGGCTGGTATAGGAATATTTTCTTGTCCAAGAAATGTCATAGATAAAGTAGGTAGTGATGCTTGGATAGTTATTTTAACTTCTGGAATAGTAATTTTTTTATTGCTATATCTTATATATATGGTTATGGAAAAAAATGATTTTGAGGATCTTACGAATATATTGCAGAATAATTTTGGGGAATCTCTTGGAGGAATATTTGCTATTATTTTTGCGATTTATAGTATATTCATTGTGTCCCTGGGGATGAGAGAATTTGTTGAAGTAATTAAACAATTTTTATTAAATCAGACTCCCTCAGAATTTATTTTAATCACCATTATATTAACAGGTTCCTACTTAGTTAGAGGTGAAATAAGTGATTTAGTTAAGTTTAATGAAATTTCCTTCTGGATTATGTTCCTTCCAACACTTGCGGTGTTCATACTAATCGCAATAAATGCAGACTTTACAAATTTATTACCAGTACTTAATAATAAACCTGACCACTACCTTAGTGCTTCTAGATATGCACTATTATGTTTTGGGGGATTTGAAATAGCCTACCTTATTCTTCCTTATGTTAAGAATAAGAAAAACGCATCCCGTGTGCTAAGAAAGAGTATTACGTTTGTAACAATTTTTTATGTAATTGTAATAATACTTGTTTTAGCTGTGTTCTCTAAAGCGCAGAGTAGGATTTTATTATGGCCAACTATTTCTATGATAAGGTCACTATATATACCTGGTACATTTATAGAGCGATGGGAAGGAATAGTGATGGCACTTTGGATACTTTTTTATTTCACTACCTTTATTAACACATATTTCTTTTCCAGCGAGATTATAAAAAATGTATTCAAATTGAAAGACATTAAAATATCTTCACTTTTAATTATGCCTATTATTTATGTGGTAGCATTATATCCAGAAAATATAGCAGAAATTTATACACTGCAATTCAAAACTACCCCGGTTTTATTAACTGCTATATTTGTTTTCGTAATTTTACCCATACTTATACTACTTATGGGTAAAGTAAAAGGTAAAGGGAGGTGGAAAAGTACAGATGAAATTTAAGATGGGGTTACCCATTATCTTAAGCTGCGTTTTACTTACGGGATGTTGGGATAAAGTAGAAATAGATAGGCTCAATTTTATAGCTGCTATAGCTATTGACCCAGGAGAAGACATTGCCAAAGAAAAGGAATTGAAAGGTATTAATCCAGAAGAACCTTTTGCCGAGGGGAAGATTAAAAAAATGAATGTAACTTATGGATTTCCAGATATGAGTATGGTAGGGGCAGGAAAAAGTGGAAGCGCAGAGGAGAAATATATTAATACAGAGGCTTATTCTATGGAAGATGCATCCTCGGAGGCTATGGCTAAAAGTAGTAGAGACATATATATGGGTCATACTAAGCTACTAATATTAAGCAGTAATTTATTAGAATATAAAGACACAGTTAAAGAGGTAGTAGATTACCTGCAGCGGAATCCTAATATAAATAGGATGATGGATATAGTTGTATCAGACGGCAAAGCTGAGGATTATATAAAATTTAAACCCATGACGGAAAACAGTACCCAATATTATATTTCTGGACTTATGGCTAACAGTAAAAAAAATTCTAGGATTATGAGTATAAATTTAAATGAGTTCCTTATTCTTTTAAGTGAAAATGGAAATGTGTTACTACCGAGAATAACTTTAGAAAAGGAAAAAAAAGAATTGATTTTAAGTGGGGCTGCTATAATTAAAAATTATGAATTAAAAGGATATTTTACACCTTTAGAATTAATGGATATTCAATTGCTGAGTGGTAAGTTCAGCATTGGCAAAAAAGTTATTTACATTGATGGTCACCCCGTTGACTATATAATCAATGGGTATGAAAGGGAAATGAGGGTGGAGGAAGAGGACGATAAGTTAGTCATTAATATAGATTTAAGCCTTGAGGGTCAGATAAATGGATATTATGCAGACAAGAAGATACTGGGGAAAGAAGAATTGCAAAGGTTGCAGAATACTTTTAATAACTCCATCAGTATAGAGTGCGAAAAAATTATGAAAGTCGCTAAAGAGGAATTCGAAATAGATCCGTTTGGTGTAAGCGAGCATATTCAAAAGTTTAAACCTTCTTTATGGAATAAAATAGAAAAGGATTGGCAAGAAAAATATAAAAATGCAATTGTTAAAGTTACTGTTAATACTGAAATAAGAAGAATTGGAACAGTTCAGTGAATATAATTACACAATTTGGTAATAATTTTAATATAAATTATTGTACTCAGGGGGGTAACCATGAAAAAAGTTATATTAACAAGTATTACTATAATTATTACTATTTCTATAGTTTTAAATGGCAGTAACGTAGCTACAAAAGCTACTCAAAGTGATATTGCAGGTAAACTTATAAGGTTTCATGTAATAGCTAATAGTGATGACAAAATAGATCAAGGGATAAAATTAAAAGTAAGAGATTCTGTTTTAGAATATGTATCGCCAAAGCTTGCGGATAGCAAAAGTATAGAACAATCAAGAGAGATTATAAATAATGAAGATAAAAATATTAAAAAAATTGCTCAAAGCGTTATAAATGAAAATGGGTTTAAATATTCAGTAGTAACAACCCTGTCCCAGGAATATTTTCCGGTTAAAACTTATGGAAATATAACTTTGCCTCAAGGAAAATATGAAGCTTACAGAATAATTATTGGAAAGGGCAGTGGACAAAATTGGTGGTGTGTTATGTTTCCGCCATTATGTTTTGTAGATATTACAAAAGGAAATGTATCCTTCGATAAAACCGAGAGTGAAATGAAAGAGGTATTATCAGAGGATGAATATAATTTGGTAGATAATACAGTAAATAAAAATAAAATAGTAGTGAAATTTAAATTATTAGAAATTTTTAATAAGCTATTTAGTTAATTAAAATATCTAAAAAAACTACTAGTAGATACATTCATAATTGCTATCTAATGATAAAGAATTCCAGGAGGAAAACATATGAAAATGACAAAAAAAAGAATATTATATACAAGTGCTGTTACCGTAATTGTTGTATTTTCAACTACTTTCGCGATACTAATGTTTTTAGAACGGTTAGATTATAGAAATTATCTTCAAGGTCAATATAGTAAAAATATGTATGAACTTATAAGCTCTGTACAAAACATAAGAATAAATCTAGGTAAAGCTGCTATTGTGGGTTCTAGAGAACAGAGTATAGTAGTTTTTGAAGAAATTTTTAGATATTCAGGCACTGCAAACGATAAGTTACATTCCTTGCCAATAGAACAATCGGTTATTGGGGATACTAGCGAATTTTTAACTCAAGTAGGAGATTTTTGCTATACTCTAGCCAAAGCAACATCTGAAGGAAAAGATCTTAGTGATAAGGAATATGAAGCAATTGATGAATTAGAGCTGCAGTCATATACACTTCAAGAGCAATTAAATGGAGTTCTTTCTGAAATAAATGTTGGTAAAGTAAAATGGGGAGAGATTAGAAAAAAAAGTACTTCCGTATTTGCAAAAGTAGGGGATGACATAGTAAATGAGAAGTTTAAGGGTATACAAAAACAAATAGTTCAATATCCAGCATTAATTTATGATGGCCCTTTTTCTGATAATATATTAGAAATAAAGCCTAAAATAATGTCTCAAAAGGAAGTAAGCGAAAGTGAAGCAGCTAAAATAATAAAAAATATATTTGGAGAAGATAAAATAGAAAGTATAGAAAATAAAGCGGTACAAGGGAAAACTAGAATACCCGCCTATTCCTTTCAAGTAACCTTTAAAGGACGAGATAAAGGTGAGCCAAAAACAGTAATAGAAGTAAGCAAAAATGGAGGTAGAATAGTATACTTATTAGATAATAGGGCTATAGGAA
Organism: Clostridium sp. CF012; assembly: GCF_018861755.1. GTDB lineage: Bacteria > Bacillota > Clostridia > Clostridiales > Clostridiaceae > Clostridium_AD. The sequence continues at coordinate 143,219 of NZ_JAHLEF010000004.1, read as the reverse complement.
AGCCAACCATAGATATTAATAAGGCTATACAAGCTGGAAGTGCGTTTATTGGTAAAATAGGGTATAAAAATATGGAACCTACATATACACTGAATTATGAAAATACAGCAGTGGTAAGTTATGTATATAAACAAGGGGAAGTAGCTATTTATCCAGATCAAGTAAAGCTTAAGATCGCATTAGATGATGGTAGTATTATAGGAATTGAATCCGAAAAATTCTTAGTATCTCATGTTGAAAAAAGGCAGATACCTACGCCAAAAGTAACGGTAGTAAAAGCACAAGAAAGGGTTGGAAAGCGTTTGAAAATCAATAAAATTAGCTTAGCTATCGTACCTACGGAGACTAATAAAGAAGTCTTGTGCTATGAATTTCTAGGTTCATACAAGGAGAAAGACTTTATAGTATACATCAATGCTGATACTGGGTATGAGCAAAGAATAATGGAAATAATAGATACTCCTAATGGAAAGCTAACTATTTAGCCTAGGGCTAAGAGGTCTCATAGACTACCTTGTGGAAGAGAGGATATATTGCATAAAGTGTATATATATCCTCTCTTCTATTGAATTTTTTTTGATTTACCATTATAATTTGGAGTGGTGGCATTATGGAGCGTATTTAAATTTGAAATTTAGATATTAATAATTAAAATGCAACGTAATAGATAAAGATGATATATAAAAATAAATTTATTTGGTAAACTTATTTTTTATTACTCATAAGCTAGTTATTATGCCTACAAGGAGAGATGATAAATGAAAAAGAAAATAGCAGTATTATTTGGTGGACAGTCTACCGAACATGAGGTTTCTAGAGTATCAGGGGCTTCAGTATTGAGAAATATTGATCCAACAAAATATGATATATATCCTATTGGAATAACTAAGGATGGGTTATGGTTTGAATATACTGGAAAATTAGAAAACATAGAGAGCGGAGAATGGGAAAAGGACGAATTTTTTAAAATTCCAGAAGGACAGAAGTTCTTATTTAATAAAGAGGTAGATGTAGTATTTCCAGTGTTGCATGGCCTTTTTGGAGAAGATGGCACTATTCAAGGGATGTGTAAATTATCAAATATTCCTTGTGTGGGTCCGGGGGTAATGTCCTCTGCTATTTGCATGGATAAGATATATACAAAATACTTATTAGAAAACTTTAATATAAAACAAGCTGATTATGTAGTGATAAATGCGCACGAGTATGTAAAAAGCAAAGACATACTAATAGAGAAAATAGAAAAAGAATTGGGCTATGCAGTATTTATTAAGCCGTCTAATGGCGGATCTTCTGTAGGGATAACAAAAGCACATAACAAAGAGGAACTAATACTAGGACTAGAAGAAGCGCTAAAACACGACAGAAAAGTCTTGGTTGAAAAGGCTATAAATGCAAGAGAAATTGAGGTAGCTGTACTGGGAAATGATTATCCTAAGGCATCTATACCGGGAGAAGTAATTCCAGCCAAAGAATTTTATGATTATGAAGCTAAATATAAAAGTGAGGCATCTAAGCTTTTAATACCGGCAGCCCTTAGTGAAGCAAAGCTACAAATAATCAAAGAGCAAGCTATAAAAATATATAAAATACTAGATTGCGCTGGTATGGCAAGAGTGGATTTCCTAGTGGATAAAGAAACAGAAGATGTTTATTTAAATGAGGTTAATACTATACCGGGGTTTACTAAAATAAGTATGTACCCTAAAATGTGGCAAGCCACAGGAAAAACTTATGGGGAACTTATTGATGAGCTTATTGAACTCGCTATAGAAAGAAACAATAAATAGTAGTTTTATTAGTGTCTAATAAAATACAATCAGGAGAGGAGAAGGTTTTATGACAACAGCTTTAGCTATGATTTCTGGAGGCCTGGATAGCATACTCGCAGCAAAACTTGTAAAAGATCAGGGCATAGAAGTTATAGGCATATGCTTTAAATCATACTTTTTTAATGAGGCAAATGCATTAAAAATTGTTAAACAAATAGGTATACCCTTAGAAGTTGTAGATTTTTCAGAGGAACATTTTGAAATGGTAAAGAACCCAAAACATGGACATGGTAAAAATATGAATCCGTGTATCGACTGCCATGCTATGATGATGAGGTATTGTGGAGAACTATTAGAAAAATTTCATGCAGACTTTATTATAACGGGAGAAGTATTAAATCAAAGGCCTATGTCTCAAAATAGGTCGGCTTTAGACATAGTGAAAAATGAATCTGGAATAGGTCATAAAATTTTAAGACCCTTATGTGCTAAAAACCTTAAACCAACTGAAATGGAGATGGATGGGCTAATAGATAGAGAGGCACTTTTAAATATAAGCGGTAGAAATAGAAAAGTCCAAATCGAACTAGCGGCAAAGTGGGGTATTAAAGACTATCCATCACCTGCTGGTGGATGTAAACTTACGGAACCCAACTATTCTAGAAGACTTAAGGAACTGGTAGAGCATAAAGAGGATACATCTAAAAATGATCTAGATTTATTAAAACTAGGAAGACACTTTAGGATATCTAAAGATGCTAAGATTATATCTACGAGAATGCAGGAAGAGGGAGAATTAATAGAACAACTTTTAAACCCTGATGATTTAATGTTCTTACCGAGGGACTACAATGGTTCTACTGTTGTTATTATTGGTAAAGCCACAAATGAGGATATTGAATTTGCAGCTAAAATTACAGGAAGATATTGTAAGGGTAAGGATGAAAAAACTATAACTGTTAAATATGGTAATTATGGTGACCCACTAAACAGATTTATAGAAATAACACCGGCAACAGAAGAAGAAATAAACAAATATATTTTAAAGTAGTGAGGAGTAAGATTATGAAGAAAAATGCAGTAATTTCAATTGTTAGCAAACAATCTGACAATGAAGAGGATGGTGACGCTATCGAGGTAGTTACACCAGGTGAATTTTATAAAAAAGACAATTCTTATTATGCTGTATACGAAGAGACAGAAATTTCAGGGATGCAGGGAACTACTACTACATTAAAAATTGATGAAGAACATTTTACACTTATAAGAACTGGGACTACTAATACAGAAATGAAATTTAAAAAATATGCAAGGGATTTAACTTTATATAATACGCCTCATGGTGCGTTAGATCTAACTGTAGACACTAGGGAGTTAAAGATGAACGTGGATAAGAATGGCGGAGATGTATTTATAGATTATGATATGATAATAGGTAATCAACAAATTTTAAGTACAACTTTAAAAATTAGTATCAAAGCTCAATAGTAATTAAAATTAAGGCTATGTTCTATAGAACATAGCCTTAATTTTTATAAATTTATGTAATAGAATTCTCAAAAAAAAGAAAACACAAAAAACACTAGTAAAACACAAAAAAATGTGATAAGATGTTAATATTATTTTTGAAAATAACTATAGCATTTTACTTTACGTTTCTATTTATAGGGTAATTTCTATTATAGATGTATAAAGAGCATCTGTCAAGCTGTTTTTAGAAAAATTAGTATAAGCTTTTTAAGAGCTTTATATAGGTATGTATTAACAATATCAGAGGAAAATAAAACATATAAGTAAAATGAAAATAAATTATAGGAGGAATGGTTATGGGTACTAAGTACATATTTGTCACAGGCGGTGTAGTCTCATCTTTAGGGAAAGGAATAACTGCAGCTTCATTGGGGAGGCTTTTAAAAAATAGAGGGTTAAAGGTTTCTATGCAAAAATTTGATCCATATTTAAATGTAGACCCAGGCACCATGAGTCCTTATCAGCATGGAGAGGTCTTTGTTACGGATGATGGAGCGGAAACAGATTTAGATTTAGGGCATTATGAGAGATTTGTTGATGAAGATTTGAGCGTGAATAGCAACGTAACTACAGGAAAGGTATATTGGTCAGTTATATCAAAAGAGCGAAGAGGAGACTATTTAGGGGGCACAGTACAAGTAATACCACATATAACTAATGAGATAAAAGAAAGAGCTTATAGAGTAGCTAAAGAAAAAAATGTAGATGTAGTTATAACTGAAATTGGTGGAACGGTTGGAGATATTGAATCACTACCATTTTTAGAGGCCATAAGACAGGTTAAATATGAAGTAGGTATAGAGAATGTTTGCTTTATCCATGTTACATTAGTACCATATTTAAAAATGGCAGGAGAACTTAAGACAAAACCTACTCAACATTCTGTAAAGGAACTTAGAAGTATAGGCATTCAACCAGACATCATAGTGTGTCGATCAGAGAAGGAGATATCTGATGATTTGAAGGCTAAAATAGGGCTGTTCTGTAATTTAGAAGCAGATTCTGTAATTCAAAATTTAGATGCTGAGAATCTATATGAAGTGCCACTTATGCTTCATAAAGAAGGGTTAGATACTCTAGTATGTAAAAAATTAAAGCTAAACTGCCATGAAATAGATAACGCTGCGTGGACTTCCATGGTAGACAGATTAAAGAATTTAACTGGAAATGTGAAAATAGCATTAGTTGGAAAATATGTGGAACTTCACGATGCGTATATTTCTGTTGTTGAGGCATTAGGTCATGGAGGTCTTTATAATGATTCTAATGTAGAGATTAAATGGGTGAATGCTTGTGAGGTAACATCAGACAATGCAAGTGAAATACTTGGTGATGTTGATGGCATATTGGTTCCGGGTGGATTTGGTGACAGAGGGATAGAAGGTAAAATCGAAGCAATAAGATATGCTAGAGAAAATAAAGTGCCATTTTTCGGGATATGTCTTGGTATGCAATGTGCGGTTATAGAATATGCAAGGAACATGGCAGGGTTAAAAGGAGCTAATAGTGCAGAATTTGAAATTGAAACTCAGTATCCGGTAATAGACTTAATGCTAGATCAAAAGGGTTTAGATGAAAAAGGTGGCACCATGAGACTAGGTTTATATGCATGCAAATTAGCAAAAGGTTCTAATGCTCATGAAGCATACTGTGATGAAGTGATATATGAAAGACATAGACATAGATATGAATTTAATAATGAGTATAGAAAAGTAATAACAGAAGCAGGACTTACGCTTACAGGCACAAGCCCAGATGAGAGATTGGTAGAAATAGTTGAGATTAAAGATCATCCTTGGTTTGTTGGAGTTCAATTTCATCCTGAACTTAAATCTAGACCTAATAAACCACATGCGCTATTTAAGAATTTTATTAAGGCATCCTTAGAACATAAAAAATAATATTTTAATGTATCCTATATCCTATAGAGTAGACAATGAAGAAGTAGGATTTTTCTTATATTATCCTATAACGAAAAGTATATATCGCTAGGAATGCTTTCACTTCGCCAAGTAATTCTAAAATTCATTTTATTTATAGATGCTAAAAATCACAAACTCGCTATCGCTCAAACATGTGATTTTCTTAACGCATCTATAAATAAAATAAATTGTGAATTACTAAGGCTTATTCAAAGCATTCTACGCAATATATACTTTTGTTAGCATAATATAAGAAAAAGGTTCTTTTACCGTAGTAAGAATAAAATCCCTGCTTAATTTCAACTGAAATTAAGCAGGGATTTTATAAAATTTATAGAATTTAATATTAAAGACTATTATGAAGTAAAATGCATATACTTTTAATAGACTTCATCTAACGTAAAAGAGATTGTTTGAAAATATAAAATGTGGAGGTGGGAAAATTGATACTCGATACGAATATTGCGATGGCTTTAAAGGATTCTAATGGTCAATATAAGGTGGAAGAACTGACAATATTTGAAATAGAGAGTATGAGGACTAGATTTCCATGTTTATCTGTTAAATTGCAAAAGGGTAATGAAATATTAATTGAAGTGAAATGCTGCCTATGCGGTGAGGAACATTCTTATCATTATGATATTAATGAGCTTTTGAAAACAAATATGGTAATAGGAGGATGTGAGCAATTAGCATTGCCTATATTTTTCATTGGTAAGAATGAAAAAGTGATAAAAAAAGTAAACGAACATAGACAGACTATAGAGAAAATCTATGCTATGATATAAAATAAATGGTAAATAATTATAAAATACACATAAATCTTTTGCGGGTTATGTGTATTTTTAATATAGTGGATTAAAGTTTTAAAATAGGATATAATTAAAAAAGTATATCATTTCAAAAAAATTCATTGGATAGTAAATACGTTTTTAAATTCCCATGATATTTATTAAATATTATATATAAAATACCCTTCGGAGGTGCAGATTTTGATAAACAAAGATTTTGAAAATATGACAGTAGTTGAACTGCGGGAACATTGCAAAGAACTTGGTGTTAAAAACATTTCTAAATTTAAAAAAAGTGAGTTAATTGAAGAAATAAAGAAGATAACACCAGTTTCATTGCAAAGAGATGGAGTTATTTTAAAAGAAAAAATAAGTCCTAAAATCACTTCTAAAGTTCAAGATAATATTATAGAAAATTCAGAGCAGCAAATCCCAAATAATCCAATTCAGTCTGAGGAAACTCCTAATAATGAAGACATTGATACTGGTTTTAAAAATCAAAATGAAAATAAAAAAGAAAAGTTACAAGAAATGATAAATGAATCAGGGTCAGCAAGAGGAGTTCTAGAAATAATTGAAAATAATAGTTATGGTTTTTTAAGAGGGCATAATTATTTATCAGGTCAGGATGATATTTATGTTTCACCATCTCAAATTAGAAGATTTAATTTGCAAACAGGTGATGAGGTAGAAGGTAAAGTTAGAACACCTAAAGAAGGAGAAAAATTCAAAGCATTATTGTACGTACAGGGAGTAAATGGAGAAAATCCAGATAGAGCTATAGGTAGAAGACCCTTTGAAAAGTTAACACCTATTTACCCAACTCAAAGGTTGACACTAGAAACTACCTCAACAGATCTGTCTTCAAGAATGATGGATATTATATCTCCTATAGGTAAGGGTCAGAGAGGCATAATTGTAGCACAACCCAAAGCAGGAAAAACAACACTTCTTAAAAAAATCGCTAACAGTATCTCTATAAATCACCCAGAAGTAAAATTAATTGTTGTTTTAATAGATGAGAGGCCAGAAGAAGTTACTGATATGCAGAGATCTATTAAGGGCGAAGTTATTTATTCAACTTTTGATGAAGAACCAGATCATCATACAAAAGTTGCTTATATGGTACTTGAAAGAGCTAAAAGAATGGTTGAACAAGGCCAAGATGTAGTTATTCTATTAGATAGTTTAACTAGACTTTCTAGAGCTTACAATTTAACTGTAACTCCTTCTGGAAGGACACTATCTGGTGGACTTGACCCTAGTGCGCTTTTGATGCCAAAGAAATTTTTCGGAGCAGCTAGAAATATTGAAGAGGGTGGAAGTTTAACAATCCTTGCTACTGCACTTATAGAAACGGGAAGCAGAATGGATGATATGATTTTTGAAGAATTTAAGGGTACAGGTAATATGGAAGTTCACTTAGATAGAAAACTTCAAGAAAGAAGAATATTCCCTGCCATTGATATTTATAAATCAGGAACAAGAAGAGAAGATTTATTGCTTACTAAGATTGAAATGGAAACTATATATAATTTAAGAAAGATAATGTATAGAGAAGGTAATGCCACAGGGGTGACAGAAAAACTCCTAAATTTAATAGCTAAAACTAAGAATAATAGAGAATTTTTAGAAATGCTAAATAAGAATTTTGAAGTATTGGCTAGATAACATAAATAAAAAAATGGAAAAGATAATTAAATCTTTTCCATTAATATATTATTCTGCGTCGTTTTCTACTTCGTTTTTTATGTTGAATTTTTTCATGAATCTGTCTACTCTTCCACCAGCATCAATATTCTTTTGCTTTCCAGTGTAGAATGGATGGCAGTTAGAACATACGTCTACTTTAAGTTCTTGTTTAGTAGATCCTGTAATAAAAGTGTTTCCACATGCACATTTAACAACTGTGTCTTTATGGTATTCTGGATGTATTCCTTCTTGCATATTTTTCACCTCTTTCAAAAAATAGATATATACCCGTATTGTCAACTATTCAAGTTTATCATATAATTGATTATTAAGTCAATAAGAATAAAATTATATTTGACTTTATTATATAGTGTATATTTGATAAAATACATGTAGTTAGTTTTTTTATAAAATTGGAGGTAAGAGTATGTATGGACCAAAAAATCATGGTTGGGTGGAAGTTATTATAGGACCTATGTATAGTGGAAAGTCTGAAGAACTTATACGCAGGATAAGAAGAACCAAAATTGCAAAACAAAAATTACAAGTTTTTAAACCGGAAATTGACAATAGATATAGCAAGGCAGATGTGGTATCTCACTGCGGAGAGAAGGAAGAGGCTGTTCCGGTTAAGGATAGTTCGCAGCTCTTAAGCCTATTAGATGAAGAGACACAAGTTGTTGCTATCGATGAGGTGCAATTTTTCGATAAAGGTATAATTGATGTAATTACAGCGCTGGCTGATAATAATAAAAGAGTTATATGTGCGGGACTAGATATGGATTTTAAGGGTGAACCTTTCGGACCTATACCTGCACTTCTTGCTGTAGCAGAATTTGTGGACAAAATTCAGGCTATTTGTGTAGTGTGTGGTAATCCTGCTACTAGAACTCAACGTTTGATTAATGGAAAACCAGCTAAATATGAGGATCCTATTGTCTTAATTGGCGCTACAGAATCTTATGAAGCGCGATGTAGAAAGTGTCATATTGTTCCTAGAGAAGGGGTGTAACTATGGCTAAGAATGTTAATGTTGGAGGTCAGGCTGTAATTGAAGGGGTTATGATGAGAGGGAGTAATGGCATTGCCACTGCGGTGAGAACCGAGCAAGGAGAAATTGTAGTGGAGAAAAAAAGCTATACCTCCTATACTAAAAAGAATAAATTTTTTGGATTACCTGTAATAAGAGGCTTCATTTCTTTAATTGAGTCCTTAGTTATAGGGGTACAAACATTAAACTATTCAGCTTCATTTTTCGAAGAGGAAGGGGAACCTTCAAAATTAGATAAATGGATAAAAAAAATATTCAAAGAAAAAAGTAATGATGTAATTATGGGAATATCCCTTGTTATTTCGCTGGTTATATCAATTGGGTTGTTTTTTATTTTACCAACCTTGGTAGCTAATATTTTTAGTAAAATGGGGACAAGTAATATGGGTATGAATATTGTAGAAGGAATTATTAGGGTTTTAATATTTCTACTATATGTGTATCTTATAGGAAAAATGGAAGATATTAAGAGGGTATACCAATATCATGGGGCAGAACATAAAACCATATTTTGTTACGAAAACAATGTTGAGTTAACTCCAGAGAATGCAGCTAAATTTGGAAGATTACATCCAAGGTGTGGTACGAATTTTTTATTTTTAGTTATGATAGTTAGTATAATAGTGTTCTCTTTAACTGGTTGGAATTCAATTGGGGAGAGAATAATGTATAGGATTATACTTCTTCCAGTAATTTCAGGTATAAGCTATGAAATTATTAAATGGATGGGAAAAAGCCAGGGTTCCTTATCTAAAATCCTTTCTTATCCAGGACTTAAGCTACAGAATTTAACTACAAGAGAACCGGATCTGTCACAACTCGAAGTGGCAATAAAGGCTCTTAAAGTAGCTGAGGGTATTGAAGATTAATTAGAACTGTGATTAAGAAGGGTGGTGGAAAGTAATGAATATAGGAGAAATACTTCTTAAGTCCTATGGAATTTTAAAAAAAGTTGGCATTGAGAGCTATATGTTAGATTCACAACTTTTACTAGGCAAGGTTTTAAATGTGGATAAGTTGTTCATAATGCTTAATAGAGACTTTAATCTTAATCCAAAGCAAGAAGAGGAAATTTCACAGCTAATTCAGCTTAGGAAAAGTAAGATGCCTATAAAATATATTCTTGGTGAATGTGAATTTATGGGTATGAGTTTAATAGTAAAGCCCGGAGTCTTGATACCAAGACCTGACACTGAAATTTTAGTTGAAGAAGTGATTAAGTGTATAAATGAAAAAGTTTATACTAGAGTCTGCGATGTTTGTAGTGGGAGTGGCGCTATTGGCATAGCTATAGCTGAATTCATTAAAGGGGCGAAGGTAGCGCTTTATGATATTTCAGGCGATGCAATAGCTGTTGCAAAACTAAATATAGACAGATTTGACTTGGCGAGTAGGGTTAGTGTAGAGAGTAGTGATTTATTGCAAAGTGCTATACAACAAAATAAGAAATTTCAAGTGGTGGTTTCTAATCCTCCTTATATAAGAGAAGCAGTTATACCTACTTTGATGGAGGATGTAAAAAATTATGAGCCTTGCATTGCCCTTAGTGGTGGGGAAGATGGTTTGGATTTTTATAGGAGAATTACAAAAGAGAGTTTGCTGGTTTTGGAAAAGGGTGGTCTTTTAGCTTTTGAAATAGGGTATGATCAAAGAGAAGAGGTCCAGGATATCCTTTTAAAATCGGGATTTAATACCATAGAATGCATTAAAGATTTATCTGGAAATGATAGGGTTATTAAAGGCACCTTAATGGATTAATACACTTTAGTGGGCCACAGTATATTGTGAATTAGGTCACTGAAGTAGAGTAATTCATAGTTATGTTGGATTTGTATATCGCACATAACTATGGTATAATGTTTAGATGTGAAAATATATATACGGAGTGATAAATAATGTTAGATAGGCTTGAGTTTACAGAAAGTAAATATGAAGAAATTACAATGAAAATTGGAGACCCTTTGGTTATTGCCAATCAAAAAGAATGGCAAAAGCTTTGCAAAGAACATGCAGAATTGGAAATAGTTGTTACGAAATATAGAATATATAAAAAAGCTAAAGAAGATTTAGAAACAAACAAAGAAATGCTTAAAGATGAATCTGATAGAGAAATGAAAGATATGATTCAAGAGGAAATTAAGGACTTAATTCTAACTAAGGACACTATGCAAGAAGAATTAAGAATTTTGCTTTTACCTAAGGACCCTAATGATGATAAGAACGTGTTTATCGAAATTAGAGCTGGAGCAGGTGGAGATGAAGCGGCATTGTTTGCAGCAAATCTATTTAGAATGTACACGAGATATGCAGAACGTAATAAATGGAAAGTTGAAGTAATGAGTGCTAATGAAACAGATATTGGCGGATTCAAAGAAGTAGTATTTATGGTAAAAGGTGACTCTACCTATAGTAAATTTAAATACGAAAGTGGAGTACACAGAGTTCAAAGAGTACCAGATACAGAGTCCAGTGGAAGAATCCATACATCTACGGCTACGGTAGCGGTTTTGCCAGAAGTCGACGATGTAGATATTGAAGTTAGTGCAAATGATTTAAGGATAGATGTGTTTAGAGCGTCTGGTAATGGAGGACAATGTGTTAATACAACAGATTCAGCAGTAAGAATGACACATATTCCTACAGGACTTGTAGTTTCTTGCCAGGATGAGAAATCCCAGTTAAAAAACAAAGAAAAAGCTCTGAAGATATTAAAATCTAGATTGTTTGATAAAGCTGAGGCTGAAAGATCAGCAGGAATAGCTGAAGATAGAAAGAGCCAAGTAGGTACGGGAGATAGAAGCGAAAGAATAAGAACTTACAACTATCCTCAAGGAAGAGTAACAGATCATAGAATAGGCTTAACCTTGTATAGATTAGAAGCTTTTCTTGATGGAGACATCGATGAGATGATGAATACATTAATAACTGCTGACCAAGCAGAAAAAATGCAAGCCATGGGCAATAACGATTAGTGAAAGGTGAGACTAATGAATATAAATAAAGCCATTAGAAAGCAAAAAAAAACTTATAAAGGGTTTATGCTATCGATGTGCTTTATTTTTGTTTTATTACCTATTATGCTAATAGTGTCAAATATTACAAATGCATTTCTTGTAATATATTTGGTGTGCAATGAGCTACTTATTGCTACTGTTATGATTCTTAGAATTAATGAGGAATATATTGATTTTAAATTGGAAGGGTACAAAATTAGCATATGGTGTGGAATTGCAAAAAATAAATTTATTATTATATGCAAAAAAGTTGTTTTTGTTCATACTGAAGATCAAGGTAAGAACTTAGAGCTTATTATAATAACAAAATCAAAATTTAGAAACAAAAGAATTTACCCCATAGATATAGATTTTTTAAAAAAGCACCCCTATGTAGCACAGATGTATAATAAAATTAAAATTGAGAATCCAGAAGGAACATATTTTTATTTTACAATTAAACATGGTGGATTTAGGAAATATATTTTGCTGGATGACGTCTATAGATCTTGTGTTGACGCAATATTTTCAGACGATGCTATAGAAAAAATCAAAGAATATAGAGAATACTGCATAAACCCCCACTGATGGAATAAAATTAGATATAGAGAAATAAGTAGAGTGTATAAATGTTTCTATACTTTGTTCTCATATGGAATTGTAAGGTATATGATTATGATTCTATGGAAGTGGGGGTATAAAATTGAACAGTAATATTGTTTTGATAATTATATTTTCAGGAGTAATAGCTTTGATTGGTACTATGTCTGGTGCGCTTTTAGGTGTTGTTATGAACAAACCTTCACGAAAGTTCTTAGGAAATATTATAGGATTTGCATCAGGGCTTATGCTTTCTATTGTAGTTTTTGAACTTATCCCAGAGGCTACAGAGAAAACCGGCTTGTTTGGAACACTATTATTTTTAATCCTAGGCATTATCATTGTTGCGATAATAGATAAAATAAGCAGTCTAAGTGGCAATTCAAATTCGCAATTTACAAAGGTGGCATTTATGGTTGCTATTGGAATAATGCTTCATAATTTTCCCGAAGGTCTAATAATGGGCTTTGGGTTTGTTAATGGAGAAAACTTAGGACTGAAAATGAGTGTGATAATTGCAATACATGATGTGCCAGAGGGTTTAGCTGTGGCAGCACCACTAATGCTCTCAGGAACAAGAAGCGGAAAAATATTATTGTATGCATTTTTAACAGCACTACCTACTGCGATTGGTGCCTGGATAGGAATTTATATTGGGAGTATATCTACAAATATATTAGGTGGTGCTCTAGCATTTGCCTCAGGCGTTATGTTATATGTGATTTATGGGGAAATGATTCCACAGTCTAAAAAACTTTGGTCTGGAATTACAAATACATTGGGAATACTTTTGGGTATAATAGTGGGGTTAATAATGACTAATGTGATTTAACAATATTTCAGCTTTAAAGAAGATGATTTAATTAAGAGGTGTAAGGATGAAAACGAAGGTAGCAATAATAGACGAAAATAATATTGATCAAAGTATAATTGATGAGGCGGGGCTTGTTATAGCTGAAGGTGGATTAGTTGTTTTTCCTACTGAAACAGTTTATGGGCTTGGAGCTAATGCCTTAGATGAGATAGCTGTAGAAAAGATTTTTAAGGCCAAGGGAAGGCCACAGGATAACCCCCTTATAGTACATGTATCTGATTTTAATATAGATCCTTTAGTTAAAGAAATACCACATATAGCAAGAGAAATTATGAACAAATATTGGCCCGGTCCAATAACATTGATTTTTAGTAAGTCTGATCTGATTCCCAGTATAACAAGTGCAGGGCTTAATACTGTTGGTATAAGAATGCCATCAAATATTATTGCTAAAAAGCTTATTGAGGCAGCAGGAACGCCTATTGCAGCGCCCTCAGCTAATATATCTGGTAGGCCTAGTCCTACTGAGGTAGAGAGTTGTATTGAGGATTTAAGCGGAAAGATAGATTATATTTTAGGTGGAGATAAAAGTAAAGTAGGCCTTGAGTCAACAATAGTGGATTGCACTTGTACACCACTATGCATACTAAGGCCGGGTGCTATAACCATTGAGATGCTAAGAGAAATAGATGGTGGGATATATATTGATAAAAATATAATGTCTAAACAAAAGGATGATTTTAAGCCTAAAGCCCCTGGTATGAAGTATAGACATTATGCACCAAAAGCCCCAGTGAAAATTATATGTGGAGATTTAGAAAAAACTATTGCAAAAATCAATGAAATAGTGCAGAATAGTATGGGCAAGAAAAAAATAGGTATTATGGCAACAGATGAAACAAAAGACAAATATACTTGTGGAACTGTTATTTCTTTAGGTAGCAGAAAAAATCTAGATACCGTGGGCAGAAATCTTTTTGAAGTTTTAAGAAGCTTTGATGCTATAGATGTAGATTTGATATTGTCAGAAGCCTTTGAAGAAAAGGGTATAGGTTTTGCTATAATGAATAGGCTTAAGAAGTCAGCAGGTTTTGATATAATTTACGTATAGGTAGATGGCAGGTTATAGGTGGCGTCTATTCCAGAGAAATACGAGGCATATAACAATTGATAATTGTTATATGACCCAGATGAATAAGAGGAGGAACTATGGATATATTATATATTTGTAATGATAAAATGCGAAAAAGCTATATTAGAGAAGCTATTTGCAATGAAATATTTACTGTAAATAATATTGGAACATATGTTACGTATACTACAATTTATTCAAAGTTTTTTGATGGATTAAAGAATAATGTATTCTTATTATGGGATAATACAAGGAAGATAATGGTATTTAAATAGTATATTTAAATACTGATATCTTCTTTTTTGTATAATATCTTTTAATAAGAAAATATATCTTGGAGGTGTTTTACTATGAAAATAGCATTGGGTAGTGATCATGGTGGTTTAAATTTAAAGAAACAGATAATCCTACATCTAGAGAGTAAAAATATTGAGATAAAAGACTTTGGTACTTATACTGAAGATTCTTGCGATTATCCGGATTATGCATTAAAAGTTGCAGAGGTAGTAGTAGCAGAAAAGTTTGAACTAGGCATATTAATATGTGGCACAGGTATAGGTATAGGCATCGCTGCTAATAAAGTCCCTGGTATAAGGGCTGCGTTATGTCATGATACTTTTAGCGCTCATGCTACCAGGGAGCATAATAATGCTAACATACTTACTCTTGGCGAGAGGGTTATTGGTGTTGGTTTAGCACTAGATATAGTTGATGCATTTATAAGTGCTAAATTTCAAGGAGAAAGACACCAAAAAAGAATTGATAAAATCACTGAAATTGAGAAAAAATAGTCTAAATAAACTTTAAAAATATTAGGAGGTAATATATATGAGTAAAGTAACACAAATAACACATCCCCTTATACAACACAAATTGGCGTACATAAGAGATAAAAACACAGGTTCAAAGGATTTTAGAGACTTAGTTCAAGAGGTCGCTATGCTAATGGCTTATGAGGTTACACGTGACATACAATTAGAAGAAGTAGAAATTGAAACTCCTATTTGTACTACTAAATGTAGTATTTTAGCTGGAAAGAAAATGGCTATAGTTCCAATACTCAGAGCAGGACTCGGAATGGTTGATGGTATGCTAAAAATTATACCGGCAGCTAAGGTAGGACACATAGGAATGTATAGAAATGAGGAAACATTGCAACCAGTTGAATATTTCTGTAAATTACCTCAGGATATTAATGAAAGAGATGTAATTATTACAGATCCTATGATTGCTACTGGAGGTTCTGCAATAGATGCAATATCAGCGCTTAAAAAAAGAGGAGCTATAAATATAAGAATCATGTGTCTTATAGCTGCACCAGAGGGAATTAAGGCTATTACGGATGCGCACCCAGATGTGGATATATATGTAGCTTCAATTGATGAGAAATTAAATGAAAAAGGATATATAGTACCAGGTCTTGGAGATGCTGGAGACAGATTGTTCGGCACTAAATAATTGATTACTATAAATTAACTATGAAAGTTTAAAAAGCAACTTACAGAAAATCATCTGTAAGTTGCTTTTATTTTTTTACTTAATTAAATCTTATTGAAAATATCTATTAAGTAAACCCTTAAAGGCTGAACCGTGACGTGCTTCATCTTTGCACATTTCATGTACTGTATCATGGATTGCATCATAGTTAAGTTTTTTAGCTAAAGTAGCTAAGTCTTTCTTACCTTGGCAAGCGCCATGTTCGGCAGCGACTCTCATTTCAAGGTTTTTCTTAGTATCTGATGTTACAACTTCTCCAAGAAGTTCAGCGAATTTTGAAGCGTGATCAGCTTCTTCAAAAGCTATTCGCTTATAAGCTTCTGCGACTTCTGGAAAACCTTCTCTATCAGCTTGACGACTCATTGCTAAATACATACCAACTTCAGTACATTCTCCAATAAAGTTAGCCCTTAATGCTTCTACGACTTCTGAACTTGCATCTTTAGCAACTCCGATTTTATGTTCATCTGCCCAAGACATCTCATTATCATCTTGCTCTATAAACTTATCACTTTTTGCACCACAAATTGGACAAACATCAGGTGCTAAGTCTCCTTCATGGATATATCCACATACTGTACAAACAAATTTTTTCATTTTTATTTTCCCCCTCTTAGTTCTATTAAGTAGATAATAACTATTAATTGTTATCTACCCTGGCATTCTATTGCGTCAGATAACAATTACTATAAGTAGTATAGTTTACTGATTAGTTAGGAATTTAATACTTAAATTACCTACAATATTAACTATACACGAATGGATAATAATTATCAAGTAAAATTTAATATTTACTGGAAAAAATCTACCATGCCACAATTAAACTAATATATCCTTAAGGCCATCTAGATCTTTTATTTGGACTAAGCTCTTATTGAAATCTATTAAGCCATCTGCCTTCATATTAACAAATTCTCTGGAAAGGGATGGTCTTTGAACACCTAGATGCTCAGCAAGGCTTTTTCTAGACATAGAAAGTGTAAGTGCTGTGGTGTTTTGAATCTCATATTGAGAAATTAAGTAATTCGATATTTTTTGCCTTAGTGTCTCAAAGGATAGTTCTTTAATTTTTTTATTTAATAAAAGGATTTTACTTGATAGAAGTTGCATAAAATTATTCAATACTTTAGGGTAGGCGCTACACATAGCTATAATATCTTTTTTTGAAATATAAAGTATAATTGCGCCTTTAGAAGATATTATAGTAGCTGGGTATATATTTGTTTCTGAAAAAGCTATCGCCTCACCAAAGGTTTTACCTCTATTTAATTTTGCCAATGTAACTACTTTTCCACTAGCATAATGTTTTTGTACTTCCAGCTCGCCTTGGATTACAATTCCGAGTGATTCACAGATGTCACCCTCTAATGCCACTATACAAGTACGGCATTCAAAACAGTTTTTACAGTTATCGGAAATGGAGTAGTTTATATTCTTAATTAAATTTTGCAATTCTGCAACCGTCAAGTCTTTAAATAAAATACAATGCTTTAAACAATCTATTAGTTTATCCATAAAATCACCCTCAAATTTTCAATTTGGTAACATGAGTTACATATTATCATAAGTAATTCTAATATAATTTCTATAGGCAGTCAATTAAATTATCACTGGGGTACATGAAAACAAATGAAATATTTAATAAAATTAAGTGCTAGTTATTTTAATGAGACTTAAAAAAATATATAAAAAAATCAGGAGGAGTTAAAATGAAAAGAGATATTATTAGTATAGATGAAAGTAAATGTAATGGTTGTGGAATATGTATAAGTGGCTGTCATGAAGGAGCCATAGAGCTCGTTGACGGTAAGGCTAAATTAATAAGTGATGAGTATTGTGACGGACTAGGAGATTGTTTACCTCAATGCCCTACAGATGCTATTAAAATAATCCAAAGAGAAGCTGTAGATTATGACCTTCAGGCTGTTGAAATAAAAAAAGATCTACAAAGTGTAAAGCCTAATTTGCCTTGTGGGTGTCCTGGTACAATGGAAAAGTCCATCAAAAGAAATATTGATTTAAATATAAAAAAAGTATCAACTAAAATAAATAACGATGCAGAGGGCTCAGTAGCTTCTGAGTTAAATCAATGGCCAGTACAGCTAAAGTTAGTTAATACTAAGGCTGGATTTTTAAATGGCGCGGATATATTAATTGCCGCAGATTGCACAGCTTACGCTTATGGGAATTTCCATAAAGAATTTATAAAGGGAAGAGTAACACTAATAGGCTGTCCAAAGCTTGATGATAATGAGTATTACAAAGAGAAAATCGTAGAAATATTAAAAAATAATGATATTAAGAGTATCACAGTGGTGAGAATGGAGGTACCTTGTTGCGCAGGGATTGTTAGCTGCGTAAAGGGAGCTATGCTTGAGGCTGGAATAATCGTACCATACAAAGAGGTAACTATTGGTATAAATGGAGTAATAATTTAAATCTATAATCCATACTTTAAAACTATATTTTCTCTATATTTAAGTTTTTTTAGAAAGCATATATTATTAAAAATAATATATGCTTTTTTTAATTTATAGTAAATTTATATATATAGCAGATTAAACACTTTAAATTCTTAATTTTTTAGTGTAAAATGATAGGGATTGATTATTAGATTATAGATTTAGATTTTGATTTCTCATCTACATAATTAAAATATATTTATGTGAGGTATATTTATGGTAAGAATTGACAAACATAATTATTATTTAGATATATGCGAAACCATATCTGAACGAGGAACTTGTATGCGGAGAAATTTTGCAGCTATAATAGTGAAAAATGATGAAATTATGTCTACGGGATATACTGGAGCGCCTAGAGGCAGAGTGAATTGTTGTGATTTAGGAGTTTGTAGAAGAGAAGAGTTAAAAATTCCAAGAGGCACAAGGTATGAGCTTTGTAGATCAGTACATGCAGAACAAAATGCAATTATATCAGCTCGCAGAAATGATATGATAGGGGCGACCTTGTATTTAGTTGGAAAAGAAGTAAATAGTGGTGAATTAGTTAATAATGCGTCCCCTTGCTCCTTATGTAAGAGATTTATAATTAATGCAGGTATAGAAAAAGTAATAATTAGAGATGACAAAATACAGTATAAAATTGTATATGTAGAGAAATGGATAGAAAATGATGACTCACTTCAAGGTGATGGTGGATATTAATATATCAGCACCTAGGTGATGATTTAATTTATATTTATCAAATAAAAACACTGTTTTTGTGAAAGAAAGGTTTTTTTTATGATTAATATTTATATTTTAGCGATAATCACAGCTTTAATTTCTTTTATAATTACCCCCTTAATTAAGAAATTTGCAATAGTTGTTAATGCCATTGATATTCCTAAAGATGAAAGGCGAGTTCACAAAAAACCTGTTCCGGTTATGGGTGGACTTGCAATATATATATCTTTTGTTATAGGAGTAATTTTATATAATGGTATTTTAACAAAGTCTCAACTAGGTATAATTGTCGGTGCAACGATAATCGTTGTTGGCGGCATGATAGATGATATAAAAGAGTTAAGTCCTAAATACAAGCTTTTAATACAAGTAATGGCTGCTGCATGTCTTTTAGTATCAGGCATAAAAATATCAATTTTAACTAATCCTTTTAGAGAATTTTATCCTTATTTAAACATAGGATGGGTAAGTATTCCTGTAACGATAATATGGATTATAGGTGTGACTAATGCTTTTAATCTAATAGATGGATTAGATGGACTCGCAGCAGGAATAGCATTTATATCCTGTGTTACTTTAATGATAGTTTCCATAATAAATGGAAGACTGGAGGCGGCATTTTTAACTGCGGTGTTAAGTGGGGCGGTTTTAGGGTTTTTACCATATAATTTCAATCCGGCATCTATTTTTATGGGGGATACGGGCTCTCAATTACTAGGTTTTCTACTAGCCGCAATTTCAATTGAAAGTGCTATTAAATCTGCAACGGCATTTGTTATAGCGGTGCCGATTCTAGCTTTTGCATTGCCTATTTATGACACCCTTTTTGCCATGATTAGAAGGAAAGCTAATGGGAAATCTATAATGCAAGCAGACAAAGGTCATTTGCACCATCGGCTTTTGGATATGGGACTTAGCCAAAAGCAAGCGGTCATTATTATGTATTTTATAAGTGCTGTGCTAGGTGGGATTGCCATTATAGCAATGCAAATGAGCAATCAAAGGGCTTACTTTATGTTAGCATTAGTAATGGTGATAACAGTTTCGACAGCTTGGAAATATGGTATTTTTAAGCACAAAGAGTAATTTGTATATCTTTGAATTTAATAAATGCTATTTTCTTGTGATTGTAATTTAAATTGAGTTAAATTAGGAGGTTACCCTGGTGGAAAATATTAAAGTTATAGTGATATTTGGTACAAGACCTGAGGCTATAAAAATGGCACCTCTAGTTAAAGAATTAAAAAAAAATTCTCGAATACAATGCGTGGTATGTGTAACTGCTCAGCACAGAGAACTATTAGACCAAGTCTTGGAACTTTTTAACATAGAGCCTCAGTATGACTTAAACATAATGAAATCAAAACAAAGCTTAACAGGGATAACATGCTCTGTGCTTCAAGGTCTAGAGGAAATCTTTGAGAGCGAGAAGCCGGATATGGTGCTAGTACATGGAGATACTACCACAACATTTGCTGCGTCTCTTGCAGCTTTTTATAGAAAGATCCCCGTTGGACATGTAGAAGCTGGTCTAAGAACTCATAATAAGTTTTTCCCTTATCCAGAAGAAATTAATAGAAAATTAACTGGGACCCTTGCAGATTTACACTTTGCGCCCACTACTACCTCTAAAGAAAACCTATTAAGGGAGGGAATAGAGGAAAGTGCTATTTTTGTTACGGGGAATACAGTTATAGATGCTATGAAGTTTACTATTAAGGAAGACTATATTTTTGAAAATTGTGAGCTAAATGAAATAGACTATAAAAATAAAAAAGTAATAATGGTTACAGCGCATAGGAGAGAAAATTGGGGAGCTGGAATTGAAAATATATGTAATGCACTGAAAATTGTTGTCCGCGAAAATGAAGACGTAGAAGTATTGTATCTAGTTCATCCGAATCCAGTAGTGAAAGATGTGGTTGACAGAATTTTAAAAGGTGAGGATAGAATACATTTGCTCCAGCCTATCGACACGGACGAAATGCATAATTTAATGAAGAAATGTTACCTAGTAATGACTGACTCAGGAGGAATTCAAGAAGAAGCTCCCCACCTGTGTAAGCCAGTTTTAGTACTTAGGGATGTTACGGAGAGAGTAGAGGCTCAGAAGGCTGGTACAGTAAGGCTAGTAGGGACAAAAGTACAGGAAATTATATTAAATGCTAATATGCTTCTAAGAAATGAAGAGGAGTATAATCGTATGAGCACATCAATTAATCCTTATGGTGATGGAAATGCTTCTGTTAAAATAGTAGATTCACTATTAAAATATTTTAAGATTTGTTAAAAGCTTATTAAAATAGGTTTAAGAATTTATAAATTAAATTCTTAAACCTATTTTTTTAGCATTTATACAAAAAAAATAATTTTCGAAATAAAGTTTCTAATGTTAAAAAAATCATATTAGGCTACGATAACCAGAGGTGCTTAAATGTATTGTTTATCCTCATATGTAGTATTAAAAAGCCTATAACTAGCGTAATAAGAGTAATTTAATGTATATTTGCATTACTGGATGTTAAAATAATTGAAATAAAAAAAGAAATTACTAGAATTTTTGAAAATAAAAAAAATAAAATCTTGCAATTGTATTGAAAAAAAGAACAATTATAATGATGGTAGATTTTTTTATAGAGTTTTTGTAAATGTTTAACTAAATATAATTTATTTAAAAAAGTTCTTAAAGGGCAGTGAAATCAACAGTATTAAAATCTTATGCATTAATATTATAAATATTGAGAATATTAAGTATATTAAAAGAAATAAATTAATTGAATAATTGTAATTGCAAATTATTTGATAAGCCGGAATATATCACAATATAGACATATTCAGAGCAAACATGAGATTTCCTCGAAAAAACCGACTTAAATGCACTCATATCTCGAAAAATTGAGAAATTCTAGGTTTTATTTATAAAAATTAGTAGACTATAATTGGATTTGTTAGTAAATAGTGAGGAGAATAAAAAAAGTGAATATTAAGTCTGCGCAGATGTATAAGAAAATTAATTTCTTTAATTTTTTCATTGCACTCATTGGAACTACTCTAATTTATTTTATTGAAAAAAAATACGCAGTATTTTTTTTGTTAGGTCTAATGGTAGCAAGTATTAGTTTATTATTTAATTTGATATCTGTTAATTTTATATTTAGTAAAGTAAAAAATAAGTATGGATTTATTACCTTTTTTGGATTGTTCTTTAGGGTAATTATAGTATGTGGAATAGGCTTATTGGTTTTTAATTATTTGAATTTTGCTATAATTGCGTTTATATTAGGGTATACTTCACAATTTATTTCTCTAGTACTTTACGGAATTAATATAAAAGAGTGTGAAGGGAAGTGAGTAAGTGGGAGAAATTGCACAATTGCCTAGTGTGAATTTATTTGGATATAATTTTCAAATTACACAGAGTTTAATAGTACAGTGGGTAATAGTTTTGGGGCTGAGCATACTAATAGCATTTATTAATAGAAATCTTAAAAAAATACCAGACAAAAAACAAAGCATAGTTGAAATGCTTGTAGAATTTGTGGAAGAAACAGTACAGGAGACTATGGGTAAAAGTTTCAAGAATTTCGTTCCATTTATAGGTACGCTAGGAATTTACCTTTTATCGATGAATTTGGTAGGCTTATTTGGAATAAAGCCGCCTACTACAGATTATAGTGTAACTTTGGGAATGAGCTTAATTACATTTTTAGTTATACAAGGCTATACAATTAAAAAAGCCGGTATAATGCATTATTTTACTGGATATGCAAAGCCATTACCCTTATTACTTCCAATAAATATAATGGAGAGAATTATGCTACCGGTATCTTTAAGTCTAAGATTATTTGGAAATATGTTTGCGGCAACTATAATTATGGAATTAGTGTATGGTGGACTGAGTAAAATTACTTGGGTAGCGCAACTTGGAATACCAATACCATTACATATGTATTTTGATTTATTTGATGGCACTATTCAAATGGTTATTTTTGTAATGCTAACAATGATTAATATTGTAATAATTTCAGAACATTAAAATAAAAATTAATAGGAGGAATATTTTATGGATTCAGCAGGATTTATAGCAGGAATGTCAGCAATAGGAGCGGGAATAGCAGCTATCGGGGTTATAGGTGGTGGAATAGGAACAGGAAATGCTACAGCAAAGGCTGTAGAGGGTATTGCAAAACAGCCAGAGGCTAGTGATAAAATAATTAGAGCGTTAGTTATAGGTGGAGCTCTATCTGAAGCAACAGCTATCTATGGTTTCTTAATAGCGTTATTATTAATTTTACTTGGTGTGAAAGGCTAAAAAGAAATAGTAAAGGGAAGGTAGGTGAAATTCTCGGTTTGCATAAGGGGAAAAAAACTTGATAAACCGTGATTTTATATGATAGAAATGGATTTAGGTAATATTACAGCTGCAATGGTAAATTTCCTTATACTACTTTTCATTGCTAAACGTTATCTGTTTATACCAGTAAATAAGATTTTAGATGAAAGAAAACAAGAATTAGATTCTTCTTTTAAAAAAGCAAAAAGTGATACAGAAGAAGCTAACAGATTGAAAATAGAAAATGGTGAAAAATTAAAGTTAGCAAAAAAAGAAGGTAAGGAAATAGTAGAAATATACAAGCAAAAAGCAGAAAAAATATCTGGCGAATTGATCGAAGATGCGAAGCAAGAAGCTATACTTATTATTGAAAGATCAAGAGTCGAAATTGAAAGAGAAAAAGAAAAAGCACAAAGTGAAATTAAAAAACAAGTTATAGATTTATCTTTAATATTGTCTGAAAAAGCTCTAGAGCAGCATATAGATGAAAAAGAACATAGAAGATTGATTGAGGATTTTATATTTAAGGTAGGTAGCTAATATGTATGAATACTTAGACAAGAGATATGCACTAGCACTATACACTGTTGCTGAGGAAAAAGGAAAAGTAGAAGAATATTTAAATGACCTTAGAGAAATTGTTTCGCTAATGAAGAACGATGCTGAGTTTCTTAAAGTTATTAAATACCCACAAATAAGCACCTCGGCAAAAAAGAAGATGTTCATAAAGATTTTTAAGGGCAGAATTGATGAGGATCTTTTATCTTTCTTACTTATTCTTATAGAAAAAGATAGAATATTGTTTACTGAAGAAAAACTTAAAGAAATGGAAAAAATCCACTTAGAGCGTAATAATACACTACTGGTGGAGGTTGTAACGGTAATACCACTTAAAGATTTTGAAAAAGAAAACTTGCGAATGAAATTATTCAAAATGTATGATAAGAATATTATCTTTCATGAAAAATTGGATAAAAACATTATAGGTGGAGTATATATTAGGGTCGGCGATGACGTTATTGATGGTACAATAAAAAACAAATTAGACGAAATGAAAAAATTAATGTTTAAATAGGAATAGAGGTGAGTTTATGAATATAAAACCAGAAGAGATAACATCCATTATAAAGAAAGAAATAGAAAGATATGAAAAGAAAATTGACACTGTTGACTCAGGAACCATAATTCAAATAGGTGATGGAATTGCCAGAGTATATGGTTTGGATGATTGCATGGAAGGGGAACTTTTAGAGTTCCCAGGTGGAGTATATGGTATGGCCCTCAATTTAGAACAAGACAATGTGGGATGTGTACTTCTAGGAAGTGGAGAAGGTATCAAAGAAGGTGACGTAGTAAAGAGAAGTGGCAGAGTAGTTGAAGTTCCCGTAGGGGAAGCACTAATAGGAAGAGTTGTGAATTCTCTAGGTGTGCCAATAGACGGTAAGGGTCCAATTAAAACTACAGAGACAAGAGCTGTAGAAGTAGAAGCACCTGGAGTTATTGATAGACAATCTGTAAAAGTACCTCTTCAAACAGGAATAAAAGCAATAGACTCTATGGTACCAATTGGAAGAGGTCAAAGGGAACTCATAATTGGAGATAGGCAAACAGGAAAGACAGCCTTGACTATAGACACTATTTTAAATCAGAAGGGCAAGGATGTTGTATGCATATATGTTGCAATTGGTCAAAAACAATCTACCGTTGCACATATTGTTAACACCTTATCTGAAATGGGAGCCTTAGATTATACAATAGTTGTAGCATCCACAGCCTCTCATTCGGCTCCGCTTCAGTATTTAGCACCTTATGCTGGATGCAGCATGGGAGAATATTTTATGAACAAAGGCAGAGATGTATTAATAGTCTATGATGATTTATCTAAGCACGCGGTAGCTTATAGAGCTATGTCATTATTACTTCGTAGACCACCAGGCAGAGAAGCTTATCCAGGGGATGTATTTTATATCCATTCAAAATTATTAGAAAGAGCAGCAAAACTTTCAGATAAATTAGGTGGTGGATCATTAACTGCCCTTCCTATAATAGAAACTCTTGCAGGGGATGTTACAGCATATATACCAACTAATGTTATTTCCATAACAGATGGCCAAATATTTCTTGAGGCAGAATTGTTCCATTCAGGACAAAGACCCGCTGTTAATGCTGGAATATCTGTATCAAGAGTTGGCGGAAATGCTCAAACAAAAGCTATGAAACAAGTTACGGGAACTTTAAGGCTAGAACTTGCCCAATATAGGGAACTTGCAGCTTTTGCACAATTTGGTACGGATCTTGATCATGATGCTAAAATGAGACTGGAAAAAGGAAAAAGATTAATTGAAATATTAAAGCAAGATCAATATATGCCAGTATCAGTAGAAAAGCAAGTAATGATTTTCTTTGCTGGAGCTAATAACTATCTTATGGATATTCCTGTACATCAAATAACTAGATTCGAAAGTGAATTCTTGGAGTACATGGATACACATCATAGAGAAGTAGGTAAAGAGTTAGCAGAAGTAAAGGCGCTAAATGATAAAATAAAACAACAACTTATTGATTCTATAGAAGAGTTTAAAAGAATATTTTCAATAGAAAAGTATTAACAGTATTGCGCAAGGGAATAGTTAATACACCACCTTTAGGTGATAATTAATTTGCCTCCATAATATATTTATGGAGGCGGAGGAGAGGTGAGACATGGCAGGTATGGGGCTTCTTGCAATTAAACGGAGAATAAAATCCATAACAAACACTACTAAAATAACCAGAGCCATGGGACTAGTCGCCACATCTAAATATAAAAAAATAAGGGAAAAAGTAGATACTAATAATAATTATCTATATGCGCTTGAAGAAACTATTAAGCAGGTTGTAGAAAATTACGAAAATGATAGTATTTACATAAGAGGAAATAATAACAGAAAAAAACTATATGTTGTATTAACCTCAGACACAGGTCTCTGTGGTGGCTTTAATTGGTCAGTAGTAAATGAAATTATTAATAAATTAAAAGAAAGTAAAGAGGACTACAATATAATTATTGTAGGTCAAAAGGGAAGAATTATATTAAAAAAGCTTAATATCGAAACAGTGGCTGAATACGTTGAAATTTCAGATCCACCTTCTCAAAAGGAAGCTACTACTATTATTAATCATGCACTTAGTATGTATACTAGTGGTGAAGTAGGTGAAGTCTACATTGTTTATAAAAAACTTATTTCAGCATTGAAAAATGAAGTAAAAGTTGAAAAGCTACTTCCTCTAAATTGTGATATTAATGATAATAATAGTATTGATTATGTAGATACTAGTGCAATAAGTGAAGAAACACTACATGCAATTACGGCCTTATTCCTAAGTGGCAAAATGCTAAATTCGATGATGCATTCAAAAGCTAGCGAGCACAGGGCTAGAATGGAGTCAATGGGGTCAGCTACTAATAACGCCAATGATATACTAGATAGACTTAATTTAAGTTATAATAGAATTAGACAAAGTGCAATTACACAAGAGATTGCAGAAATAGTTGGAGGAGCAGAAGCTCAAAGGTAAAAAGGGGAGAAAACAATGCCAGGACATATCGGAAAAGTAGTTCAAATAATAGGCCCTGTTATAGATATAAAGTTTGACTCAGATAGTCTTCCTAATATATATAACAGTATTGAAATTCAAATGGATGACAGGGTAGTTGTAGCTGAAGTTGAGCAGCATATTGGTGATGATATTATTAGAGCAGTAGCTATGGAAAGTACTGAAGGTTTAAGGAGAGGACTTGAGGCTCTTGACACAGGTAATCCAATAACAGTACCAGTTGGAAATGTAGTACTAGGAAGGTTATTTAATGTTCTTGGGAAGCCCATGGATGAAATGGGGGACGTTAAAGTAGATACATATATGCCTATTCACAGATTAGCGCCAACTTTTGAGGAACAATCTGTTGAACCAGAAGTATTTGAAACAGGTATTAAGGTAATAGATTTAATAGCACCATATCAAAAAGGTGGAAAAATTGGTCTTTTTGGTGGTGCGGGAGTAGGTAAAACTGTTCTTATTCAGGAACTTATGAATAATATTGCAAAAGAGCATAATGGACTTTCGGTATTTACCGGAGTTGGCGAGAGAACTCGTGAAGGTAATGACCTTTATAATGAAATGAAAGAGTCAGGAGTTATATCTAAAACAGCTTTGGTTTTCGGGCAGATGAATGAGCCACCTGGAGCTAGAATGAGAGTTGCTTTAACTGGTCTTACTATGGCAGAGCATTTTAGAGATCATGGGCAAGACGTATTGTTATTTATAGATAATATATTTAGATTTACACAGGCTGGGTCCGAAGTATCTGCTCTTCTCGGCAGAATACCAAGTGCTGTTGGTTATCAACCAACACTTGCTACAGAAATGGGGGAATTGCAAGAACGAATTACTTCAACAAAGCAAGGCTCTATTACATCAGTTCAGGCTGTATATGTACCGGCAGATGACTTAACAGATCCTGCTCCAGCTACTACATTTAGTCATCTTGATGCTACTACGGTGCTATCTCGTGGAATAGTTGAGCTTGGGATTTATCCAGCAGTAGACCCGCTAGAATCTACATCAACAATGCTTGACCCTAGGATAATTGGCAGAGAGCATTATGATGTTACAATAAAAGTTAGACATATTCTTGAAAGATATAAAGAACTTCAAGATATTATTGCAATACTTGGCCTTGATGAATTATCTGAAGAAGATAAAATAGTAGTACTAAGGGCAAGAAAAGTTCAAAGATTTTTATCTCAACCATTTACTGTAGCTGAGCAATTTACGGGAATGAAGGGTAAGTTTGTGCCTGTAAAAGAAACAGTAAGGGGTTTTAAAGAAATACTTGAAGGCAAGCATGATAAATTACCAGAAGCTGCATTCATGTTTGTTGGAACTATAGAAGAGGCGATAGAAAAAGCAAAAACCATGGCTAAATAATAAGGTATTTTTAAGAATATTTACCTAGAAAGGTCAGTGTTTTATATGGCAAATAATATAAAGCTAACTATAATTACTCCTGAAAAGGAGTTTTATAGTGGCGAAATTCTGAGTCTGAACACAGAAGGTGAGGATGGGAGATTTGGTATCCTTGCCGAGCATGTTCCTATGATATCACCATTAAAACCAACAATTACAACATTTATAGATTTATCTGGCAAGGAATTTAAAGCATTTACATCAACAGGGATTTTAAGAGTATACACAGGGAATGTAGAAATGTTATGCAGTGCATGCGAATGGCCGGAAGAGATAGACGCTTTAAGAACAAAAGAGGCTAAGGAAAGAGCAGAAGAAAGATTGCTTCATAAGGATGGAATTGATGTTAAAAGAGCAGAAAATGCCCTTTTAAGATCACTCATGAGAATCAAGTTAAACAGCTAGAGATAAAAAGATAGGGGTATTTATTTATCTCTATTTTTTTATGCTTAAAAATCAACTGAAATGTGCTTATATTCTTTTAAGCACATTTTTATTAATATTTTATATATTAATAATATAAGGAATAGATTTATAGTAAAATAAATAGTTAAAATGTCCCCACCTATATAATAAATGGAATAACCCTCTTCACATTTGTGCTGAGGGATGATTTTATTAATAGCAATAATTTTTAAAAACCATTATTTATAGAATAAAAAAATAAATTATGGTCAACAATTTAATTAAAGGTAGGGGGATGAAAATGAAAAGAAAAAGCAGTGCACTTTTGTGTATAGTATTATGTCTGATTATTTTACAAATTAATGTTGTATTGTCTAATGCGCAGGAGAAAGTTAATTTATTTGACGAAATATTAATACAAACTAAAAGTAAAACTATAGAATATGGATTGAAAACATCTTTTATGACGGGGGAAGACCCAAAACAAGTTTGTAATTATTTAATTCAAAATTTAGGATTTGATATTAAAGAAATAAAATTAACGAATTCTGAAAGTGAAGATTCATATTGTATAGATTTTTCAAGTGAAAATCTAAAGGGATATATAGAAGCTTTAAAACACAATAACGAGGATGTTATAACAATAAACATAAGCGAGATAGATAATGAAAATGGGTTAGAATCTCTTAAAGATATAGTTACTAAGAGCATTGGTAATAGAGGGGAGAATATTAAATATTTTCAATATTTAAAGGCAAAAATGCCAGAGATCAGCACGAATGTAGTAAATGAGGATATTTATGGCGTTAATGAAAGAATAATAAAAATTTTAAAGTATCATGGAACTGACAATATTGAGACTGTAAGTATAAATAATGGACTAAGCACTATAGCATATACAAAAAAGTACGGTAGCAAGGTAAATAATAACAAGCTAATTGATTTTAATTATGCTGTATGTAATTATTCATCTGGAAGGTACATTATAATTGGCACGCCTGAAATAATTACAACTTATTAGAAACTAACAATATAATGGAGGAAAAAAATGGATAAATTAGTTATAAAAGGTGGGAAAAAATTACAAGGTGAAGTGAATATTAGTTCAGCTAAAAATTCAGTGCTTCCTATACTTGTAGCAACCATATTAAACGGTAATAATTGTACCATTGAAAATGCACCTATGCTTGAAGATGTATTTGTAATTTGTGAAGTACTAAAATCTCTTAAAGCAAGTGTTAGTATAGATAGAATAAATAATAAGGTTAAAATTAATACTGCTAACTTATTTGATAATGATGCTAACGACGAATTAGTAAGAAGAATGAGAGCATCTTTTTTAATAATGGGACCGATGCTTGGCAGATTTGGTACTTTCAAGATTTCACTACCCGGGGGATGCAATATTGGAACTAGGCCAATTGATCTTCATTTAAAGGGACTTGCGGCCTTAGGCGCAGAAATATCAGTAGGTCATGGATATGTGGAAGCAAAAGCAAAGAAACTAAGAGGCAGCAACATTTACTTAGATTATCCCTCGGTAGGCGCTACAGAAAATATAATGATGGCTGCGACGCTTGCAGATGGGGAAACGGTAATAGGAAATGCAGCTGAAGAGCCAGAAATAGTAGATTTAGCAAGGTTTCTAAGAGCTATGGGAGCGCAAATAAGTGGTGAAGGAACAGACACTATAAGGATTATAGGAGTTAAAGATTTTAAAGAAGTTGTTTATAGGCCTATATACGACAGAATCGAAGCGGGTACATTTATGATAACTGCTGCAATGACAAAGAGCCTAATTAAAATTAATGGTGTTGATGAGCTTCACTTAAAACCAATAATAGCAAAGCTTACAGAAATGGGAGTCTCAATGGAAATTAATAAGAACAGCATAATAGTAGACGGAAGGAAAAAACTAAAACCTGTAGATATAAAGACTATGCCATACCCAGGATTTCCTACAGATATGCAAGCTCAGATGATGAGTTTATTATGTACTGTAAAAGGCACAAGTATAATTACAGAAACTATATTTGAAAATAGATTTATGCAAGCCGTAGAACTCAAGAGAATGGGAGCGAATATAAAAATAGATGGTAGGAGTGCTGTAATAGAAGGTATAGACGCATTTACAGGGTCAGAAGTAACAGCTACAGATTTAAGAGCGGGAGCAGCGCTAATCCTGGCAGGGCTTACTGCAGAAGGGTCAACTACAATAAGCGATATATATCATATCGATAGAGGTTATGTTTCAATTGAGCAGAAATTAAAGGGGTTGGGTGCAGAGATAGAAAGAGTGAGTTCTTAAAAATAGTGGAGAAATTTAATTATGATGAGATGCGTTGTTAATAATTTAATATGAAATTCAGATAATTGAGATATATAATTTAAAATATATCTCAATTCTTTTATTTATTAGATAATTAGTACTTTAAAAAAAGTAATATTATTTATGTTTTTTTAATATGTATAAAGTGATACTTATTTTATAACGAGAGGAGAAAAAAATGAGAAGAGGTTTTATTACAGCACATTTGAAAAACTTACTTCTATTAATTATTGCATTTATTTCATTTATAGTTATAACATCTGTACTAATAGTAGGGATAGGGGACAATAAAAGCTTGAATAATAGTAAAAGCTCTATAATTAAATCACCAGAAGAATATAAAGGTATTACTAAAAGTGTCTCACTTCCCCAAATTTCTAAAGTTAAGGTATTTATATCAAAGGAAAACAAAATAAAGGAACTTAGTTTAGAAGAATACATTACTGGAGTTGTTGCAGCGGAAATGCCTGCTGAGTTTGAGGTAGAAGCTTTAAAGTCTCAAGCAGTGGCTGCTAGGACTTATGCATTAGCTCATTTTACTGAATTAGGTGGAATACCATGTAAAAATGGTAATGGAGCAAATTTATGCGATACAGTTCACTGCCAAGTATATACAAGCAAAGAAGAACGCATAAAACTATGGGTTAAGGATGGAGAAAAGTATTGGGATAAGATTAAGGCCGCGGTAGAAGGTACACAAGGACAAGTTTTAACCTATAACAACAGCTTAGTAATGGAGCCTTATTATTTTGCAACTAGCAGTGGCAAAACGGAAAATTCTGAGGATGTATTTAGCAATAGCATACCTTATTTAAGGAGTGTAGAAAGTCCAGGTGAAGAAGAAACAAAAAATTTTAAGAGTATTAAAATTTTTGGATACAATGAGCTAAGTCAGATTATAAATAACAATTATAATAATGCTAAGGTAACCTCATCCAGCCTTAAAAAGCAAATAACAATAATTGATAGGACTGAGGCAGGAAGTGTTAAGAATATTAAAATAGGGAGTATAACCATGACCGGCAGTAAATTTAGAACAATGCTCGGACTTAAATCATCAAATTTTAAAATAGTGTTTAATTTAAAAAGTGTAGAAATAGATTGTACTGGATATGGTCATGGGGTAGGAATGAGTCAGTGGGGTGCAAATGCCATGGCGAAGGAAGGTAATAACTACACCCAAATATTAAGTCATTATTACATTGGAACGGTTATATCAAAATAAAAGATTATATCAATAAGCTAGTTATCCTTTTTACAATGATAACTAGCTTAAATTTTTTATAGGCGCAACTTATAAATTAATGAAAGTAAAAAAATGTTAAATTTTAACTATATTTTAATCTATAAAACGTAAATTTAAAGAAATATAATAAAAATGTGAAATAAGTGGAAAAAAATTTATAAAATATGTATGTTTTAATACAATATGGACAAAAATACAAATGGAGGTGTTTGTATGGATAAAAAAGCAAACAATAAGACATTAAATTTTTTAAGGAAAGAGGGCTTCTATGTAGTTTTATTTATTTGTTTATGTATAGTAGCGACGGTTGCATCTATAACGGCAAGTAATAATAAAAAAATATCAAGCAATAAGCAAGCAATACAAAATGAGCAAGCAAATGCAGGTGATGTGCTAAAAGAGCAAGAAAAACAATATCAAGACGCTCTTCAAGTAAAAAAAGAAAACTTAGCTAAGAGTAAGGTGATTCAACCAGTACCTAAAATTCAAAAGGCTACAACTGGAAATTTAACAGCGCCAGTTTCTAAATCAGTTAATGCTACATTCACAAAACCTGTAGCAAGTGGACTACTGGCAAGAGCATATTCAAAAGATATTGATCCAGCACAGTGGAAAACAGATGGAAGTTATAGAACTAACTTGGGCATTGATATTCAAGCGAAGTTAGGTGAGCCAGTAATGGCAGCTATGGCTGGAACTGTTAAAGAAGTTGGAAATGACGTAGATGATCAAAAGGGTAAGATGGTTATAATAGATCATGGAAATGGCTTTATTACTAAATATTCTAATTTAGATGAAAATATATTAGTAAAAGCAAATGATAAAGTCACCCAAAAACAGAAAATTGGTTCTGTAGGAAACACGAGTTTAAACTCATATAAAGAAGAATTTGGTTCTCATTTACATTTTGAAGTTTTGCAAAGTAGTAAGAACGTTGATCCTGCTAGATATGTAAAATATGAGAAATATCAACCTGTAGCAACAAAACAATAACCAATAACCATATCAATTAGTCATTTTCCCGAAATATATGGCAAAATGACTAATTGGAATGGAATTTAAAATGGAGTTAATGCATATTTATAAATAGAGAAGGGTCAAGGAGGTAACACTTTGAAAGACTATATTGAAGATCGAGTACTGGAAGTTGCTAAGTATATTATTGAGTCAAAAGCTACAATAAGAAGAACCGCCAAAGTGTTTGGAGTTAGCAAAAGTACTATACACAAGGATATGACGGAAAGATTGCCTACAATAAACCCTTTAATTGCCAGCGAAGCAAAGACAATTTTGGATTTAAATAAATCTGAGCGGCATATTAGGGGAGGAAGAGCAACAAAACTTAAATATAAGGCAGTAGAAGGATAAAAACATTTCAATTAAAAACAAAAAAAATATTAAAGCTAAAAAAAGAGGGTTTTTTTATAGCTTTATAGAATAGAGTTTAGTATAATTTAAATAATGAATATACTAAAGAGCAGGAGTGAGTTTTGAGATGTTTTTTTTTAGAATGGGTACAGATATGGGAATAGATTTAGGTACAGCCACAGTGCTTGTATATATCAAGGGTAAAGGTGTTATCTTAAAAGAGCCATCTGTTGTTGCCATAGATAGAAATAATAATAGGGTATTGGCAGTAGGAGAAGAAGCTAGGCAAATGATAGGAAGAACACCAGGCAATATTGTGGCAATACGTCCAATGCGTGACGGAGTTATTTCAGATTATGATATAACAGAAAAAATGTTAAAGCATTTTATTAGTAAGGCTTGTGGGAAAAGAAGGTTATCAGCTCCAAGAGTTGTCATATGCGTCCCTTGCGAAGCAACGGAGGTAGAACGAAGAGCGGTAGAAGATGCAGCTAGAAATGCCGGAGCTAAGAAAGTTTATCTTATAGAAGAGCCACTAGCGGCGGCAATCGGAGCAGGGCTTGATATTACTCGTGCAAGCGGTAATATGGTTATTGATATTGGTGGAGGCACTACAGATGTTGCAGTTATTTCTTTAGGCGGCATGGTTGTACATGAATCAATTAAAGTAGCTGGAGATAGGTTTGATGACGATATTATAAAGTATATAAGACGTAAGCACAAGTTAATGATTGGGGAGAGAACTGCAGAAAATTTAAAAATCAATATTGGGTGTGCTTATAAACAAGATGAAGAGAGTACGATGGAAATAAGAGGAAGGGATTTAATTACAGGCCTTCCTAAAAATTTAGAAGTAACATCGGAAGAAATGCGAGAAGCTTTAAGCGATGCTGTAAATTTAATAGCAGAATGCACACATTCTGTGTTAGAAAAAACGCCACCAGAGCTGTCAGCGGATATTGCTGACAAAGGTATAGTTATGACTGGTGGGGGTTCACTGTTAAAAGGACTAGATAAACTTATACAAGAGATCACTAAGGTCCCAGTATACCTTGCTGAGGGTCCTGTTTCATGCGTAGCATTGGGAACAGGTAAAGTATTGGATTATATGGATAAGCTAGATAATTCATTTAATGGAGGAGACAGATATTTAACAGATTAAAAAGTGTAAACAAGCTATATGAATAAGCAATACAATTAAACTAATAATTGTATTGCTTATTTTTTTATTACATAATGCACTAAATTTAAAACAGTGGAAAATTATTTAAAATAAAATAGCTTGAGCATATTAAACTTGATTTGAATTTTTTTCTTCATTGCTAAGTGAATACAAATAATATGAATGCAAAAGGGAACGACTTAAAACGCTAGCAATTTCCATTACTAAACTTAATCTTATGTTTCTATTAGTGAACAATTCACTATCATCACTTGAATCTACTATGCCTATTAATGAAACATTGCCAACTTTAGGAAGTGTTTTTCCTACACCTTTTCCAGGATGAATCGGATAATTCCTAGCTTGGATTTCACCAATATTTGAGATGTCTCCTAAACAGGCATCTACACCTATTATAGTGCAATTTGGGTGCAGTGCATTTATTTTGGATAATTTACTATCGATGTTCAAGGCATGGATTGGATTATCTATAGTGCCATATACGGGTAGTGGAAAGGAACTATCTTTTAAAAATGTACCCACGAGTGGGCCTAGACAATCACCTATACATCTATCAGTTCCTATGCAAACAACTAAAGTGTTTTTGTCAATATAGTCTTTCAAAAAATTAGAGATTGTATAGTACGCTAAAGGGTCTTTATAATGGGATCTAGCTTTACTCAAGAAATGTACCTCCTTGTATTGCGCTGTGAATAAATTATTTTCCTATCAATAATTTATATGAATAAATTCTGAGTATTATTATGATAAAAGAATAAAAATACGATAAATTGGAAAATAATCTATATATACATTAATTATTTGAGGTGGTATTAACATGAAGAAAATAAATTTGATATTTATTATTATATTTTCTACTGTTGTGAGCATATTTACTATGGGGTATTGCAGTTACTATGTAAATAAGCCAAAGTATTATGAAGAAGATGAATCAGGAAAACAGGCGGTAGTTGGTTATAATAAAGCATTCATTCCAAAAGAAAATATAATTATTGATAATCAGGACAAAATGGTGGAAAAAGTTGAGGGAGAAAATTCTAACACAAAAGAGTATTTAGAAAAAGAAGATTTAGCTAAAAAAGAGTTAGTGCAAGAAGAAAAAAATAGTGATAATTTAAATGTAAATTCATCAATTGGAGATAGTAAAAAAAATAGTTGGAACAAAGATATCGCAAATGACATAGATTCTATTGAAACGTCGGATAGCCTAGAAAACTTTAATTACAATACTAAGCAGCAAGAACAATCAGTATTTAAGGTATCAACTGGGAAAATAGAAGAAAGTCTAACTACCTCTGATAAAATAAAATTACTATATATAAGCTTCCAGATAGGCAAAGAGAATTACAAAAAAGTGGAAGAATATTTAAATGCAGTGGATGCCGAAGAAGGTGTTCTTAAAGCACTGAAGTTATTAAAGGAAGATTT
This sequence comes from Clostridium sp. CF012, assembly GCF_018861755.1. Taxonomy (GTDB): domain Bacteria; phylum Bacillota; class Clostridia; order Clostridiales; family Clostridiaceae; genus Clostridium_AD. The sequence goes on along the minus strand of NZ_JAHLEF010000004.1, from coordinate 106,938 downwards.
ATCAAAAAAAGAATATGAAAAAGTGAGAAAGATAGCTGGAAAGTTTATAGATATGGACGCTGCGGAAATGTTAAAATAATCATCTTTTTTAATGAATAATAATAATTTGTATTAATGCTTAAAATAGAGTAAATATGCGGATACTATAGTAATGTAGAGAAGAAGTCGTTAATTAGATGAAAATGAGCTTGAAATTAATTGTTTAAAGTTGTATAATAATTCTTGTCGACAGGATAAAGAGACAAAAAATATAATATGCTGGCATGGCTCAACGGTAGAGCAGCTGACTTGTAATCAGCAGGTTGTAGGTTCAATTCCTATTGCCAGCTCCAAAAGTGGAGGAGTTCCCGAGTGGCCAAAGGGGGCAGACTGTAAATCTGTTACGTAATGTTTCGATGGTTCGAATCCGTCCTCCTCCACCATTTTTATTATCATATCTTAAATTATGGGAGCATAGCTCAGCTGGGAGAGCATCTGCCTTACAAGCAGAGGGTCACAGGTTCGAACCCTGTTGTTCCCACCATAATAATTTTTTAAAGAATAGAATGAATGCTAGCATGGCTCAACGGTAGAGCAGCTGACTTGTAATCAGCAGGTTGTAGGTTCGATTCCTATTGCTAGCTCCATATATGGAGGAGTTCCCGAGTGGCCAAAGGGGGCAGACTGTAAATCTGTTACGTAATGTTTCGATGGTTCGAATCCATCTTCCTCCACCAAAAGACATCTGTAGATGTCTTTTTTATTGATTTGATTTTAAAACAAAGTCGGATTTGTTGACACTGAAAAACTTATGTGGTATTATAATGTAAATTTAATATTGATAACTCTTATCAAGAGAGGTGGAGGGAAGAAGGCCCTATGAAACCCGGCAACCGGTATAATGTACCATGGTGCCAAATCCTGCAGGTTTATCCTGCGAGATAAGAAAGATGGTTAAAACACCTCTTCTTATGAAGGGGTTTTATTTTTTTAAAAAAGAATTTTTAGGCATTAGAAAGGAGAATTATAATGAAAAGACTATTTACATCAGAATCAGTTACAGAAGGACATCCAGATAAAATTTGCGACCAAATTTCAGATGCTATACTTGATGCTATTTTAGAGCAAGACCCACATGCTAGAGTTGCTTGTGAAACAGCAGTTACTACAGGTATGGTTTTAGTTATGGGAGAGATAACAACTTCTTGTTATGTAGATGTTCCTAAAGTTGTTAGAAGCACTATTGAGGGAATAGGATATACTAGAGCGAAATATGGATTTGATGCCAGTACCTGCGCAGTAATTACATCTATTGGTGAACAATCAGCAGATATAGCTATGGGAGTTAATGAGGGATTAGAGTCTAAGAAAGGCTCGCAAGATAAGATAGATGCAATAGGTGCTGGAGACCAAGGTATGATGTTTGGATTTGCAACTAATGAGACACCAGAATACATGCCACTTCCAATTGCTATGGCTCATAGACTTGCAAGAAGATTAAGTGAAGTAAGAAAAGATGGCACACTAGATTATTTAAGACCAGACGGAAAGACACAAGTTACTGTAGAGTATGAGGATAATAAGCCAATAAGAATAGATACTATTGTTATTTCAACTCAACATGGAGAAGAGGCATCTCACGATCAAATTGAAAATGATTTGATAGAACATGTTATAAAACCTATAGTTCCAAGTGGGTTATTAGATGAAAACACTAAATATTATATAAATCCTACAGGTAGATTTGTAATTGGAGGACCGCAAGGAGACTCTGGTTTAACGGGAAGAAAAATAATAGTAGATACTTACGGTGGATACGGAAGACATGGCGGTGGAGCATTTTCTGGTAAAGACCCAACAAAAGTTGATAGATCTGCTGCATATGCTGCAAGATGGGTTGCTAAAAACCTAGTAGCTGCAGGAGTTTCAGATAAATTAGAAATAGAACTCGCTTATGCTATAGGTGTAGCAAAGCCGGTATCTATAGAGGTTGACACGTTTGGAACAGGAAAAATTGCAGATGATAAAATTGTTGAAATAATCGAAAAAGTATTTGATTTAAGGCCAGCTGTTATTATAAGAGAATTAGATCTTCGAAGACCTATTTACAAACAGGTAGCAGCTTATGGACATTTTGGTAGAACTGATTTAGACTTATCATGGGAAAGACTAAACAAAGTTGAACAAATAAAAAAATATTTATAGATGAAATGAAAAATATGGGCAATAAAAAGAGGGATGACAATTCATAATTGTTATCCCTCTTTCGATTAGTTAATTAAAGAGTTTATGCCAAGTGAATTCAATAAATCTTAGAAATATTGAATTTTAATCTATTATGTGGATTATTAATTTGAATTTTGATAAAACTTAAGATAGGGGTATACTAAAGGTAAAAAAGCTAAAGTACATATGATATAATAACAACAATACTAATAATAATATTACTAGTATTGTTACTATATAAATTTATAAATAGGAGAGATTTTATGCCGGAAATACAAGGAACTATTGAAGATATAGTATTTCACAATGAAGAGAATGGGTATATAATTGCTCATTTGAATGCTATTAAAGAGCAAATAACTGTTGTAGGCATTGTGCCATACATAAGTGAAGGGCAAAACTTAAAATTAACGGGAGAATGGGTTAATCATCCTCAATTTGGAAAACAATTTAAAATAACTTATTGCGAGGAAGTAATACCTAGTTCTATTGCAGGCATAGAAAAATATTTAGCTTCAGGAGTTATTCAAGGAATTGGTCCAATAACTGCTAAAAAAATTGTAAAGCGGTTTGGAGAAAATACCATGAATATACTAGATAATGAAATCCATAGACTAAATGAGATTGATGGGGTAGGAGAAAAGAAGATTAAATTAATTTTGGAATCTTATTCTAAGCAACGAGAAGTTAAAAATATAATGATATTTCTTCAAACCTATGGGGTAACACCTAACCAATGTGTGAAGATTTATAAAAAATATGGAGGAGATTCTATAAAGGTAGTACAAGATAATCCTTATGTGTTAACTGAAACTATTGCTGGCGTAGGATTTAAAATTGCTGATAAGATAGCCCGAAGTTTAGGTATTGACAAGGAGTCGCCATTTAGAATACAAAGTGGAATTAATTATGTGGTTAATGAATTTTGCGCAATGGGGAACACTTATATGCCATTAGAAAGGTTGCATAGGGAAGCAAAAAATATTCTTGGGGTTTCTGAGGAAGAAATTGAGAAGAATATTTTTGATAATGTAGTGCAGGGAAAGTTGAAAATAGAAAATATTGATGAAGAAAAATGTGTGTTCACCATGCCTTTCTACTATTGTGAATTAAGTATTACTAAAAAAGTTATAAATTTATCTATAGCACAGTATGAAAAATTAGATTTAGATATCGAAGAGGAAATTGAAAAATTTGAAAATGAAAAAAATATTAAATTCGCAAGCTCTCAAAAGGTGGCTATTTGTGGTGCCGCCGAAAATGGTATGGAGGTTATAACTGGAGGTCCTGGTACAGGTAAAACTACTATAATAAATTGTATTATAGAGGTATTTGAAAAAGCGGGAATGAAAGTATTTATGGCTGCGCCTACTGGAAGAGCTGCTAAAAGAATGACTGAGGCTACTGGTAGGGAAGCTAAAACTATACATAGGTTACTCGAGCTTGGGATGGGCGGGGACGATGGGTCGCAGTTTTTTAGAGGCGAGGAGGCTCCTTTAGATTGTGATGTGCTAATTATTGATGAAGCTTCTATGATAGATATAATGCTTATGAACAGTTTATTAAAAGCTATTAGCATAGGCACTAGACTTATTATTGTGGGTGATGTGGATCAATTGCCATCTGTTGGTCCTGGGAATGTCCTAAGAGATATTATTGATAGTAATTGTGTTAAAGTAGTTAAACTTAAGGAGATTTTTAGGCAAGCACAAGAGAGCATGATTATTGTCAATGCTCATAAAATTAACAATGGTGAAATGCCTATTTTAAATAAAAGAGGTAAAGATTTTTATTTTATTGAAAATGATGAGCCTGACAAAATTTTGGATAGTATAATTACTTTAATTAATACGAGACTACCAAAATTCAACAAAGAATGGGACAAAATGAAGCATATTCAAATACTCTCACCTATGAGAAAAGGGATACTAGGCATAGAAAATTTAAACGAAAAGCTTCAAGAAATATTGAATCCTAAGTCTAAATATAAGAAAGAAAAAGAATATAGGAATACTATATTTAGAGTAGGAGACAAGGTTATGCAAATTAAAAATAATTATTCTATGAAATGGAATAAAATGGGAGAAAAACATGATGAAGATGGCGTTGGGGTTTTTAATGGAGATGTAGGGTATGTTGATGACATTGATGAAGATAATGAAAATGTCATTGTAGTTTTTGATGATGATAAGCGGGTAGAATATGAAGGTGTATTTTTAGATGAACTAACTTTAGCGTATGCTATCACTATACATAAAAGTCAAGGTAGTGAGTTTGAAGTTGTAATTATGCCTATGTTTATGGGACCACCACTTTTAATGAATAGAAATTTGCTTTATACAGGAATAACTAGAGCGAAAAATATGGTTGTTTTAGTGGGAAAAACAAAAGCTATTAACTTCATGAAAGATAATAATAGAAGTTTCGAAAGATATTCTGCACTAGGCTGGAGAATAAGACAAATAGTAGATTTAGATCTAAGCCATGATGAAAATCAGCACAATTAAATTAAAACAAATATTTAACTGTAAAGGAGATTTGACATGTATTTCTACGCAAATTTAAACCTTAATAAGGAAAAAGATGAAATTAGCAAAGAAATTTTAAGATGTTCATTAAATGGCAAAAAAAGAATTGATGTTGTATCTATGTTTTACAATTCCTCTGATATATTGCTTGAAACTATAATTGCATATGCTAATGAAAAGAAAAATATATTGTATATAACTAACGAAGATGTGCGCAAAATTGATATTATTTACTTTATAGATAATTTTAGTAATTTAGGTAAATATGTATGTACCGTCGGAACAAATTATAGTAGTGTCAATGAGTATTTACATATATGCAATCATGAAAGTGCATTAAGACTCCAAGAAAAATTTGATTTGGTTATTTATAATGAGATTAGAAGTTTCCCTAAATATAGTAGACAACAAATAAAAAAAATATTATTAAAAATTTGCGGTGCAGAGGGCACAGCTATAGCTTACTCTGTAGAGAATGTTTTGAGCGAAGGCACCACTATTATGTTTCCGCTAACAAATAATAAAATTCCAATTATAGAGCCTAGAATTATAACTACAAGAATAAATCTTAATATCGATATACCATTGGTAGTATATGAATATTTAAATTGGTCAATTATATCTAACAGAAAGGTAATAATATTTACACCAGATGCCGAAAAAGCTGTGGCTGTATTCCAGTATCTAAGTAATTTTAAAGAAAAGTTGAGTGAGGATATATTTTTATATATTAGTGAAAAAAGTGATGCTGATATTCCCATAGCCTTTATGAATAAAGATAGGGGAATAATAGTAACTGATGACTTTGAAGAAAGTTACCTAGAATTCCATGCAGTGGATGTTATAGTCTATTTTGCTGATAATCTTAAATTTACACATAAGCAATTGTTATATCTATCAAGTAAGGTTGGGAGATATGAAAATATACAAAGGGGTGAGGCAATATTTTTAGCTAATGTTGAAACTACGCAAATGGATAAGGCTAAAAATATAGCTACAAAATTCAATAAGAAAGCGTGGGAAAAAGGATTATTAAATATATAAAAACCATAATTTATTGTTTAGTCCAGCTCATATATTCGGGGGATGAACATTGTGTAATCTGCAGTGAATATACGGAGGAAAGCGATGCCTTATGTACTGATTGCAGGCGAAAATTGAGGCGATGTGGAGATAGTTTTTATCTATGCCGTAATGAAGAAAAATACCTTGTTTGGTCAGTTTTTTATTATTCAAATATAGTAAAAGAGTTAATTATAAGGCTTAAATATAAAAGCGATTTTATATGTGGAGAAATTTTAGCTAGGTACATGGTAGAACTTGTAAAGAACAATGATTTACAGTTTGATTTAATAGCTTATGTACCTATGACTAAGAAGGCGCAAAAAATCAGGGGATATAATCAAAGTGAGTTTTTGGCAAATTACTTATCGAGGTTTTTAAACATTCCGGTAATTTGTAATTTGATTAAAACTATGGATACTAAGGATCAAATAGGGTTAAGTGGTGAGCAACGGTGGAGTAATATGGAAAAATGTTTTGATACTAAAAAAAATATATTTATAAAAAATAAAAATATTTTAATTGTTGATGATGTTATAACCACTGGGGCTACAGCCTTTTATTGTGCAAGCATATTAAAAAAAAGTGCAGTAAATAACGTTTGCATATTGACTATAGCCAAAAGTAAGGTATAATACTTATTGTAGTAAGTTAGGTTTGTGGTTGAAAGTCGATGCCAGTCGCAGGCGAAACGATCCACGTAAGTTAAACAAAGTTTAGCGAGCATGGTGCGGCTTAGAGGTTAGTCCTGCCGCCTTAGTTGGCGAGAGTGTGAGTAGTGAGAAGGTAATTCTGGGTAGCAAAAGCTCCAGCAGGCGAGTGTGGGGTCAAAGACCAGGTCAAATGATTTACTACAGCACTAATAGTGCGGTTTAGCAGTCTTTTATTAGACTGCTTTTTACTTTTTGAAATACATTTAATAATAGGCACTGCTTTTACAGCAATGCCTTAATCCAACTATATTAATACGAAGCTTCTTCTTCTAATATTGAATAATAAATAATATTAATTCATGGAAATGACTACATCTACAATGGTATTATCCTCTTCAAAATTTTTATGATTGAATTTGATAACAGCTATTTGTGGAGCTAAAGCTGATTCAAGTTCATGAATGTAATCAGAAAAATCTGTTCTTGGTTTCGCTTTATTAATATGGTCACATGTAATTCTTGTTACCGGTTCGGATTCTTCAACAAATATATGACTAGAAGGATATGCCTCTAATTCAGCTAATTTAGCGCTACCTAAGAATTCATCATTCAGGGTTTCACTTTTACAACATCCATCAAACCAAGTATCGCACCAAAGATCGCACCAAAGATTAATAGAATCATGACTATCTTCACAACTGGCATTATTATTATTATTATTATTATGTTTGTTTTCACACTTTGACATAAGTTCACTCCCTTATATTAAGTCAGTATATAATATGTTAATTAATTGAAAATGACACTAACATTAAAAAGACAAGTATAATATGGCCATAAAGGATGTAGAATTTCATATCTTCCATGTTTTTTGATTTTCCAACTAAAAACTTAGTGGTTATTTCTAATTTGCACATATCTAAAAATGCGATCGCGTAATTGCACGTAAAAAACCCAATATAATAAAAAATTATACTGGGCTTGTAAACAACCTAAAAAACTCCTCATATAGTATTAGGAGTTTTTATTTTTTATCATATATTAATATTGGATATATGTATTTACTTGTTAATATTCTTTAAAAAACTCGTGTAATTTAACTATAGCATAAGGTCCACCTGTAAACAATGCACAATGTACGCAAATAAACGGAGTAATAATAAGCAATATTGTGATAACACACTTTAAATTGAATTAATATTATGTAAATTCTGATTTTAATGGTTGCTATTTAGTATTAAAAGTAATAGTATAGAAATACAACTATATAACTAGATTCGTAATCTAGTAGTGTATAGATATTAGAAAGGGGCTGGACGGTATGAAAGTTAAAATAATAGGAAAAAACATAGAGATAACAGAGGCCTTAAAAAATATTATAGAAAAGAAAATATCGAGATTTGATAAATATTTTAGTCCGGATGTAGTAGCTCAGACAACTTTAGGTGTTCAAAAAAATAGACACACTATAGAAGTTACAATTCCCTTTAATGGTGTTGTTTTAAGAGCAGAAGAGCAGAATGAAGATATGTATATTTCTTTGGATAGCGTTATTGATAAATTAGAAGGACAAATAAGAAAACATAAAACAAAATTAGAGAAAAGAAATCATGGAACATCTCTTAAATTTCAAGGTATACCACTATATAGCAATAGTGAAGAAGGAGATATGGATCCTAAAATAGTAAAGATGAAGAAATTTGCATTTAAGCCTATGTCAGCAGAGGAAGCAGTTCTCCAGATGGAGCTCGTTGGGCATAGTTTTTTCGTATATATGAGTGATGAAACATCAGAAGTGCACGTAGTGTATAAAAGAAAAGATGGAAATTATGGATTAATAGAGCCAGAATTTTAAGAAATAACAAAAGGATTAAAGTAAGATTATCTTTACTTTAGTCCTTTTTTAACTTAAAAAAATATGATAGCTTTTCAAAATCACTTATTACAAGGTCGGCATCATTTGGGCGACTGGTAATTATATCACTCTATATTTTAAAAGAAATTATTATCAGATAAATTATATTACAATAATAGTTTGATATTATTATACATAAAACTTGTATTCTACACAATATGACAATAGAAGATCATTCATAATTAACTCTGTATTTAAGAAATCATATAAGTTGAATACCAACAAATTAAGTGGTATAATTTAAGTTGTATATTTAGTATATTTAGGAATTGTTAATGGGGATTATTAATGGGAATTATTAAAATGAATAGTGAGGATGGAAATTATGAAAATTTTTGATAAGTTATTTGGTAGTTATAGTGATAGAGAAATAAAAAGAATAATTTCAACTGTAGATAAAATAGAGGAATTAGATTCAAAAATGATTGGCTTAACTGATGAAGAGCTTAAAGCCAAAACAGAAGAATTTAAGACTAGACTTAATAATGGGGAGACTTTGGATGACATATTACCTGAAGCCTTTGCAGCAGTTAGAGAAGCTTCGTGGAGAGTTCTTACCAAGAAGCATTTTAGGGTACAATTAATTGGTGGTATAATACTACATCAAGGAAGAATAACTGAAATGAAAACTGGTGAAGGAAAGACCTTAGTGGCTGCACTTCCATCATATTTGAATGCGCTAACAGGAAAGGGTGTTCATATAGTTACAGTTAATGACTATCTTGCAAAAAGAGATAGAGATGAGATAGGACTAATACATGAATTTTTAGGTCTTTCTGTAGGAGTAATTATTCATGATTTAGACCAAACTCAAAGACAAGAAGCCTATAATTCAGATATAACCTATGGAACAAATAATGAATTTGGATTCGATTATTTAAGAGATAATATGGTTGTTTATAAAGAAGAGAGAGTTCAAAGAAAATTAAACTTTGTAGTAGTGGATGAGGTTGACTCCATACTAATAGATGAAGCTAGGACACCACTTATAATATCTGGCGAAGGAGAAAAATCTACAGATTTTTATAAAGTAGCAGATAATTTTGTTAAGAGCCTTGTGAAAGAAGAAGACTATACTATAGATGAAAAAGCTAGTGCTGTTATAATGTCTGATGCAGGTATTGATAAAGCAGAAAAATATTTCCACTTAGATAATTATGCTGATGCAGAAAATATGACTGTACAGCACCATGTGGTTCAAGCTTTAAAAGCAAACTATATTATGAGAAAAGACAAAGATTACATGGATAAAGATGGAGAAGTTATAATTGTAGATGAGTTTACTGGAAGACTTATGGAAGGCAGAAGATATAGTGATGGACTTCACCAAGCTATTGAAGCAAAAGAGGGCTTGAAAATTGAAAAAGAGTCAAAAACCCTTGCTACAATTACATTCCAAAACTATTTTAGAATGTATAATAAGTTATCAGGTATGACTGGTACAGCACTTACAGAAGAAAATGAATTTAGAGAAATATACGGATTAGACGTATTAGTGATCCCTACTAATATGCCACTAACAAGACTTGATAATGCGGATTTAGTTTATAAAACTATCAAGGGGAAATATAAAGCTATAGTAGATGAAATAGTTGAAACTTATAAGGCTAAGCAACCTGTTCTTGTAGGTACTGTTAGTATAGAAAAATCAGAATTAATATCTGAAATGCTTAAAAGACGCGGAATTCCTCATCAAGTACTTAATGCTAAATATCACGAAAAAGAAGCGGATATAATATCTCATGCAGGAGCACTTGGAATGGTTACCATAGCAACTAATATGGCTGGTCGTGGTACGGATATTAAACTTGAAGAAGGCGTTGTTGAAGCTGGAGGACTTAAGATAATTGGAACTGAAAGACATGAATCTAGGCGTATTGATAATCAACTTAGAGGGCGTTCTGGTCGTCAAGGAGATGTAGGAAGTTCAAGATTTTACATATCACTAGAAGATGATTTAATGAGAATATTTGGTTCAGAAAGGCTTCAAGGAGTGGTAGAAAAATTAGGCTTAACTGATGAGGATGCTATTGAAAGCAAAATGGTAAGTGGAGCTATAGAAAGTGCTCAAAAGAAAGTTGAAGGAAATAATTTTGATATAAGAAAAAATGTTGTTCAGTATGATGATGTAATGAACCAACAAAGAGAAATTATTTATAGACAAAGAACAGAGGTTCTTCAAGGCGAAAATATAAAAGATCAAGTTGAAGAAATGATAAAAGATGTTATTTTCTCAGCAGTTGCATCTCATATTAGTGGCATAGAGGAAAGTTTTGATGAGGAAGTAGTAAAATTAGTTAATTTCCTTGAAACAATATATCTTCCCAAGGGGATTGTTTCAATAGAAGAACTTTCAAAAACATCTAATGAAGAAATTAAGACTACCCTTTTAGATATAGCTGAGAAAATGTATGCTCAGAAAGAAGAACATTTTGGTGAAGAACAAATGAGAGAAGTTGAAAGAGTTATTCTTTTAAGAGTTGTAGATAGCAAATGGATGGACCATATTGATGATATGGAACATTTAAAGCAAGGTATTGGACTTAGAGCATATAAACAACAAGATCCATCACAAGCCTACCAAATGGAAGGTAGTGATATGTTTGCTGAGATGATTGATAACATAAAAACAGAAACAGTTAAGTACTTATTCCATGTGCAAATAGAAAAAGCACCTGAAAGAGAAATGGTTGCCAAAATTACATCAACAAATCATGATGATTCCGTTAAAAAGGAGCCAACTAAAAAAGAAGTTAAACCAGGAAGAAATGATGACTGTTCTTGTGGATCTGGAAGGAAATACAAAAACTGCTGCGGTAGGGGATAACAATTAATAATTGTTATCTCCCTCAGAGAATAGCAAAGTGGTCAACAATTAATAATAGTTGAAAATTGACAGATGGCAGTTGACAGTTAATTAAATTTTTCCCAGTGGAAAAATGAAAACTAAACTGTTACTGTCAATTTTTGATTTAACTAAAAAAGGGGTGCAATAATTGATAATACAAATGGAAGAATTTATAAGTGAATTAAATGTAGTAAAAGTTAACGTAGAAGAGATCAGGGTGTCTCTTTGACATAACAACACTAGAAAAAGAGTTAAGAGAATTTGAATTTAAAATGCAAGAAACTAGTTTTTGGAATGATACTGACCTAGCACAAGAAATTGCTCAGAAAGCTAAGGGGATAAAAGATGGAATTGATAGATTTAACCTATTGATTAGTAAAATAGAGGATTTAGATGTTCTTATTGAGCTTAGCACGGAGGAAGATGATGATTCCTCTATGGGAGAAATAAAAAGTGAATTAAGAGAGTTAACCCATGATACTGATAGGTTTAGGATAGAAATTTTATTATCTGGAAAATATGATATAAATAATGCTATTTTAACCCTCCACAACGGTGCAGGCGGAAATGATGCTCAAGATTGGACTGAAATGCTTTATAGGATGTACTCAAGATGGTGTGAAAAGAAGGGCTATAAAGTAGAAGTTTTAGATTATCAGCCTTCTGATGAAGCAGGCATTAAAGCAGTTACGTTAAAAATAACTGGTGAGTTCGCCTATGGATATTTAAAAGCTGAAAAAGGAGTGCATAGACTTGTAAGAATTTCACCCTTTAATGCAAATGGTAAAAGGCAAACTTCCTTTGCTTCTTGCGAAGTGCTTCCAGAGCTAACTGAAAGTCAAGATATCGATATAAGACCAGATGACCTTAGGATAGACACTTTTAGATCAGGAGGTGCTGGAGGTCAACATGTAAATAAAACTGAGTCAGCGATAAGGATTACCCATATACCTACTGGTATAGTAGTTCAGTGTCAAAATGAAAGAAGCCAGCATAGTAATAAACAAACTGCAATGAAGATGCTTATGGCAAAACTTTTAGATTTAAAGGAAAGAGCCCATAAGGATAGAATTGAAGACTTAACTGGAGATCTAAAAGATAATGGCTGGGGAAGTCAAATTAGGTCTTATGTATTTCATCCATATAATTTGGTTAAGGACCATAGGACTAATACAGAAATGGGAAATGTAGATGCGGTTATGGATGGAGATATTGATATTTTCATTGAGGAGTATCTTAGAATGAATAAATAACTCTAAATAAAAAATCCAATAGAATATTTAATTATTCTATTGGATTTTTTTATTAAAGATAGGTGTGATTATTAAAACTAATAATGTAATTTAATAGATATTATTATATAATGGTTGGAATAATAACAATCTATTAAGTTGAGGTGAATTATGATAGCACTAATATTTGCATATGGTCAAATTGTTTTAAGTTCTGTAGCTGTATATATTTTTATTGTTGTTGCTATAAGATTTTTTGGTAAAAATGAATTAGCTCAATTGTCTGTAATTGATTTAGTTTTTATTTTGCTTATAAGTAATGCTGTTCAGAATGCAATGGTGGGTACTGATTCTTCATTAGGAGGGGGGCTGGTAGCAGCAACTTCATTATTTGTTGTAAATTACTTGTTTAAGCGCATAATGTATCGCTTTCCTAAATTAAATAAGTTAATACAAGGAGAGCCCTTACTTTTAATTTATAATGGTGAAATCAACATGAAAAATGTAAATAAATCTAAAATATCTATGGATGAGATTATGGAAGCAATTAGAATCAAAGTGGTTATAAAATATTATAGCCACTTTGATTATCTTATATTTGTTTTGTTATAACTTGCACAGCTATGCTAACAATCGCAACGGTAAACCACACTATAAGACCAAGCAAGATAGGTTTAACGCCATTTTTCATCATTTTTTTAAAATCTGAACAGAGGCCAATAGCTGAGAGAGCCATTACTATCATAAATTTGCCCAAAGTATTTATGTAAGATATGCTATTTCCTTTAAATAGTCCCAGAGTATTTAATACAGAGGCTACTAAAAACCATAATATAAACCAAGGGAATATTTTACTCATGCTAAAGTTAACAGTATTATCAGTTTTTGCTTCTTTCTTCTTTTTTAGTGCGACCACAATACTAAATATAATTGAAATGGGTATGATCAATGTAGCTCTTGTAAGTTTAACTATAGTAGCATAGCTTCCAGCCACATTACTATAAGCATAACCAGCAGCCACCACTGATGAAGTGTCATTGATAGCAGTACCGGCCCACAGTCCAAAGGCTTTATCGGAAAAATGGAGTAAATGGCCAAGAGGTGGAAAAATAAGAACAGCAATAATATTAAATAAAAATATAGTAGAAATTGAGTAGGCGATTTCCATTTCATCAGCCTCTATTATAGGAGCAATTGCAGCAATGGCTGATCCTCCGCAGATGGCGGTACCCACGCCGATTAAGGTTTTTAGCTTAGAAGGAATACCTAGTAACTTCCCAAAGCCATAAGCTGATATAAAGGCTGCGAGTAAGGTGAAAATCGTAACAGATAATGAATCCATACCTGTTTGCAATACCTTAGTAAAACTTAATCCTGCACCCAGCACAATTATAGCCCATTGAAGTATTTTTTTAGAAGTAAAGGCTATTCCTTTTAAAGTGTTTTCTGGTTTTCCAAATACGTTGTTTATACTAATTCCTATAATAATACCAAATACAGGACCACCAACTATTGGTAAAACGCTTCCCAGCCAAGTTGCAATAAGGGCTATAATAAATGCAAATAGTATTCCTTGAATATTTTGTTTAAACCAATCCATAATAACGTCTCCTCATCTTTTATCATTGTCACTTACTAATAATAATACCTGTTTAAAATAAAATCAAATTATAAATACTTATGAAAGTATAAGCAATAATTATATATTATAATGAGGTATAAACATTTATTATGATGGGAGTGATAAATTTGTTAGATACTAGGCTTAAAACATTCATAACCCTTGCGAGCACTAAAAGTTTCACAAAGTCAGCAGCATTATTAAATATTACTCAACCAGCTGTATCACAACATATAAAATTTTTAGAGGAAAAATATGAAGTTAATCTTATTGCAAAGCAGTGCAATAGCCTCCATTTAACGGAGGAGGGTTTAATCTTATTAAAATACGCTGAAGAAATAGACGCTTTATATAGAACTTTAGAAATGAACCTAAAGAACAGTGCTTCAATTGCGAAAACATATAACATAGGTGCAAGTATGACCATTGGTGGCTATGTTTTACCCTATTTATTAGGGAAACATAAGAAATTATATGAAAACGTAGATATTCTACTTCAAGTAAATAATACAGAAGAAATATTAGGAAAGCTAGTAAGCGGAAAGCTTGATTTTGTGATGATTGAAGGAATATTCGATAAAAATAAATTTAGGTTTAAAAAATTTAAAGATGATGAGGTTGTTTTAGCTGTTTCTAAAGAGCATGCCTTTGCAAAAGCAAAGGAAGTGAATATAGAAGATGTAATTAGTGGTAATCTTATATTGAGAGAAAAGGGATCAGGAACCAGGGATATATTTGAAAATAGTCTTATTGGACTTGGTTATGATTTAAATAATTTAAAGGGTTATATGGAAATAGGAAGTATTAGTGCAATTAAATCTTTAGTTGAGTTAAATCTTGGTTACACAATTATCTCAAGAGAGACCATAAGGAAAGAACTTGAAATTGGAACTATAAAAGAAGTTGCCATTAAAGGGTTACCTATAAACAGAGAATTTAATTTTGTTTATTTATATGAAGAAGCTTTTATTAAGGAGTTTATGGATTTTTGTTTTAATTGCTAATATTTATTTAGGTATGTCTATTTAGCGGTATTATTAGAAAATTAGTTATGTTAAAGAGGAATTATATACTATTATGTAGAAGAAAGAGAAAGGAAGAAAGTTGTTTTTTTTATTATGATATTAGATTTGTACAATAGTAATTTAAAAAGCAAAATATACAATGGGGGGATTAATAATGAAAAGAAAAACAGTAGGAATAAGCTTACTATTTTTTATGGTTTCTGCAACAATTTTTAATATGCTATTTTTAAGTTTAGCATCCAGAGCCTTTAAAAGAGTTCTTTCTCAGGCAAATTTACCAACTAAGGAATTGGAAATTATTTCATTGGGCATAAACAACATTTATGCAAAATATAATATTGGGCTTAGTCTGATTTTTGGTATTGTGCTATTTTGCATTATTTTAATATTTATTAGAAATATGGCTCATTCAATGAAAACCATAAATAAGCAAACGAAAAAATTAGCAGAAGGGCAATTTACCGTTAGAGTAAAGGCAGATGGAGTGGGTGAAGCCATTTCTACAAATATTAATGAAATAGTGAAAAATATAAGAAAGGTATTGTGTGAAGTTATGGAAGTCTCACAGATAAATAGAGACCTGGCGGACACACTTCACAATAGTTCAGAACAAACAGTAATAACAGCCAGTGAAATATCCAATGCTATTGCGGAAGTAGCAGTGGGTGCCACCACTCAATCAGAAGCTTCGATTTCAACAAAAGAAAATACGCAGCAGATGTGGAAAAATGCAGATAAGATTGCTAAGTCTGCAGAGAATGCAAAAGATATTGCGAAAAATATGATTTTGGCAATCCAGATCAATACTGAAATGTTCGCTAAATTTACTAGTAAAATGGAAGACACAGCCTTATCTAATTCCAAACTAGCTCATACAATTCAATCATTGCAAGATGAGGTTCATAAGATTAATACTATTATTCAAGTTGTTACAGATATTAGTGAAAGAACAAACTTACTTGCACTAAATGCTGCAATAGAAGCGGCAAGAGCGGGAGAACAAGGTAGAGGGTTTGCGGTGGTAGCTGATGAAGTGAGAAAACTTGCTGAGCAATCCTCAAGTTCAGTAGGGGACATAGGCAAAATAACCACAACTATTATAGAAAAAATTTCTGTAATAAGTATAGAAGCAAAAGAGGAAGTAAAAAAAATCGAGGAAAATGTTGGATTTGTAGAAGGAGCAAAGGAATCTTTTAATAAAGTAATCGATTCAACGAAATTAACTTATGATGCTGTAGATGAAATTTCTTCACTAGCAGTGGAAACTGCGAGTGAAGCAGAATATGTAAATGAACTTATGGATAAAATAAGTTCAATAACACAACAGTCATTGGCTATTACTGAGGAGGTTTCAGCAGCAGCACAAGAACAAACAGAAACAATGCACAATATGTCCATTATTGTAGAGAAGATGAACAAGACTGCAGATGAAATAGATGGTCAATTAAAGAATTTTACAAATAAAATAAATTTAGGAGAAAAAGAGAAGAATATTATAAAAGAAGGACTAGAAATATTGAAGTCAATTGCAATAGAATTAAGTTCAAAGGGATATTCAATGGAGCGCACGTCTGAGCAATTAAAACACAGAAAAACCGCACATATGCAATTTGAATATATTGGAGTTATAGATTTAGACGGAAATATGAAATTTGCAACAGAAACTATAATTAAAGGCAGTGATAATTACGCCTTTAGACCTTATTTTAGGGAGGCAGTATCAGGAAAAGAATTTAGTAGCGAGCCATATATATCTAATGTTTCTTATAATTATTGCATTGCTATTTCTGTGCCTTTTAAAGGACATGATGGTAATATAAATGGAGTTGTCATGGCTGATATTTGTATAGGGGATTAATACAAAAATGCAAATAAAAATCGTCTCACTTTATAAAAAAGTGAGACGATTTTTTTATATTTAAAACTTAATTTTTGAACCAATTCCAAAGATTCTTGCCTTTTTATAAATAGCATCGGAGCGGCTCCTTTAACAAGTTTTAATAAGCTCTTCCCCAAGTAACCATAGATTTAGCTGGTTTTCCACAGCATAAGCAAACACCTTTTTCCTTTGGTTGATCGAGTGGCATGCATCTAGAAGAAGCACCGGCTACTTCTTTTACTTTTTCTTCACAAGTGAGTTCTCCACACCATGGAGCGTCAACAAATCCTAATGTTTTATCAAGAAGCTCTTTTAATTCTTCTACGGTGTTTACACTAAAGCTTCTTTTATTTTGAATATTTCTAGCTTTCTCAAGTAGTGATTTTTGAATATCCTTTAAAATTTCTGGTACTTTTGTTTCTAGTTCAGGAATTGGAACAATGATTTTTTCTCTGGTATCTCGCCTAACTAATACTACCTGATTCTTTTCTATATCTTTTGGTCCAACTTCAAGCCTTAGTGGAACACCTTTCATTTCGTATTGACTAAATTTCCAGCCAGCCATTTTGTCGCTGGTATCCATTTTTACTCTAGCTACTTTTGACAATGTGTTTTTAAGCTCTGTAGCTTTTTCAATTACGCCTTCTTTATGCTGCGCAACTGGAATTATAATAAGTTGAATAGGAGCTACTGCTGGTGGTAGTACTAAACCGCTATCATCACCATGAACCATAATTATTGCACCTATAAGTCTTGTAGACATTCCCCAAGAGGTTTGGTGAACATAAGCAAGTTTACCTGTTTTATCTGTATACTGAATGTTAAAAGCCTTGGCAAAACCATCTCCAAAGTTATGGGAAGTACCACATTGTAGTGCTTTACCATCATGCATTAAGCTTTCAATTGTGTAGGTATCCTTTGCTCCTGCAAATTTTTCTTTTTCTGTCTTTTGGCCTTTTATAACTGGAATGGCAAGAGCTTCTTCACAAAATGTTGCGTATACATTCAGCATCTTAATAGTTTCTTCTTGTGACCCTTCTGCTGTTGCATGAGCAGTATGGCCTTCTTGCCATAAGAACTCTGAGCTTCTAAGGAAAGGCCTTGTGGTTTTTTCCCATCTTACTACAGAGCACCATTGATTATATAATTTTGGGAGATCGTTGTAAGATTGAATTATTTTTGCGTAGTGATCACAAAATAATGTTTCAGATGTAGGTCTCACGCAAAGTCGTTCTTCTAATTTTTCGTTACCACCATGTGTTACCCAGGCAACTTCTGGTGCAAAGCCTTTAACGTGATCTGCTTCCTTCTGTAATAGACTTTCAGGAATGAACATTGGCATATATACGTTTTCGTGGTCTGTATCTTTAAACATCTGATCTAGTATTTTTTGGATATTTTCCCAAATCGCATAACCGTAAGGGCGAATTACCATACAACCTCTTACGCTTGCATAATCAGCAAGCTCTGCTTTTTTTACGATATCTGTATACCACTTCGCAAAATCCTCATCCATAGCGGTAATAGATTCTACTAATTTCTTATTTTTTTCCATAATTAATCTCCTCTCATTTTATAAAATATATAAAAATGAATACAAAAAAAACTCCATCCCAAAAAGGGACCGAGAATTATCGGTGGTACCACCCTAGTTGATATATAAAATATCCACTCAGATTCTAGATAACGGTAGAAATCCGCTGTAGCTTATTGCAAAAAAAGCATTTCGTACAGAACTCCAAGGTGGGTTCAAAATGATCTTTTAAAAATCTTACACCAATGATTTTCTCGCTGTAAAAAGACTCCATTTTTACTAATCCTTTTCTTTGTATTGGGTATATTCACTTTTAATGACATTGTACTTTAAAATCTATCATAGAATAAAAATAATAATATGTCAAGACTATTTTGCCTTAAATTAGTGGTTTTAACATTTTACATGTAATTTTATTAAATATGCTTAATGAGAGGTATGCATATTTAATAATAGAGCAAAGTATTTAGAAAGTGTAGAAATTAAAATATTTTTTACATTATTCAAGGGTTTACTTTGTTATTTTAAATAAAGTTAGTATAATGAAATGAATAGGGAAATAATAAAGAAGGTGAGAAATTGGTAATTGCAGAGATGTTTTATACTGTAAAGGAAATTATGAATAAAAAATTCATAAAAGTAAAGGCGGATGAAAGCATAAAAGAGGCTTTAAATAAAATGATTGAGGCCAATAAAGATGAAGTCTTAGTAGTAGACCAATTGGGGCTACTCATTGGAGTTTTTACAAGAAAAGATATAGCTAAAATAAAAAAAAATAAACATATATCCTTTGATGAAAAGGTTGTAGAATATACGAATAAAAATGTGGTCACCATAGATATGAACGCGTCTGCTAGAGTTGCAAGAAATTTAATGATAGAGAGTGGAATAGGAAGATTACCAGTAATTGAAAATGAAATAATTAAAGGTGTAATTACCAGCAACAATATAAGAGACACGTTTTACCTTAAGATTGATGAAATGTTTGATCTTCAAAATAATATTATTGACAATTTACACGAAGCGGTATGCATTTGTACTGATAAAGGAATAGTAAACTACTGGAATAAAAGTTCGGAACAACTATATGGTGTAAAGGCTGAAAATATAGTTGGTCAATATATTGGCTCTTTTTTTCCTAATGCATTGATTATGAAAACCTTAAAAGATGGAAAGCGAAGAGATAATGAGGGGAATGAGCCTGTTAAAGGTAAATTTGTTGTTTTAAGTACAGTCCCTATCTACAATAATAAGGGGGAATTGGTGGCGGTAGTATCTACAGATCGAGATGTGACGGAAGTCGTAACATTATCAAAGCAGTTAGAAAAAGAAAAAAGGAAAGTTGAGTTATTACAGATTGCTTATAAGAAAGAAATTGCAGCAAACTATAACTTTTCTTCAATTGTAGGGAAAAACAAAAAAATAATTGAAGCTATAGCAATCTCACAAAAAGTAGCACAAAGTTCTGCAAGTATACTAATTACTGGAGAAAGCGGCACAGGAAAAGAAGTGTTTGCAAGATCAATTCATGAGGCTAGCGGTAGAGTGGGGAATTTTGTAGCGGTGAATTGTAGTGCAATTCCTGAGCACTTAATTGAAAGTGAAGTTTTTGGATATGTAGAAGGGGCCTTTACTGGCGCCATTCGAAAAGGAAAAATAGGTAAATTTGAATTTGCCAGTAACGGGACTTTGTTTTTAGATGAAATTGGTGATATGCCAATGGAAATGCAGGTGAAATTTTTAAGGGTGCTGCAAGATGGTATAGTATATCGATTGGGGAGTGAAAAGGGAATTGTTACAGATACGAGGATTATAGCAGCCACAAATAGGAACTTGAATGATTTAATGAAAGAAAAAAAATTTAGAGATGATTTATATTATAGGTTTGCAGTTGTTCAAATTGAATTGCCACCACTTAGAGAGCGAAAAGAAGATATAAAAGAATTGGTAGATTTATTTATAAATCAAATAGCTAATAAAGAAAATATAGATATAAATATCATAGATGAAAGGATATACCCACTGCTTGTTCATTGTAAATGGGAAGGAAATATTAGAGAACTGAAAAATGTAATACAAAGAATGATCGTACTTTCTACTGAAGGAAAAATAACCTTGGATACCCTTCCGGAATACATTTTAGACAATGGAGAAGATGAAAAAAAGTTTATCCCATATACTAATGAAAGTGAAAATTTGGATCAGGAGCAAAACAAATATGATTTGGTGAAAATTGTGGAGTGTATAGAAAAAAATACAATAGTAGAAGTACTGCTATTGGTGGGAGGAAACAAACAGAAGGCTGCAAAGATATTGAATTTGAAGAGAAGTACATTATATTACAAATTAAATCAATATGGTCTTTTAGAAAAATAAAAGGCAAGGTGTCAGAAAATTGAACAGTGTGTCTGTTTTCTGACACGGAAAAACCGCTACAAATCATTACAAACATGATTTAGAGGAATAAAGTGAGAAAATAGTGTCAGAAAATAGACATTATTTTTTTTGCTTTAAAAGTAAGAATGTGTATTGGAAAACTCTATAGACTGACAAATGAGTATTTGCAACAGCTATAGGTAGAGGATAAAATCCTTCGAAAGTTGGCACACTAATTGCGTATATATTTAAGTGAAAGAATATGGAGGTGGTTTTATGCCAATAACCTATAAATTTCCTCTTAAAATGCATGTAGGTGCACCTTCTACTACAATTGTAAAAGAAGGACAGATTGTTAAAAGAGGGGAATGTATTGCAAACCCAGAGGGCTGTGGTGCTAAAATTCATTCTAGTGTCACTGGAAAAGTAACTAAAATTACAAAAAATGAAATTTTTATTTTAGCGGACGACATTCAAAGTACGGAATACATAAAAATTAAAAAATGTGGAAAAATAGAAGATACTGCCTATGAAGCAGGTATTGTTGGTGCCGGTGGAGCTGGATTTCCTACTCATATTAAATTAAAAACTCAAATGACAGACGGATATGTAATTGCAAATTGTGTTGAATGCGAACCTGCATTACATCATAATATAAAAGTTTTAGAAAATAACCCGGAAATTGTCATTAGTGGACTAAGATATGCTATGAGTGCAATAGGAGCTCCAAAGGGCTATATTGCGGTTAAAGCAAAAAACAAAAAAGCCATTGCAGCACTTGAAAAAGCACTCTCTACAGCATCAGATATTGAAGTGAAAGCGTTAAGAGACATGTATCCAATGGGCGAGGAAAGAGCGATGATTCATGAAATATTCGAAGTATGGCTTAACCCTGACCAATTACCTTTTGAAGCAAAATGTGTAGTTTTAAATGGAGAAACTTTGGCTAATTTAACAAGAGCAGTTGAAGAAGGAAAACCAGTAATAGATAAAGATGTTACAATAGTTGGAAAACTAAAGGGCGGAAATGAAAGTCATGTTTTCTTACAGGTACCTGTAGGAACTTCAGTTAAAGATTTAATTGAAAAAGCTGGCGGTATTGATGGCGCATATGGCGAAATCATAATTGGTGGACCCTATACTGGTAAATCTGAAGATATAGAAAGTGCAGTTGTTACAAAGACTTCAGGTGGTGCAATTGTTACCATGCCACTTCCGAAATATGAAGGACCAATAGGACTATTAGTATGCGCTTGTGCTGCGGATGAAGCGAGACTAAGAGATGTAGCAGAAAAAATGCATTCAAAAGTAGTTGGAGTAGCAACCTGCAAAAATGTAGTTCAAGTAAGATCTTTAAACAAATGCTTAACCCCAGGACATTGTCCAGGTCAAGCAGAAGCTATCCTTTACCTTAAAAAACAAGGTGCTAAAAGAGTATTAATAGCTAATTGCAGTGACTGCTCAAATACAGTAATGTGTATAGCCCCTAAAATGGGAATTCCAGTATACCACCACACAGATCATGTATTTAGAACAATAGATTATCCACTTACAAGAAGATTACCAATGGAGAAAAAGTAAAAAATAAGGAGGTTATTTTTATGTCAATGACTGATGAGCACGCAGAGGAGTTTAAAAATGAAGTCGCAGTTGTATGTTGTAGAACAGAAGCAGGAACAATTCTTACTGCAGCTAATTTAGAAGATCCATCAATATTTCCAGATTTAGTGGATTCAGGACTTTTAACAATACCTGGAAACTGTTTGAAAATAGGTCAGGTTATAGGGGCAAAACTTACTAAGACAATTGATTCTTTATCACCGCTAACACCAGAAATAGTAGAGGGTGCTATTGCATCTACGCAGGAAAAGAAGGAAGTAGAATTAACTGATGGTAATGAAAAGGCAGTATTAAAAGATAATAAAAGTGCAGGAGATGTTATTACAGCTGCGGATTTAGAAAATCCAATGCATTTTGATAAATTACAAGACTCTCTACTTATTAAATTGAATGAAAGTGTTTTAAGTAGAAGTGAAGTAATAGGGGCAACTTTAAAAGTAGATGCCGTAGCATTAACTCCTATAACTTCAAACATGCTAGAAGGATTTGAGGAGGAAGTTTCTATGAAAGCTGAAACACCAGTAATGTCATCAGTTATAAATGGTGGAATATTAAAGATTAAAATTGCAGAGGGAAAGGGCATTGATATAGAAATTCCTCTTAATTCATTTAATCAAAATGCAGTTCAAGGATTACAAACAGTAAAAACAGCAACTGCTGGAATGGCTGTAGCTAAAGAAGTTATTAAAGAAAATAAGACTCCAGAAGTAAAGCTTGAGGACAAAATTGTAAGAACACTCACTAAAAAACACTTCAAAATAGAAGAAGTTAAATTTGGTCCTGAAACTAAAATTGAGGGAACTACACTTTATATTAGAGAAAATATCTGCACAGACGCTGTAAAAATAAGCGAACTTGTTACAGATATTAAAATTGATATAATTACACCTGATAAGTACAACACATATAGTGAAACAATTATGGATGTACAGCCAATTGCTACAAAAGAAGGAGATCATAAATTAGGTCAAGGGGTAACAAGAGTACTAGATGGTGTTATCGTTATGGTTACTGGAACAGATGAAAATGGCGTTCAAATTGGAGAATTTGGTTCTTCAGAAGGTATTTTAGAAGAAAATATTATGTGGGGAAGACCAGGGGCACCAGATAAAGGTGAGATTTTCATTAAAACTCAAGTTACAATACTCGCAGGAACAAACATGGAAAGACCAGGTCCTTTTGCTGCTCATAAAGCATCAGATGTTATAACACAAGAAATTAGAGAAGCACTAAAGAAACTAGAAGAGGACTTAGTTGTAAATAGTGAAGAATTTGTTCAATATAGAAGAACTGGTAGAAAGAAAATAGTAGTAGTAAAAGAAATCATGGGTCAAGGCGCAATGCATGATAACTTAATTCTTCCTGTAGAGCCAGTTGGAATACTTGGTGGAAAACCAAACGTTGATCTTGGAAATTTACCAGTTGTACTTTCACCACTAGAAGTATTAGATGGCGGAATTCATGCATTAACTTGTATAGGACCAGCATCTAAAGAGTGTTCAAGACATTACTGGAGAGAACCACTTGTTATAGCAGCAATGAATGATCCTGAAGTTGACCTTTGTGGAGTTGTATTTGTAGGAAGTCCACAAATTAATAGTGAAAAGTTTTACGTATCTGAAAGACTTGGAATGACTATTGAGACAATGGATGTTGCAGGTGCAATTGTTACAACAGAAGGATTTGGAAATAACCATATCGACTTTGCAAGTCACATTGAACAAATAGGTATGCGTGGAATTGGTGTTGTAGGAATGTCATTCTGTGGAGTACAAGGTGCTCTAGTTGTTGGAAATAAGTACACTAAGTACATGGTTGACAACAATAAATCAGAAGCAGGAATTGAAAATGAAGTTTTAGGGTGTAATACTCTTTGCAAAGAAGATGCAATAAGAGCACTTGCAATGCTTAAAACTGCAATTGCAGGAGAAGAAGTAGTGGCAGCAGAAAGAAAATGGAATCCAAATGTTAAGGAAAACAATCTTGAAGCTGTTGAAAAATCCTATGCAGTTTCTATTGAAAGAGTAGAAAATGAAACTTCAATTCCAGAAAGTAAAAAAAGATTAGAAAAATATTCAACCAAGTAAGGAGATACAATGAAATACGGAGATAAGATAATAGAAATGTACGGAGTTATAGTAGAAGTGCATGATGGAAGTGTTTCAATAGATCTAAAAGGAAGATTAGGCTTTATGAAGATACCAATGAGGATGCTAATTACAGATTATCCTTTGCAGGTAGGTCAAGAAGTTGGTTTTAGAATGAGTTTTATTGAGGTTCTTTTTGAGGAACCTAATGAAAAATATGTTAGTAACATAGAGACAAGAAGTAGAAAGGAAGGGAAAGTATAATGAGTTTAACAACCGTTAAAGGCTTACAATCAGAAATATTTGTACCAATTACACCACCACCAGTTTGGACACCGGTAACAAAACCATTAAATGAAATGAGAATTGCTTTTGCAACTGCTGCAGGAGTTCACTTAAAAACAGATAAGAGATTTAATTTAGCAGGAGACTTTACATTTAGAGCAGTTCCAGGAGATGTAAATTCTAATGATTTAATGGTATCTCATGGTGGATATGACAATGGAGACGTTAATAAAGATATAAATTGTATGTTCCCTATTGATAGATTAAGAGAACTTGCAGCTGAAGGCTTTATAAAAGAAGTTGCTCCAATGCATTATGGATTTATGGGCGGCGGCGGAAACCAAGATAAGTTTAAAAATGAAACTGGTCCTGCTATTGCAAAGCTACTAAAAGATGAAGGCGTAGACGCAGTAGTCTTAACCGCTGGCTGAGGAACTTGTCATCGTTCTGCTGTACTTGTACAGAGAGCGATAGAGGAATCAGGGATTCCTACGATAGTTATTGCAGCATTACCACCAGTAGTTAGACAATCCGGAACACCAAGAGCGGTTGCACCACTTGTTCCAATGGGAGCAAATGCTGGAGCACCAAATGATAAAGAAATGCAAACAGGCATATTAAAAGCTACTTTGGAACAGCTTATAGCTATTCCATCAGCTGGAAAAATTGTTTCATTACCTTTTGAGTACGCAGCAAAAGTTTAATTAAGAATTAGGAGTGTCTCAATTTAAATTTTGAGACACTCCTATATAAAAAAATGGATTGTGGTGAGTGTATGGAAAATGAGATTGAAATTAGAAAATTATTGATTAAAACATTCCATATTCAAAATGTAGAATTTGCTAAAAGAACTTTCATACAAGATAAAACATTGTATTTAAGAGAAAATTTAAAAATGGATTTAATACAAGAAGATGTGGATATTATAAAGTGTATTGATGTAAAAATAATAAATGCAAAACAACATGATTTTTTTGTAAATAGCATTATGGATTTTTCACCAATAGCGACAAAGGTTTTAGGCAAAATTGGTGATGGGATAACACATACTCTTACAGGCGTCTATGTTATGCTCACAGGTGTAGATGAAATGGGAATTCAAGTAGCTGAATTTGGATCTTCAGAAGGTATACTAGCGCAGCAAGTAGTGTTTGGTCGTGCAGGTACTCCGAATGCAACAGATATTATAATCCATGTAGATGTAATGCTCAAAGATGGTATGGGTGCTGTAAGGATAGGACCTACAGCAGCGCATAAGGCTTGTGATAGATTAGTTCAGGAAATAAGAGAATCACTAAAGAAAATAAATGGAAAAACATGTGATGAAAAGTTTGAATATTTCGATAAAATTAAACTAGGTAAAAAGAAAGTAGTTGTTATAAAACAAGTTGCTGGTCAAGGCGCTATGTATGATACACAATTACTAGGAAAAGAACCAGGTGGGTTTGAAAGTGGTAGATCCATTATAGATTTAGGGAATGTACCAATAATATTAAGCCCGAATGAGTATAGAGATGGTGCTTTAAGAGCTATGCATTAATTGTCACTTCCAGTGCCATTAATTGTCACCTTTAGTGTCGTAATCGTCACCTTTGGTGTCGTTAAACTTCATAATCCAGACGAGGAGGATTACTATGGGAGTTGGTCCATCTACAAAGGAAACAACATTACATCATTTTAGAGACCCACTGCTGGATGTTATATCTAAAGATTCAGATATTGATTTATTAGGTATAATCATTGTTGGTACCCCTCAATCTAATGAAGATAAATTATTTGTTGGGCAAAGGGCAGCGGCATGGACGGAAGCTATGAGAGCTGATGGTGTTATTATATCTGTAGACGGCTGGGGTAATAGCCATGTAGACTATGCCAATACTATTGAAGAAATCGGAAAGAGAAATATTCCAGTAGTAGGGCTTAGCTTTGTGGGAACACAAGCACAGTTTGTGGTTACCAACAAATATATGGATACAATTGTTGATTTCAACAAATCAGTAGAGGGTATTGAAACAGAAGTAGTAGGAGAAAATACAGTCTGCGAAATAGATGCAAAAAAAGCAGTAGCGCTATTAAAACTTAAAATGAATAGGAAGATGAGGGGATAAATTATGAAAGCAATGAGAATGATTAATGCAGTAGATTCACATACAATGGGAGAACCAACAAGAATTATAACTGGCGGGGTCCCGGTAATTCCAGGAAATACTATGCCTGAAAAGAAAGAATACTTGGAAAAACATTTAGATTATTTGAGAACAGCAATTATGCT
Source organism: Clostridium sp. CF012 (assembly GCF_018861755.1). GTDB lineage: Bacteria > Bacillota > Clostridia > Clostridiales > Clostridiaceae > Clostridium_AD. The sequence goes on along the minus strand of NZ_JAHLEF010000004.1, from coordinate 79,796 downwards.
TGAACCAAGAGGTCATAATGACATGTTTGGATCTATTATAACTGCTCCAACAATGCCAGAAGCTGATTTAGGTATTATTTTTATGGATGGTGGCGGATATTTAAACATGTGTGGTCATGGTTCAATTGGAGCTGCAACAGTAGTTGTAGAAACTGGGATTATTCCTATGGTAGAACCTTACACTTACCTAACTTTAGAAGCACCAGCGGGACTAGTTAAAGCAAAAGTAAAAGTAGAAAATCAAAAGGTAAAAGAAGTTTCTATCCAGAATGTTCCTTCTTTTCTTTATAAAGAAAATGTACAAGTGGATGTTCCAGAACTTGGAAAAATAACTTTTGATATTTCTTTTGGAGGAAGTTTTTTTGCACTTGTTAAATCTACCGACTTAGATATTGATATTTGTCCTGAAAATGCACAAAAATTATGCGAAGTAGGTATGAAAATTTTACATGCAATTAATGCATCTATTTCTGTACAGCATCCATTGCTTCCTCATATAAACACAGTGGATTTGGTTGAAATATATGGACCTGCTAAAAATCCAAAGGCTACTCTTCAAAATGTAGTAATATTCGGAGAAGGTCAAGTAGATAGATCCCCTTGTGGAACTGGAACAAGTGCTAAACTTGCATATTTGTATGCAAAGGGACATTTGAAAAAAGATGAAGAGTTTGTATATGAAAGTATTGTTGGAACTATGTTTAAAGGGAAAGTACTTTCAGAAGTGCAAGTAGGCGAGTTCAAAGGTGTCATTCCTGAAATAACAGGCAGTGCGTATATCACTGGATTCAATCAATTTGTCATTGATGAAGAAGACCCTTTAAAATATGGGTTTAGGTTATAAATAACAGGTAGCATTAGTTGCTAGTATAACCCAATAGTGGAATAAACTGAATAATCTGATAAATGAATAATTTGTAGACAGCTATAGTATAATGTAGTACAATATTATTCTATATATAAGGTCAAATATGTGATTTTTTTAACTAAATCATTAAAAATTTAACAAGTAATGTATATTTTATGGTATCAATTAACATGCACTATTATAATAGTGCATGCTAATAATATATTAATTAAACAAGGGGGAATTTAAAATGTTAACTGCCGTATTATCAGTATTAGGTCTTTTAACCCTTTATTTTACAATAGTTTTTATTAAGGATTACATGCTAGCTTCAAAGGAAGGTAGACTTGAAAAACCAAGCTTTTTATCTACAGGAGCTGTAGGATTTGCTACTAATTTCTTTGACACACTAGGTATTGGAAGTTTTGCACCTACAACTGCACTTCTAAAACAATTTAAGCTTACAAATGACAGAACAATGCCAGGAACATTAAATGTATCTTGCACAATTCCAGTAGTATTAGAAGCATTTATTTTTATTACAGTTATAAAAGTTGATACATTGACACTTGTTACTATGCTTGCAGCAGCAACAGTAGGAGCAATTCTTGGAGCAGGATTTGTTGCTAAGCTGGATGTAAAGAAAATTCAATTGGCAATGGGAGTAGCATTACTTGTTGTTGCAGGTATTATGATATTGCAACAATTAAAAATATTTCCTTCTGGGGGAGATGCACTTGGTCTTACTGGAGGAAAACTAATATTCGCAATTATAGCTAACTTTGTACTTGGTGCATTAATGACACTTGGAATAGGACTTTATGCTCCATGTATGGCACTTGTATTTGCACTTGGATTAAGCCCAGCAATTTCTTTTCCGATTATGATGGGTTCTTGTGCATTCTTAATGCCAGCAGCCTCAGTTAAATTTGTTAAAGAGGGCGCTTATGATAGAAAAGCTTCTATGGCAATAACTGTAGGTGGAGTAATAGGAGTAATTATTGCAGCATTTATTGTTAAATCCTTACCACTTGACATATTGAAATGGCTTGTTGTAGTAGTTATTTTTTATACATCAGCTATGATGTTTAAATCTTATTTAAAGCCAGTTGAACAAAAAGCATAAAATATAACTAAATATGTAAATATTATAAAAAATAAAGATGATTTCTGTATTATTACAGGAATCATCTTTTTTATATTAATTGTAATATAGGAGATCAAATATTGTCTAATTCTTTTTTTTGCTTTTAATTTGATTTCTTCTTATAAAGTATCCAAATATTAGAATTCCAATTATAGAAAATATAGTGCATTCTTTATAATAGATAATGATGAAATTGTCCTTAAAAGTATATTTAACAATCTCTTTCGCGGCTACGTTATAGCATCTTTCTATAGAATCTAAACTTATATTTTCGAAGGTGTCTTTTGGAGTGTGTATTCGCGTCGTATCATTGTCACAAAAGGTTATAGCATCAATATTTTCTTTCCTAAAGCCTTCATGGTCACTAGCATCTTCAAAAAGGTAATTAAAAAATATTTTTTCGGTTTTGAAAGTAGCCGAAACTGATTTTATGAAAGGCGTTTTATCCGTGTCTTTTCTTCCGCCCATGATGCATAGGGGAACAGCATTATTACTTCCAATCATGTCAAAATTAAATACTTTACTATCTTGTATATCATCCTTATATTCTGAAATAAAAGCGTTTGAACCTAAGCAACCGAACTCTTCTGCGTTAAAGCCTAAGAAAAGAATGCTCCTATCTGGTTTGCCAAGCGAAGTTAAATACTTACTCATTTCGAGCATAAAGGAAAGACCTGATGCATTATCTAGAGCACCGTTATATATAGTGCCATTTAAATCCGTGCCTAGATGATCAAAGTGTGCCGAAACGATTATTGGTGCTGCAGATGAATCTTTGCCTTCTAAATACCCCATAACGTTATTAACATTGGTTTGTGATACCTCATAGGGGATAAAACAATCAACCTTGCAATCCCTATCTAATAAATCTTTAAGTGATGCAAGGGTTTCTTTAGTAATCATAATATACATGTTATAATTTGAATTATACATAAAAGAACTTCTAAATGATAAGTCATTAGCGCGCGGAACAAAAAATATGAAGGTTCCATTAGTAGTATTAACTCTGAGATAGTCTTCTTTTATTATACTTAAATTACTTTTACAGAAGGTTAAATTATTGCTTTTGAAGTTTATCATATCTTCTTTAAAATCCACACTATAAACGAAGTCTTTTACTACCTTGCCATGGCTGTCTAATACTTTTAAATATGGACTACCATTAATCCTCTTAGGATATAGCACTTTAAAGTTTTGAATTTCGATACCTCTATAAGGCTTCAACCCGTTATTTTTAAATTCAGAGTTAATATATGTAGCGATTTCTGCGTTTTCCAAAGTGCCAGGCAGTCTACCTTTAAAATGGTTTGAAGAGATATATTTTATATTTTGGTACACATTTGTAGGATTGAATCTATATAGGGTATAATATGTATGTGAACTATAAAATAATAATAAAAGACAAAGGGTTAAAAAACAAGAACATATTAATTTTTTCATATATTTCTCCTAAAAAATTTTATCTTTATATAGATATGAAGATAGAACTTAGGGTATGATTAAATAAGTTAATTTTGGTCCATTAGATTTAAAAAATAAATTACAAGAGGAGGACTGACTATTTAGGTACATTTAAATAAATTATATATTGTATTGAATTGTTATTTATTTGATTGTTTCTTACAAAAATAGTTAGGAAAATATGGGAAATATAGAAAGTAGATTAATTAGTGAATTTGGAATAAGCAAAGAGCAGTCGGAAAGTGTAATCCAGTTATTGGATGAAGGGAATACGGTTCCTTTTATAGCTAGATATCGAAAAGAGAGAACTGGGGGTCTTGATGATATAGTACTCAGAAATTTCACCGAGAGACTAATATATCTTAGAAATTTAGAAGAAAGAAAAACAGATGTACTACGTCTTATTGGAGAACAAGAAAACCTAACAGAGGAAATTGAAAATTCAATAAAAAAATGTGAAACCTTGACAGAAATAGAGGATATTTATAGACCGTTTAAACCTAAGAAAAGAACCAGAGCAATCATTGCAATAGAAAAGGGTCTAAAGCCTCTTGCTGAAATTATTTTTCAAGGTGATTTTAAAGAGGACATAAATCAGTATGCTGAAAAATTCATAAGCGAAGAAAAGGGAGTTAATACATCGATGGAAGCACTTCAAGGTGCGGGTGATATTATCAGTGAGATGATTTCAGACGAAGCTGATTTCCGAAAGTGGATTAGGGCGCTGGTGCACAATCAAGGAATGGTAGAAACTAAGGGTGGAAGCGAAGACACTACACCATTTGAAATGTATTATGAGTATAAAGAAGGCGTTAGATCTATTCCACCACATAGAATTCTTGCCATAAATAGAGGCGAAAATAGCAAGATACTTTCTGTGAAAATTAAAGCTGATAATGATAAAATTATTGAATACTTAAGATCTAGATGCTTAAAGGGGAATAATGAAACTGATAAATATATAGAGCTAAGTATAGTTGATTCTGTAAAAAGGCTTATATTCCCTTCAATTGAAAGAGAAATAAGGTCGGAGCTCACAGAAAAAGGTGAAATAGGCGCTATTGAGATATTTAAAGCTAATTTAAAGGCTCTTTTAATGCAATCCCCTATAAAAGGGAAGGTAGTACTTGGGTTTGATCCTGGATTTAGAACGGGGTGCAAAATAGCGGTGCTTGATGATACTGGTAAAGTTCTAGATATAGCTACAGTATATGCTACCGCGGGGAGTAAAGACGGTGTTCAAAAATCCATAGCTATTATTAAAGGATTAGTAAATAAGCATAACGTAGAAGTAATATCCTTGGGTAATGGAACCGCTAGTCGTGAGTCAGAAGAAATTTTAGCGCAGATAATTAAAGAACTTAAAGAGGAATGCTCAAAAGACCTTTACTACGTTATAGTTTCAGAAGCAGGTGCTTCAGTGTATTCAGCTTCCGAGCTTGCATCAAAAGAATATCCAGATATAGATGTATCTATTAGAGGAGCTATCTCAATAGGACGAAGACTTCAAGATCCCTTGGTGGAGCTTGTAAAAATTGATCCTAAAGCTATTGGCGTTGGACAATACCAACATGATGTAACTCCTAAAAAACTTGATGAATCCTTAAAAGGAGTAGTTGAAGACTGTGTTAATGCTGTTGGGGTAGATCTTAATATTGCAACACCATCTTTACTCTCTTATATATCAGGGATAAATGCTGCTATAGCTCAAAATATTGTTGCATATAGAGAAGAGAATGGTAAATTTGTAGCTAGAAAACAATTATTAAAAGTTAAAAGATTAGGTGCAAAGGCATATGAGCAATGTGCAGGATTTTTAAGGGTTATGGAGAGCAAAGAGTTTTTAGATAATACTTCAGTTCATCCTGAGTCATATAATGCTACAAAACAGTTATTGGATTTATTAGAGTATTCAAAAGAAGATCTTAAATCACTAAATTTTAAAGATATGGATGAGCGAGTTAAAACTATTAATCTAAATGAACTGGCTGAAAAATTAGAAATAGGTGTTCCAACTCTTAGAGATATCATTAAAGAGATTAAAAAGCCAGGTAGGGATCCAAGAGAGGAATTACCTAAGCCACTATTAAAAACAGGAGTAGTTCAAATGTCCCATCTTAAACCAGGCATGAAACTTATGGGAACAGTTAGAAACGTATCTGATTTTGGAGCTTTTGTTGATATTGGAGTTCATCAAGATGGGTTAGTGCATATAAGCCAGTTGTCAGATAAATTTGTAAAGCATCCATTGGACGTAGTTACGGTTGGAGATATAGTGGAGGTTAGTGTGCTAGAAGTTGATGAGAAAAGGAAAAGGATATCATTATCTATGAAAAATATATAATTTATATATTGCTTTTTCTATTTAATGTATATATAATTAAGTTATAAAATAAAATTTGATAATCTTCAGGGCGGGGCGAATTTCCCCACCGGCGGTAAAGCCCGCGAGCCGAAAGGCAGATTCGGTTTAACTCCGAAGCCGACAGTAAAGTCTGGATAAAAGAAGATGAGATATATGCGAATTCGCCCTGACATAGTTCTATGTCAGGGTTTTTATTATATCCATCCCTAGAAGACATATTAATTAGGGGGTATAAAAATGAGAGACGAAAAACTTGTTAAACTTATTAAAATTTCACTTTTATCTGTTATGGCTTTTCTTTTGATGTACATTGAATTACCAGTACCTATATTTCCAGAATTCTTAAAATTTGATATCAGCGACCTGCCAGCTCTTCTAGGTGCCTTTGCATTAGGGCCAATAGCAGGAGTTGTTATTGAACTCTTTAAAAATATATTGCATGGAATGCTAGCAGGAAAAACGGCCTTTGTGGGAGAATTTGCAAATTTTCTGGTAGGCTCAAGTTTAGTATTAGTATCTGGATATATATATAAGGCTCGTAAAAGTAAAGGCGGAGCTATTGTTGCATTACTAATTGGAGTAGTTTGTATGTCTATTTTTGCAGGAATATTAAACTATTTTGTTATTCTACCGCTATATGAAAGTGTATTAGGATTTCCAGTAGCTGCTGTTGTAGGAATGGGAACAAAAATAAATCCTAAAATTGTAAATTTAAATTCCTTTATTATTTGGTCAATTATTCCTTTCAATTTTATTAAAGGAATATTAGTATCCTCAGTAACACTAGCACTATATAAAAGTGTGTCTCCTATACTTCATAAAGAAAATATGGAGAGCAAATACAAAAACCGACAAGGTAATTATTAGTCAAAAATATAAAACAATTGCATAACGTAAAGGGGTACCTATTCTATAGGTACCCCTTTACGTTAGTTTTTTTATTTTAATCTATAGGTTGCGATTCCACATAATTACAGCATCCTCATTATTGTCTTCATAATAATGAGGTCTAATGCTTACCTTTTCAAAACCATGTTTTTCATATAAGTTTATAGCCTGAAAATTAGAACTTCTAACTTCTAAGGTTATAGCCGTAACCTTTTGTTTTCTACAAATTCTGAATAAGGCTTCTACAATTAGATCTCCACCACCATAGCCACGGGCATTAGGGTGAATTGCAACATTAGTAATATGTGCTTCATCTATAATTATCCACATGCCGCCATAGCCTACTATAGAATCGCCCTTCTTTAATATTACATATTTAGCAAATTTATTATCTAATTCACTTTGGAGGGATTCAAAACTCCAGGAAATAGGGAAGCTTAGTTCACTAATATTGAGGATAGGTTTTATAGAAGAACTATCCATTGGGCAAATTTTAAAATCGCTATTCATTTTTATTTTGCCTCATTTTTTCTTCGTACTCCCGCTCTGCTTGGGGTTTTCTAAGGTAAATAGGTACCGATGCGTATAAATCATCGAAGGTTCCCTTAGATAATAGCTTAAGACCTAATTCTCCCAGAGATGAGGCCTTAGCCAAATTTAAATGCGCTGGCGCAAAGCTTATATTAGGCAAATGTGCTATAAGCTTATCTTTGAATTTAGGAACTCCATCGCCTACAAAAGAAATATTGCAGTTTTTCTCTTTAAGCATATTAATTAATTCATCTATAGAAATATTTATATAGTCAGTAATGCGGTTAAGCTGGCAATTGTTAAAAGTATATAAGGCTGTATAAACATTATCCCGTAGTGCATCTAGTATGGGGCAGACAATGCCATCCGTATATGCTAAGTTATATGCTAAAGAATCTAAAGTAGATACAGTTACAAAGGGCTTTCCTGTACCCTGGCTAAGACCTTTAATGGTAGACAGGCCTATTCTAAGCCCTGTAAAGGAACCTGGTCCCTTTGAGGCTACAAAGGCATCTATATCACTTATACACATTCCTGTATTATTAAGTAATTCATCAATTATAGGCATAAGTATTAGTGAATGTTGCTTTTTATAGTTAAAAGTTATCTCAGAAAGCACATTGTCATCCTCAAGGATGGCACAAGTTGCGGATGCAGTTGCAGAATCTATACTTAGAATCTTCATATTTTCAGCTCCTTTATATAATCGTATCTTCTATCTAAATATTTCATATTAATTTTTCTGTAATTATCTCCAAATTCAGGGAGCTTTTCTATGTTAATGGTTAAGTTATTTGGCGGAATCAATTCCTCAATATAATTAGCCCATTCAATAATACTAACGGCATCACTAAATATATATTCATCAAAGCCTATAGCTTCTATTTCATCCGGATCATTTACCCTGTATACATCAAAATGAAATAATTTTAAACGACCTGAATATTCATTTACAATCGTAAAAGTAGGGCTTGTAACATGATCTTCAATACCTAAACCTTTTGCAATTCCCTTTGTTAAATGAGTTTTGCCAGTGCCGAGATCACCAATTAAACATATTATATCACCTGGATTAACAAGCGAACCTATTAGTTCTCCTATTTTATAAGTTTCTTCTACTGTAGTTACTACAAATTCCATAAGTTTCACCTCACTAGATATTTTATCCTAAAATATAAAAAAAGAAAAGGTAATATAGGAGATTGACCATAATATATACTTTTATTTCTACTAAATATATTTCTAAAATAAAAAACAATTGTTTATACTTAAATTATAAAATAATGTATAATAGCTTATATACCTTATTAAGGAGGGGAAAATAATGTTTGTTAATAATTTGATGCTATTAAAAGAAAAATTAATTACGGTAACACCAAAGGTGACAATAGGTAAAGCTTTAGAAATTATGGATGAAAACAATTTTTTATCAATTCCTGTAACTGAGGGTAATAAATTCATTGGATCAATTTCAAAAGAAAGAATATATACTTATTATTATGAAAATTGTCTTGATAAGAAATGCTTGTTATCTGATTTTGTAGTTGAAAACGTTATGAGGACTGATGTACCTGTTATTAATCCAATGCAACAAGCAGAAGAAGCGGCACATTTTTTAGAGACAAGAAGTGTTTCATTTGTTGCAGTAGTAGATAACAATGGTGATTTTAAGGGCATAGTTACACATCATGCTATATTTCATCAATTTACTGAGCTATTTGGGCTTAACAAAGGAAAACGTTTAGCAGTTATAGCTTATGATATTCAAGGGCAGATTTCTAAGCTTTCAAAAATAATAACTGAAAACAAAGGCGATATAATTAGCTTTGTAGTTATTGATCCAAAAAGTCTTACTGAGGTTAAAGAAATTGTTGTAAGACTTGAAACTGAAAATTTCGATGACATCGTTTCAAAAGTAAAGGCCGCTGGTTTTAAAGTAGAATAATTCGTTAGTACTAAAGTAAGCATTAAGAAGCACAGAGTGTATATGCGATAGTTTTCTGTGTTTCTTAAAATGTCATTAAAATATAAAATGCTTGCATTTATTAAAAATACATGATACAATTTGAATGTATTTTAGGGGTATAGCTCAGTTGGTAGAGTAGTGGTCTCCAAAACCATTGGTTGTAGGTTCGAGCCCTACTACCCCTGCCATTTTTAAAAATTTTATACGCAATAAAGGGGTATGGCTCAATTGGTAGAGTAGTGGTCTCCAAAACCATTGGTTGTAGGTTCGAGTCCTACTACCCCTGCCAAATAAAACCTGTGAAATTATTTTCACGGGTTTTTGCGTTTATTTATAATGGATTATCAAATTTTAATATTAGACATTCCAAAAATAGACTAGCATATTGACTAGTTATTTTTTGGGATGCATTGAAATAGGAGGGTATGTAATGCAGCAATATGACATAGTAGTAATCGGAGGAGGTCCGGCAGGTCTTGCAGCTGCTATTTCAGCTAAAGAAAACTATGAAGGGAAAATTTTAATTTTGGAAAGGGAAAATCAATTGGGCGGAACAATAAATCAGTGTATCCATAATGGATTTGGACTAAGCACCTTTGGCGAAGATTTGACTGGACCAGAATATGTGCAGAAATTTATAGATAAAGTTAATAAACTGGGTATTTCATACAAAGTAGACACTACGGTGTTAAATTTAAGTGATACTAAAGAAATTAATGCAGTGAATACTTATGATGGAGTCTTTAAAATAAGAGCTAAAGTTATAATAATTGCCACCGGGTGCAGAGAGAGACCAAGGGGCTTTTCTAATCTTGCGGGTAGTACCTGTGCAGGCATATACACTGTTGGGGCCGCGCAGAAATTTGTAAATATAGAGGGATATATGCCAGGAAAACAAATAATCATATTAGGTACAGGAGATATTGCATTAAAAATGGCAAGTAGACTCTCCATTGAGGGAGCTAATGTTAAAGCTGTAGTTGAAAGTAAAGATTATATTGATGCAGTTGATAAAAAACTAGGTACTTTCCTTAATGATTTTAATATACCATTGAGAACAAAGCAAAAGGTCATTGCCATTGCAGGCAAAAGTAGAATTGAAGGCGTTACTTTAGTAAAGTTAGATAATAATAATGAGGTTATTAAAGGTAGCGATGAATATATTTCTTGTGATGCATTACTTTTATCTGTAAAGTTATATCCAGACAATGAACTCGCAAAACAAGCAAAAATAGAAATTGATTCATCAACGGGGCAAATTCAATTAAATGAAAAATCACAAACTAATATAGCTGGTATTTTTGCTTGCGGAAATGTAACTCTCGGGTATGATTTTTCAGAAAGTATTATAAAGCAAAGCCGGAAGATAGGTATTGCTACGACTCAATACTTAAAGAATAATAAGATTTAGGCAAAAACTGTTAGTTTATTCTAACAGTTTTTTTATTATAAAGAATATTTACAATGAAAAAATATATGAATAAAAAATGAAATAGTATTGACATATTTAAATGTTAAGAATATAATATAATAAAGAAAAGTAATTCATACTAAAATACTAGGAAATACTGAGAAAAAGGAAAGTAATATAAGAAGAATGTACAGAGAGAGAGTCTAAAGCTGAGAAGATTCTTATGGGAAGCTTATATGAAGTGCCCTTTGGAGTTGTGCACCGAATTAGGTATTTTAATATACCTTTGGTAGGCTGCATCGGGATTCCCCCGTTATAGGGATAGAGCATAGCGCTGTGCTTGAAAAAGTGGCTTTATAATTACTATGGTGATTATAACTTAGAGTGGGACCACGAAGCAAAACTTCGTCTCTAGATTTAGAGGGAGTTTTTTTTGTATTTAAAAACTTCCTAGAAAATACACTGATAAAAATATAATTGTTGTTTTTAGCGAATTATATGAATGTAGAAATATATGAATGAAGAAATATAGATAGTTGTTGATGAAAAATTAATTATTTTAAATTTGGAGGGATATTATTATGATGTATAACAACGTTTTAGATATGATAGGAGCAACACCGGTTTTAAAATTAAATAAATTAGTGGAGGGTGATATGGCTGATATTTATGTGAAACTGGAAAAGTTTAATCCAGCTGGAAGCATAAAAGATAGAGCAGCTCTTGGAATGATAGAAAAAGCTGAGAAATTAGGACTATTAAAAGAAGGATTCACCATAGTTGAGCCATCTAGTGGAAATATGGGAATAGCACTAGCAATGATCGGAAGAATTAAAGGTTATGAGGTAATTATTGTTATGCCAGATACTATGAGCGTTGAAAGACGGAATTTAATTAAGGCATATGGAGCACAACTTGTGCTTACTGATGGTACCAAAGGTATGAAGGGTGCTATAAATAAGGCTAAGGAGATAGCGGAGGGGAAACCTAGTTTCTTTATACCTCAGCAATTTACTAATTTAGCAAATCCAGAAAAGCATTATGCCACAACCGCAGAAGAAATAATGGAAGACGTGGTGGATATAGATATTTTTGTAGCGGGAGTAGGCACCGGCGGAACAATTGCTGGAGTAGGAAAAAGATTAAAAGAAATTAAACAAGGTATTAAAGTAGTTGCGGTTGAACCAGAAAAATCTCCTGTATTATCAGGGGGAGAACCTGGACCACATAAAATACAAGGAATAGGAGCAGGTTTCACACCAGATATTTATGATGCTAATGTTGTTGATGAAATAATAAAAATATCTGATGAAGAAGCCTTCAAGATAACAAAACTAATGGCCAGTGAAGAAGGCATATTAGTAGGAATTTCAACAGGTGCTAATATTGCAGCAGCTATAAAAATTGCCAAAAAGATAGGCAAGGGTAAAAAAATTGTTACGGTTGCACCTGATGGAGGAGAAAAATATATTTCCATGGGCATTTATGACTAAATTTATATTGAAGTTTTATAGGGGTGAAGAATTATATGCTTAAAATGTTAAAATATGAAATTAAGAATGTATTAGAAAAGGATCCAGCAGCTAAGAATTGGGTGGAAGTAATATTTCTATATCCTTCTACCCATGCTATAATATTATATAGAATAGCTCATTTTCTATATAATCATAAAGTCTATTTTATATCTAGAGCTATATCTCAGATTGCAAGATTTTTTACTGGGATAGAAATTCATCCAGGAGCTCAAATAGGTAAAGGATTATTTATAGATCATGGAATGGGAGTAGTAATAGGAGAAACCACGGAAATAGGAGATAATGTAACCTTGTACCAAGGAGTTACACTTGGCGGAACGGGTAAGGATAAAGGTAAAAGACATCCTACTTTAGGGGATGATGTGGTGGTGGGTGCTGGCGCAAAAATTTTGGGGCCAATTAAAATAGGGTCTGGCAGTAAGATCGGTGCCAATGCTGTGGTTTTAAAAGATGTATTAGCTAAGGCCACTGCTGTTGGGATTCCAGCTAGAGTAATTTTTATGAAAGCTATCCCTATAATAGAGATTAAGGATTATTTAGGGAAAACTAAAAGAATGTATAATGATATGGTGATATAAAGAAGGACTGACAATATGAATATTAAGGAAGAAATAATAGGGTTTTGTAAAAAACAAGGAATAGACACAATAGGATTTAGCGAATGTAGGATTTTTCATGAGCTAAATCCTTATTTTGACGCAAGAAAAAAGCGTGGACTAGAAAATGAGTTTGAGGAGCATAGTGTAGATAAGAGAATAAATCCATTTTTGTATATGCCAGAGGGAAAAACTATAATTTCTATTGCATTTCCATATATATATGATTTAGATTTTAGCCAAAGCGCATATTTTTCTAAATATACCCTGGGACGAGATTATCATGCAGTTACGACTGAGTATATGGAGAAGGTTTGTAAATTCATTGAGGGTGTGGGAGGAAAAGCTATGTCTTTTGTTGATAGCAATGCGCTACCAGAGAGATATATTGCCTGCAATAGTGGAGTGGGATTCATAGGAAAAAATAATACACTTATAACGGAAAAATACGGATCATATGTTTTTTTAGGAGAAATTATAACAGATTTGATAATCTTACCTGATAAACCACTTGTACAAAAATGTGGTAAGTGTGAGATGTGTTTACAAGCATGCCCTACAAATTCTATAGTGAAGGGAGTCTCAGGAATAAACAATGATGCCAATATATGCCTTTCCTACATAACTCAGAAAAAACATATAGAGGATTCTTGGTTTGAAAAATTAGATGGGAGACTATTTGGTTGTGATACCTGTCAGAGGGCTTGCCCATACAACAGTGAAATCCAGTTTAGCACTATTAGTGAATTCAAACCCTATGAATATATGGAAAATATGGACTTAAAAGCTTTAATGAATATGGACAATGACTTATTTAAAGACAAGTATAAGATAACTTCTTGTGGGTGGAGAGGGAAAAATATACTTAAAAGGAATGCGATTATTAATGCGGTTTTAACTGAAAAAATTAAGATTATAAATATAGGGAAGGAAACATCACCTTATATAAGGGATTATTATTATAGACTTTTAAAGTTTTTCAATTTATAATAATTATATAAATACTTTTTTATGAAAGGTGGAATTTTAATGATTTCTCCAATAATGCTCCGAATAATAGATATTTTACCAGATAAAGTGGTATCATTTATAGCAAATAAATTGCTGGATACATATATTAATAAATATGCAAATATAAAAACCCATGGAATGGAAAAAATTGCGGATATAAAGTCTCCAATGATTTTTATATGTAATCATCTAAGTAATGCTGATGGTATAATTATGAACAGGCTATTAAAGGATCAAAATGTAACTTTTGTTGCTGGTATAAAGCTAACAGATAATAAGCTTACTAAACTAGGATTCCACGTGGCTAAGACTATAAATATAAAACCTAATTCTGCAGATAAGGAAGCTATATCTAAAATTGTTAATACGTTAAAACAAGGAAATAATATTATGATTTTTCCAGAAGGGACCAGAAGTAGAAATGGGAAAATGGCAGAAGCTAAGAAGGGTCTTTTATTAATGGCTAAATTATCAAAGGCAACAATTATTCCCATGGGCATATGGGGCACAGAAAAGTTATTACCAATTAATGAAACAAACATGGCATCGGAAAAATTTAATTATGCAGATGTAAATATTAATATTGGTGAACCTATTATGCTTCCAAGCAAAAATGTCGAGGAAGATAAAAATCAGTATCATGATAGGGCCATGCATGAAATTATGGTGAGTATAGCAGTGTTACTTCCAGAGCAATATAGAGGAGTATATTCCGATTCCAATTAGGTAATAATTAATAATAAGTAATAAAAACAAGAAATTCTGTTTAAGAACTGAAATCTTGTTTTTTTAAATATATCTTATATAAACGAGCTTATTAGTGGTATAATGAGTATTAATGGTGAAAAAAAATCATAAATTTAAAAAAATAAAAGAAATATTGCTTTTAGGATAGAGAATTTATAATTTGATTTGGCATTTCGAGATAAAAGATATATAATGGACTTGTGATTAAATATGAAATTCTTATATATTTTTATAGGAATATACAAAAAAAAAGTTTGGAGGCATGTTATCATGGGAAGTAAAGTATTAGGAAAATTTTTAAAAGAGAATTTAGATGATTTGAAAAGTAAAGGTTTGTATAACGTAATTAATATATTAAAAAGTTCAAATGGACCTGTTATTACAATAGGGGATAAGGAGTTAATTAACTTATCTTCAAATAACTACTTAGGTCTTGCAACAAATCCTAGAATGATTGAAGCTACTATTGAAGCAACTAAGGAATATGGTACAGGAGCAGGTGCAGTTAGAACAATAAATGGTACTTTAGAGATTCATACTAAATTGGAACAAAAACTTGCTGAATTTAAACATACAGAGGCATCTATTGCTTTCCAATCAGGATTCAATTGTAATATGGGAGCAATTTCAGCAGTAATGAATAAAAAAGATGCTATTCTTTCAGATTCACTAAATCATGCATCAATAATAGATGGGTGTAGATTATCTGGAGCCAAAATCATAAGAGTAGAACATTCAGATATGGTAGATTTAAGAAATAAGGCAAAAGAAGCAGTAGAGTCAGGCTTATATGAGAAAATTATGGTTATCACTGATGGTGTATTCTCTATGGATGGTGATGTTGCCAAACTTCCTGAAATTGTAAAAATAGCAGAAGAGTTTGATTTAATAACGTACGTAGATGATGCTCACGGTTCAGGAGTAATGGGAAAAGGTGCAGGTACTGTACATCATTTTGGGTTGTCAGATAAGATAGACTTTCAAATTGGTACATTATCTAAGGCTATTGGCGTTGTAGGTGGATATGTAGCTGGAACAAGGGACTTAATTGATTGGCTTATGGTTCGCGCTAGACCATTCCTTTTCTCAACATCACTAACACCAGGAGCAGCAGGTGCTGCAATTGAAGCTATTAACATTCTTACAGAAAGTACTGAGCTTCATGATAAACTTTGGGAGAATGCAAATTATTTAAAGAAGGGGTTAAAAGACCTTGGATTTGATATTGGAAATAGTGAAACTCCAATTACTCCATGTATAATAGGAGATGAACTTAAAACTCAAGAATTCAGTAAGAAACTATTTGAAGAGGGCGTTTACGCAAAATCAATAGTTTTCCCAACTGTTAGAAAAGGAACTGGAAGGGTAAGAAATATGCCTACAGCAGCACATACAAAAGAAATGTTAGATAATGCATTAGCTATTTATGAAAAAGTTGGTAAAGAAATGAAGATAATAAAATAAATAACAATTAGATATAACGCCTAATAAATAGGTGTTATATCTATGAATTTAAACGTTTACAATATTATGCATTAATTAGCTAAATATGGAGGGAATATAATGAAAAAAATATTAGTAACAGGAGCCTTAGGACAAATAGGTTCAGAACTTGTAATGAAAATGAGAGAAATTTATGGTAGTGAAAATGTAATCGCAACAGATTTAAGAAAGCTAGAGGGTAGCCCTGTAGTTACGACCGGTCCTTTTGAACTATTGGATGTAACTGATCATAAAGCTATGCTGGAACTTGCTAAAAAATATGAAATAGATACATTAGTTCATTTAGCAGCTTTATTATCAGCAACAGCAGAAGCAAAACCACTGCTGGCTTGGAATATAAACATGGGTGGACTTGTAAACGCTTTAGAAGTTGCAAGAGAAGTAAAGTGCAAGTTCTTTACACCAAGTTCTATAGGTGCATTTGGACCATCTACGCCTAAAGATAATACTCCACAAGATACAATTCAAAGACCAACAACTATGTATGGTGTAAATAAAGTTGCAGGAGAATTATTATGTGATTATTACTATAAAAAATTTGGTGTTGATACAAGAGGAGTTCGGTTCCCAGGACTAATTTCTTATGAAGTTCTTCCAGGAGGCGGTACAACTGATTATGCAGTTGACATATACTATGAAGCATTAAAATCAGGCAAGTACACCTCATTCATTGCGAGTGGTACAAAGATGGATATGATGTATATGCCAGATGCAATAAATGCAATAATTAATTTATTGGAAGCTGATGCATCAAAATTAATACATAGAAATGCATTTAATATTGCAGCTATGAGTTTTGAGCCAGAAGAAATAGCGGCTGAAATCAAAAAACATATGCCTGGTTTTATTATGGATTATAATGTAGATCCAATAAGACAAGGAATCGCTGATTCATGGCCAAATTCAATGGATTCAACTTGTGCTAAAAATGAGTGGGGATTTGTAGCTGAATATGATTTAGCAAAAATGACTACTGATATGCTTCAAAAGCTACGTGCTAAAGGAATTGGCGCAAAGTAATAGTTATAATTTATACGCTGTTTTCCTCATGTAGGGGTAAACAGCGTATTTTTATTAATCAATTTATAATTAAAAAATTTAGAATTAAATTATTTTGGCATAGAGTGTGATAAAATAATCCTAAGGAAATAGTTAGATAGTAAAAAGTGGGTGATTTATATGAATAAGAAAACAATTAAAGCAGTGCTTGAAATTCTTAATGAAACATATGCAGGAGCAAAGTGTGGCCTTGATTTCACTAATCATTATGAACTTTTAGTTTCAACTATATTATCAGCGCAATGTACTGACCAGCGAGTAAATATTGTTACAAAAGAGCTATATAAGGAATATAATACACCGGTCGCTATGATTACACTATCACAAGAAGAACTAGGAGAGAAAATTAAAAGCTGTGGGTTTTATAATAATAAGAGTAAAAATATTTTAGGTGCTACAAAGCTTATATTAGAAAAACATGATGGTGAGGTGCCAAGCACTATGGAAGAACTAATAGAACTGAGTGGTGTAGGTAGGAAAACTGCTAATGTGGTATTATCCAATGCTTTTGGTATTCCGGCAATTGCTGTTGATACCCATGTTTTTAGAGTTTCAAAAAGAATAGGGCTTGCCTCAGGAAAAAACGTAGAAGAGGTAGAGCAGCAACTTATGAAAAATATTCCTAGAAAAATGTGGAGTGATGCCCATCATTATATTATATGGCATGGCCGAAAAATATGTAAAGCAAGGAAGCCTAATTGTGAGATGTGTCCTATAGCACCCTATTGTGAATTTTTAAATGGAAAGTAGATATTTATATGCTTATTTTATAAAAGTATAAATATTAAATTAGCAATCAATATAGATACCCGAGAAAGCAAGGAGGCTTATAAATGTCAATACAAGAAGAATCATTAAAAATGCATAAAGAGAATAGAGGAGTATTAGAAATAATAGGAAAAGTAAAACTTGAAAATAAACATGATTTGGCTATAGCTTATACCCCGGGGGTAGCGGAGCCTTGTTTAGAAATCGCAAAAGACAAAAATAAAGTTTATGATTATACTATAAAGGGAAATACAGTAGCTATAGTTACTAACGGTACAGCAGTTCTTGGACTTGGTAATATTGGACCAGAGGCAGGACTACCTGTAATGGAAGGTAAAGCATTATTATTCAAAAAATTTGGAGGTATAGATGCTTTCCCTATATGTTTGGATACTGAAGATCCAGAAGAAATTATAAGAACTGTTAAGTTGATTTCGCCTGTATTTGGGGGGATAAATCTTGAAGATATAAAAGCGCCAGAGTGTTTTTACATAGAAAAAAGATTAAAAGAGGAATTGGATATACCTGTATTCCATGATGATCAACATGGCACTGCAATAGTGGTTTTAGCGGGGCTTTATAATGCTTTAAAACTAGTTAACAAGAAACTAGAAACTGCAAATATAGTAATTAATGGAGCGGGTTCAGCTGGGATTGCAGTATGCAAGTTATTACTAAGTGCTGGTGCTGTAAATATATTACTCTGTGATAAACATGGAGCGTTAGTGGAAGGCGATGCTATTTTAAATCCAGCTCAAGCTGAAATTGCTAAAAATACAAACCGTGATTTTGAAAGAGGAACCTTAAAACAAGTACTTATAGGTAAAGATGTTTTTATAGGAGTATCTGCACCAGGAGTCTTAACTGGTGAAATGGTTTCAACTATGAATAGTGATAGTATAGTCTTCGCTATGGCCAATCCAACCCCAGAAATTATGCCGGGTCTTGCTAAAGAAGCAGGGGCCATTGTAGTGGCTACGGGAAGATCAGACTTTCCTAATCAAATAAATAATGTTCTGGTTTTTCCGGGAATATTCAAGGGTGCTTTAACTGTTAGATCAAAGGAAATTAATGATGAAATGAAACTTGGAGCAGCTAGGGGAATTGCTAATTTAATTAGCGATGAGGAATTATCTGCAGATTATATAATTCCAGATGCTTTTGATCTTCGAGTTTGTGAATCAGTAGCAAGCGAAGTTATGAGGGTAGCAAAGAAAATGGGAATAAATAGAGTTTAACTAAGAAATGAGAGTTAAAAATTAAACTCCCCCTAATGGCAGGGGGAGTTTAATTTTATAGGATTTATAAAATTATATCTAAAAGTTCTTGTTCAATAATAGAATTATATTTTCCTAGCCTATAATCATTAACTAGATTTTTCTTTTCTTCAATTTTTAATGGAATCATTTTTTCCAATAGTTCTTTTGGAAACTCTACATAAGCACCCTTTGGATTCATTTCACCATCAAAAGTTATAATAGTTGGAATACGATTAGCACCTGTGTATTCTTCTAAAAAGTTTTCGTAACCAGTTTTGGGAAAGCAATATAAGTTTATGTTTTTATTTTCCTGTGCCATTCTTTTAAGGAAGGGGAGCGTAACAATGCAATCAGGGCAATACCCCTCAGAAAAAACTGCTACATTAACAATGGAAGTTAAGTTCTGCAGAGACTGCTTAGCGCTCGAAGACAAATTAGTAGAATTATAAGTTGTAAGCTGTATGTCACCATATTCTAGTTTTGATTTTTCCAAATACTCTTCAAAAGTTATACCTTTTGATAAGTTTATCATAATTAACATCCCTACTTTCACTGAAATTATTAGTTTTAGTTCTATAATTTAATAATAAGGCACATGAAAGCAAATAACAAGTCAAATACTTTCTACTGACTTCGTATTTATTTTCACGTGCCTACATAGTACAAAACTATTTGATGTACATTATGTACTTAAACATAAGTACATAAAGACAAAGACTGCCCAGCATTATAAAAATATGAAATATTTCGTGAAATCCAAAAAACTTAAGGTTTATTTTAGGCCATTTAGTGGCATATATAACACCACCTATAGTGTAAAAAAGGCCACCTGCTAGTAGCCATATAAAGCCACCTAAGGATACAGCTTTTATGAGGGGTACGACAACGAAAATAGAAATCCAACCCATTAGAATATAAAATCCAGTGGATAACCATCTAGGGGCATCAAACCAAACTATTTTCAAGACAATTCCTATAATGGCCAGTATCCAAATAGCTAAGAAAAGTAAGGTTCCTATGGTGCCCTTCAAAGCAATTAGACATATAGGAGTATAAGTCCCTGCAATTAGAACGTATATCATAGAATGGTCTACTCTTCTAAGTACTTTTATGACCTTTTTTGAAGATGTGGATTTATGGTAGATTGAACTTGCGCAGTAAAGTAGTATTGAGCTTATTCCAAACACTGAAAGGATAATAGTATTATATGCGTTTGTTGTGTTCATAGAATATTTAATTAATAGTATTAATCCTATTACGGATAAAAAGGCACCAACTAGATGCGTAAGGCTACTTACAGGCTCTCTAAATCTTGATAACAAATTGATCACTCCTTCAAATTTATGATTTTTCTTTAATAGTTTATAATATGAAAAACAAAGATAATATTCTTTGTGATATGAACTGACTAAACATAGGATATCCAGTTATGAGAATTGTATACGTAGTTTTTATAACTATGTTCGATATATATTAATACTACTATACAAAGTGGCAAATATCAATAATGGTATTATTCATATTTATACTGAATTTGGTCAATAATTTAAATTATAATTAAATTGCAACCGATAGCTTAAGAATGCTACAAATACAATTGGATAATTTGAATAATCCACAACTACTACAACTTATAGATTACTCATAATTTTTAGTGTGGATTACTAGTAATTAATACTATATAATGAAGGAGAGGTGAAATAAATGGATTATAACAAGGAAAGTTTAGATAAATTAGTAGAAGAGATTATAGGAACAAAAGATATTACTTTAATGGAAATACCTTGCGTAGATTTATATATGGATCAAGTTACAACTTTCTTTAATGAAAAGCTTGAAGGTCTTAAAAGAAATGAAGATGATAAGATTCTTACAAAAACTATGATTAATAACTATACTAAAGGCAAAGTATTGATGCCAGCAAAAAATAAAAAATATACTAATGAGCATATGATACTACTGATGCTTATTTATAATTTAAAGCAGACTATATCAATTAGTGATATTAATATAATATTTGATTCTATTATTGATATAAAAGCCCCAAAGGGCACAAGTCTTTCATTAGAAAATTTGTACAATAATTTTTTAGACATCAAAGAAGTTCAAAATCAGAATTTTGTAAGTGATATAGAAAAGGACTCTGAATTTATAAAAGGTAGAATCAAAGAAATGGGAAAAAAAGATGGAGAGTTAATAGAATTAGTATTAATGGTATTACAACTTATTAATAAGGCCAATTTGCAAAAGAGAATGGCAGAAAAATTAATTGATAACTTTTTGAATAAGAAATAGTACATTTTTCAACATTTCATTAATTGAGTTTCATCGATGGAATGTGAAAATGTATTGTAACCAATGTTTAAGATTTTAACTTATTGTAGTATAATGTAAACGGTACAACAAAGAAATTTTAATAGATGCATAAAAAATAAGGAGATGGGCAAATGTCAAAAGTTGTAGAAAAATTATTGAAATATGTAAGCTACGATACTAAATCTGATGAGGAATCAACTACTGTTCCAAGTACAAAAGGTCAGAGAATACTGGGCATGGAATTAGTTAAAGAATTAAAGGAAATGGGTATACAAGATGCAAGTATAGATGAAAATGGATATATAATGGCAACGATTCCTTCAAATGTAGAAAAAGAAGTACCAACAATAGGATTTATAGCCCATATGGATACTGCTCCAGATATGTCTGGAAATAATGTTAATCCTAAATTTGTTTACAACTATGATGGAGAAGACATAATTTTAAATGAGGAAAACAAAATAATACTATCTCCAAAGGATTTTCCAGAGCTCAAGGATTACATAGGAAAAACTCTTATAACTACAGATGGAACTACCTTACTGGGAGCTGATGATAAAGCAGGGATTTCTGAAATAATGGCTGCTGTAGAGTATATAATGGAAAATCCTAAGTTCCTACATGGAAAAATTCGTATTGGATTTACACCGGATGAAGAAGTGGGGCGTGGAGCAGATATTTTTGATGTTAAAAAATTTGCAGCAGATTTTGCATACACTATAGATGGAGGAACTATTGGGGAGCTAGAGTATGAAAATTTTAATGCTGCATCAGCAAAAATTTCTATTCATGGAAGAAATGTTCATCCTGGTTCAGCAAAAGGGAAAATGATTCATTCTACACTTATAGCAAATGAATTGGTGAATTCACTACCTTCAAATGAGACACCAGCTACTACAGAAGGGTATGAAGGGTTTTATCATTTAATTGCTCTTAATGGAGAGGTTGAAGAAACTAAACTTCAATATATCATAAGAGATTTTGATAGTGAAAGTTATGAAAATAGAAAATTATTTATCAAAAACATAGTAAATACACTAAATAAAAAATATGGTAGCGGCACTGTTGAAATAGAAATCAAGGACCAATATTTCAATATGAAAGAAAAAATAGAGCCAGTTAAACATATTGTAGATACAGCCTTTTTAGCTATGAAACAAGTAGGAGTAAATCCTATAATGGTACCAATTAGAGGCGGTACAGATGGCGCAAGGCTTTCATTTATGGGGCTTCCTACACCTAATATATTCACGGGGGGGCATAATTTTCATGGTAAATATGAATTTATTCCAACATTTGCCATGGAGAAGGCTGTTGAAGTAATACTTAAAATAGTTGAGCTATATGCTGGTAAATAATACAAATAGCTATCCCAAAAATAACAGGGCATATGAAAATCAATAATAAGTAAGTGGTGAATTGTGGTCAAATAGTGAAATCATTATATTTTCATATAATGATTTCACTATTTTTTTTATAAATACGAATAGTTGTCTATAATAATTAAAGTATAAATAATATTTATTAAAGGTTTGTTAATAAAGTTGACACTAAACTGTAACATAGAAGTCTTAATATATACTTAAGGATAAAATATAAGAAAAAATTGAAAAAGAAATCTAAATATTCGATTTACTATAATTTTCAACTAGATAAGTGATAATAACTTTTATATATCTTACAAAAACCAAATCCAATAAGGAGGAAAATAATATGAATGAAAATAATAATATGCCTAAAGATGACCTTTATGAAAAACAAAGTGAAACTTTGCCTCTACAATTAGAAAACACCAGTTACACAGAAATAAACGATAAAAAGGCGAAAAAAGATGGAGGTGGAATGAGAAAGAGAATAGTGTCCTATATACTGGTAGGTGCAATATGTTCTACCCTTGGAGGGGTAGGTGCTGCTGTTGTTACAATGAATATGATGAAAAATACAAATACAAATACTACTACGTCTAGCGCACCTAAAGCAACTACTACAAAGGCTACTACAGATACAAAAGCAAAGATTGCAACTACTAATAGCACAGAAACATTAACTACACCTGAAATTGTGAAAAAGGTAAGTCCAGCAGTAGTTGCAATTTCCACCAGTAGCACCAGTGTAAGTAGCTCGTTTAGAGGTCAGAGTGCTCAACCAGAAGGTGTGGGTACTGGGATGATATTTAGTGAAGATGGATATATTTTAACTAATTATCATGTTATAAGTGGAGCACAGAATATTAAAGTTATGCTTAGTGATGGAAAAGAAGTCTCCGCAAAAATAATTAATTATGACGCTGCAAGTGATGTGGCTGTAATTAAATTAGCAGAGGGAACTAAAGTCCCAGGTGTGGTTGAATTTGGAGATTCGGATATGCTTGAAGTAGGAGAATCAGTAGTAGCGATTGGGAATCCCCTAGGAAAAGAATTTTTAGGATCTGTTACTACAGGAATTGTTAGTGCAGTCAATAGACAAGTAAGCATTGAGAATAAAGATTTGAAATTTATCCAAACAGATGCAGCTATTAATCCAGGGAATAGTGGTGGCCCTCTTGTGAATACTAAGGGTCAAGTTATAGGAATAAATACTGCTAAAATAGGTCAAGATGGGGTGGAGGGATTGGGTTTTGCAATACCAATTAATACAGTAAACCCTAAAATGGAAGCTTTAATTAAACCAATTCTCAGTATAGGAATTTCTTGCAGCGATGTTACTGAAGATGCTTCTCAAAAATACAATATTCCAGTAGGAGTATATATTCAACAAATTAAAGAAGCTAGTGCTGCAGAAAAGGCAGGTATTAAACCCGCTGATATTATTGTAAAGTTCGATGGCCAAAAGATTAAAACTGTGGATGAACTAAATAAGCTTAAAAGTACACATAAAGCCGGTGATGTAGTTAAAGTAGAAGTAGTTAGAAATGGCAAGACAGTAAAACTTAATTTAACACTTTCTGTTTAAAGTAAAGCCACTTGGCGCTAAGCGCCAAGTGGCTTTAATGGTATGTTATAAGGTTACCCGTTGTTCTTTAATAAGGCCTTTTCTATATGCTGTAAGAAGCAGCTCTAAATCTTTAATTTGATCCTTAATTTCAAAGCCAACATCTGTATCCGTTACACGTATACGATTTGTGGATTTTTCTAAGACTATAGTAGAAGAAAGGATATCCACGCCCTCATCAATAGCTTTTTGAGTAGATTCAAAAGGTGCATGGGATGCGAGTAGCAAGCCATAGGAATTATAAATAAGCGTATATCCGGCTATGCCTGTTTCTGGTTGGTAGGCCTTAGAAAAACCACCATCGATAACTAAAAGTTTACCATTAGCTTTTATAGGACTCTCACCTTGTTTAGTCTTTACTGGAACATGACCATTTATAATGTGTGAATCATTGGGGTTTAATTCAAACTCACACAATATATTATTGCATGTTTTTTCATCATCTCTATAGCTATAATATGGATTCTTAATTTCTTTATGAGTTATTTTGTCATTTATAAAATATCTCTCAAAGGTAGTCATTTTATCTTTACCAAATAGCGGAGAATTAGAACCACACCAAAAATACCATATAGTGTCCAAGGCATAAAACTTAGATTCTGAATTGGCTTTTCCGAAGTAGGCTTCCCTAGCTATTCGTTCAGTTCGATCTATATAGGATTTACCACTATAAGTAATGTTATCTATTTTCATTTTTTTAAAACTACCATCTGCGTTTAGTGCAATGCAACCATGATAAAGTAAATTGGAGTTATACTTTAAGTACATACTGCCTTTAGAGTATAAAAAACGCACATGTTTTTGAAGTTTTTCGCTATTAGAGAAGGAAGATTTAAGTTTGTCTACAAGTTCCCTCTCCTCCTGAGTTAATTTATAAGGGTCAGTAGGATCTATAGTTGGAAAATTAGTATCGTTTAGTGTGTATTCTTTTCCATCAACAGTAATGGTACCTTTTTCATAGTTTATTTTATGGAGGAGCAACCTGTTTTGCATTTCAAAGTTAGGACGCCTTTTTATTACCTCGCCTTCAAGTTTAAATTGAATTATAGAAATGGCTTTATGCATCTGAGACATTAAATTAAGGTCGTTTTCTCTATAATTATTTTCAGACAAAACTTTAGGTTTAAAGGATTTACAAGGGTCATCTTTATAAAAATGTAGCGCAAAGGTCGCCAAAGGCAATAAGTTTATTCCATAACCTTCTTCAACGGTGTCCAGGTTCGCATACCTTGTTGAAATACGAAGAACATTAGCAATACAACTTTCAGAGCCAGCGGCTGCACCCATCCAAAGTATATCGTGGTTACCCCACTGTATATCAATAGAATGGTAGTGCATAAGAGTGTCTAAGATTATGTGTGCGCCAGGTCCTCTATCATAAATATCCCCTAAAATATGAAGTCTATCTATAGTAAGCCTTTGAATTAAGTTTGAAATAGCAACTATAAATTCTTTAGCTCTACCAATTTTGATTATGGTTTGAATAATTCCATTGTAATATTCCTGTTTATTAAAAGTGTTTTGTTGTTCGTGAAGTAATTCCTCAATAATGTATGCAAAATCTGAAGGTAGTGCTTTTCTAACTTTAGATCTAGTATATTTAGAGGAGATAGTTCTACAAATTTTTATAAGCTTATGAAGGGTGATTTTGTACCAATCGTCTATATCAGCTTCTTCTCTAAGTGCTAGGTCTAACTTTTGTTCTGGATAATATATGATGGTTGCTAGTTCTTTTTTTTCAATTTCTCTAAGTGAATTACCAAAAATATCGTTAATTTTTCTTTTGATTACGCCAGAGGCATTCCTAAGAACATGAGTAAAAGATTCATATTCACCATGAATATCTGTAAGAAAATGCTCAGTTCCTTTAGGTAAATTTAAAATAGCTTGCAGATTTATGATTTCTGTACAGGCATCTGAAATTGTAGGATACTTGCTAGCCAATAACTTTAGATATCTCAAATCTTCTTCTATAGTATCAATGGGTGTCTCACTAGAAAATATCATTGTTGACTCTCCTTTATAACTTTCATAATATTATTTGTGTAGCTTATTTAATATAAAGGCTACACTTAATATTATAATACATTATTATAGAATATGGTAATATGTAAACGAAATATTTTTATTATATAGGAGACAGCGTACTTTAATATTATTAAAGGATATTATAGGCATTATGTAGAATAGCAATAATAAAGGCGCATGCCGGGTAAAGGAGTCTATATAAATATGAAAAAAAAAGATTTTGTTGTTGAAAATCTCCTAAGTAGAATATACCAGAATAAATATGAGGCGGGGGGGAAATTACCAACAGAAAGATTATTGGCATCACATTATCAGGTTTCAAGGTACACAATCAGGGAAGCCTTAAAAAAACTAATTAAAATAGGGATAGTAACGGCTGTCCAAGGCTCAGGTCTATTTGTAAGTGAAGACTATTATAAAAATCCCTTAATCTATAATTCGTTAACAGAAAATAAATTTAAGGAGATTAAATCTGAATTAATTTATTTTAAAAGAATTAAGCCTGATAACGTACTAAAAGAAATATTTGATATAAGAGGAAATGAAGAATTATGGGAATTTAAAAGGGTTAGGATTGTAGACTACCGTAAAGTCCAAATCGAAGTGTCTAATTTGCCCTGTAGTTATTTTGAGGATTTAAGTGAAGATGACATAAAAAATTCAGTCCATAGTTATGTATATGGAAAAAAATATAAGATTTCGCATTTTATAACCACTTATAGTCCTGTAGTTTTGAGCAAAGAGGACGCAGCTATATTAAATTGTAAAAAAGGAATACCCGCAATGAAAATAGTAAATAGAGGGGTTTTAGAAAATTCTAAAGTTTTTGAATACAGTGAAATGATAAATTTAGATTATTCAGTTTCCTATATGTCACCATTCAATGCTTCGAATCTTCAATATAGACAGAGCAAATAAAAAAACTTTAATTAATGGATACGAATACATAGAAAAAATCGTTAAAAACCAAAAAAATCATCTTTTTTGGTTTTTAGCGATTTTTTTTTCAAAAGATACTTTTTCGGTAGCATCTAATCGAACTTAGAGTTTTTTATTCTAAGGCGTATGAATGGTGCCATCAGGTGTGCGAGATTGGGTCCACTCATGAGGACGATAAACAACAGGGTAGGATTTCGCTGCTTCTTCATTGAATTCAACCCCTATACCAACAGAATCACTTGGATAAATATATCCTCTTCTAACTTCTACAGAGTTAGGAAAGAGTTTTTTAGTATTTTCATCAATAACTTGAAATTCTTGAACCTTTGCATTATGGAGGAACATATCTAAATGAACATTAACAGCAACACCAATAGGAGTCATATCTGATGGACCATGCCACGCTATACCTATACCAAAATTTTGACAAAGAGCACCTAGTTTAAGGGCAGGCGTTATACCTCCAATTTGAGACACATGACAACGGATAAAATCAACTTGTCTATTAATAATAATGTTTTGCCATTCCATAGGGTTGTTAAATAGTTCTCCCGTAGCGATTGGTGTAGTACATTGAGAACGCAATTGTGATAACCATTCATTTTGATTTGGAGGCAAAATATCTTCTAAGAAATACGGTTTGTAGGGCTCTAAATCTTTTGCTAACGAAATGGCTTGATTTGGAGATAAACGTTCATGTACATCATGAATAAAATGAATATCGTATCCATAACGTTCTCTTAACTTAGCAAACATGTGCACAGTATCCCTCATATATACATCAGGATTGTAATATGCTCCAAAAGTAGAGTTGTCTGGTTTAGACATTTGTTGGTTTTTGCCACCATACAAACCTAATTGGCAGCGAATATGGAAATAACCTTCTTCAATAAGCACATCCACATTAGTGAATAACTCATCTAAAGTTAAACCATCAGCATGCATATATGCTGCAATAGCATCCTTTGATTTACCGCCAAATAACTGATAAAGCGGCATATTGGCGAGTTTTGCTTTGATGTCCCATAATGCCATGTCAATACCCGCAATGGCGTTGTTTATAACCGGACCATTTCTCCAATAAGCATTAACCATCATCATTTGCCAAAGATCCTCAATATTATTAGCATCTTTATTAATTAATAAGGGCTTCAAATAGTTTTCAATCATACTTTCAACTGCTAGCGGACGTTGTTGAAATGTGGCGCAACCATATCCATAAACATTTTTATTAGTCTCTATTTTGACTACAACCAAATTGTGACGAGAAGGGTTTACAATAAAAGTAGATATATTAGTAATAATTGTTGGCTCCAATAGAAAAACTCCTTTAATAAATTTAATTAGATTAAATGTCTTTATTAGTTAAAGTTAAACACATAAAATACTATAGGTCAATTTGGTGTGGTAATTAGTGATTATTGGTTTAATTACCATACCAATCTTAAAAAAAACTCATTGGATCGTTGGTATATAAGCATTTGTATTTTTCGTTGGTTTTTTTAACCGTTTTCATTACGGCTTTTTATATGCTATTATGTAGCCATACCAATTTTGAATAAAATAAAGGGGGATAACAAAGTGAACAAAGTAGATAAAGTAAACAGAGATACAATAGATGGCATCATAAAATATGTTGGAGGTAAAGAAAATATAAAGAACCTGTGGCATTGTATGACCAGACTTCGATTTGATATTTATGATAACTCAAAAATACAAAAGGATAATATTGAAAAGCTTCAAGGTGTAATGGGAACTAAGTCACAAAATAACCAATTTCAAATAGTGATAGGAACAAATGTAGAAAGTTATTATGAAGCTATGAATACAAAACTAGAGATTAGTAATGATAATTCAAAAAATACAGAAAAAGAACAGAATAACAAAGGCTTGGTATCCAAACTTCTCGATATAGTTTCTGGAGTATTCGGTCCAATTGTACCCGCCATTGCTGGAGCAGGTATGATTAAAGGTTTATTATCGGGATTGTTAGCGCTTAAAGTAATATCTGCTACAAGTGATACAGTAATTATTATAGATTTAATAGCTAGTGGTGTATTTAATTTCTTACCATTTTTCTTAGCAGTTTCTGCTGCTAAAATTTTTAAAACGAATATTTATATGGCCCTTGCTATTGCTGGTGGCATGATGTATCCAACACTAGTTAATGCAGCAAAAGCAGGTGAAATTAGCAGATTTGTTTTCCTGGGAATTCCAATTCCTGTTATTAACTATAGTGCTTCTGTTATACCAATTATTATTGCAGTTTGGGCTTTAAGTTACATTCATAAATGGATAGATAAAATGATGCCTGAGGTATTAAGAACGGTATTTACCCCGACCCTTACGCTGTTTGTTATTATTCCACTTACACTAATTGTAATTGGACCTACAGGAACGTATTTTGGTAATGGACTGGCTATTATTATTCGTGCTTTATTTGCTATATCTCCAATACTCGCCGGTGTAGTTGTAGGAGCAATTCGTCCCATTGCAGTATTTACAGGAATGCATCATGCAATGACCCCTATTGCTCTGCAAAATTTTTCTCAAAATGGGTATGATATGCTAATGCCTATGATGTTCATGGCGAATATGGCTATTACAGGTGCAACTTTCGCAATCTATTTTAAAACAGAAAATAAGCAACAAAAGTCAGTTATATTATCGGCAGCTGTTTCAGGACTTCTAGGAATTACTGAGCCGGCATTATTTGGTGTATTAGCAAAACATCGCAAGGCTTTTATTGCGGCTACAATAGGGAGTTCGGTGGCTTCAGCAGTAATCGCTGCTTTCGGAGTTCGCTTATATGGATATATTACTTCCAGCATTTTTAGTATCGCTGCCTATATTGGACCTTATTTCTTATATGCAGTTTTAGGGATAGTAATAGCGATTGTGGTTTCATTTTCAGTTACTTATGTATTAGTTAATAAAACAAAAGTAACAAAAAACGAATTTCAAATTAATAGCTAATTTTTGATTACTAAGATATAAAATTTAAATTTATGATTTAAAAAATAAAAGTACATTGGCTCATGCCAGTGTACTTTTTAACTGCCTTATAATTTTATATTTTTAGTAGTGCATTAGGTTTTTCCAATAAAATATTAGCTCTTTCAATAGCTTCATCAACATTACTGCAGATATTTTCTACTCCTAACTTATCTATAAATCCATATTTAGCAAGAACAGTAGTAGGCTGTGATTGAAGGTTTAATAATATTAAGTGAGTATGATGTTTTTTGCAAATATCATAAAGCATTTCTAATGCGTGGTATCCTGTAGCGTCCATAGCAGGTACATTGGACATCTTAACAATTAAGATTTTAGTAGGAATACCTATTTCCCTAATTGCATGCATAAATTTGTCGGCTGCACCGAAAAAGAAAGGTCCATTAATCTCATATAAGGATACATTTTCTGGGGTCTTTATGCTATCAATAAGCTCTATTTTGTCTTCATCTTCATATTCATCAAGAATATATCGAACATCCGAAACATCTGCCATTCTTTTCATAAATAGTAATGAGGCAAGAAGTAAGCCTATTCCGATAGCAATTACTAAATCAAAGAATATTGTTAGTAAAAAAGTAACTAAAAGCACTGAGGCATCACTTTTAGGTGCTTTAAATATTTTTTGAAAAGATTCCCATTCACCCATATTATAAGATACTATTATTAATATGGCGGCCAAAGATGACATAGGCACAAGTTTTACATATGGCATACATAATAGAAGTATTATTAATAGAGCCAATGCATGAACTATACCAGCAATAGGAGTTCTACCACCATTTTTCACATTTGCGGCAGTTCTTGCTATGGCACCAGTTACAGGGATACCACCCACAAGTCCAGAACAAATATTTGCCACACCTTGCGCCACAAGTTCCATGTTAGAACGGTGAGAACCACCAATCATACCATCAGCTACTACAGCAGATAAAAGCGATTCTATTGAACCTAAGATTGCAATGGTTAGAGCTGGAAGCATTAGCTCTTTTATCATACCAAATGAAGTGTGAGGAAGAGAAATACTAGGCAATGCACTTGAAATGTCACCAAAACGACTTCCAATGGTTTCTATATTCAAATGAAATACAATAGTAATTATGGTAGTTAATACTATTGCAATAAGTGTTCCTGGAATTTTTTTATTAATTTTAGGCCAATATATAATTATTAAAAGTGAAAGAATACCAATAATCACACTTTGTAAATTTAAAGTGTTTAAACTATTAAAATAAGCAATCCATTTAGGAATGAATTCTGAAGGAACAGTTTTCATGGTCAGCCCAAAGAAATCCTTAATCTGAGTGGAAAAAATAATAATAGCGATACCACTTGTAAATCCAGTAGTAATAGGGTACGGAATGAATTTTAACATACCTCCAAATTTCAGAACTCCCATTATTATAAGAAAGAAGCCTGCCATGATTGTAGCTACGATTAGTCCATCAATTCCAAATTTTTCAACTATGCCATATACAATAACTACAAAAGCACCGGTTGGGCCTCCAATTTGAACTTTACTTCCACCTAGTAAAGAGACTACAAAGCCCCCCACAATGGCAGTATAGATTCCTTTTTCTGGAGATACTCCAGAGGCTATGGCAAGAGCTATAGCTAAAGGCAAAGCAATAATAGCAACAATGATTCCTGCAACGAAATCTTTGAAAAATTGCTCCTTTGAATAGGTTTTTAAACAGGTAACTAGTTTTGGTACGAACATATTTTCACTCCTCTATTTAATTAGTATTCGAATATTAAAAATAAAATACACTCAAGCATAATTTTGCTCGAAGTTAGTTACCTTTAATATTATTTTATTAAAAGTATACTGGGATTAAGATCAAAAGTTTAAAAACAATAAAATTATATGTAATATTAAATACTACATCTCATATATAATATTATCATATTTTGCGAAGAAAAACAATTATGCATATGTACTTTTATATAATATAAAATACTTTTGTTGATTTGCTATAATATTTTTGGTACAATCTATTGATTGATAGACAATCACATCAATCTAATAATTTATATAATAATAACTAACATATAAGGACACATAAGGGGATAGTTAATGGAACAAAATGAGTATTTGTTTAATATACATTCGTTGTATAATCTAGCAAGATATGCTTTTTTGAAAATTGAATCCAATTACTCAAGGATGGTTGAGACAACTGGTATAACACTACCACAACTTAGAGTTCTTTGGATTATTAAAGTGTATCCAGGAACATCACTTAGCGATATAGCAAGGATTGGATGTTGGACTTCACCTACGGTTAGTAATATGATTAAAATTTTAATTAATAAAAAATTGATATTCAAAGAAGAAACTATTAATAAAAAGGTGTATAAATTTCAGATATCAGAATCCGGTATATGGTTTATTGATATAAACAAACAAGATAAGGAAAAAAAATTTTACCTTTTTGACTTAATAGGCTTATTTTCACATAGTGAATTAGATTTTATTAATGATATTTTCACTAAAATTATCATTAAAGAAAATAAAGAATTCATTTTTGATTATATTGAGAAAATTAATGAAATGAATTTAAAAATTGATTTCAAAGATTTTGATATAGATACAATAAATATTATAAAGAAGACAATTAATCTATATAATCTTCTAAGGACATTCATTTTAACGGTTAAAAGCAATCATAGAGAACCTCTTAAAGAATTTAATGTTACTTATCCTCAACTTAGAGCATTATGGATAATAGCTGCTTTCCCGGGAATTACTTCAAGTGAACTTAGTGAAATTAGTTTTTGGTCACCTTCTACAGTTCATGTAATAGTAAAAAATTTAAATAGTAAGCGATTTATCCATAAAGAAAAAGCTTTAATAAAAAATGCCCATTACTTAGATATATCGGAGCTTGGTGAAAATTTGATAATAGAAGACTATAAGAAAAATCAAAAAACACTATTGATTTTTCAAGAACTTAAGGATATAAGTTTGCAGGAGCTTATAGATTTAAATGGTCTTTTGGAGAGAATGAATAATATATTAGGGAATTATAAGACACAAGAGTATATAAAAAAAACTTTTGCTATTATTAAAGATAGGTCATTGAAAAATTAGAAATTTATTAAATAAAAACTTATAGATACTTAAAAATCCATTATTAAAGATGATTTCTGTACTTTGAACAGAAATCATCTTTTTTGTTTTTTGAATATTATATTTTTTGTTGATACATAATTTTTAAGAATAAATAGCAAATTAGTATAGTATCCTTAAATAATTAATAACTTATTATATGAGGATAAGTTTGTATTAAAAAATAGATGGATTAAATAATTAATAACTATTATATATTATATAAAATAGGAAGGTGGTATAGAAATGAATAAAACTTTTAGAATCGTTGCAATTGTTGTCGCTATCATTCTAGTAATAGCAATGCCTATTATTGGGGGCTACAATAAAATGGTGAGTTTAGAGCAAAAGGTAAAGGTTTCTGAAGGAAACATAGATACTCAACTTCAGAGAAGATCGGATTTAATTCCAAATTTAGTAGAAACAGTGAAAGGTTATGCATCTCAAGAAAAAGACATTTTTATAAAAATAGCTGAAGCTAGGACTAAACTTGGAGGTGCTCAAACCGTAGGGGATAAAGCACAAGCAGATAGCGAACTTGGAACCGCATTATCAAGACTTCTAGTAGTTGTAGAAAGATATCCAGATTTAAAATCTAGTGCTAATTTCAGGGATTTAACAGTAGCTTTAGAAGGTACTGAAAATAGGATAGGTATAGCAAGGCAAGATTATAACAAAAGCGTTGATAATTACAACACCACCATTAAGAAGTTCCCGAATACCATTATTGCTGGAATTTTTAGATTTGAAGAAAGGGCATATTATAAAGCTAGTGAATCGGCTAAAGAAGTGCCAAAAGTTAACTTTAGTAAGTAGGTGCTAAAATATGAAAACTTATTTAACAAAAGGAATTCGAAAATTTTTTGTAGTTATCATAAGCATATTTTTACTAAGTGGGGCAATAGGTAGTAATTTAGTAAATGCAGATACTGAATTTCCTGTACCAACAGAATTAAAGTATGTTAATGATTATGCTAAAGTAATAGACGGTGACTCGCTGCAATATATCTTGTCAGTAGGTAAGGAATTAGAAGATAAAACAAGCGCCCAGGCTACTGTCGTGGTAATAGATTCATTACAGGGAGAAACTATTGAATCCTATGCCAATGGTATTTTTAGAAAATGGGGTATAGGACAAAAGGATAAGAATAATGGGCTATTAATTTTATTATCAGTAAAAGAAAAAAAGTGGAGAGTAGAGGTAGGGACAGCTCTAGAAGGTGCAATTACAGATATATACTCCTCAAGAGTAATGAATGATCTTGCAGTGCCAAAATTCAAGGAAATTCAATATGGACAGGGACTTAGGGCAGCATATTCAGTTTTAGCGGATAGTATAGCTAAAGAATATGGAGTAAAATTAGATAAGAATATTAATGTTCCTCAATATAGTGAAAATGTAAAAAAATCAAATGTATCTAAAAAGTCTAATGGATTTCTAGTAATAGGAGTTATTGTATTAGTTTTTCTTGACTTTATTCTTAATAGGGGAAGGATAACTAGATTTATAATTACATTGCTATTTTGGAGTTCAATAGGAAGACGGGGCGGAAGAAATGGTGGTGGCTTCGGAGGGAGTTCAGGAGGAGGTTCTGGAGGCTTTGGAGGAGGGTCATCAAGTGGTGGAGGTTCATCAGGAGGCTTTTAACGGCATTTCAGAAGAACAGTTCCTCCAACTATAAGGGTGGTTTAATATATTGATTTGGTGAAACGTAATAAAAATAAGCTAAATTATTGGACTATATTACAGTTTTAATTTTATAAAATTAAAAGTATAATATTAATTAG
The DNA here is from genome assembly GCF_018861755.1 of Clostridium sp. CF012. Taxonomy (GTDB): domain Bacteria; phylum Bacillota; class Clostridia; order Clostridiales; family Clostridiaceae; genus Clostridium_AD. Next base: position 44,513 of record NZ_JAHLEF010000004.1, on the reverse strand, counting down.
GCGCATTAAAATAGAAAAGTTAGCAATTGGCTATTTATTTGAATGTACCCTCTAGGACCCCTACTAGGAGAATCAAATATTTAAAAGCAGAAAAACAATTAATTTTCTGCTTTTAAATATTTGTAAAAATATATTATAAAAAACGTAAAAAATGGACGAGTACTCTGCTAGTTATTTTTTTGAAAAGGATTTACATTTAGAGACGAGAGGATAGGTAAAAATTATGCGTATAGGGATTGATTTAGGTGGAACTAATATAGTTGTAGGTATAGTTACAAATGAAGGGAAGATACTTATTAAAAAGAGCACACCAACCTTAGCTTCGAGAACTGCTCTAGTAGTAATAGAGGACATGGTTAATTTAATATATAAAACCTTGGAAGTTTCTCATATTTCTATGGAAGATATCCAACTTATAGGTATTGGAGTTCCAGGATTGGTTGATTATAAGAGCGGAATAGTAAAGGAATGTGTAAATATAGGATGGGAAAATGTAGATTTATGCAAAATACTTAAAGAAAAAACTGGCAAAAGAATTTTCATAGAAAATGATGCCAATGCTGCAGCTGGTGGTGAGTATCTATTCGGAATAATGAAAAATAATTTAAATTCAGTTTTCTTAACACTTGGAACGGGTATAGGTGGGGGAATAATATTAGATGGTAAATTACATAGAGGAAAAAATGGTTATGCAGCTGAAATAGGACATATGATAATAGGAGAAAATTTCTATAATTGTGCCTGCGGAAACAATGGTTGCTTTGAAACCTTCGCGTCTGCTACAGCAATAATTAAGTATGCTAAAAAACTTATAAATCAAGATAGTAAGGATACATTAATACTTCAAAAGATAGTAGATTTGGAGGATATTGATGCTAAAGTAATTTTTGATTGTGCGAAACAAGGAGATGAATTAGCTAATTTAGTCCTACAAAGATTTATTAAGTATTTTGCTATAGGAATTTGTAATATAGTGAATATATTGGATGTTGAAATGATAGCCATTGGTGGTGGTGTTTCGGCAGCGGGAGAATTTTTTATGGATTCCTTACTAAGGGATATTAAAAAATATAAATTGTTTAAAGAGCTGCCTGTTTGTAACATAAAAATTGCAACGCTCGGAAATGATGCTGGTATTATTGGAGCAGCAATGTTAGACAAACTATAAACATAAGGACATTCAAATAAATAGTATATTAGCTTGCTATTTATTTGAATGAGCCTTACTTAAAAATGATGGTTACACTTTCAAAACCCATATCCCTTAAAATACCTTCTAAAAGTAATTTGGCATTAGCATTAGCTCCATCTAAAAATCCTGTTTTAATTAAATCAGCTTCAATTTTATTTTTCTGACTAGTGATTTCATTAATCATATCCTGAATACTAAGTTTGTTAAACATTGAGGACTTTTCATCATAAACAAAAAAATCTTCATTATTTATTACATGATCAAGAATTTTAGATTTTTTTAAAGTTATAGTAATGCTTTTTTTATTTATAAGGATATCTAAATCTTTTAAATCTACCCCACCTTTAATATAGCCACTGTATTTGATTAGAAAAGACTTTTCAGTAAAGGGAATATAAAAATTTTTGAATTTTTTAATATCAGTTATAGCTACTATATTAGAATAGCTATATTTTAATGTGGATAGTTCTGATATTTTGGACAACCTTTCTGCGATAAGAGTATTACTTATAACTTTATCATTATTAAAATTGTTTATAATGGAATAAATTATTATGGTGCAGATAGTTGTACACAATAGCATAATTAAAAAAAAAGATTTATTTTTGCGTTTTAATAGTTTAGAGAGGGAGTGTAAATTCATGCTAAAGCAACTCCTTATAATATTAAAATGATAATATAATATGGCTATTATATTATATGGTGCTTAACAACATTTCAGAAGGAATCTCCTATAATTATATAAAAATAAGGCCATACTAAAATATTTCAGTGCAAACGGTTGCACTGAACATAAAAATTATGTATAATAATTATAAAAGCTACAGATGAAATAAACTGAAAATTTATAAGGTAATGAAAATTATAATAAATAATTATTTATTATTAAAAAGGATATAGGAGGGAAAATTTAATGGATAATAATAATCTTCCAAGAGTTGCTTATTTTTGTATGGAGTATGGACTACATCCAGATTTTAAAGCTTATGCAGGTGGACTAGGAATACTTGCAGGTGACCATTTAAAAGGAGCAAAAGATTTAAATTTACCACTTGTGGGAATAGGGCTTAAGTGGAAACAAGGATATACAGAGCAACTTATAGATGAAAATGGAAAAGCCTATGATACATATCACAATTATGAATATGATTTTCTACAAGATACAGGGGTAAAAGTAACTGTTAACATAAGAAAGTTAGATGTAGTGTGTAAGGTTTGGAAATTAGAAGAGTTTGGAAATAATCCACTATATCTTTTAGATACTGATATACCAGAAAATGCTGATGCTTGGATAACTGGACAATTATATGGATGGTTTGGAGAAGAAAGAATTGCTCAAGAAATAGTGTTAGGTATTGGGGGAGTAAAGGCTTTAAGAGCATTGAATATTCCAATAGACGTGTATCATTTTAATGAAGGTCATGCGGTGCTTGCAGCTACAGAACTTATAAAAGAAAAAATGCAATCAGGATTTAGTTTTGAGGAGTCTTGGAATAAGACTCGCGAAGAAGTGGTATTTACAACTCATACTCCAATAGTTGAAGGTAACGAATCTCATACTGTGGATAAATTAGAGTACATGGGAGCATTTAATGGATTAACTAGGGAGCAAATGATTAGATTTGGTGGAGAACCATTTAATATGACAGTAGCTGGACTTAGATTATCAAGAAAGGCAAATGCCGTAGCACAGCTTCACAGGTCAACTGCAAATAAAATGTGGAGAACTGTTGCTGGAAGGTCTGAAATTATTGGTATTACTAATGGAATACATAAGCCAACCTGGGTAGATGTTCGAATTACTAAGGCTTATGAAAACAATGGAGATCTATGGGAAACTCACCTTACTGTTAAAAAGGAGCTAATAGGATTTATCAAAGAAAGAACTGGAGTAGAGCTAGATGCAGATAAGTTACTTATTGGATTCTCGAGAAGGGCTGCACCCTATAAGAGAAGCGATTTGATATTCACGAGTGAAGAGATTATTTCTCCACTACTAAAAAGTGGAAAAGTTCAAATTGTATTCTCAGGAAAAGCTCATCCTCTTGATGATATAGGAAAAGAAATAGTGGCAAAGCTTGTAAGAATGATGAAGAAGTATCCAAATAGTGTAGTATTCCTAGAAAATTACGACATGAATATAGGAAGAATGCTAACTAGAGGCTCGGATATTTGGTTAAATAATCCAAGGAGACCTTTGGAAGCTAGTGGAACTTCAGGTATGAAAGCTGCGATGAATGGTGTACTTAATTGTTCTATTCTAGATGGTTGGTGGCCAGAAGCTTGCTTGGATGGTGTAAATGGATGGCAATTTGGAGATGCGGTAGGGCTTGATGAGTTATCTCCAGTAGAACTAGATAAACACGATACAGAGGCTCTTTATGACACTTTAATAAATAGAGTTATGACTACTTATTATGAAAACAGAGAAAAATGGGTAGAAATGATGAAAGAAAGTATTAAAACTACAAGCTATGAATTCTCAGTAGAGAGAATGCTAGATGAATACTATAACAAGATGTATATAAAGTAATAAAAAAGCCATGATAAAATCATGGCTTTTTTTATTTTTAATGGGAAATGCTAGAATTTAAATCCCGGATAAGTTATTATATAGGGAGATATAACTACATAAAAGGAGATGAAATTGATGAGGTTATTTGGTCCTACACATGAAGATGTATGGAAAATGCTCAGTGATGACATAGGAGCTGAATTTATTGTTAAAGACTCAGTTTTTAAGAGGTATGAAGTTATAAAAAAATATAAGGATTGGATTATCATCTTAGATACATGTAATTCGAATGATAGAAACAAACCAGTATTTACCAGAGTTTATTGCGTGTTTTCAAATAAACATGGTTTTAGATTTAAGGTGTTTCGAGAGTATTTTAAGAATTATTTTCTGAGTTTTTTTGATATGCAAGATATAAAAGTAAATTATGATGATTTAAGTGATAATTTTATTGTTAGAAGTAACAGTGAAGTGGCTATTAAAAGATTTTTGGAAAACAAAACTATTAGAGAATTAATAAATAGTCAATCAGATATATTATTAGAAATAGTAAATGAACAGGGAGATGAAGTTTCCGATAGTGCCGTTAGTACACTTAGTGTTAAAATTCCTGGAGTAATTAAAAATAATGAGGTTCTAAAAGAGCTATTTGAATTAGTCGGAGATAGCCTTTTAGAAATCGAAAATATAAGTAATGAGTTTAAGGATTTGCAATTCAATAATTTTACTCATTTTGATGTAATCAAAAATAGTGTGAAAAACACTATACTTGAAAGTGATTCATACACAAAGCTTAGCAAAGACATAATTGATAATGTAAATAAGGTTATAGATAAAACAATTCATCACCATTCACATCTGGCGGATGCAGGGGGCAAAGACCTATTGGTAAGAAAAAAACTAACTAGTAAAGAAGAAACTAATGAAATATCTTATACGGAAAATGGTAATAACGAAATAAAGAAATAAGAAAATAAAGAATTATGGCAACAGGGGGGGAACAGCTTGGAGGATAAAGAAAAAATTACTGATACAAAACAAGTACGTAAAAAAATCTATTCCATGATTTTGCCTATAACTATTGAAAATATTCTTCAGATGACAGCCGGATTTGTTTCTATGGCAATGATAGGGCGTATTAACGCTATTGCAATAGTATCTCTTGGACTTAGTTCAAGGATTACACAAATTATATGGGCTTTATTTAAGGGGATAACAACGGGTGGGGTTGTATTTGTAGCACAAGCTTATGGTTCAGGCAATTCTAAAAAGGTTAAACAGGTTATTCAACAAACACTGTTATCTTCAATAATATTAGTTTTTATGTTCCAGCAAGTAGTCTATTGGAAGGCCCCCTTATTACTGAAAATTTTCAATCCAAAACCAGACCTGTTAGCTAATGCAGTAATATATTTAAAGATAGTATCCTGGGGTCTACCTTTTATGGCCATAATGCTTGTAGTGGCAGGAGTGCTGCAGGCTACAGGAAATGCCAAAACACCAATGAAAATAGCATTAATAATGAATTTAACAAATATTGTTTTTAGCTTTATATTTATATTTGGTAAGCTTGGTATGCCTGCTTTGGGAATTAGAGGAGCTGCCATTGCTACAATAATTGCACAGTTTACTGGCGCTATGATTGGTATTTATGTGCTATTTAATAAATCTGGGATATTGTGTTCATTACTTAATAGAAAATTCTTTAAGTTAGACTTAATACAAATTAGTAAAATATATAAAGTAGGAATGCCTACAGCCTTAGAGTCAATATTTTGGCAAATATCTGCTATAATTCTAACAAGAGTCATATTATCTTATGGTGAAATAGCTATGGCATCTTATCAACTTGGACTTCAAGCTGAATCAATTTCTTTTATGCCAGCCATGGGATTTGGTGTTGCAGCCACAGCGTTTATTGGTCAGGCAGTGGGAGCCAAAGATTCTATATTGGGGAGAAAATATATGAAGGAACTACTTAAAGGCTCAGCTATGCTTACTAGCGTAAGCGCTTTTATATTAATATTTTTTCCAGGCTCAGTTATGAGACTTCTTACAAATGATACGAAAATCATTAAAATGGGAGTAATATACCTAATAGTAATGGGAATTGTGCAACTTCCACAAAATATTGCAGGGGTTTTTAATGGAGCGTTACGAGGGGCTGGATATACAAAGGTACCCATGATTGTAGCCGGTGTTGGAATTTGGTTAATAAGAATTCCTTTATCACTAATATTAACATATAAATTTAGTATGAGTATAAATGCTATATGGGTAGTTATGGGCTTAGACCTAGTAGTGAGATTTATTTTGAGCTTAACTCTATATAAAACAAGAAATATTTATAATAATGAATTGATTTTTGAGGATACATAAATAAAAGGGCTACCAATTTTTATATTGGTAGCCCTTTTATTATATGAATTATTATTTTACTTCTACAATCCATCCTTTTGGAGCTTCTACGTCCCCAAATTGAATTCCATAAAGCGTATCGTAAAGTTTTGTAGTAATTGGGCCTACTTCTGTCTCACTGTGGAAAACATGAAGTTCACTCTTATACTCTATACCACCGATAGGTGATATTACAGCTGCAGTACCACATGCTCCGGCTTCTTTAAATTCAGAAAGATTATTTACTAGAACATCTCTTTCTTCTGTTTTCAATCCTAAGTATTCCTTTGCAACGTGTAATAGTGAGTATTTAGTTATACTAGCAAGTATTGAGGGTGATTTTGGAGTTACAAATACATTATCCTTAGTAATTCCAAAGAAGTTTGCAGCACCAACCTCTTCAATTTTAGTATGAGTTGCAGGATCAAGGTAGATACAGTCTGCAAATCCTTTTTCTACAGCTTGTACATGAGCTAAAAGACTTGCAGCATAATTTCCGCCAACTTTTGCAGCTCCAGTTCCATGTGGTGCTGCTCTATCAAATTCTTCTGAAATCATAAAGTTTACTGGAGACATTCCACCTTTGAAGTAAGCACCTACAGGGCAGCAGAATATGCCGAATAAAAATTCAGGTGCAGTTCTTACTCCAAGATTATCACCTATGCCTATTACGTAAGGTCTAAGATAAAGTGTTGCGCCAGTTCCATATGGTGGAAGGAAAGCTTCATTTGCTTTAACAACTTGAATACATGCATCAATAAATTTTTCAACAGGTATTTCAGGCATAAGAATACGATTACAACTTCTATTGATACGTTTGGCGTTTTCATCAGGTCTGAACAGTTGAATTTTACCATCCTTTGTACGATAAGCTTTTAAGCCTTCGAAACATTGTTGGCCATAATGAATAGCTGTTGAAGCCTCGCTTATAGTAATGTTGTTATCTTCAACTAAATTTCCCGCGTCCCATTTTCCATCTTTCCATATTGAAACATAACGTAAGTCTGTTTTCATGTAAGTGAAACCTAAATTATTCCAATCGATGTTAACATTTTTACTCATATGGACCCCCTACTATGTATTATTTTTTAAATTAAAATATAATTTATATAAGATTATTATAAAATATATTTTATTTAAAATTATTATAACATATAATATGGACGTGTCGTATTTATTATCAACATTTTAACAAATTAAATTCATTATATTTTTAAAATGAATAAAAAGTTGCAATAATAAAAAATTTGATCTATTATTGCAACTTTTTATTCAATTTGTTATTTTTAAACTCATCATTTTATTATATTGTGATAAATTATCACTCTAATCCTTCAGGATTATTTTTTTTATCCTGCAATCTATTATTAGGCATATCATTTAAGGATTTAAAACTCGCAGTGTTTTCCATGTTACTTATAGCTTCATTAGCCTTTTTGTTTTTGGTTTTTTTATTTCTGTTCATGAGTGCTGTCTCCCTTCATATTTTGCGCTATTTATATTAATAGCATAGCCATATTTATTGGTATTATGTATATATAAGGAGGGACAGTTTATTCCATTTTATGATTTTTATGATAGAAGAAATTGTACTTAAAATAATTTTTTGAAGCAGTTTTTGCAGAGCGAAGTTTTACCTTTGTTTGCAGAGATACAATTATCTTTTAATACAGACTTTCCACATACTTCACATATGAGTTTTGAGCAGCTATTAACCACCGCAGAACTCGATTTATTTGCTTTAGAACCTATTGTTTTTTTCTTATTTGAAGGTGGGTCATAATTAATAGGTTGCTGTTTTTCTTTCTTTTCAACTATTGAGTAATTCATAGCATAGGTACTTTCACCAAAAAGCTCTAATTCGAATCTGGGATTTTCTGTATCATAAAACTCCTCAATAATAAGTCTTGTAACTTGTGCATCATTTACTATAAGTCCACTCTTCTCTATACCATCAAAGATACTTTTTGTTATGTTGTTTGTATCTGGGTGTCTTTTGATGCTCTTATAGTATACTTTTAAAACAGCAATAAGAGATTCTGTTAAAAAAATATTGGAATTTTGAATTCTGCATTGATAAGCAATTTCTTCTTCATATAAAGCATATCTATCATGGTATTTTCCGGAATTATAAGGTAAAATGGCTCTTCCATTCATGTTGAATAGTTTAAAATTAGATTTTGAAATAGGTGAGCCTTTTATTATGACTTTTGCATAGGCGTTACTCATATTTTCCCCCTAGGATCTATTTCCAATAGATGATAATTATTAGTCTTAACTTAATTTTCTATGATATAATTACATACATAATTATATCATAGAGTAGAGATTCTCAGTAAGAACACTTAAAAAAGTATATAAAAATTGAAATGCTAAAATTAATAAAGTATAATTAATATGAATATAAGAAGAAATTACAAACGATGTTAAAGGTGGGTAAAACAATGGAAAAGCAAATTAAAATACTTGCAATAGAATCTAGTTGTGATGAGACAGCAGCGGCAGTGGTAGTTAATGGTCGGGAAATTCTATCAAATATTATTGCATCACAAATAGATATACATGAAAAATTTGGAGGCGTTGTTCCAGAGGTGGCTTCTAGAAAACATATTGAAGTAATAAGTGCTGTAGTTCAAGAGGCATTGGATGAAGCCAAAGTTACATTAGAGGATATAGATGCCATAGGAGTAACTTATGGACCAGGGCTAGTTGGAGCACTACTGGTAGGCGTTCAATATGCCAAGGGACTGGCATATGCAACTAATAAACCCTTAATTGGAGTTAATCATATAGAAGGTCATATTAGTGCTAATTTTATTCAATACAAGGAGCTAGAACCACCATTTATATGTTTAGTAGCTTCAGGTGGGCATACATTTATTGTATATATGAAGGACCACGGTGAGTTTGAGGTTATGGGACAAACTAGAGATGATGCAGCTGGAGAAGCCTTTGATAAAGTGGCCCGCGCTATTGGTCTTGGTTACCCTGGTGGGCCTAAAATAGATAAAATAGCAAAGGAAGGCAATGCGGAAGCTATAAAGTTTCCTAGGGCTAATTTTCATGACAACAGCTTGGATTTTTCTTTTAGTGGAGTTAAATCTTCCGTGCTAAATTACCTAAATAAAATGAATATGAAAAATGAGGAGATTAATATACCTGATGTTGCGGCATCCTTTCAAAAGGCAGTGGTTAATGTTTTGGTCCATAATGCCTTAGAGGCATGCGAAATAAAGGGTGTAGATAAGATGGCAATAGCTGGTGGCGTAGCATCAAATTCCTGCCTTAGAGAAACTATGATAAAAGAAGGGCAAAAGAAAAATATAGAAGTTCTGTTTCCTGAAATGGTGCTTTGCACTGATAATGCAGCTATGATTGGAAGCGCAGCTTACTTTGAATTAATTAAAGGAAGAGTTTCGGGGCTAAAACTTAATGCAATACCAAACTTAAAACTTGGAGAAAGATAGGATATTATATTTTAATATCCTTTTCTTTTAATCTCCTACTAATGAATCTATTAGCTAATAGTATAACAATAGCCATGGTTGGTACTCCAAGGAACATGCCAAGGACTCCAAAGGTTCCACCACCTATGAGTACCGAAAGGATAATAAGCAGAGGGCTTAAACCAACAGATTTTCCAAGAATCTTTGGGCCTAAATATAAGCCATCAAATTGTTGAAGAATAATGATGAATAAAAGTACCCAAAAAGCTTTTACAGGGCTATCAAGCAGAGTAATAAAAAAAGCGGGAATCATTCCAATTAATGGTCCAAAATAAGGAATCATATTTGTAACTCCGACTATTAAGCTTATAAGTGTAACATAAGGCATTTTAAATATGCTAAGTCCTATAAAGCATATAATACCAATAATAACAGAGTCAATAAATTTACCTAAAACAAAACCTGAAAAGATAAAATTAGCTTCTTTACAAAAATTCAGAAAACCATCTGCATTTTCTTTTTTTAAGACTGCATAAATTAGTCTTTTTATATTCCTTATTAAGTTTTCTTTATCTTCTAAAAGATATAAGGACACAACAAATCCTAAAAGAAACTTCATAAAAGAAGAGGTAAAGCCTACAGCTGTTAGGAAAGCAAAATTAATACCAGTATTTAGATAACCAGTAAACTTAGACATGAATGTTGAGGTAGAATCTTCTAAATATTTGGTTATACCATATTTATCAAGTAATTGAATTTTATCCATATTATTAGAAAACCAAATTTTAGTTTTAGATATGTATCCAGGAGTTGCATCTGTCAATTCTCGAATGCTTACGCCTATATTGGGAGTTAAAATGGTGACACTAAAAAATAATATGCTTAAAACACATACATACATAATAAGTAATGTTAAAGCACGCTTTGTATGGAATTTTTTTTCAATGCTAACCATTATAGGGTTTAATAAGTAAGCAATACCGAAGGCCCATATAAAGGAGCTTATGTAGGATATAAAAACACTAAAGGCGTTGGTAAGAAATTCTATATCATTTACAATTCTGAATAAAATAAACGATAATAATATTACAGGAATTAATTTTACATAAGGGATTTTTTTATCGTTAAACAAGCCTAATTCACTTCCTCAATTAATAATTATTTTAGTATAAATATCATGAAATGATTATATCATAAATAATGTATATAAAAAATATTTATAATAATTTTAAGGCTATAATAAGTTTATGGTAGTGCGAATTGACATAAAATATCAACGACCTGCATCTTCATATGTAAAAGAAATTGTAAAGTTTTAAATATAATGGTACACTTTTCTTAAAAGCAATAACTATTAAATAGGTACTGATTTTGCAACGTAGACAAAATCTTAAAAGTCCTGTTTATTTAGTGGAATAAATATTAAAAGAGTAACAAATATTTGGAATAGGAGAAAGAATATGAATAGAGTGCTCTTAGTTAATGATTGTAAATTTGAGAATTTTATTATGAGGGACATGCTTATAAATTTGGGCTATGAGGTTATAATAAGTAATGAATATAATGCAGTTAGCGATGTACGAGAGTTAAATTGTAACCTTATTATAGCAAATTACATTATGAAAGAAAAAACAGGTGATAAAATACTGGAGCAGATAAAAGACCTGTATCCTGAAACAAAGTGTATTTTATCCTCAAGTAATGATATTAAATTAGAGGATTTTAATAATAGTGCAATAGATGGGTTTATACATACACCGGTAACTAAAGACAAATTGCAAAAAATCATGGGTGGAAATGGACAATCATTAAATAAACATAGTAGGAAGTTGAAGCCTTCATTCTGTACATACTGTGGGGGAAAAGTAGATGATGGTGAGAAACTTGTTAAGTTTTGCAAATATTGTGGTGAAAATATAAATTTTAGTTAATGAGTATATGAGTAATGTAGCATAATGAAGTATTAACGTGTAAACAATATTTGATGGCTATTTATGATGAGAAATTGAAGGGATATGTAAAAAAGTGCAGAATATATTTAATATACAGAAAATAAAAATAATAACAATATTTAAAGTAGGTACATTACATAATATTGTTAACACAGGAGGGCGCATATATGATTAATAATTTTGAAATTGAACAGGCTATGACTATTAAAATAGATGATGAACTGCCAAGTATGCCTGAATTTGCTTCTGGAATAAGAAGAGCTCCAGACAGAGGATTCACTCTTTCAAAAGAGCAAGCAGAGCTTGCTCTTAAAAATGCACTTCGTTATATTCCCGAAAAACATCATGCAAAGCTGGCTCCAGAATTTATGGAGGAATTAATTACAAAAGGAAGAATATATGGATACCGCTATAGACCACAAGGTCGTATTTATGGAAAACCCATAAATGAATATAACGGTAATTGCTTAGAGGGTAAAGCATTTCAAGTAATGATTGATAATAATTTAGATTCAGACATAGCATTATATCCATATGAATTAGTGACCTATGGCGAAACGGGACAGGTATGTCAAAATTGGATGCAGTATACACTTATAAAAAAATATTTAGAAAATTTAACGGAAAATCAAACTCTTGTACTAGAGTCAGGACATCCACTAGGACTTTTTAAATCATCACCACAAGCTCCAAGGGTTATTATAACTAATGGTCTTATGATAGGGATGTTTGATAATCCAAAGGATTGGCATGTAGCAACTCAGCTTGGAGTTGCAAACTATGGTCAAATGACAGCAGGAGGATGGATGTACATAGGACCGCAAGGAATAGTACATGGAACATTTAACACCTTACTTAATGCAGGAAGGTTGAAACTTGGAATACCAGACAATGGTGATTTAAGAGGTAGAACATTTATAACTTCTGGACTTGGCGGAATGAGTGGGGCTCAACCTAAAGCTATAGAAATTGCAAATGGCATTGGGATTATCGCAGAAGTTGATTATTCAAGAATTAAAACAAGGCTGGATCAAGGTTGGGTGAATATTGCCTCAGATAACCTTCAAGATATATTTAAAATTGTGGCAGAAAAAATAGAGAAAAAAGAGTGTATTTCTATTGCTTATCACGGAAATATAGTAGATCTACTCCAATATGTAGTAGATAAAAACATAAAGATAGATTTATTATCAGACCAAACATCCTGTCATGCTCCTTATGATGGAGGATATGCACCACAAGGCGTGAGCTTTGACGAACGAACCAGGTTATTAAAAGAAGACCGAGATAAATTTATACATTTGGTTGATAAAACTTTGATTAAACATTTTGAGCTAGTTAAGACAATGGTAGATAGAGGAACTTATTTCTTTGATTATGGGAATTCGTTTATGAAAGCTATTTATGATGCAGGTGCTATAGAAATATCTAAGAATGGTGTAGATGAGAAAGATGGATTTATATTTCCATCTTATGTAGAAGACATAATGGGACCAATGCTTTTTGACTATGGTTATGGACCTTTTAGATGGGTTTGCTTAAGTGGAAATCATGATGACTTAGTAAAAACTGATAAGGCGGCTATGGGGTGTATTGATCCAAATAGACGTGGGCAGGACAGAGATAATTATATTTGGATAAGAGATGCAGAAAAGAATAAATTGGTAGTTGGAACCCAGGCTAGAATACTTTATCAAGACGCGCAGGGGAGAATAGATATTGCCTTGAAGTTTAATGATATGGTGAGACTCGGAGAAGTTGGTCCCATAATGCTGGGACGTGATCATCACGATGTAAGTGGAACTGATTCTCCATTTAGAGAAACTTCTAATATAAAAGATGGTAGTAACGTAATGGCAGATATGGCAGTTCAATGTTTTGCAGGAAATGCTGCTAGAGGTATGAGTTTAATTGCTCTTCATAATGGTGGAGGGGTAGGTATAGGAAAATCTATTAATGGTGGTTTTGGACTTGTTCTTGATGGCAGTGATAGAATAGATAGCATTATAAAGTCATCAATGGCTTGGGATGTTATGGGTGGGGTAGCTAGGCGTGCTTGGGCTAGAAATCCACACTCAATAGAAACAAGCATAGATTACAATAAAAAAAATGCTAACATTGATCATATTACATTGCCATATTTAACAGATGATGCAATAATTTCAAAAGTAATAGAAGAAGTTTTTAATAAATAGAAAGACATTTTGACAGATAAAAGAAGGCACTAGTTAATTAGACTTATGCCTTTTTTTACGTCCGCTTATAAATATATTGTTAAATTTTCTAAAAAATGCAAGAATACAAACATATATAGTCCTTGCCTAAATGAAAATTTTAACATATAGAAAATGTGTTAAATATTAAACATTCTAGTTGATACGCTAATACAAGTGGGGTATAATAGTCTATGTTCCAATGATTAAAAAAAGTAATTATTCTTATGATTGTAAGAGGAGCAAAATTATGAATATATATGATAAAAAAGTAAAAAAAAATGTCAAACTATTCATTATTGGTTTATGTTTAGTTTTAAGCATAATTGCTCTAATGGTAGGCCCAAATAAAATATATAAGCTCATTAAAAATAAAAGTGAAAATAAAGAAATTATACCCAGTAAAAATAATGAAGTTAAGGGTGAAGAAGAAGTCATAGTAAATGGTAAAATAACAAAGATAGCATTCGAAAAAAATAATAATGTTTATCTTTATGATGAAATAAAGCAGCAAATTAAATCCATTGGGGATAATTCAAAATTGAAGGATTTATTGAAACTTTCTCCAGACAAAACAAAAATAGTATTTAGATATTATAATCAGGGAAAAGCATTATATCCTCCACATGTAGTTATCTATGACATTAAAACTGAAAAGCTTACAGAAATTGTTATAAATAACAAAAATGTTCAACAGATTATTGATTTGAAGTGGATAGATGATGTGAATATTTTGGTGACAGGGCACATTAATCCTTCAGTATCAGGATATGCGGTATACGACATAAAAAATAAGTCTGAGGTTATATCTTGTGTGGGTACAATAAGAGATATTACTATTAATAATAAAAATATTCTTTATAGCAATACACCACATATGTTTCCAACACCAAAAGCTAATCTATATCTTAATGGTAATAAGATTTTTGATTCGAGTAAAGATAAAGAAGAAATATTTGATGCTGTGATATCTAAGGATGGTAAAATGATTGCCTTTAGAAGTTCGGTGGAAAATGAAGTGGATTCAAAGGGTGGAGTAAGTGCATATCTTAATATAGCTAAAATTAATAGTGATAATAAATCAATAAGCAATTTAAAGAATATAAGCATAAGTATTGATACAACTGGAGATATGGAATTTGATGATGAAAATAATATAAGCATTATAGGTAATGAATTTATATATAAATTAAAAGCTGATAATCTTATTAAGGTGGTGAATTCCTTGCCAAAGAAAGAAGAAATTTCTGACCAGCAGCTAAAAAAATTCAAACAAGTTTTGGCTAAACAATTTCCTGAGGATTCTATTTCAGAATCAACCTTATTCGAGGATATTGATATATTTTATATGGAAGCCTTTTGAATTTAAAAAAATATATAGCATCTAAAATAAGCAGTTTAGCTTATTTTAGATGCTATATAAAATATTGTTAACAAATATTTAAAAATTTGGTATAATAACCTTAAGAGTTTTGGAAAAAAATATGGAAGAAGGGTTATTATGAAAAAGGATAATACTTATAGGCCTCTAAACACAAAAGCTCATGTACAGACTAAGTCAAAGTCTATATCAAAATCAATAGTTAGTAAATTACTCATGTTACTGGGAATTATTATACCAATAGCAGCATTGATAGGTTACGCTATGAATATGAACTTTTTCTCTATTGCAATAATTCTATCAGCTTTTATTTTAATTATAAGCATAGCTGCTTATTTAAAAGAAGAAGTAATTTATCCTAATCCTAAAGCGGTACAACACGATAATAGATTGACCACTAAAAAAATTGCAGTGGTTAAAAAAACTAGCAAAAATTCTCCTTTTTCACTAAAGAAAGGAACAGTTCAAGTGGTATTATCAATGATAATAATTATAATATGCACTTATATAGGACAAGTTATATATAAGACAATTGGATAATTAAAAATAAGATACATGCAGATTTATTATTTAGGCATCTTCAAAGCTTAGAATGGCATATGATTAGTTAGTTTTGAAGATGTCTTACATAAGCACTAGGGAATGAATAATTTAAATTCCTTTTATTTTTTGCGCCTTTGTTTTCATAAAATATTGCAAATAAAATGAAATTTATAGAGGGAGATTTAGTATGGAAAAATCGATGTTAAGCCCAAAGGAAGTATGTAACTATGTAGAATCCATTGGAGTACAAAAGGCAAATAATCAATTTATTCAGACGCTTATTCTCGGAATATTGGCGGGGGCATTCATAGCTATCGGAGGATTCTCAGCAGCAATGGCATCTCATAGCATAGAAAATCTAGGAGTAGCTAGACTTATTGCGGGAATAGTATTTCCAGTGGGACTTATGCTTGTTATAATTTGCGGTGGGGAACTGTTTACTGGAAACTGTTTGTTGACTGTAGCCTATGCTCAAAAGAAAATAACACTAAAAAAAATGATTAAAAATTGGACAATAGTGTACTTTGCGAATTTTTTTGGTGCCTTTATTATTGTGGCTTTAATTTATTATAGTGGTTTATTAAACACTAATGGAGGGAGACTTGGTGGATATGCAATAAAGGTAGCCGCTTATAAATGTGGGCTTACATTTACTGAGGCGTTTACCAGCGGGATCCTTTGCAATTTCGTAGTATCATTAGCTGTGTGGGGATCCTATGCGGCAAAGGATATAGTTGGTAAAGTATTTATTTCTTTTTTTCCAATAATGGCATTTGTCATTGCAGGTTTTGAACACAGCGTTGCAAATATGTACTATCTCTTATTGGGTTTGTTTGCAAAATTTAACCCTACTTATGTAGAATTGTCTCACCAAACTGCAGGAAAAATAGAAAATATTAATCTTGTAAATATAGTTCAAAATTTGATACCCACAACACTAGGGAACATAGTTGGGGGCGGAATTTTTGTAGGACTAGCCTACTGGCTAATATATAATAAAGCAGCTTTAAAAGATATTGACACTAAACATGAAAAAGCTGCTTAAAATTGATTTAGAATTAAATCTCAATAAAATTAGTATTTGTAATTAAAAGGAGTTACGGTATGATAAAAAAAATTGGATTCCTATTGTTATTTGCAGCTTGTATTCTCATACTATATTCTAAAAATGAATATGCCATAGATATTATGTTTATAGTTGTGATACTGTTGCTAATTTTAAATATTTTTAAATTAAGTCGTGCTAAAGATGCGTTGCAGAAAAGTGAAGAGATTATTAAAGAAAGTAAGATGCTTGAAGAGAAAATAAATAAATCATTACATTTAAATCAAGCTATACTTAGAGTAAGCCAATCTATTATTGACATAAATAACATAAATGAATTATTTGAATTGATATTAGATAAAGCAATAGGTATTATTGGAAATGCAGAATTTGGAAGTGTTTTGATTTTAGATGATAATGGAATGCTAAAGATTGCCGTATCAAAAGGCTTTGATACGGGCTCAGCAAACAATTTTAGGTTACCCTTGGAGCGTTCCTTTGCTTGGATAAAAACGAAGGGGAATATAGAAAAAACAATTATTATTAATGATATTGATGAATTACAAGAGATTGACTTAGTAAACGTTTGTAAGAGTGAAGAACCGTGGGATATAAAATCATGTATTAGTGCACCTATCATAATTGAAAACAAACTTTACGGATTGGTTAATGTAGATTGCAATTATGCTAATGCATTTAGTGAGGAAGATTTAGGAAGCATGGAGCATTTCATAAGTCAAATTGAAATAGCTATTAGTAAACACAAATTGTATGAAGAGACAATATATCTATCTAGATATGATAAGTTAACCAATATATACAACAGAAGATATTTCGAAGAAATCTTTGATATATACTTTAATAGCGCACTTAGTTATAATGAGGAATTTGAGCTAGCTATTTTTGACTTAAATGGATTGAAGGTTATTAATGATACTTATGGGCATTTAGCAGGAGATACATATATTAGAGCTTTCATCAAAAATTTAATTGCAAGTGTAGGCGCAACAGATATTTTGGCTAGATATGGTGGAGATGAATTTATTGCTGTATATAAGGGTATAGATTCAGAAAGTTTAAATGTAAAACTTCAACAATCATTTAAGCAGTTGAAAAACAACCCATTTACTTTCGAAGGGAATGAAATTACCTGTAGTTTTAGCTATGGTATTGCAAGGTTCCCTCAGGAAGCGGTAAGTTACAATGGGCTAGTGAAACTTGCTGATGATAGAATGTATGAGTATAAGAGAGCAGTAAAGGAAAAAGATTAAGAAGTTTTTCTTATATTATATGCTATAGCGAAAAGTATATTATAACATAATAAGTACTTCATTTTTCTTTTGTAAAATTAGAAAGAAATTGTTGCATTGCATAAATCGAATCACTGCTGATAACATGCTCAATTGCGCAGGCATCTTTGTCCGCAACATAAGGATCAATCTTTAAAACTTCCACAAACAATCTCTTAATCACTTCATGCTTTTTAGATGTGAATTCAGCCAACTTAAGTCCTGTGGGAGTGAGGAATACCTCCTTATATTTTTCGTTTATAATTAATCCTTTTTCAGAGAGAGTTGACATGGCACTATTAGTGCTTGCTTTTGTTACATTAAGAATTTCAGCTATATCGGATACTCTCGCTCCTTTCCCATCAGCAGATAGGGTATAGATAGCTTCAAGGTAGTTTTCCATGGTAAAAGTCAGGTTTTTCATTAGTTTTCCTCCATTTCAAAAATCAAGTTACACCATTCTAATATTTTAATTATAACCTGTTGTTTAATAAAAATAAAGAGTGTTTATAAAACCTAAAATGTAAGGAGCATATGAAATAGATTTCTATTGTTGTATGACCACAAAAAATTTAATAAATTTTAAATATTATATTTCATCCTGTCAAGAAGAGGGTTCTTCTTGGCAGGATGTTTTACTATTTGAGGGTTTGGAGTATTGGCTATGAAGCTTGCATAGAACACAGCTTGGCATAGGAACCGCATTTTTGCAGAAGTTCATCATGAGTACCCTGTTCGGCAATGCCTGATCCATCTAGAACCACAATCTGATCTGCTGAGCGGATTGTGGATAACCTGTGAGCAATAACCAGTGTGGTACGCCCTTTGAACAAATATTCTAGGGAATGCTGGATTTCCCTTTCTGTTTTGGTATCCAACGAAGAGGTTGCTTCGTCCAAAATCAGAATAGGCGCGTTTCGCAGCAAAGCTCGGGCAATAGAGATTCGCTGTTTTTGTCCGCCGGATAGGCGAACTCCACGTTCACCAATAAGGGTTTTATAGCCATTTTCCAATGTTTCTATAAATTCATGGGCATTGGCCGCCTTAGATGCTTCTATCACCTGTTTTCGTGATGCATTTTTACAGCTGTAAGCGATATTCTCGTATACTGTACCGGTGAATAGAAAGGTGTCTTGAAGCACCATGCTGACGTTGTCACGTAGACTTTTAAGGGATACGTCCCGAATGTTGATTCCATCTACTCGTATTTCACCCTCTACAGGGTCATAAAAGCGGTTGAGCAAGCTAGCAATAGTACTTTTTCCCACTCCTGTGGTGCCTACCAAAGCAACTGTTTGACCTGGCTTAATCTTTAGATTGATGCCACAAAGTACGGTCAGATCAGGGTTATAATGAAATGTAAGGTTGCAAAATTCCACCGCCCCCTTCACATTCTTTAATTCTGTAGGATTCGGCTTTTCCTGTACACTAGAAACTTCGTCCATAACCTCAAATACACGTTCGCAGCCAGCTATGGCATTGTTTAGGTTTTCGTTAACGCCGGACAGGTTGGTGATGGGCTGATAAAATAGTGTAAGATACATAATAAATCCTACTATGTCGGCGATAGAAGCCTCTCCTATGGAATTAAGATAGCCACCGTAAATAATAACTGCTACAGAACCTACCGAACTAAGAAACACAATAGACGGATGAAATAGTTCGCCCATTTTTGTGGCATTAAGAAAGGCATTGGTTTGGTTACGTGCAAGACTGGCAATTTTTTCTGTTTCATAATCCTGTTGATTGAATACCTGAATCTCTTTCATGCCTGAAAGATTATCATGAAGGGCGCCGCTCAGTTCCCCCAAGGCTTTCTGATTCAGTCGCCATTGAGGGCGGACATATTTGGAATACCCTACATTAGCGGCCATCAAAAATGGAATGGCAATTAGGCTGATAAAGGCAAGTTTAACATTAATGAGAAAAAGTATTACAGCGACGCTTCCCAAAGTCAACACATTAACTATTAAATCAGGTACAGCATGGGCGATTAAAAGCTCAGTATTAACCACATCGTTCATGATGCGACTAGCCAGCTGACCTGTTTGTTTATCATTATAATATCCCATGGAAAGATGCTGCATTTTATTATATAAAGCTGTACGTAAATCTGCGACATAGTGATATGCACCGTAATGGGTGAAATATCCCCTGGTGAAAGAACAAAAACACATTAAAATGTAGGTTGCAAGCAGCGTAAGTCCCATTACAAGGGACTTAGAAGCGATTTCAGGGTCGCCGTTTATGGCAAGGGCAGTAAGCTCACGAATCACCCAGGGAGAATAAAGCTGAAGTAGTGTAGAAACAATTACAGAAATCATTCCTATAAAGATATAAATCCAATATTTTTTTGCACCTTTTAGAACTCTTAAGCAAACCTTCAAATGGTAACACTCCTTTTCTATTTGAGTAAATTATAGGTAATGCACACCGGTCTTCCTGTACTGGGTTCATGAACAATTTGAGCATCGATAGTGAATACCTCTTTTAGCACAGGGACAGTCATTACCTCTTTTGGCGTTCCATGCTTGATTATGTCGCCGCCACGTATGGCAATCATATAATCGGAAAAACGCGCTGCAAGGTTTAAATCATGTAGCACCATTACAATGGTACAGCCTTGATTTTTGTTTAGGGAATGGAGAAGTTCCAACACCTCCAACTGATGTGAAAGGTCAAGGTATGTTGTTGGTTCATCCAGAAGAATCAGATCTGTCTGCTGTGCAAGGGCCATGGCTATCCATACTCTCTGACGCTGCCCCCCTGAAAGTGTATCTACCTCTCGGTGTTCAAGCCCCGTAAGCTTTGTTATCTCAAGGGCCCATTTCACAATTCTATTATCCTCCGCAGTCAGCCTTCCAAAGCCTTTTTGATGGGGGAAACGTCCATAGGCTACTAGTTCCTTCACAGTAAGTCCACTGGGAGCCGTTGGTGTTTGGGGGAGCACAGCCATTGCCTGGGCAACCGCTTTTGTGGAGAAATCGCGAATATCCTCGCCGTTCAAATAAATCAGGCCATTTTTCGGTTTTAAGATACGGCCAACAGCCTTTAATACTGTAGACTTGCCGCATCCGTTAGGACCAATAATAGAGGTTATCTGTCCATGGGGTATTTTCATATTAAGCGCATTTACAATCAATGTTTCGTCATAAGCTATATCTAAGTTGTCTGTTACAATACTGTTCATATCTATGCCTCCTAATTTGATTTAGCCAGTAGGTAGAGGAAGTATGGAGTACTCAAAACGGTGATAATAATACCGGTTGGAATATTCGCACCTAGACTTACCGTACGGGTGATGGTGTCTGCAACAAGTACAACTAGAGACCCAATTAGTGCAGAAGCAGGTATAAGTAGCTTATGATTTGGGCCAACCAGCTTGCGAGCTAGGTGGGGGCTAATCATCCCAACAAAGAAGAAATTTCCACCTAGTGCCACGCTACCAGAGGAGAGCGCCACCGCCGCTAGGGACAGCCCTAAAAACTCTTTTTTAACTCTAACGCCCAGGCCTGTGGCTGTCTGATTTCCTACATTGAAGATGTTAAGCATTCGAGACTTATAAAGTGCATAAAAAAATAGTATCAGTGTCCATGGAAGCAGCACTGCAATATATTTCCAATCAGCCCCCCACAAGTCTCCCGCTTGCCAGCGCTGCGCAAACTCGAACTGCGTTCTGTCAAGCTTAAGGGTTAGCATTAGGGACAAAGCGCCGTAGCCACTGCTCATGGCAACGCCGGTGAGAATCAGACCTGTGGAGGAGATATTCCTCCCTTTGCGGTAAGATAATAGAAAAATTAGTACAGCAGCGGTGATGCCCCCAACAAAGGACATCATAGGCAGTGTGAATGCGGATGAATATCCCTTTATGGAAAATACAGCCACATAAATCAGCATAAATAACCCGGAGCCAGAGCTGATGCCAAGGGTACCAGGGCTTGCCATATCATTTTTAAGAAGGCTCTGCATGATGCAGCCCGACACGCCCATACCGATGCCTACAAGTATAGAAAGCACAATGCGAGGCATCCGGAACTGGAACACAATAAGGTTCTGCTGATCCGTACCCTTGCCTAAAATTACATTTAACACTTCCACCAGCGATAGGTTCATTTTGCCGGAATTGATACTGAAAATGGCGATAGCTAGCACAAGTACAACGAGAATCAATAGTGTAAGTAAGCCTTTTCCAAGGGTATACCTTTGTTTCTTCATTCAAATTCCCTCCTTTGTTTTCTGGAGAGATAAAGAAAGTAAGGAACGCCTACAATAGCAAAGATAATACCCAGGGGTGTTTCGTAAGGGCGGTTAATCAGGCGTCCCAAAAGGTCCGCTACAACCAAAAAACCAGCTCCGTACAATGCCGATGCAGGAATAATATAGCGGTAGTCTACACCTACCATATACCGCACGATATGGGGGACTATAAGACCAACGAAACCAACAGGGCCGACCGTAACTACCGAAAGTCCGGTAAGCACCAGCACAATCAGTGTGGAAATTGCCCTGACCCGAGTTGTGTTAAGTCCAAGTCCCGCGGCAACTTCATCTCCAAGGCTAAGCACAGTGACGGAGGGGGAAATAATAATTGCAGCCGCTGTACAAATAAAAAACAGAGGGCTAATTGCTAACAGTTCAATCCATTTTGCACTAGCTGTACCCCCTGCAGTCCAATAGGTTAATGCTTGTCCTATATTGTATTTGATAGCAACGGCGGAGCTTAAGGCTCCAAAAAGCATAGAGATAGACATACCTGCCAAAACAAGGCGTTGGGGTGTCATGCCTCTTTTTCCCATAGATGCAATAAAATAAGCTAAACCGGTTGTCACTGAGGCACCAAGGCAGGCAAATAGCATAGTTTGAGCATAATTGCGTTCAGGTAAAAAAGCAAAACATAGTGCCATTGCAAAGGTGGCTCCAGAACTGATTCCCATAAGTCCAGAGTCTGCAAGTGGGTTTCGAGTAGTTCCCTGCATAATTGCACCTGTTACTGCCAGACTGGCTCCTACAATTATATCTGCCACCGTACGGGGAAATCGTAGAGTTTGTATAATACGGTGCTCTGTCAGATTAGAATCGAAACTGAAAATTGCGCCCCATGCCATTGACAAATCCATGTTGGCCGCTCCGAAAGAAATTGAAGCTGCAGTTGCCAATATTAGGAGTGCTACTCCTAATATCATATATAGGGTGAAGTTGAGTCGCCCCTTTTTTTTCGGTTCTATAGAACTTATGCTTGTCATTGTTTATCCTTTCCAATTACCTTACTGCTGTGAGCTTTAAGCAAAGCATTTGTAATATAATTTACTTGGGCATTTGCTGAATAAATATCCGTGTAATAGCTCAACCCAAACTCCATTTCAATCAAGCGATTATTCTTAATTGAAGGAAGAGAATTCCATATTTCATTTTTGGTTAAATCCTCTACACCTTCATATACATTACGAATGATAAAATCGCCACAATACTCAGGGAGTACCTCAAAGGAGATTTCTTCTGCGAAGGAATTCTTATCTATAATATTTTTTTGAACTTTTTCTGGTGCTTTTAGGGAAAGTGAATTGTAGGCTACCATTCCTGCTCCAAATCTTGCTCCCTTCACACCCATACTTTTTTGGTCGCCTTCTAATACTGAGATTGTTAGGTTGTTAAACCCCGCTTCTTGCAATTTCTTTTTTGATGCTTCAATATTTGCGTAATAATTTCCAATAACCTCCTTAGCTTCTTTTTCCTTATTTAATGCCTGTCCAATCAGTGTGACTCTTTCTTCTGTTGAGATATCCCCATAAGGAACATAAACCGTAGGTGCAATTTTAGAAAGCTTTCCAACCTGTTCTTTATCGATGGTGATAATTAAATCAGGCTTCAAAAGCATAATAGCTTCAACATCCCAGCTTCCAAAGTGTCCTAAGTCTTTAATGCCAGCAGTTATTTCATGATATGCCGCACCATCATATACTTCAGATATACCAATGGGTTTAATGCCAAGGGATATAATGTCTCCCATGAGATACTGTACAACTACCCTTTGGGGATTTGCAGGAACGTCTACATCACCAAGTTTAGTAGATATGGTTCGGGTTGCAGAAACATTTTTCGACGGGTCTTCCACAGTCAAAGACTTATTATCGGGCGATTTGGAAGTGTTTGCAGTACTGCAGCCTACTAGTGCGGATGCTAGAATTACTCCTACGCATAATAGGGAAATCAATTTGTTTTTCATTTTATATATTCCTCCTTTTAGATAAAAACAAGTTTTTCAGGGTTAGTGGGTGAAATAAGGACAATTTCATAAAGCCTAAAGGGTAAATGTTAGAGTGTTCTAACTATTAGCAATTGTACCAATCACTTTTTAGTATGTCAACAGGACAACTTATAACTAAGTAGAACTTAGAATACAATAGAAATTGACCTAAACGCAGTATTCAACAGTATTTTTTAGCTGTTTTTCTATTTATGATTTATTGATTTTGGAGTAGGATTGTACCGTTTTGGGATGTTTTTTTATGCTTGTCCCCTATTTATGGAAATGTTATAATACACTATAATTAGCAATTTGTAATACACAGGTATCATAATCTGTTGTGTTTACTTTGTGAGGAAAGAGGGGTGTTAATATGACTACGAATGAATTTGAACTGGGTTTTGGAGCTATGGCAGCCAGCTTTGGTTTGGAGAAACGACCTTATGGTAATGGCATCAAATACAACTTCCCACCCAGTTGGGAAAATGGCTGGATCATGGAAATGCATGCAGCGAAGGGGCTCTTTGTCAGCAGCGCTTGGTTCACTCCCACTAAGACACTGTCCTATACAATGGAGATAGAAAAGCCTTGCATGTTGATATTCTGTGTGGATTGCGGGGATATTACATTTACCCAGAGGGGGAAGTCTCCAAAACTCTTGACTCCAATAAACCATGTGATTGTTAATCCTAAAAAGTCACTAAAAATAACCTTCCCCGCAAATATTCACACTTGCTATACCTGTGTTCTGGTTTTTGAAGAGTTTATTCAAAAATTCCTTAAGGATAGACCTCTTGACCCACCTTTTTCAATGGATGATCTAGGTTGCTTACAGGAAACTCATTACAATACCCCAAATATCACCCTTGTTCTTGAGCAAATACGGTGGGGCGTACGAAGTGGTGACATGCCTCTGATGAACTTCGAATGTAAGATGGGTGAGCTATTGTCATTGATTGTATGCAATACACAGCGCGAGAGGCCATGGAGTGATAACCGTCGCAATCATGTGACATGGGAGAATGAGCAAAAAACATACAGGGTGAAGGCAAACATAGACCGGGACATATTGAATCCTCCCTCTATGATCGCTATGTGCAGACTTGCAGAGATGAGTGAGACAAAGCTGCGACGATCCTTCAAGCAGCTTTACAGTATGACTATATTCGACTATATTCGCACAGAAACAATGAAACGGGCAATGATGTTTCTAGGCGCTGATGAATTAAGCATCAAAAACATCGCAGAAAAGTGTGGCTATGAAAGCCCATCGAAATTTACAGAGGCATTTAAGAAAATACATGGCATCACACCCCGACAATTCCGAAAGGGTTTCGGATTGTGATAGAATAAGAACTAGCGTCGAAAGGCAATACTTGTATCCTCATTTCATAGAGAAATTGGAAATTTAAAGAATTTTTAATCTTTGTTTCTTAAATTCATAACGCAGTAGAAAAATTACGTTTATTATTTATTGGATAAATAGTTAAAAGGGGGATGAGCCAATGGAAATTAAACAGTTTAAAATAATATCTTCTCAGCAGAAGAAGGAACTATATAATTTCATTAAAAGCACAGACTTAACTTATAATAAAACCTATATAGAAATGAGTAAAATATATGAAAGTGATACTTTTAATTATGGGAACACCGTTTTTATACTATTTCATAAAGGCCAAATAAAAGGAAGTGTAGCTTTAATAACCAAGGAAATCAGCAGCATAGGAGAGGCATTTATTACAGATGTATATGTTGAAAGAGAAAACACGGAAATGATTTTAAAGATTTTGATAGAAAGAATAGTTGAATCTTGCAATATGGGTTGTGCTAGAAGTATAAAAATCGGTATTCGTGAAAGTGAAAAATACCTTATTTCATATATTAATAAATTGGAATTCAATCACATTTATGATGCGGTAGTTATGAGATATAGGGTTAGAAAAAATATGAATCTGAAATTAAACAAGGGAATGGAACTTAGGCCTCTTTGTATTTCAAATTCATATGAATACATGAATATTCATAACCAAGCTTTTAAAAGCAGTCCTAATGGAGGAACTATAGATGAGGTAGAGGTAAGAGATTATATAGTTCAATATGCGAACAATGAAGATTTGATTGGGATATGTTTTTTTGATAAGAAACCTTGTGGTATATATGAACTTTCTAGTGATGAAAATATAGGATGGATTGATTCATTAGCTATTGCACCAATTTATCAAAATAGGGGTTTGGGGAAATCATTAATAGTGAAATGTATTAATAAGCTATACGAGAAAAATTTAGATGAGTTAAAACTTTTAGTAATTACATCTAATAAAATTGCAGTGAATATGTATAAGCATATTGGATTTGAAGAGGAATGTGTATTTTCTTATTGGTTTGAAAAAAAAGCTTAGAATAAAATAATAATAATAATTTTGTAAAAAAGGTATTGTAATTGGATTATTTACAGATTATAATATATTTTATAGAGGTTAAAACTTTTAAAAATAAAATTTAATAATTTAACATAAATAGAGGTGCAGATAAAGAGGTAATTTTTGAGTGTTAAGGATAGGAACATCCAAAATCAAAAATGAAGTACTTATTTGCCGAAAGAGTATGTTGGTTCTTCAATATATTCTTGGGGATAGAGAGTAATATCTCTACCACTGCCATAATTTTTTTATGGAGAGCTATTTATGTAATGAAAAAGTAATTTTTCATTGCATTAATAGCTTGTGTATTTTTGTTTATTAAGGCACTGAAAATTTGGTGCCTTTTTTGTGCGCAAAATAAATCCACAAGAGAGGCAACACAAAAATACATTAGCAATAATGACTGGTTACTTTTTACTAAATACATAAGTATTAAAAACTGGATGACTACAAAGAAAGAGGAGGAAGTTAAAATGAAATCTTTAATAAGATTAAGAATGAGTGCTCATGATGCACATTATGGTGGGAATTTAGTGGACGGAGCAAGAATGCTTCAATTATTCGGGGATGTAGCTACAGAACTTTTAATTTTAAATGATGGTGATGAAGGGTTATTCAAAGCATATGATGCTGTAGAATTCTTAGCACCAGTTTATGCAGGCGATTTTATAGAAGCTGTTGGAGAAATAGTAAGTGTGGGAAATTCTTCAAGAAAAATGATTTTTGAAGCAAGAAAAGTTATAGTACCAAGACCAGAAATAAATGATTCAGCATGCGATCTATTAGAGGAACCAATAGTTGTTTGTAGGGCAAGTGGGACTTGCGTAGTACTAAAAGGTAGACAAAGAAAATAATATAAAAGATACGTATTATGTAAACTTTTTCATCTAGCGAATTGATAATTTGAAGGAGAGATATCACATGGAAAAATTAATAATCACTGCAGCTATTTGCGGAGCAGAAGTTACAAAAGAACATAATCCAAATGTGCCATACACTGTTTTAGAGATAGCGAATGAAGCTGAAAAAGCTCATAGGGCAGGAGCTAGCATTATTCACTTACATGTAAGACAAGATGATGGAACACCTACTCAAGATAGGGAAAGATTTAGTGCCTGCATGAAAGCAATTAAAGATAGATGTCCGGATGTAATTGTTCAACCATCAACAGGGGGAGCGGTTGGCATGAGTAATGCGGAAAGACTACAACCTGTTGATTTGAAGCCAGAAATGGCAACTTTAGATGCAGGTACTTGTAATTTTGGTGGAGATGATGTATTTGTAAACACTGAAAATACCATTAAAGAATTTGGTAAAAAGATGATTGAACTTTCTGTAAAGCCGGAAATTGAAGTTTTTGATAAGGGCATGATAGATATGGCTATAAGGCTTCAAAAGAAGGGGTTTATAAAAACACCAATGCATTTTAATTTTGTTATGGGTGTAAATGGTGGGATTTCGGCAACTCCAAGAGATTTAGTATTTATGGAGGGAAGCATACCTGCAGGAAGCACTTTCACTGTATCAGGTATTGGTAGAAGTGAATTTCAAATGGCGGCTATGGCCATTATTATGGGCGGTCATGTAAGAGTTGGATTTGAAGATAATGTTTATATTGAAAAAGGCATACCAGCTAAATCAAATGCAGAATTAGTTGAAAGAGTGGTTAGACTTGCGAAGGAACTGGGCAGAGAAATTGCAAGTCCTAAGGAAGCAAGAGAAATATTAGGTTTATAGTCATTGTTATATTCCCTATAGGAATACAAGGAGGTAAAATTTATGAATAAAGTTGTATCTTTAGAACAGATAAGGCCTTTACTTAGAGATGGGATGTCAATAATGATAGGTGGATTTTTAGCCTGTGGAACACCTCACAAAATGATCGATTTACTAATAGAAACAAACGTAAAAAATTTAACTATAATAGCGAATGATACCAGTTTTGTAGACAGAGGGATAGGGAAACTTATAGTAAATGGCCAAGTTAAAAGGGTTATAGCTTCTCATATAGGAACTAATGTAGAAACAGGTAGACTTATGACAGAAGGGAAAATGGAAGTAGAACTTGTACCACAAGGAACGCTGATTGAAAGAATAAGAGCAGGTGGAGCTGGTCTTGGTGGAGTGCTTACGCCTACAGGAGTTGGTACTATGGTGGAAGACGGTAAACAAAAACTTACTATAGAGGGAAAAGAATATTTATTAGAACTTCCAATTAAAGCAGATTTAGCACTTGTTTATGCAAGTGTGGCAGATGAAATTGGAAATGCAGTTTATTATGGAACAACAAGAAACTTTAATCCAACTATAGCTACTGCTGCAGAAATTGTAATAGTAGAAGCTGGAAGCATTGTTAAAACAGGAGAACTTGATCCAAATAATATTGTTACTCCAAGTGTATTGGTTGATTATATTATAGGGGAGGCTAACTAATATGATTACAGATAGTAAGCTTGCAAAACAAATTATTGCAAAAAGAATTGCTAAAGAATTGAAAGATGGGCAACTTGTTAATTTAGGAATAGGGCTTCCAACATTAGTTACAAATTATATCCCAGAAGGTGTCCATGTTACTTTCCAATCAGAAAATGGTATGGTTGGTATGGGAGCTACTCCACTAAAGGCAGAGGAAAACAATGATGTAACTAATGCAGGGGGTCAATGTTCTACAATACTTCCTGGTGGAGCATACTTTGACAGCGCAATGTCTTTCATTTTAATAAGAGGTGGACATGTTGACATGACTGTTCTTGGAGCACTAGAAGTAGATCAAGAAGGCAATTTAGCTAATTGGATCGTACCAGGCAAAATGGTTCCTGGTATGGGTGGAGCAATGGATTTAGTAGTAGGAGCTAAAAAGGTTATTATTGCAATGCAACATACAGCAAAAGGAATTCCTAAAATATTAAAGAAATGTACATTACCACTAACCGCAAAAGCACAAGTTAACCTTATAGTTACGGAACTTGGAGTAATGGAAGTTACGGACAAGGGACTTGTACTTACTGAAATTCATAAAGACACAACAGTTGAAGAAGTTAAATCACTTACGGGTGCAGAACTCATAATATCAAAAAATCTAAAAATAATGGATATATAGGAGGAACTCATGATGAATAAAGGATGTAAATACGGAACTCACAGAGTACTAGAACCAAAAGGAGTGCTACCACAACCAGCGACTAAAATCTCAAATGATATGAACATATTTGATAATGAAATTTTAATTGATGTTCAAGCTTTAAATATTGATTCAGCTAGTTTTACTCAAATAGAAGAAGAAGCAGGACACGACGTTGAAAAAATAAAAGCTAAAATTCTTGAAATTGTTGCTGCAAGTGGAAAGATGCAAAATCCTGTAACGGGTTCAGGTGGAATGCTCATCGGAACAGTTGAAAAAATTGGAGAAGCAATGATTGGAAAAACAGATCTTAAAGTTGGAGACAAAATTTCTACATTAGTTTCATTGTCATTAACTCCACTAAGAATAGATGAAATTATAGATATTAAGCCAGACATCGATAGAGTTGTAATAAAAGGAAAAGCTATTTTGTTCCAAAGTGGGTTATATGCAAAACTTCCAAAAGATATGGATGAAAATTTAGCGTTAGCAGCCTTAGACGTTGCAGGAGCACCAGCTCAAGTTGCTAAACTTGTTAAACCAGGTCATTCAGTTCTATTACTCGGCGCAGCAGGAAAATCAGGAATGCTTTGCTCATATGAAGCAGTTAAGAGAGTGGGACCTACAGGAAATGTTATAGGTCTTGTAAGAAACGAGGAAGAGGCAACAAGACTCGCAAGATTAGGGTTAAGAATGCATATAGTTATTGGAGATGCTAGAAACGCTATCGATGTAATGAACGCTACTTTAGAACACAACAATGGACAGGAAGTAGACGTAGCAATAAATATAGTTAACGTTCAAAATACTGAAATGTCAACAATACTGCCAGTTAAAGATGACGGAATAGCTTACTTTTTCTCAATGGCTACAAGCTTTACAAAAGCTGCACTTGGAGCAGAAGGAGTAGGTAAGGATATTACTATGATAGTAGGAAATGGTTATACTAAAGGGCATGCAGAAATAACTCTTGAAGAGCTAAGAGAAAATGAAATATTAAGAAGTGTATTCGAAGAATTATACGTTTAAACATAAGATGATGATTTAATTGTACTTTAGAAATATGGTATAAAGCTATATTAGATTTTCTAAAACACATTAATATATGACATATAAATAATAAAATTAAAAATATTATATCTGGAGGGATTAACATGAAAGTTAATAGGAGATTTGAATTATTTAAAGATGCAACAGATGAGCAGTGGAACGATTGGAAATGGCAAGTTAAAAATAGAATTGAAACTGTAGAGGAACTTAAAAAATATATACCTCTAACAGCAGATGAAGAAGAAGGGGTTAAACAATGTGTTCAAACATTAAGAATGGCTATAACTCCTTATTACTTAGCATTAATAGACCCAAGTGATCCACATGATCCAATAAGAAAGCAAGCTATACCAACTGCATTAGAACTTCACCAGGCAGACGCTGATTTATTGGATCCATTACATGAAGATGCAGATTCTCCAGTACCAGGACTTACTCATAGATATCCAGACAGAGCATTAATATTAGTAACTGACATGTGTTCAATGTATTGCAGACATTGTACAAGAAGAAGATTCGCAGGTCAAAGTGACAATGCTATGCCAATGGAAAAAATAGATAAAGCTATCGAATACATCGGAAAAACTCCACAAATTAGAGACGTATTATTATCAGGTGGAGATGCATTACTTATTTCAGATGATAAATTAGAATATATAATTAAAAAATTAAGAGAGATCCCACACGTTGAAATAATAAGATTAGGTTCAAGAGTACCAGTAGTTCTTCCACAAAGAATTACACCTGCACTTGTAGATATGTTAAAGAAATATCATCCAATATGGCTTAACACCCATTTCAATCATCCAAATGAGATTACAGAAGAGTCAAAACTTGCTTGCGCTCGTATGGCAGATGCAGGAATACCTCTAGGAAACCAATCTGTTCTTTTAAAAGGAGTTAATGATTGTGCACATATAATGATGGATTTAGTTCATGATCTTGTTAAAATTAGAGTTAGACCATACTATATCTATCAATGTGATCTTTCTATGGGACTTGAGCACTTTAGAACACCAGTATCAAAAGGAATAGAAATTATTGAAGCACTAAGAGGGCATACTTCAGGATTCTGTATACCAACATTTGTTGTTGATGCGCCAGGTGGTGGTGGAAAAATTCCAGTAATGCCAAGCTATCTTATATCTCAAAGTCCTGAAAAAGTAGTACTTAGAAATTTTGAAGGTGTTATAACTTCTTATGAGCAACCAACTAGTTATACATCAGACTGCCACTGCGACGTTTGCGAAGGCAAGAAAAAGGTTCACAAAGTAGGAGTAGCAGGTCTATTAAATCATGAGGGAATGGCAATGGAACCAGTTGGACTTGAAAGAAATTTAAGAGCACATCACGAGTAAAATGATACACAATCAAGAAATGCCTAGTATTTTCCAAATGGTTCAAAAATATGAGAGCATTTCTATAATAGGAATGAATAAAAATGTAGGAAAAACAACAACCTTAAATCATATATTAAAAGAGGCCAGAGGGAGAATATCCCTTGGCCTTACCTCTATAGGAAGAGACGGAGAAGATCAAGATCTAGTAACTGCCACAGAAAAACCTAAAATTTACGTAGAGTGCGGAACTGTAATTGCTACTGCGAAGCAATGTTTATTAAATAGTGATATAACTCGGGAGATTTTAAAAACTACTGGTTTTAATACTCCTATGGGAGAAATAGTTATATGCAGAGCACTAAGTGACGGATATGTAGAACTCGGCGGTCCATCCGTAAATTCTTATATGACTTTAATATGTGAGGATCTTAAAAAGTTTGGAAGTAAGCTAGTAATTGTGGATGGGGCACTTAGTAGAAAAACTTTTGCTTCTCCAGCAATTACAAATGCTACAATTTTATCAACTGGAGCAGCACTTTCAAAAAGTATGGCTGTGGTTATAGAAGAAACTAGTCATGCTGTTAAATTATTATCCACAGAAAATGAAGTAGATGATGAAATATTAAAGCTGGCCAGTGAAGTTTTGTGCAAAGGAAGAATAGGTATTATACGTTCCGACAATAATATGAAAATTCTAGATGTACTTACAGCGCTTGGATCTTCTAAGGAAATTGCTGAGGCAATGGATGAAAATACCTCTTATGTAGTTATTAAGGGCGTAGTTTCAAATAACCTTCTAGAAGACATAATGAGTACCACAAAAATGTATAAAGGCGTAACTTTCCTAATTGAAGATGGAACAAAGCTGTTTTTAACTAGGGATACACTTTATAAATTCAAAGTTCAAGGTGGAATCATAAAAACAATAAATCCAATTAATATAGTATGTGTTACATCTAATCCAAAATCACCTTATGGGTATGAATTTGATAAGTATAAGTTTTTAGATGGACTTAGGAATAATTTAAATGTACCTGTATTTGATGTAATTGGAGGGGAGTAAAATGAAATTTTTAGATAAGCAGCAGAGAGAACAAATTGGGTTTTCTTTTGTTATGGATAAACTAGGAATAACTACCACCTATGGACTAGAGGAAAGAAAAAATATTGTGCCCTTTAAAGCTTCAGAAATAAATGAATTAACTCATGAATTAAATAGCTTAGAAAATACAATTAAATCCATGAGACTATATACTCAAGAGTATAATGAAATTGGAAGAATTTTTTGTAAGCTCAAGGATATTAGAAATTCTATTAAAAGATGTAGTGAATCCGAAATATTAGACGAAGTTGAATTATATGAATTAAAATATTTTTCAATATTAGTATCGGAATTAAAAAATATCTTGGATAAGTTAGATCTTGATATAGAAGAAGTTCATCTGAACTCTTTAGAAGAAATTA
This sequence comes from Clostridium sp. CF012, assembly GCF_018861755.1. GTDB lineage: Bacteria > Bacillota > Clostridia > Clostridiales > Clostridiaceae > Clostridium_AD. Next base: position 10,901 of record NZ_JAHLEF010000004.1, on the reverse strand, counting down.
TTTCTCTCCTTGACCCACAAGGCAGTGGAATATCGACTTTTTATGTTTATGATGAGTACTCTAAAACTTTAAAGTCTATTCGGGAAAAGAAAAGACAAAAGGAAAATGAGATTTTCACTGCAGATACTCAGGAAAAAATTAGTAAGCTAAAGCAGCTAAGGTTAGATTTAGTTATAGAAGAAGAAGATGAAGAGTTAAGGATTAGAAAAGAATTAACGTTGCAAATTTCCGAAAAAACTGAGAACTTTAAGCAGAATATAAAAGCTATAGGTAAATTAGATTTTTTAATTGCTAAAGCAAAATTATCCATAGACTATAATGGTATAAGACCAGAAATTTGTGATGATATGAAAATTCACTTTACTGAGGCATTTAACCCCGAAGTTAAAGAGATATTAGAAAAAGGTAAAAAACGATTTACACCAGTTAGCATAGATCTAGGTTTTGGTACAACTATTATAACTGGAGCTAATATGGGTGGGAAAAGTGTTACTTTAAAGACTATTGTTCTAAATTTACTACTGGGTCAAATGGGTTTTTTTGTGTTTGCAGAAAGTGCACAATTTCCAATCCTAGGATTTATTCATTTTGTTTCAGATGATATGCAGTCTATCACCAAAGGCTTAAGCACATTTGGAGCGGAAATAATAAAGTTAAAAGAAGTGGTAGAGTGTGCAAAAAGAGAGAATGGATTTATAGCTTTAGATGAGTTTGCAAGAGGTACTAATCCGAAAGAAGGGTACTACCTTGTGAAATCTCTTTCTAAATACTTGACTAAATTTAAGTCAGTAAGCTTAATTTCAACTCATTATGACGGAGTGGTAGAGGATACTATGGATCACTATCAAGTAACAGGTCTTAAAAATGTAGACTTTAATGACTTGAAATATAAGATAGATTTGAATAAAACTCACTCTGTTGAAATAATACAAGAGCATATGGAGTATAGGCTAGAGAAGGTTTCAAAAGAAAATAAAGTTCCAAAAGATGCACTTAACATAGCCGTATTATTAGGACTTGAAAAGGAAATAGTAGATATAGCAAAAACATTTTATAATGAGGAGGAATAATATGGAAAGCAAATTAAATTTAAATTGGGCTGTAGTTGATAAAGCTAGACAATCAGCTAAAAATATAGCAAAAGATACTCAAGAATTTATTGATATACATACTACAGTAACAGTAGAAAGAACTGTTTGTAGACTTTTAGGCATTGATGGGGTAGATGAAGTTGGAGTACCTATTCCAAATGTCGTAGTAGACAACATTAAAAATGGCAATGGATTAGCACTTGGTGCCGCAATGTTTATTGGAAATGCTATGATCGAAACTGGCTGCACTCCGCAAGAAATTGCAGAAAAAGTAGCAAAAGGTGAAATAGATTTAACTAAACTTCCTATGCATGATGCATTTGAAATCAAAATGGCTGTAGATAAAGTTGCTAAAGAAATGACTTCTAAAATTAGTGAAAATAGAGGTAAGAGAGAAGCATACCTTGAAAGATTCGGTGATAAAAGTGGTCCATATCTTTACGTAATAGTTGCTACAGGGAATATATATGAGGATATAATTCAAGCAAGAGCAGCTGCAAAGCAAGGCGCAGATGTAATTGCAGTTATAAGAACTACAGGACAAAGCTTACTTGACTTTGTTCCATACGGAGCTACAACAGAGGGCTTCGGAGGAACAGTTGCAACCCAAGAAAACTTCAGACTTATGAGAGCAGCTCTTGATGAGGTTGGAGAAGAGGTTGGAAGATACATAAGACTTTGTAACTATTGTTCTGGATTATGTATGCCTGAAATAGCTGCTATGGGAGCTATAGAAAGATTGGATGTTATGCTCAATGATGCTCTATACGGAATTCTTTTTAGAGATATCAACATGCAAAGAACTATAGTTGACCAATATTTCTCAAGAATAATCAATGGATTTGCTGGAGTTATAATAAACACTGGGGAAGATAACTACTTAACCACAGCAGATGCAGTAGAAGAAGCTCATACTGTACTTGCATCTCAATTTATAAATGAACAATTTGCATTAGTTGCTGGAATTCCAGAAGAACAAATGGGACTTGGTCATGCCTTTGAAATAAGCCCAGATGTTGAAAATGGATTCTTATTTGAACTTGCACAAGCACAAATGGCAAGAGAAATCTTCCCTAAAGCTCCACTCAAATATATGCCTCCAACTAAGTTTAAGACTGGAGATATATTTAAAGGCCAAGTGCAAGATGCATTATTTAACATGGTTACTATTATGACAGGACAAAAATTACATCTTCTTGGAATGCTTACAGAAGCAATACATACTCCATTTATGGCTGATAGAGCGATATCAATAGATAATGCTCAATATATATTTAACACTATGAAGGATTTAGGATCAGAAATCACCTTCAAAAAAGGTGGCATGATGGAAACAAGAGTTGATGAGGTATTAAATAAAGCCACAGATTTAATTTGCGAAATTGAAAAAGAAGGCTTATTCAGTACGCTGCAACAAGGGAAATTTGCAGGAATTAAAAGACCTTTAACAGGTGGGAAAGGCCTTGCAGGAGTTGTTCAAAAAGAAAAAGCTTATTTCAACCCATTTATAGATTTAATGTTAGGAGGGAAAAAGTAATGAGCGAAGGACAATATTCATTAGAAGTTAAAGAGTATGATAAAAGTTTAGATTTAACAAAGCTTAAACCCTATGGAGATACAATGAATGATGGTAAGGTTCAAGTGAGCTTTACCCTTCCAGTAGAGGATAATGAAAGAGGAGTAGAAGCCGCGCTTCAACTTGCTAGATCTATGGGACTTAAAGATCCAATCTGCGCTCATCATGGTTCGTTAGATAAAGAATTTGCTTTCTATGTGATTTACGGTTCATTAACACATACTGTAAACTATGAAGAAATCCATGTTCAAACTGTAGAGTGTGACGTAATGGATATGAAAGAAGTTGGAGAGTATATAAAAGAAAACATTAAACGTGATGTAGTAATAATTGGAGCTAGTACAGGCACAGATGCTCATACAGTTGGTATAGATGCTGTAATGAACATGAAAGGTTTTGCAGGACACTATGGTCTTGAGAGATACCCTATGATAGAAGCTTTGAACTTAGGAAGCCAAGTTGAGAATGAAGAATTTATTAAAAAAGCTATAGAACTTAAAGCAGACGTTCTTCTAGTTTCTCAAACTGTAACTCAAAAGGATGTACACATTCAAAACCTTACTAACCTAGTAGAATTATTAGAAGCCGAAGGAATTAGAGATAAAGTTGTATTAATTTGTGGAGGTCCAAGAATAACACATGAGCTTGCTAAAGAACTTGGATACGATGCAGGTTTCGGACCAGGAAAATTCGCTGGGGACATAGCAAGTTTTGCTATTACAGAGATGGTTGAGAGAGGGCTCGTTTAAAAAATAAGTCTAGAGAAATCTTAACGGGTCAATTTTGAAGCTTTTTTAATAAATACAAGTGGGAATGACGTGCTAATTAAAATATAAATTAGCACGTCATTTTTTTATATCATTTCCAATCAAGCCGCATATTATATACTGACTAAATACAGGAAGTGATGTTATATCGTTATATAGGCACCTAATTATTTGATTCATATGGATACATATAATGGGCTAAGGGTATGTATACTATAGCTTTTAACCTATAGGCTACATTGTGATTAAATTTATTCCTTATCTTATACCCTACATTTACTGGCTTGATCACCAAAAACTGTTACAAATTTAATAGAATATATATCACACATTAACATATTATTTGTACCGCTTTCTTTAATTACGATATAACTAATTCCAACTTCTTCTAGAATACCTTGACGATCAATATACATATTGCCAATTAAAAAATCTATACTTATAAATTTACCTATTTGTGTTTTTAACCAACCTTGATTATATAGTGGATTATTTATTATAGGCGAGGTAGGTGGAATCTCTGGATTTTGGTAATCAGCATTTACCTTGGGCATAGTCTTACTAGGTTCTTTCATAACTTTATCTGGTTGAGGCATAGCAGCGGGAGTCGCGGGCATAGATTTTTGATTTGCATTATCATTGTTATAAGAAGATGGCAATGGCCTCATTGGTGCTTCTGGAAACATAGGAATATCTCTCCACATTGGAATTTGATTGTAATTGTAAGATGGGTCTATGAACATAAAATATCCTCCTAAAAACTTATTACATTATTTTATACTATTATTATATTCATAATCTTAATAATGGTACTTTAAAATAAAAGAGATATAATACTAGTTTATTTACATTCAATTTGTTTTTCAATATATATAAGTTAGATCCAAAAATATAGAAGGAACTCAGTTCCTTCTATATTTTTGGGCTTATATTCTTATTATATAATACAAAAGAATACATTCAAAAGGATAATGCTTATAAGATTAACTAGCTCCTAAATAAGGCATATGGTAGGTGGGACTATAAATATAAATATCCAATTTGAAAAACTATTTTAAATTATCATCTAAATATATTATTAGTAATGATTTCAGTTAAGTTTTATAATAGAGTGCGGTGGGATTGTAAAAGCAATGATTACCTACAGTAACTTGAAATGTACCGCTACCGTTAAATGGAAATTCATATGGACAACCTGGTAAAAATGGATTGAAATACCATAGTGATTCGCCTGTAGTATATAGCCTATTGCCAGCTATAGCCCAATCAGCAATATCATAATGAATCTGATCTGGTGGACTTGCCCAAATAGTTTGTGGATTAGCAATGCCAGCAAGTACAGAAGTTGCACAATCAAATTGTCCTTCTTGAAATATGACTTTTCTTAAATCGCCTTCACCTATCCTAAGATACTCACCAGCGGCTACGTTTACTCTGTTCATAACTACGGAAGCAACCGCTCGCATTCCGTTATCACCTTCTCCACCAGCTTCACACTTTAATAATCTAGCCAATAACTCTCTAACACTGTAAGCCAATAATAGCCATCTCCTTAAATTACTTTACAGTATTATTATATTCATAATATGAAGAATTGCACTTAAAATTTATTATTGAATAATACGGTATAGATTTTAAAAGCAGAGTATGTTTACAATGATTAAAGAAGTCATGGAGTTTATTCATTTTAACTGTAACATTTTTAAGAAAATTTCATAAAATAGTAGTATAAGAAATTTTAGGAGGGGGAATTTGCAAATCCTAAAGATAGGCTCAAGAGGAACCGAGGTAATGGAAATACAAGCACTACTTAATAAATTAGGTTATAGCGTGGACGGGATAGATGGAATTTATGGACCCAAAACTGCAGCAGCAGTTGTGAAGTTCCAAAGATATTTTGGCCTATCACCTACAGGAATAGTAAATAATGATACGTATAAACTTATGAATAGATTTCTAATAGGTTATGATACTTATAGAATTAGACCGGGAGATACATTATATCTTATAGCAAGAAGGTATTACACAACCGTAGGAAGTATAATTACTGCTAATCCTCAAATAAATCCTAATAATTTGCAAGTTGGACGTGAGATTATAGTTCCTTATTCATTGGAGGTGGTTTATACAAATATTGACTACACTTATGACATTATGAAAAAAGACCTAGAAGGACTAAAGGCTCGGTATCCATTTATTGAAGTTGCTAGTGCAGGGAAGAGTGAGCTAGGAAAAGAACTTTATTATGTGAAACTAGGAAAAGGGCCTAATAAGATTTTTTATAATGGATCTCATCATGCTAATGAATGGATAACTACTGTACTTTTAATGAAGTTTATTGAAAATTTTGCTAAAGCCTATGCTTTGGGTCAACCTTTAGAAGGTTATAATGCTCAGGATATATGGAATAAAAGCAGTATATATATAATGCCTATGGTAAATCCAGATGGAGTTGACTTAGTGCTTAACGGGTTAGATAGGAGTAACCCATACTACAATGATTTAATTAAGTGGAATAATGGAAGTACTGATTTTTCTAAAAATTGGAGTGCAAATATAAGGGGGGTAGACCTTAATCATAATTATGATGCTCTGTGGCAAAAGTCAAAGGACGCAGAAAAAAGCTATGGAGTATATGGACCAGGACCTTCAAGATATTCAGGCACGGCACCAGAGTCAGAATCAGAGTCTAAAGCTGTAGCAGATTTTACAAGAAAAAACAACTTTAGATTAGTAATAGCTTATCACAGTCAAGGGGAGGTAATATACTGGGATTTTCAAAATTTGGCTAGTCCGGAAGCTAGAAAAATAGGAGAGATATTTTCAGGTCTAAGTGGTTATGAACTTGCAGAAACCTATGGAATTACAAGTTTTGCAGGATATAAGGATTGGTTTATAGATAAATATAGAAAACCAGGTTATACCATTGAAGTTGGACTTGGAGAGAATCCTCTTCCAATAAGTCAGTTTAATAAAATTTATAAGGATAACATCAAAGTATTATTAGAAGGAGCGTTGGTTTAACCGTATATAAATACTAAAAGAGTATGAAATTTATCCTACGTGCCTTGCAACCGAACTCCAAACAGGAAATTCGACTAAGAAATTCTAATCTTTTGTTCGTTTCTTGTTGCAAGTCACTTCGGATAAATTTTATACTTTTTCATTGTACTTCATCAATAAAGTCAAATTATAATAAGTAAGGTTCGAAATGTAGAATGTGGCAGATAGTATATAATAAGTTTTACAGACTCTTAGTTTATGCAATGAAAAATTTCCGTAAGCAGACCAGGACGGTCTGCTAGCACTTTTGAGACAGGACGTCGAATAAGTGCGTTAGGAAATTTTTCATGGAATAAACTTAGAGTCTGTTAACGAATTATCGGATATCCGAACATTCTACATTTCGAACCTTAAAATGTTAAAACAGATTTTTTTATTCTGCGTCATCTATAAAGTCTTCCCAAGCTTCATAAAGATCTTGAAGCTCCTTTTTAACATTTGAAAGTTGATTGTTTACATCAGAACTTCTAGTAGGGTTTGAATAGACCTCTTCTAGGCAAAGGTCATTATTCAATTTTTCTGATTCTTGTTCCAATGAAGCAATCTTATCTTCTAGATCTTTTAGATCTGTTTTCTTTTGTTTTTCTAACTTTGATTCTTCTCTTTTTTTCTTTTTATCAAAATTAATTTGAGTCTTTGACATTCCTGCTTGTGCTTCTTCTACTTGAAACCTAAGAGGATTTTTCTTTTTTTCTACATAATAATTATAATTACCTAAATACTCTTTAAGACCATCTTGGTTCAATTCAAGTATTTTAGAAATTACCTTATTTAAAAAATATCTATCATGAGATATTACAATAACGGTGCCATCATATGCTATTAATGAATCCTCTAGTGCTTCACGAGACATAATGTCTAAGTGATTTGTTGGCTCATCTAATAGCAAGAAGTTAGATTTAGATAGCATGATTTTTAAAAGATTAATCCTACATCTTTCTCCACCACTTAATGTGGATATATTTTTAAAAACATCTTCACCTATAAATAAAAATGCGGCCAGAGCAGTACGTAGTTCTGTGGTAGTAAGTTTAGGGAATTCATCCCAAACCTCATCTATTATGGTTTTTTCTTCATTCAAATTTGATTGTTCTTGGTCATAATATCCTACAAAAATATTTTTGCCTAATATTTTTATGCCTTTATCACTTTGCATTTTATCCATTATGATTTTAAAAAGAGTGGTTTTACCTCTTCCGTTTTCACCAATAAGCGCAATCTTATCTGACCTTTTCATATCTAAATTCAAATTTTCGAACAAAAGATTGTCTCCAAAGGATTTTGATAAATTTTCTATATGAAGGACATCATTTCCACTTTTGATTTCTGTTTCAAAATTAATCCTAGTTTCCCTAGGATCCTTGTCAGGTTGATCAATCCTTTCCATTTTGTTCAAGGATTTTTGTCTGCTCTCTGCAGCCCTTACGCTTTTTTCTCTGTTAAAGGACTTATATTTAGTTATAATATCTTCTTGCCTTTTTATTTCTATCTGTTGCAAATTGTAGGCCTTTAATTGAATTTCATAATTTATTTTCTTTAAATCAATAAAAGTTGTATAGTTTCCATTATAACAATCCACATGACCATTAAGAAGTTCAAAAGTTTTATTAGAAATAGTATCTAAAAAGAATCTATCATGAGATATTATAAACATGGTTCCTTTATAGGCTTTCAAATAATCTTCTAACCATTCTATAGCATCCAAGTCTAGGTGGTTAGTGGGTTCATCCAGTAATAGTATATCTGGGTTTTTAAGCAATAACTTGCATAGTGCAACCCTGGTCTTTTGACCTCCACTTAATATGTTTATTGGCTTATCATAATCTTCTTCCATAAAGCCAAGGCCTTTAAGAACCCTACTAATTTCTCCTTTATAGGTGTATCCGCCGCGATTATTGTAAAGGTCATAAGTTAATGTATATTCTTTTATTATTCTATTAGTATATTCCTCTTTTGAAGCATCATAAGGCTCATTCATTTTTGATTCTAAATCTTTAAGGTTTTTTTCAAGGCTTAATAGATTATCGAATACTAAAAGTGTTTCTTCGTATATGGTGCTATCAGAGTTTAATGTTAGATCCTGAGATAGATAGCCAACTTTCTTATTTTTATCTATAAATAGCTCACCATTATCATAATCTAATTGATTTGTGAGTATTTTAAAAAGTGTAGATTTGCCTGCTCCATTAGCACCAATAAAACCAATTTTTTCACCTTCATTTATACTAAAAGTTATTTTGTCTAAAATAACATCTATCCCGTAACTCTTGTGAATATCTTTGCAACTTAGAACTATTATTATGTTCACCTTCCCTGCTCTGTAGTATTACTATTATAGTAGTAATTAAAGTCCGTTTATATATTATTGTACTATTTATATTGAAATTTTTGTAGTAAAAAATAAATATATGTTTTAATAATTCTAAAAAATAGTTTAGAAACAAGCTAAAATGGCGAAAATATCATAAGAACTATTAAAATTGTAATAAAAAGTAGTGCTAACTTATAATAATGTGGTAAAATAACAATATGAATTTCATGATGTTGGCGGAGGGGTGAAAACTGTGGAAAGAAAAAAAAATATATCAATGGCAGTTATTAAAAGATTGCCTAAATACCATAGATATTTAAGAGAACTTTTAAAAAATGATGTTGATAGAATATCTTCAAAAGAATTAGGCGAAAAAATTGGGTTTACAGCATCGCAAATTAGACAAGACTTGAACTGTTTCGGAGATTTTGGACAACAAGGATACGGATATAATGTAAAAGAACTATTAAATGAAATAAGTGGGATCCTAGGATTATCAAAAGAATATAAGATGATAATAATAGGTGCAGGGAATATTGGTCAAGCTATTGCCAATTATACTCGTTTTGAAAAGTTAGCATTTAACTTATCAGGTATTTTTGATATTAATCCAAAGCTAATAGGACTAAAAATCAGAGATGTTGAAGTAAGTGACATAGATGAATTAGTGGAATTTCTTAAAGCCACACCAGTAGATATTGGTGTAATTTGTGTGTCGAAAAACAATGCGCAAACAGTGGCTGACATGTTGGTAACAAATGGGGTTAAGGGTATATGGAATTTTGCACCTGTGGATTTAGAGGTGCCGGAAGAAATAATAGTGGAAAATGTACACTTGAGTGAAAGTCTTTTAACTCTTAGTTGTTTAATGAATGACAGAACATATCCATAAAATTGTGATGGTTAACTAAGCACAATTAAAATTTAAAAAACACTGCTTTTAAAATAAAAAAGCGTTTTTTTTGTTGAAATAAGTGCTATAAAGATATATAATGTAGTTGGAGCGAAGTGCTTCAACTATTTTTAAATTTCATTTGTTATATTATTAACAAATAGTTAATAATGGATTAATTCGTAAGGAGTGGATGTTGTGGAATACAAAAATGTTGTTCTTCAAAAAGAAGACAAGGTTGCAGTTATTACAATTAGCAGACCCAAAGCTCTAAATGCATTAAACACAGAAACATTAAAAGAGCTAGAACTCGCAATTGATGATATTGCTAATGATGACCAAATTTACGCAGTGATTATAACAGGAGATGGGAAGGCTTTCGTTGCTGGAGCTGATATTTCAGAAATGAAAGATCTTGATGTAATGGGTGCTAGAAGATTTGGCAATTTAGGAAACAAAGTATTTAGAAAACTAGAAACTTTAGAAAAACCTATAATAGCAGCAGTAAACGGTTTTGCGCTAGGTGGAGGTTGTGAGCTATCTATGGCTTGTGATATCAGAATAGCTTCATCAAAAGCAAAATTTGGACAACCTGAGACCGGACTTGGAATTACGCCTGGATTTGGAGGTACTCAAAGACTAGCTAGACTAGTAGGTATGGGTATGGCTAAACAATTATTATTTACTGCAGAAATTATAAATGCAGAAGAAGCCTTAAGAATAGGTCTTGTTAATAAGGTAGTAGAACCTGAAAATTTAATTGAAGAAGCAAAACTATTAGCTAAGAAAATTGCAAGTAATGCACCTATAGCTGTTAAGTTATGTAAAACAGCAATTAATAGGGGGATGCAAATGGATATAGATACAGCTTTAACTTATGAAGCTGAGATTTTTGGAGCATGTTTCGCGACTGAAGACCAAAAAAATGGAATGATAGCATTTCTTGAAAAATCAGAAAAATGCTTTAAAAATAAATAAATTTTAAAAAAACAAGAGAAGGATAACAATTACTACTTGTTATCTTTATCATAGAATAGCGAGGAGGAAGGTTTATGAATTTCGGATTGACAAAAGAACAAGAATTTGTAAGACAAATGGTAAGGGAATTTACAATAAATGAAGTTGAACCAATAGCTGCAGAAATAGATAGAACAGAAAGATTTCCTTCAGAAACTGTAGAGAAAATGGCTAGATACCATAT